>JAIQZQ010000111.1 GCA_021777105.1 Candidatus Anammoxibacter sp.
TTTTTTAACGCGCATTCTTGCCCTCCTGGTTTTTTATTATAAATTTATCGTTACAGGTATGGTAAGTTTTGCGCGTTATTTTTTCAATATTTTATTTCGGTTTTTTTCGAATTTTCTTTTCCGCAACAGATACTACGTAAAAAAGGCATATGCGCTCTATTTATTACTAAAAAAAAACTAAAACCTCTTTCATGAATCTTAACAATTCAAATTTATAATGCTTAACTATTTTGTTAACATTTTTAACACTATCCCATTACATTCGATTTTCCACACATCTAACATGTTACAACATAATGATTTAGCTTTTAACAAACAGTATTGCCTTGTTCATGTATTGTTTAATTTTAGTATTTCATTTATTTTGTAAGCGTAAACCATATCATTACAGCAATCCATCCTAACCACATCATCCTAATCTATCGTCTGTTTTGTAATATAGATTAAAATGAGCTTAAATATATTTTTATTTAAAGATTATTTATTGCTTTTTTACACTTTTTATCCATTTTATTTTTTCTTATTCCATACACCATTACACCTTAACATATTGATTTTACAATAGTTATACAGCCACCTTGAAATGATTGATACATTCTTGTAGTGGATTTGCTTACACCTGTGTAGTGTATTTTACTAATTGATTTAATTTATTTATTTTGATAACATTCCCATCTTATGTTTAATAGACTTCCGTTTTATATTTAATAAGACCTAATATTTTCTTTTTTTTCGATAAATAGTATATGGCAAGTATACATGTCGATTAGATTATTTTACGCGGATAGACGGCAAATAAAACAAATGAATACGCTATTTAAGCATTAATTAATAATTTGTTAGCAGCAACAGCACAAGCTTCTTTGTCTGTTTTTTGATGAAAAGCGCCTACTATGCCTTTATAAATGAGTAAATTACTTATAACCTAACCCGGATAAACCGGAAAAGCAAAAGCAATATAAACCACAGATTTCTCAGATTACACAGATTAAAAACGAAAAAACAATATTTAAAGCCGGCGCAGCCTTGCAGACTGCTTCAAAACGTTTTTATTTTGCGATTATAAATGAACACTGAGCAGCTTGCCTGCTCTAGTGAGAATTATCCCCGGAGCGGGAACGTTTCCCTCAAAATATACCATATTAATACTATGATTTTATGACGCATTTAAATTTCCTGTCAAAATTTGTCATAATTTAACACATAAGATACTAAATCAGGCGATTCTTTAAAATGTTTGTCATTTCGAACGGAGTGAGAAATCCTAAAACCCGCCAGTGTCATAAGATTTCTCACATCCGTTCGAAATGACACGATGGAGGTTGTTTTCACCTAAGGGGTGAAATTAGCGCTATAGGCATCTTACATGTGGTAAACACTCAAAACAGGCGTACAGCCTGTTTTACCAATTTCTGCATTGTTAAAATCGCCTGATTTGGGTTATAAGCATTACAAAAAAACCGTTTTTTACGTTTGCAAGGCTTATAAAAAACGAACTCTAAAAAGACATAAACAGAAGCTTTAAGTTTAATTTTTTAACATCTTTCGCATTCGCAGGAAGCGAGGCGCGCATGAAGCAATAGATTTGTAATGTGGCGTTATATTTTAAAGGCAACATCTTATTTTTCTCCTCTACTAAAAGCTATGTGGAATGCTTTGGCTGGTTTTTTAAATCATTTAAATATAAAGGAATGCGTTATGTATAAGTTTTTAATTTCATTTTCAATGTTAGCAGTTCTGTTTTTCTCTCAATTCTGCTATTCAGGCGAATTATCTATGTTGACAACCATGTACCAGCGAGGGCCTAACCCTACGCCATCCATGTTGGAAGCCGATAATGGCCCATTCACGGCTAATAGTTATTCACCATCTTCAACACCCGGATATGGCAACGCCACGATTTGGTATCCAGCCGGCGTAAGCGGCCCGTTTGCGGCGATTGCAGTTTGCCCTGGCTATCTGGAGAGTGAAAACGCTATATCTTGGTTGGGCCCCAGGCTGGCATCAAACGGTTTCGTAGTGATCACTATCTCGACGAATAACGGGACCGACAATTCAGAAGCGCGAAAAACTCAGCTGCTGTTGGCGCTAAATACGATCATTGTTGAGAGCAATGGAAGCAGCCCAATATCCGGCCTCGTTGATACCGCTCGCGTCGGCCTTGCGGGTCACTCATTAGGCGGAGCCGGCGCGTTGATGGCGTCAATAAACAACAATTGGATTGATGCAGTTGTTTCAATTACGCCTCGTAACAGTTTAATTAACGGCTCTCTTAACCAACCATACGAAGATGTGAATGCAGACAGCCTTATTATCGCTTGCGAAGAAGATCAGATCGCTCCCGTATTAACTCACGCTGAGGAGTACTACAATCAGGTCCCTCCGAAGAAGGCGTTTCTGGAGATTGCCGGCGAAGGGCACTTTTGCGGTAATAGTAACCGAGGGTACGAGACCGTGCTGGGCAAATACATTATATCCTGGATGAAGATATTCCTTGATTTAGACAATCGCTACAAACCGTTCTTGTGCGATCCGAATCTCACTGGAGACCCTGAATTTTCGAGATATATTACAACCTGTCCATTCTAACAAAAGTTTGTGAATCTCTTGGCTAATCGTTGCTCATAAATTTGAGTTAAGCAGAAGATTCAAAATAACAAATAGTGGAACATGTTTTGTAAAGATGTTATATGCTTTTGCATTCCACATAGCATAAATAAAGTAAAGAATCCACCCGCAGAGCAGGTGGATTCTTTACTTACGACCACAACCCGGATAAACCGGAAGTTGGCAATTCGCAATTTGCAGTTGGCAATTAAAAGCAGGGGCAGTCTTGCAGACGGCTTCAAAACGTTTTAGTTTTGCGATTATAGTCAACCTTAAAACATAACGTATTAATTCTTGAATTTAATGACACATTTAAATATCTTGTCAAATTTTGTCACAATTTAACTCATAAGAGACGAATACCGAGTTATTAAATATCGACCTCTATATACCATTTTGGTTTTATGCGTCCAAAATCCATTCTAGTGTTTGTTTTAAGCGATTTTTTTGAATCCAGAACATACGAGCATTCCCCCTCCCGCGCAAATACTACCCAATGCCAATAATGTTTGCCTTTTTCTATATGCCATTTAATTGATAACAAGGCGCGGTTTGGCAATGAATCCCAATTCTTAAAAAGTATCTCTTTTTTGGCCGCTTTAATTCCCAACTTTGTCAACAACCTCCGCATGTAGTGTGTTTCAGACCACAAAGCTTCATCGCCGGCGTAAATACCCATATTATTAGCAATACCCCTGGCTTCTTTGTATGAAATGCCGGCCAATGCCGCCGCGCTCGCAATAGCGCAACCCGTTTTTTCTTCTTGGATAACCGGTCTCATATTACTCTTGCCTAACGTGATGAGTTTTCCCAAATTGTAGAAATTTAATTTTTACACTATAAACTCAACTGCGCTTTCCAGAAAATTAAAGCCAAAAAAACAAGATAATGCGATTATCATACTATACATATTAATAACTATAAAGGTTTTATTCAAAACTAAGGGCTTCTCCTCGCCCTAACATCAGTTTTTGCGCTAAACATTTCAGGAGGCTTGAACCAACCTTCTTTCCATTATGACCGCATTAATATGTTTTTTATCATTGACGCCAATCAAATAACAAGGAATAATATCTTTCTTAATCAGGATGAACAGAAGGAGTAACAACATTGAGCTAAAGTTAAAAGCAAACTAAAGTTTTGGTGAAATTTTTCAATTTTTAAATAAATTCTATAATAAAAGTTAAAAACTGTATTTGATTTTAAAGGTGGATAATGATTAGTCATCATGACGATGAGAAAAAGAGAGCGCTGGTAGTTAGCGCCGAGCCGGAAAATGTAAAAGAGCTTAACTCTATTTTGTCGAAAGATTACAAAATGTTTTTTGCGGCTAACGACACGGATTGTTTAAAAATTGCGCATACCGAGAATCCTGATATTGTTATTATGGATATTACAATAATGGGGATAGACTGTTACCAGCTGTGCTTAGAATTGAGATTGAATACCGAATCTGAAGAGATACCGATAATATTTATTGAAGATTGTGATAGCGACGATGATGAGTTTAGGCTTAATTTGAGCTCGGTTGATTATATTACCAAACCAATTAAACCGGCAATTGTAAAACTACGTGTCCGTAATCAGTTGGAACTTAAACTGTATAAGGAATTTTTTAGAGAGATGTCCGCCCGTGATGTTATAACGAATATCAATAACCGTCAACGTTTTGATGAATGCATTGGCAAGGAGTGGAAGCGGGCTATACGATCAGGAGCTTATTTATCTTTAATTATCATAGACATTGATTATTTTAAAAAATTTAATGATAATTACGGCCGCGCCGCCGGCGATGATTGCTTGAGGAAAGTAGCTCAAGCGATTAAGAAAAGTTTAACAAGAATAACTGATATGGTTGCCCGATATGGCGAAGAGGAATTCGGTTGTATTCTTCCTGATACTGGGTATGAAGGCGCGTTTCAGTTAGCTCAGAAAATAAAAGACGCTGTTTCTTCATTAGAAATTCAGAACGAGCATTCCCAAGCAGCTCCATATGTCTCTATTAGTTTAGGGGTTGCAACAATATTGCCGAATAGTAAAACCGCGTTTTCTGAATTGATTGATGAAGCATGTAGATGCCTTTCCCAGGCAAAACAAAATGGCGGAGACTGTGTTGCCGGTCAATCATGTTAAAAGACGCAGGCAACGAGGATAATTTATCATATGGTTTGTAACATTGCGTGTTAAAAAGAGCCCTCTGGATAAGTATACAAACTTTTCAAAATCGGAGTTTTGAGGTTCTCTTCTTAGGGGTTGCGCAAAAATAACTTGGTCTAGACTTGCTCAGATTTGGGTTAAATTTGGGCAATCTGATTGAGCCGAACCGGATGCGCAGCATTAGCTGCGTTGAAGATTCGGCGATTGAAGATAGTTCAAAGTTAGCCTGAAGATGGGTGTGGCTAGACCAAGTTATTTTTGCGCAGCCCCTTAATTCAGTGATATTGCTTAAGCAGCCTATAGCCCCCCCATTATTACCGCTAAA
Source organism: Candidatus Anammoxibacter sp. (assembly GCA_021777105.1). Taxonomy (GTDB): domain Bacteria; phylum Planctomycetota; class Brocadiia; order Brocadiales; family Anammoxibacteraceae; genus Anammoxibacter_B. Next base: position 5,090 of record JAIQZQ010000111.1, read on the forward strand.
TTTAGATGGATTTGGCGTTGTTCATATTGGTTGAATACCGCCAAACGCTTTTTTTGTCGAATTGTCAACATTGCCGTCCATAACCAACTTAACTGTTATGTTTAATTTGGTCTGCAATTGAATCATTTAAAGCATTTCTGGCCTCAATAAGCTTATTATACTTTGATTCTATTTTTGTCATATTCTTTGACAATATGGCCTGAAGAAGGTCGCCTTCAATTTCAGCGACATCAATTCTTTTATAATAATCAATGCTTTCTTTAAGGTGAGCTAACACAATCTTTCCTGTAAGTACCGGATGATTATTTGTTATATTAGCGTCAACGTATCTTGTGCCGTGTTCCAATTCAACCTCAAGCCCTTGTTTGAAATCTTCAACAGTTATGTCCATATTTATAGTATTTACCAACTCCATCACCTTTGCGGACTCCTCGTTAGACACTTCAGCTTCCTTTAATGTCGACCAATCTCTAAAACCTAATTCTTTACACACTCTCTTTACCTCATCAACTGATACATATTCAGATAACGGCATAACATACTCCTTTTGTTAAAATTTACAAATCTAAACATTGGGCAATGGAAAGTTGCGGGCAGTAAGCGCATTAGTTAGATGAGGATAACAGTTTAAACACCCTATTGTTATCCGGCTTCCTATCTTTTTACGATTCCTCCCATATTTTGCAAAAATGGGATATTTGTAGCTACAGGTCGTTTAACGTTGTTGCGCTTTATTATTAATAATTGCCTATTCCATGTTATTTCTTTCCAAGCCCTAAGTTTTTAATACCAAAATAAGGGATATTTTCTGTTTTTCGGGATATTATTTATAAGAAGGGCTATTGCCAACATGATTAAAGCGCCGGAACCTGCAGGGAGCAAAATATACATATAGCCAAGGTCATGTATTTTATCACTACCGATCACAGCTATCAATGCCGTGGCTCCGCCCGGCGGATGTAAAGTTTTTGAAGCATGCATGGCCGCTATGGCGGTTGAGACCGCTAAGCCGGCAGTCAACCAGATATGATTATGTATTAACTGAAAAGAAGCAACTCCAATGGCAGCTGAAATAATATGGCCGCCAATCAGATTTTTGGGCTGCGCCATCGGGCTTTCAATTGCACCGAAAACAAGAACTGCTGAAGCCCCAAAACTTCCTATTATCAATACCAGATCCGTATTTTTGAAGTAAAAATGTTCAATATAACCAATGGTTCCAACGCCTATAAGCGAAGCTATCCATGACCACATTATTTCAGATAAGCTAATCATTGAAGGGCTTTTTGCGTTGCCCCTCATTTTATTAAAGTAATTTAACATACTATGGCTATCTTTAAAAAAATTAAATAAAGGTTCCGACCTGAAATGAGATTACATACTCAACTGTTTCGAATTTTTAACAAATTTGAATCAATGCTATTTATTCTACCATAAAAAATGCGCAACAATCCGTATCTTTGTAAATTTTTTCTTGGATAACCGCTTTTGCATTTCGATTAACTTTAAAGCTTGCCCGGTTTAGCGCCTATAATATTTTTTACAATTTATTAAGGGCAGTTGTCCCGCGTCAAAATAAATTTCATTTATGAGGTTGTCAGTAAGTCGTCTTATAATAATCATGTCAATATTCTTTTAATTCCAACTTGAATTATTACCATATCCAAAATACACTCCATACCAGAAACCTTTACTGCCTTCCGTCATTAATTTTTTAAGAAGCGTTATTTTTTTTAGTTTAAAATCATATATATAAAAACCTGCCGTGGTAGTTCTATTTTTTAATTTTCCAATTACAGTCATTTTATTTCCATCGGGCGACAGCTTTGGGCAGAAAAATATATGCTCTTCAAACTGAAGAACCTTCACTGTATTGTCACCAAAGTCAAATAAATGTAGTGTAGGCGTATCTATTTCAGGAAAGACCTGTATAACCAGCTTTTCCCCTATCACATTAGATAAATCAATGATTTTTAGCTTAGTATCAATTATTTCAGTTTTTTCATTGCTTCGAATGTCTATGATCCATATTGATGATTTAACAATAAAGACAATCCTGTTATTGTCTACAAATCTTGGCAACGCCCCATCCTCTGAAACCAGGCGAACTAATTTAGTTTCCGGATCAATTATGTATATGCCGTTTCTTTTCTTTTCTGAAGTTGTAGTGTAAAATAGTAAATATTTGCCGTCCGGCGACCACTCAAGGGTTGTGGCCCAAATGGCATCTGTATACATGTTATATTTGAAATTATAAATTTTTGTTGTTTTTCCGGTTTTTATATTAAAAATGTATATAAAACCATCTCGCCTATTTGGGCCCTCAACCATTGCATATGCTAGACTTTCACTGTTAGGATGCCAGCAATATCGAATAATTTTTTCTCCCAAATACTCTTCCCCTCTAAAAATAATGTCGGTTTCAGAAATTATATTGCCTTTAGTATCGGTAATATTTTTCCTATCATTGCGTCCGTCCATTATTATCATTTGGCTAAACGAAGGTTGCCCTGAATATTCAGGCGTGGCTTTGATAAACGAAAGATATTTTTTATTAGGGGAGAGTTTAGGCATAGCCCCGTATCCTATATTTATTGGCATAGAGCCGTCATCGTTGACACTGTGCATGTTATGTATAAAATCACCGTCTTTATCAATAAATTCTTCGTGAAAGAAAATTTCAGAAGAATACAATAAACCGGAAAACGACAAAATTAACAAGACAACAGCAAATATCTTTATACGAATATGTGAACGCTTTATTTTCATTTTTGGCCTTTCGCTGAATTACAAATAAAAATTTATAAATTTATTCAATATCTTGAATTAAAAAAAAATCAATGCCTTATCTTGACATGCAATTAAAGAGTAAAAAATCGTTGATCTATTTATTATCCATTCGAGGCTAATTCTCCCCTCAGGGGAGAATTAGCACTAAGGTAGGCAAGCTGCCAAATGTTCATTTATCAATAGAGCAGGCGAGCTCCTCAGTTTTCATTATTGACTGACTTATGACTTGAAAACAAGCCGGTATTGCTATTTTCGGACAGCCTGTTGAATATAAAGTTTACAGTTTTAATTCAATTTAAGCCATATATTTTCCATATCATTGTCAATCATATTAACTCTACTCTTATATTTCTCTAAAAAAAATAATTCACAGGGCTTGACGATATGCCGGCAACTATCGGCAATGAACTTAGGTTAAGGGCTAAGCCCAATGTCAGGTCTTAATTATTAAGTATTCACAATTCGGAAAATTATCAATTGGTGGATTGAGAAGGGCAAACGTTCAAGAGATTATCATAAAAGAGTGATCGAAGACATTTCCGGCTGGAGCCATCTTGCAGATTGCTCCGAAACGTTTTAAGAATCATTTACGAGTGTTAACGTTCCCTGCGTTTTGAGGGATCAAAAAAACATTTGGAACTGATTGGATGTTGGATTTCGCTCTGCTCTACCCAACCTACTTACGATGTATTTATGATTGTTGGTTTTATCAACTAAACAAGAAGAAAACTGCTAAGGAAATGGCGCCATTGGCTAAAAAAACTACACATCTATACTGTCGCCGTAACAAGAGCTTTTTTAAGTTTTTGCGGAACTTCAATAGGAAAAAAACGGTCTGAGGAATAGGCATAATCTTCACCACTTTCATCCACAATTCTGAGGTACCCATGCGCTTCAGATGTTTTGTCATGAATAATGCGATACAGCTTTCCGACCTCCAATGACGCGGGATAGCCTTCATTATTGATACAAACAGCAAATTGCGTCTTTGATTTTCTTTTAGTTTCCATAGTTAATCAATAAGAGGGAATTTAAGTTTAAATTCTTTTTTGCCAATACCATGGGCTTCGTACCAATGGACTTCAGCAGAGTGGATCGTATTATCTCTCAGCCGAACCTTAGCAATCCCTTTCAATTTCCTCCAACGGCCTTTTCCATATTGTTTTCTCAACCGAGATAAATCACGTATTCCAGAACCAATCGCAACAGGTTCAATATTTATGACATTGCCAATGATTTCAAAATCCATTTGAATTTAGTATACCATATTCCTATTGAACAAAAGACTATTTTTTATATAAAAGTTGGGATCGCGTGGCTCTACCCAACCTACTTAGATGTTGGGTTTCGTTTTGCTCTACCCAACCTACTCGCTTTTTATATTTGTGAATATTTGTGAGGATTTGTGGTTGATTTGCTTTTTGCTCTTAAATCTGTGAATATCTGTGAAATCTGTGGTTTGCTTTTGATTGATGGGCACGGCTATCGCCTTTGCCCATCCTACAATCCATGGTTTGCTTTTTAATCCGTGAAAATCCGCGTCATCCGTGACATCAGCGTTCTATCACTTTTGGTTTTTATAATAATCAAGTCGCTTCTTTACCTTTAGCCATTACTAACTTGCCGGATCGCACCGTTTCGATAATGCCATATTTCTTAAGTTTAGCTTCTAAATCATCCAATTCATAAGAAGCGCCGGCTTGGCCAACAATTAAAGCGGCTCCTTCTTCATTAAGAATCGTAGCGCGCCCTTTAATGAGTTTTATTATATCCGGCCGAGTTTGTGGCGTTGTTTTAATTTTAACCATTGCATATTCATGGTCCACGGAATCTTGACCTGTATGCTCCCGGCAATGAACAACATCAACTAATTTATGTGTTTGTTTAATAATCTGCTCTAAAGCTTCCGGATTGCCTTGCAGCGTAATAGTCATACTGGAAAAATTAGGATTAACCGCGGGCGAAACCACAAGCGCGTCAATGTTAAAACCGCGTCGCGCAAATATCTGCGCGCAACGCACCAAAACGCCTGGTCTATTGGATACTAAAACACTAATAGTATGTATATCTTTTTTCATTGATTTACCTTTTCCTGGATGATAGTTGTTTGTAATTATTTGAACTGAGGGCACGCGCAAAAATAACTATGCAATTATATGCTATCTGCCCCGGATAAACCGGAAGAATGCCTAAAGTGAGCTAAAGTTAAAAGTGAACTAAAATTTTGGTAAAAATCTAAGATTTTTGGCATTTATTCAGATTGGATTTAATTTATTTATTTATGTGCTTCCTGTCGGTTTTTCAAGCTTGGTTTTCGGCAACTCGATCAGCATATCATACGCTGATTTACCTGCGGGAATCATTGGAAATACATTATCTTCCTTAATAACTTCCGCATGAATAAGAACAGGGCCTTTATATTTGATAGCTTCTTCTAAACGTTTTTTCGCATGCGTTGTTTTATCAATATGAACACCTTTTATACCATAAGCTTCGGCTAATTTTACAAAATCAGGATTGCCTTCTAAATCAACGCCGCTATAGCGATTATCAAAAAAAAGCTCCTGCCATTGACGCACCATTCCTAAATATTTATTATCTAAAATAAGAATCTTAACCGGCAACTTATGAATGAAGGCCGTAGCCAATTCAAAAGAGGTCATCTGAAAGCCGCCATCGCCGCAAACCGCAACAACTAACTCTTTAGGACATCCAAACTGCGCTCCAATAGCCGCGGGGAATCCAAAACCCATAGTTCCGGCGCCGCCGGAAGAGATCCATTTATCGCCTTTAAGTGTTTTATTAAACTGCGCCGACCACATTTGATGTTGTCCTACATCCGTGCATACAGTTGCTTTGCCTTTTGTAATGTCCTGTAATAATTGCAACATGTATTGGGCAGTTAAACCTTTTGAATTATCAATCTTTAATGGATATTCATTTTTATAAAACTCGCATTCTTCCAACCATTCTTTGGTATTGCATGGTTTTACATGTTTCACTAATTCTTCCACAACTAATCGCGCATCGCCAATCACATACGCATCCGGCTTGACAATCTTGCCGATTTCCGCTTCATCAATATCAATATGCAGTTTTTTAGCGCCAACACAAAATTTATCAGGATCGCCGTTAATACGATCATCATAGCGTGATCCAATGGACAAAATAAGGTCGCATCTTGTCAACGCTTTATTAGCATAAGCAGTTCCATGCATGCCCAACATGCCTAAAGAGAGCTTATCAGTCTCGGGAAACTCGCCTTTGCCCAGTAAGGTATTAGTTACAGGAGCCTGCAACTTATCCACCAACTTGCGAATAGCGCCGCCGGCGCGGGCAATAACAGCTCCATGTCCAACAAGTATAAGAGGACGATTGGCATCTTTAAAAAATTGCGCCATCTTCTTAATATCCGCTAATTTCCCTTTACCCGGAGCTGTGTAACCTGGAAGATCCATTTTCGGATCTAATGTTGTGCCTGTAAAAGGAGCGGATGTAATATCTTTTGGCAAATCTATAACAACCGGCCCTGGACGGCCTGTATTCGTAATATGAAATGCTTCCTTAATAATCCGGGGAATGTTATTTGTCACTTTCACTAAATAACTGTGTTTAACCACCGGCATCGTTGCTCCAAAAATATCCGCTTCCTGAAAAGCGTCTTTACCTAACATAGGCGTAATCGTTTGTCCTGTTAAAACGATCATCGGAACGCAATCCATTTGCGCCGTTAGAACTCCTGTAATGGTATTTGTGGCGCCTGGGCCGCTTGTCACTAAAACAACACCCGGCTTGCCTGTTGCGCGCGCATAACCATCGGCAATATGCACTGCGCCTTGCTCATGCCTTACTAAAATAAACTTGATCTTAGAGCCCACAAGAGCATCGAAGATAGGGATAGCCGCGCCCCCTGAATAACCAAAAATATATTCAACACCAAAATCTTCTAAACACTTAATAAGCGCCTGCGCGCCGTTTAGTCCTTTAATAGGCTGTTTTTTAGAAGCTGTTTTTTTTGTCTTTGCCATAATCATCTCGCTATTGATTAATAATTATTAAAAATGTGGCTTAAGTATACCGGTTGAAACAGTGAAACGCAAGGTATAAAATGCGTGATACCTGTTGTAAAAAGTATCACACTTTTTTAGAAAGCGTGATGGTCTGTTGATAAAGCTTCACGCATATCAATGGGCTTATAAGGCTAATGCCTTAGAAACGCAGAAAAATAAAACGTCCCTCCTCACATTCTTTTGTTTTTAAAATGAATGTTTAAAAGGGAGGCTAAAGCCGTCCCCTACCCTCGTCATGTGTAGCTTTTAATCTGTGGAATCGTGAAATCTGTGGTTTATTTGATTTTTGCTTTTTAATCCGTGAAATCCGTGGTTGGTTTTTGATTGATGGGCACGGCTATCGCCTTTGCACATCCTACAACCTGTTTCTCGTCTGTGCCTGTTATTTAAGATCAAAATATATGTTGAATTTTTGTCGACCATAAGCTACAGTTTAAGAATGGATGTTCAGCCTAAAGAAATCAAAGAATACGTCATTACAGATGGAAAGTCTCCTTATCAGAAATGGTTAAAATCTCTAAAAGATCTCAAAACCAGAGCTAGAATACGCCAAAGAATTGACCGTTTAGAACTTGGAAACTTTGGAGATTGTGAGCCTGTTGGAGATGGAATATACGAGCTTCGCCTTGATTTCGGGCCTGGTTATCGAGTTTACTTTAGCAAAGTTGATAAAACCATAGTCCTCTTGCTTTGTGGTGGAACTAAAAGGGGACAGCAAAAGGATATTGAACAAGCAAAAAAATATTGGAAAAATTATCAATTGGAGGATTGAGATGGGCAAGCGTTCAAGAGATTATCATAAAAGTTTGATCGAAGACTTAAAAGATCCCGCCGAAGCAGCCGCTTACCTGGAAGTTGCTCTTGAAGAAGGGAGTAATGAAGAGTTTTTATTAGCGCTTCAAAATGTGGCAGAGGCAAGAGGTGTGCCAACGACCTCAAGCGAATCTAACCAAACAAGAAATAGTTTATACACTAATAAAGATGCTCACACATTACCAAGCCTGGTAACTCTTTTAAAAAGCATGGGGCTGAGGCTTTCTGTTCACGAAATTAACCACTGAATCTTATATTCACATGGAGTAGATTGGATGTTGGCCTTCGCTCTGCTCTATCCAACCTACTTGCTTTTTAATCTGTGCAATCTGTGAAATCCGTGGTTGGTTTTTGATTGATTGGCACGGCTATCGCCTTTGCACATCCTACATTCTTTTGGTTTTTAAATGAATCTTTAAAAAGGGAGGCTAAAGCCGTCCCCTACCCTCGGGTGATGTGTTTTCGGCTTTTAATCTGTGAAATCTGCGGTTGCTTTTGATCTTGCTTTTACTGATAACCGACAACTGATTACCACTTACCCTGCTTTCCGTTTTTGCTTTTAATTTCGTGAATTTTTGTGTCTTTCCGTGGGCACACTTTTGATTTTTTAAATTTGATGTTGGGTTTCGCGTTGCTCTACCCAACCTACTTGCTTTTTGCTTTTACCAATTACCGATCACCATTTACCGGTTACCTTGCTTACCGCTTTTGGTTTTTAAATGTTATTTTATTTATTCTATACGGAGTATAGTTTAGGTCAGTGTAGTTCAAGTCAGGAGACTTGAACCAACAAAAAAGCCGTACCCTACCCTCGTCATATGTATTTCCAGGCTTTTAATCTGTGAATATCTGTGAAATCTGTGGTTTATTTGCTTTTTAATCTGTGTAATCTGTGCAATCCGTGGTTGGTTTTTGATTGATGGGCACGGCTATCGCCTTTGCACATCCTACATTCTGGGAAATCTGTGGTTTGTTTTGTAATCCGTGGAAATCCGTGTTATCAGTGACATCCGGGTTCTATCTGTTTTTGGTTTTGTAATTTGATGTTGGGTTTCGCGTTGCTCTACCCAACCTACTTGGTTTTTGCTTTTACCGATTACCGTGTATATCGCTTTTGTTTTTCGCGCTAGTTCATAGCCTTTTTTACACCCACCCAGCCGTCCGCCGACGTAATTGCGGCCATGGTCTTTGCATAGTTGAGAGGATTCGTTGCGGGATTTTGATAGGATAGCTCTTTAAGCAGTATGGCTATTGCGGCCTGGGCCTTTCGGCATCCACCCTTCATCACATCGTATCTTATGCCTGTTGTGGCTCTGCTAATCCGCACCGTCTTCGTCCTGCCAATAGGCCGGGCGGATTCCGTAAGTTTCTTAGCGTATCCCTCACGGATCAGACCTTTTGTTCCGCGCGCGTACTTGTAGGAGTTTCGACCAACCATATAGAGGCCAACTAAAGGAGCTAAAACCACTGTAGACGATATGGCTTTCTTGGATGCGGAACTTTCACGTTTATCGATTACAAAATGGATAATTTTATCACACTGTTTACACACACAAGCGTAGTCCGATTTGCGGCTCCTCCTTCCCGTGGGAACCAGGCTGTGAAGATCCATAGTAGTTTTAGCGCTCTTGTAGACAATCCTGGCGTTAATCCAGGGCGACAGGGCCATTCCCAATGGGCCCAATCCTGAAGAAAGAGCCTGCAAACCTGTTGACGCAGACTTGCCGATTATTTCGAGTATGGCGCGTTCAATAAAAGCATAACTGCGCCGCTGGGAGTTGTTCATAGAGTAATACGCGCGTATTATGGCCTCGTCTAATTTTGGCATTGGCATGTTTTTTGTTCCTTGTTTAAAGTAATAAGAGATTAAATTAATGCAACAATAATATCCGTAAAGTTATCAGAGGTAATGTATTGAGCGCGTCGGGCAAGCTTTAGGGGCTCCATATTTCTAAATATGAGAAACAGGGACAATATCAATATCTTTATCAAACGGATATTGATTTTCGGCCAGGCAGATCAATGAAGCCCGGCTAACTCTGTCGCAGATTTTTTTTAAACGAAAAATACCGCTGAGCATATTTTTGTCGGGTCTCATTGACATTTTTATTTCCACAGGAAAAATCTTTCCGTCTTCTTCAATAATCAAATCAACTTCATCGCCTTCTTTTGTGCGCCAGAACCAGATAGGCGCTTCAATGCCACGATGCCAATAACTTTTTATAATTTCAGCAACCACATAGTTTTCTAAAAGATTGCCGGACATTGCGCCCTGCGACGCAACTTCCGCATTATGCCAGCCGGTCAGGTAGCAAACCAGACCTGTGTCCAGAAAATAAAGTTTAGGAGATTTTATTTGCCGTTTGCCAATATTATTAAAATATGGTCTGAGTAAATAAATCTGAAAGCTCGCCTCTAAAACACCGATCCATTCTTTTGCCGTGCTTACAGATATCTGAACGTCACGGGCAAGGCCTGAAAGATTTAACAACTGTCCTGCCCTGGCCGCTGCAAGGCGTAAAAATTTCTCAAAATTACTAAGATTGATTACTTTTAACAGGCTTCTAACATCTCTTTCAACATATGTTTGAAGGTATGAGCCATGAAACACCTGCACAGGCGGGGCGTCTTTGTGTATAAATCTAGGATATGTCCCTTTTACAATTCGCTTAAATATATCATCAATTTTTGCTAAATTTATAATTGGTTTATTTACAATTTTGTCAGGGCGAAAGGGTTCCCCTGCATCTTTCATATTATTTTCCTCTCCCTGAGAAAATCCTAACAGTTTTATTACAGCGACTCTTCCAGCCAGAGACTCGGAAACTCCTTGCATCAACGCAAAATGTTGCGAACCTGTTAACCAATATAGCCCGTTCTTTTTTGACCTGTCTACAAGGACTTTTATCCTTTGCAACAAACCCGGCGCATATTGTATTTCATCAATAATCAATGGAGGTTTGTATCGTTCCAGAAAGAGATCAGGATCCTCTTTTGCAAGCATCATAGGGCCAAATTCATCGAGAGTAACATAATTTCTACGTGGAGTCTCCAGATTGCCAAGGTATTCCAGAAGTGTTGTTTTCCCAACCTGTCTCGGGCCTGTCAGCAAAACAACAGGAAAAGATTTTGAGAGACGCCTTATATATGGTTCTAGATATCGATGTTTATACATTTGACTAATTTACGATCAAATCGTAAATTAGTCAAGAATAAAAGTATTAGATTAGATGTTGGATGCCGCTTTGCTCTACCTAACCTACTTATTTTTTGATTTTTAATCCGCGTCTATCCGCGCCATCGGTAAAGCCCGGAAATTTAAAACCTTCAATTTCAGCATTGTTTATTGTATCATCTACAATGTTTTTCTTACATTATCGGGCAATGATACACCGATTATTGAATCACAAGGCATTTATAGTCGTATCTCTTTGTATAAAGAGCAGTTACAGCAAAACAAAATATATGAAATCAAAGCAAGATATTAAGCGGTATCCTCTATCCTCGCCTCAACGTGAAATCTGGTTTGATCAGATGTTGCAGCCTGAAACACCGTTGTACAATATAGGATGCTATACGCATATTAAAGGGCCGGTTGATCCGGCCTTGTTTGAATCAGCGGTTAAGTTGCTGACGCAAAGTTATGATGCTTTTCGGACGAGGTTAATTTACGGAAATGGGGAAATACCTGAGCAAATTTTTATTGAAGATTTGTCGGCTGCCACGCCTTTTTATGATTTTTCTCAAAATGATAACCCGCATGAATCAGCGTTGGCCTGGATGCAGGAACAATTAGTTAAGCCTTTTGAGTTGATTGAAAAACCTTTATTTCGTTTCGCCCTGCTTAAAATTAATGAAAATTGTTTTTATTTTTTCTTCGCATACCATCATTTGATTATCGACGGTTGGGCCATTGCGTTAACCAGCAAGAGATTAGGACGGATATATAGCGCGTTATTGAAAGGCGCAAATCTGAATCTAAATGCGCCGTCTTATCAATATTTTATTGAGAATGATCGCGCTTACATTGAATCCGCCCGTTACAAATCAGACCTGCTGTATTGGACCGAAAAATATCAAACCTTGCCGGCCCCCTTGTTGACTCCGCGTTATTTAAACCAATTTACCGGGGTTACGCCCCCTAGTGAACGGCTGGATTTCCGGCTGCCCCGCCATTTTTATAACCGTTTTTTGACTTTTGCCGTAAATAACAATTCGACGCTTTTCCATGTAATGCAGGGGGCATTGTACGTATACTTTACACGCACAACAAACAGGGAGGATATGGCGGTAGGATTGCCGGTGCGCAATAGGAGCAACGCGGATTTTAAGGAAACCGCGGGATTGTTTGTTGGGATGAACGCGGCATGGTTCCGGTTTGGAACAAATTTGAATTTCAGGCAATTATTAAAGGAGATCGGAAAATCTCTCAGATCTGATTACCGTTATCAACGATTGCCCATAGGCGAATTAAACCGCGCGGCGGGCGTCCATAAGATGGGACGGCGACAAATTTTTGATGTTCAGTTAAACTATGCCAATCACGATTATGACACTAATTTTGGGGATAGCAAAGCGCAAACGATTGTATTAACGAGCAATCTCGAACAAGCGCCGCTCTCTATTTCCGTATGGGAATTTCATGAGAATGAAGAGGTTCAGATAGATTTTGATTATAAACTATCCTACTTTGACGCTTCGGAAGTTGAGCATATCAAGGCGCGTTTTATGCATATCATGGAGTATGTTTTAACTCATGTTGATGAATCAATTAGCTCAATTCCGCTATTGACCAAAATCGAGAGCCAACAATTGCATGACTGGAGTAAAACAGAAAGCATTTATTCAAAAGAAAAAACAGTTGTGGAGCTATTTCAAACACAAGTTGAAAAAACGCCTGATAATATTGCGTTAGTTTTTCCTTCGACAGGCTCTGGAAAAGATTCAGATCAACAGTTGACTTATAAACAACTTAATCAAAAAGCGAATCAACTGGCCCATTATCTGCTTAACCTCCAAACCGGCTCCGATAACCGGCTTATCGGCATTTGTGTCGAGCGTTCACTGGAAATGGTTGTTGGTTTGTTAGGCATTTTAAAAGCCGGCGGAGCGTATCTGCCCCTTGATTCGGAATATCCTGATGAACGCCTGGCCTTTATGATTAATGACGCAGGTATACAAATACTCATTACTCAATCTGATCTACAAACAAAATTTGATTCAATAGCCAATGATGAATTATCAATCGTCAATATTGAAACCGCGCTTAATAGTCAACCTTCAATCGTCAATCTTCAATCGCCAATCTTCAATCCTGAAAATTTAGCTTATGTGATTTATACTTCAGGGTCGACAGGGACGCCAAAGGGAGCCGGCGTCCCGCATCAAGCGGTCGCGCGATTAGTTCATCAAACCAACTATGCCTGTTTAGACGCCGGTCAAACTTTCCTGCAATACGCCCCTCTCTCTTTTGACGCAGCCACATTTGAAGTGTGGGGCGCATTGCTAAACGGCGCCAAACTTGTGGTAATGCCTCCTGATAAACGTAGTTTATCTCAATTGAGCCAAAGCCTCCTGGAACAAAAAGTAACCATACTCTGGTTGACGAGCAGTCTGTTTAATTTAATGCTGGATGAACAACCTGAGGGTTTGCTAAATATCAAACAGTTATTGGTTGGCGGCGAGGAGTTATCTGTTCCTCATATACAGCGGGCGTTAAAAGAGCTGCCTAACACGCAATTGATTAACGGTTACGGCCCCACTGAAAACACTACTTTCACCTGTTGTTACCCAATTGAGAGGAAAGATTATCCCGTTTCAATACCAATAGGAAAACCGATTGCCAATACCTCGGTCTATATTCTTGATGAATGCATGCGTCCCATGCCGATTGGTTTAGCCGGCGAACTTTATACCGGCGGTTTAGGCCTGGCGCATGGCTACCATAACCGCCCGGAACTCACAGCTGAAAAATTTATCGAAATTGAGCTATTCGGCAAACGCCAACGTCTTTATAAAACCGGAGATCTTGCCCGTTGGTTGCCGACCGGCAACATCGAATACATAGGCCGCCTTGACCATCAAGTAAAACTGAGAGGCTATCGCATAGAGCTTGGCGAAATTGAGGCAGCGCTGAGCCGACACGAAGCCGTTAAAGAAGCTGTGGTGGAGCTTTATAAAAAAGATGACAACCCCCGTTTAGTCGCTTATATTACACTTGCCGGTGATCAGTCATCGGTAATAAATAATCAGTCCTCAACGGACATTGACCAAACAGCTCTGATAATTGAACTGCGCGCATGGCTCAAAAACCGTTTGCCCGAATATATGGAACCGGCAAGCTTCACTGTTATAGACGAATTCCCATTAACGCCCAACGGGAAGATTGACCGCAAGGCTTTGCCGAAGCCCGATTTGACCTTCCAGGCGGAACAACAGACGCTGCAAACCGAAACCGAACGCCTGTTGAGCAACCTGTGGTCGCAAGCGCTGGGCATTGAAATAACCAGCGCGCTAACACATTTCTTTGAAGCCAGCGGACACTCCCTGTTAGCCGTTAAATTAGTTTCACGCATCCGCGAAAGATTTAACATTGAAATGCCGTTGCGGATTATATTTGAAAAGCCTATTCTTACGGAACAGGCCGAATGGCTTGATAAGCAACAACGCTGCGCGGAAATGCCGCCAATCAGACCTTTAGGGGAAGGAACCCCCTTGGCCTTGTCTTTTGCGCAGCAACGATTGTGGTTTTTGGCGGAGTTGGAAGGCGTAAGCGCGACATATAATATGCCGATTGCTTTGCGCCTTCAAGGCAAACTCAATGAACCCGCTTTGCAAAAAGCGTCAACCTCACTAATTCAACGTCACGACAGCTTGCGCTTATGTTTCCCTACGGTCAACGGCGAGCCAATCGCGCGACTTAAGGGCATTTACAACCCGTTTAAGAAGGTTGTAGATCTCACGGATTTAGCTGAAACGGAACAACAATGCCGGGTTGCAGAATTGACCGCCGATCATGCTCAAGCGCCATTTGATCTAAGCGCAGGCTCCCTATTGAGTTTGCGCCTTTTAAAACTTAGCAACGAAGAACATCTATTGCTATTTAACATGCACCACATTATCAGCGATGGTTGGTCAATTGGCGTGATGATGCGGGAGTGGAGTCAATTATACAACGCTTATGCCATGAATAATGAACCCCAACTGCTCAAACCGCTGATTCAATACACAGATTACTCGGCGTGGCAAAGGGAGTGGCTGCAAGGCGATGCGCTTGAAAAACAATGCGCTTATTGGGTTCGAAAACTAGCCGGGGCTCCTGAATTGTTGGATCTGCCCACGGACAATCCGAGGCCGGCAGTGACGCGTTACCAGGGCAGGCTCCTTCAAAGCGCTTTAAATCATGAACTCGCGCAAGGGATTAAGCAGTTAAGCCGGCAACAAGGCTCGACTGTCTTTATGACGTTGCTTGCGGCTTTTAATGTTTTGTTGTTTCGATACAGCGGGCAAACCGATCTGGTAGTAGGCTGCCCTATTGCCAACCGGGCGCAACGCCAAACCGAAGATATGATAGGCTTTTTTGTTAATACACTGGCGTTACGCTCGCAAATCAAAGACGAGCAGACTTTTACAGAACTGCTAAAACAAGTGAGAACAACAGCGCTTGAGGCATACAGCCGGCAGGACATACCATTTGAATACCTGGTTGAACAACTGAACCCTTCTCGCAGCCTTAGTTATGCGCCGCTGTTTCAGGTTATGTTTGCGCTGCAAAATACGCCGGAAGAAAAGCCGGAATTCAACGGCCTGAAAGTGTCTACTCTTGAACCAACACAAACAACGGCTAAATTTGATTTAACCTTGAGCGTTGTGGAACACGACAACTCATTTGTTTGTGATTGGGAATATAACACGGACTTGTTCCGTGAAGATACTATCATCCGTATGACCAAACATTTCCAGCGCTTATTAGAGGGTATAATCAATAATCCGGAACAATCGCTAGTGAAACTCCCGCTGCTCCCCGAAGCCGAGCTTCAACAATTGCAGGACTTGAACCAAACGCAAACAGATTATGCTAAAGACAAAACAGTTGTTGACCTATTTCAGGAGCAAGTTGAAAAAACCCCTGATAAAGTAGCGGTGGTATTTTCTTCGACAGGCTCGGAACAAGATTCAAATCAGCGGTTGAGCTATAATGAACTTAACACGAGAGCCAATCAGTTAGCCCATTACTTAAGGACTTTGGGAGTTAAAGCCGAGACCTTAGTCGGTATCTGCGCAGCGCGTTCCATGGAAATGGTGGTTGGTTTGCTGGGTATTTTAAAGGCAGGCGGCGCTTATGTCCCCCTTGATCCGGAATATCCGGAGGAACGCTTGGCCTTTATGACTAAGGACTCAGGTATACGAATACTAATTACTCAATCAGAACTGCAAACAAAACTTTTTTCAACAGTCAATTGTGAATTATCAATCGTCAATATTGAAACAGAGCTTAATAATCAATCTTCAATCGACAATCTTCACTCTTCTATAGTCAATCCTGAAAATTTAGCTTACGTGATTTATACCTCCGGCTCAACCGGAACACCAAAAGGCGCAATGATTGGCCATCTTGGGCTAACCAACGTGATTCAAACGCAAGCCCAAACTTTTAATATTAACCGGGAAAGCCGGTTCTTGCAATTTGCGTCTCTTAGTTTTGACGCTTCTACTTTTGAAATCTTCCTATCTTTAACCAGAGGCGCAACGCTTCAATTAAGCGCGGTCAACAAATTAGCGCCTGACGATCAGTTCATTAAACTAATAAACAATCAATCCGTTACCCATGTATTATTGCCCCCCTCTTTTTTAGCGGCTTTGCCTCAAGAAAAATTAACGGGTATAGAAACAATTATAGTAGGCGGAGAAACATGCTCGGCGGAATTAGCCTCAAAATGGTCAAACGGCCGAAGGTTTTTTAACGCCTATGGGCCCACGGAAAGCGCCATCTGCGTTACCCAGACCGAATGCCGTCCCAACGGCAAGGCGCCGCCAATCGGCAAACCTCTGGCCAACACTCAAATCTACATTTTAGACGCAAATCTCAATCCCGCGCCGTTCGGTTTACCGGGCGAACTGTGCATTGCCGGCGTTGGTTTGGCCAGGGGCTATCTCAATCGCCCGGAGCTCACTGCTGATAAATTTAAAGAGATTGAAATATTCGGCAAACATAAACGCATTTACAAAACAGGAGATTTGGCCCGTTGGCTACCCGACGGCAATCTCGAATACCTGGGACGTATTGACCATCAAGTCAAACTAAGAGGCTATCGCATCGAACTCGGCGAAATTGAAACAGCGCTGTGCCGGCATGCAGCCGTTAAAGAAGCAGTGGTGGAACTCTATAACAAAGACGACAATCCGCGTTTAATAGCTTATGTCTCATTATCCAGGCGAATTGACGATGTAGCTAAAGAGCTACGCGATCATCTCAAAGCGAGTTTGCCTGAATATATGTTGCCGGCCGGTTTCATGGCGCTGGATGAACTGCCGTTAACCCGGAACAACAAAATTGATCGCAAAGCGCTGCCGAAGCCGGATTCAATCCTGATTCAAAGCGACGCCGTATTCATTAAACCACAAACCCATGTTCAACAACAGATCGCGGAAGTATGGCAAGAGCTTTTAAAATTAGACAAAGTCGGCATACATGACAACTTTTTTGATCTGGGCGGGCACTCCCTGCTGTTAATAAAAGCGCAAAACCGCCTTCAAGAGCTTTTGGATAAACCTTTGCCGGCTGTTAAACTTTTTCAATATCCCACAATTCAAAGTTTGGCAGCTTACCTCTCGCGCAATGAAGATGAAAAAAGCTTCACTCAAACTAAACCGGCGCGCGGCGAGCCTGATGACGTTGCCGTTATCGGCATGGCGGGCCGTTTTCCAGGCGCGCATAATATAGAAATATTCTGGAACAATATTCGTGAAGGTTTAGAGACTATTCAATTTTTCAGCGATGATGAGATTCTGAAAAACGGCGTAGAGCCGGCGCTATTAAATAATCCTGATTATGTTAAAGCCGGCGGAACGCTAGACGGGGCGGATTTATTTGACGCGGCTTTCTTTGGCTACACTCCTAAAGAGGCGGAAATCATTGATCCACAACAACGCTTGTTTTTGGAAATAGCATGGGCGGGCATTGAACATGCGGGTTATGCCCCGGGCGCTGTCAATTTTCCGGTTGGTATTTTTGCGGGAGCCGGCATGAACACTTATTTGATTAATAATTTATTGCCGAACAAAACGTTGGTAAAAACACATGGCGATTATCAGCTTATGTTGGGTGGAGTTAATGATTTCATAGCAACCCGCGCCGCTTATAAACTAAACCTCAAAGGGCCTGCTTTAACAGCGCAAACCGCTTGTTCAACTTCATTGGTCGCAACGCATGTCGCCTGTCAAAGTCTTCTAAACGGCGAGTGTGAGATGGCTTTGGCCGGAGGCTCTTCAATTTCATTTCCTCAGAAACAGGGTTATCTGCATAAGGAAGGAATGATCGCTTCGCCCGACGGCCATTGCCGCGCATTTGACGCTTCAGCGCAAGGCACGGTGCGCGGCTCCGGAGTGGGCGTCGTTGTTCTGAAACGCCTCAGCCGGGCGCTGAAAGATGGAGACACAATTCATGCAGTGATAAAAGGCTCGGCTATTAATAATGACGGCATGGGCAAGGTGGGATTCACGGCTCCCGGTGTTGACGGTCAGGAAGCCGCCATTGCCAAGGCTATGCAAGGCCTGGATTATGAGTCAATCAGCTATATTGAAGCGCACGGAACCGGCACCTCGCTTGGCGACCCGATTGAAGTCGCCGCCTTAACACAAGCATATCGGGCGCAAACTCAAAAAAATGGATACTGCGCATTAGGTTCGGTCAAAACCAATGTTGGGCATCTGGATACGGCCGCCGGCGTAACCGGTTTAATAAAAACCGTGATGGCTTTGAAGCATCGTGAAATCCCACCCAGCCTGCATTTTAAAAATCCTAATCCGCAAATCGATTTTAAAAACAGTCCATTCTTTGTTAATACTGATTTAAAAGAGTGGCAATCGCCGGAGCCGCTTCGCGCCGGAGTCAGCTCATTCGGCATTGGCGGCACAAACGCCCATGTGGTCTTGGAAGAAGCGCCAATGCAAACTTCCACTAAATCAAGACCATGGCAGCTAATGTGCATTTCCGCCAAAACAGATACCGCGCTAAAGCAGTTAAGCCGTAATGTTGCGGACCATATTGCGGCGCATCCGGAACTTAACCCGGCAGACACTGCTTATACTTTAAATATAGGCCGCGCAGCATTCACCCGCCGCGCATTTTTAGTTAGTCAAAATTTATCCGATACGGCTGATATTCTGCGAAACCATAATCCAAATGATTTACGACAAAGCATAACGGATGATAGCGAGCCACAAATTGTGTTTATGTTTCCAGGCCAAGGATCGCAACATGTCAACATGGCCGCCGGGCTGTATAAAAATGAGCCGCAATTTCGTTCCATTGTTGATGAATGCGCTGAAATGCTCAAACCTCATTTGGGGTTTGATTTACGCGACACACTCTATCCTTCCAACGACGCAAAGCCGCATTTTGAATCAACTGAAGAAATTTTGCCGGCCCTGTTTGTCACTGAATATGCATTGGCTAAACTATGTATGGCCTGGGGCATTGAGCCCACCGTTATGATTGGTCACGAAACCGGCGAATATGTGGCGGCTTGCCTGGCCGGGGTATTCTCGCTGTCCGACGCCCTGCAACTAGCGGCAACACAAGGCAAATTGATCAAAACCCAGGGGCAATATAAGCTATCCACGGAAGGTTTACAAACTCTGGTTGAACAAGACAATCACATTTTTTTAGAATTAGGCCCGGGAGCGGAACTAAGCGGTTTAGTCAGTCAATATAAACAAGATGCAACCACATTCAACATGTTAAGGCCGGTCGATTCAGATCAGGATGATCAGGCATTTTTGCTAAATACATTGGGAGGATTGTGGTTAAGTAATGTCAAGTTGAATTGGCCCGCGTTTTACGCAAATGAGCAACGCTTGCGCATTCCCTTGCCGACTTATCCATTTGAGAGCAAACGTTATTGGGTAGAGCCCGCCAAATTAATCCCGGCGGAAACGGAAACGGAGTCGCTTGTTAAACGTCCGCTTGATGAATGGTTTTACCTGCCAGACTGGAAGCGGACGGCGCCAATCTTACTGCAACCGGGCGCCAAGCCATTAAATTTGTCAAGCTGGTTAATTTTTAAAGACAACCGGGGTTTAGGCGACGAACTTGCAACAGAGCTGAAAAAACAAGGTTGCCGTGTTATAGAAGCTTTGCGCGGCGCAACCTTTGAGCAACATAATGCGCAGAGTTACACGATGCGCCCGCGCAAACGCGATGATTACCAATGCTTGTTTGACGCGTTAAAAAATAGCGGGCAACAGCCCGACGCCATACTCCACCTTTGGAGCCTTGACGCGGCGAATAAACTTGAGCAAAGCCAAATCATGGGTTTTTATAGCCTATTATTTTTAGCTCAAACCTGGCCAAAAATGATTCATAAGAGACATTTATTTGTTGTGTCCAATCAAATCCACGAAGTAACCGGGGATGAAGAACCGCAGACTATGGCCGCGACTTTGCTTGGGCCGGCGCAAACTATAGGATCGGAATACACTGACATTCACTGCCGCGGCATTGATATTGTTATGCCAGGGTCCGGGAAGGAAAGAAGGCAACAAATTGCCAACTTATTAAAGGAGTGTCAAACCTGTGTCCCGGACAACATCGTGGCATACCGCAACAAACAACGCTGGATTCGCTCATTTGAATCCATTCGTTTGCCGGCTACTAAACCAGACGCGCCGACTTTGAGGGATAAAGGCGTGTGCCTGATTACCGGCGGTTTAGGAGGCATCGGTTTAGCGCTGGCGAAATACCTGGCAACAAGAGTCAAAGCAAGGCTGGCATTAATCAGCCGTTCAGTATTGCCTGAAAGCCGGGCATGGGATGATTGGTTAGCCTCGCATGCGGAAGACGATATGACTTCAGTTAAAATTCGCCGCATTCGCGAACTGCAAACTTTAGGCTCGGAAGTATTAGTCCTTAATGCTGATGTGGGCAACCGAGAACAAATGCAAGACGCAATCGAACAGGCCAAAGCCCGGTTTGGCGCAATTCATGGCGTAATTCACTCTGCCGGCGAGCCGGCCGGATGCGTAATTGAACTAAAAACAGAGACCGAGGCGGCGCGAATTCTTTTGCCGAAAGTTGAAGGCACTATTATTTTAAATGAGCTGTTGGATGCTCAACAACTTGATTTTATGGCGTTTTGCTCGTCGCTTAATTCAATGATGGGAACACCGGGTCAGGTTGATTATTGCGGCGCAAACGCATTTCAGGATGCTTACGCGCATGCGTTATATAAACAAAATATTAATGCAGTCAGCATTAACTGGGCCGGATGGCTGGAAGTCGGCATGGCGGCAAATATTAAGCTGCCGGAAATAATGCGAGCGGATTACGAGCAGGATTTACAAGCCAACGGCATTTTGCCACATGAAGGAGTTGAAGCATTTGAACGCATTCTTGCAAACCCTATGCCGCAAGTTCTGGTTTCTACCACTGATTGGGAGAAGCGTTTACAGTCTGAGAACGAAAGGTTAAAGGCAAACACGGTTAAGTTAAAAAATATTAATAAAACCTCCGGCAATAACCGTCCTGATATCACAGTAAAATATGTGGAGCCTCGCAATTTAACCGAGCAACAAATAGGCGATATCTGGCAATCATTACTGGGCATAGAACCTATCGGTGTTCATGATGATTTCTTTGAATTAGGCGGGCATTCTTTGCTTATGACCCAACTAATATCAATATTACACGAAACATTCTCAGTAAAGCTGTCCATGCAAGCATTGTTTGAGACGGCTACAATTGCTGAATTGGCGGAACAGGTTGACAAAATACAAATCGTGAGGCAACAACTAGGGAAGCCGGCTGATCAGGATTCTGAAGAGATTGAAGAGATTGAGTTATGAAAACTATAGAAACATTTTTGTCTAAATTAAACGACCTTAACATACAATTATTGGTTGAAGATGATAAGTTGCGCTGCCGCGCTCCCAAGGGCGTCTTAACCGCAGAGATACAAGCCGACATATCGGAATATAAAACAGATATTATTCAATTTTTGCAACCTGAAAAAGCCGCCGTTATTCCCATTGCGCCAAAAGACAAAGAGTTGCCTTTGTCTTTTGCCCAACAACGCTTGTGGTTCCTAACGCAACTGGATGGACAAAGCGCCGCCTATAATATGCATGCCCCTTTGCGGCTTGCCGGGCAACTCAATGAGCCCGCTTTACAACGCGCATTGACAACGCTTATTGAACGGCACGAGAGTTTGCGTTTATGTTTCCCTGTGATTGGCGCAGACCCTGTCGCGCGGCTTATCCCTGTTTACAACCCGTTGAGCGTCATTGACCTGACCGGCTTATCGGAAACGGATAAACAGCGCCGGGTTAAAGAGTTGACCACCGATCATGCTCAAATGCCTTTTGACCTAAACACAGGCCCCCTATTGAGTTTGCGCTTGCTAAAACTTGGCAACCATGAACAGATTTTGCTTTTCAATATGCACCACATCATCAGCGACGCCTGGTCAATAGGCGTGCTGATTCGCGAGTGGAGTCAATTATACAACGCATATGCGCAAAACCAGCCGGCCCAACTGCCTAAACCCACAATTCAATACACTGATTACGCGGCCTGGCAAAGAGAGTGGCTGCAAGGCGAAGTACTTGAAACACAACTCGCTTATTGGGCCGGGAAACTTGCCGAAGCCCCGGAATTGTTGAAATTGCCCACAGACTATCCTCGTCCCGTTGTTATGAGTTATAAGGGGAAGCGTCTGAAAAGCTCTTTGGACGCAAAACTTACCCAGGATATTAAGCTGTTAAGCAGGCAACACGGAGCCACCGTCTTTATGACTCTATTAGCGGCATTTAATGTTTTACTATCTCGCTACAGCGGGCAAACCGACATGGTATTAGGCAGCCCTATTGCAAATCGCGCCCAACGTCAAACCAGAGATGTGATCGGATTTTTTGTGAATACTCTGGCGCTTCGCGCTCAAATCAAATGGGAACACACGTTTATAGAGTTGCTACAACAGGTAAAAAATACGGCCCTGGAGGCCTACGGCAACCAGGACATACCATTTGAATATCTGGTTGAACAATCGAACCCCACACGCAGCATGAGTCATTCACCGCTGTTCCAGGTTATGTTCGTGTTGCAAAATGCGCCTGAAGAAGAGTTGGAACTCAGCGGTTTAAAAATGTCTTTTATGGAACCTGAGAATACCGCAGCCAAATTTGATTTAACATTAAGTATATGGGAAAAGGATAACGCGTTTATTTGCGATTGGGAGTATTGCGCGGATTTATACCGGCCGGCAACAATCAACCGAATGGCTGAACATTTCCAGGTTTTATTAACCGGGATTATTAATAACCCGGAACAACCTATTTCGCAATTGCCGTTAATCACTGAAACGGAGAGCCTCCAATTACAGGCATTGAATCAGCCTGAAACCGATTATGATAAAGACAATACTATTATTGATATGTTTCAAACACAGGTTGAAAAAACGCCTGATAATATAGCGGTTGTTTTTCCCCGGACAGGCTCAGGACAAAATTTAGATAAACAGTTGACTTATAAACAACTTAACCAAAAAGCCAATCAACTGGCCCATTATCTGCTCGACCTCAAAACCGGCGCCGATAACCGATTACTGATAACCGACAACCGGCTTATCGGTATTTGCGTCGAGCGTTCTTTAGATACGGCAATTGGTTTGTTGGGTATTTTAAAAGCCGGCGCGGCTTATGTGCCCCTTGATCCGGAATATCCGGACGAACGCCTCGCCTTTATGATTAAGAACTCAGGTATACAAATACTCATTACTCAATCAAAACTACAAACAAAATTTGTTTCAACAGCCAATCATGAAATATCAATCGTCAATATTGAAACGGCGCTTAACAGTCAATCGTCAACCGAAAATCTTCAATCGACAATAGTCAATCCCGGCTCTCCGGCTTATGTTATTTACACATCAGGTTCGACCGGAGCGCCAAAGGGAGTTATGATTGAGCATGCCGCAATTGCCGGGCATATTAATAATTCCGTTATCCGCTACCAAATCGACACAAGGGATAACGTCCTGCAATTTGCCTCGTTGAACTTTGACGCCTCAATCGAACAAATTTTCAGCGCCTGGACTTGTGGAGCTCGGCTAATCATGCTTAAAGATAATATATTAGATCCTAAAGCCCTTTTAAATATTATTCATGACGAACAAATTACCATTGCTAATTTACCTCCCGCATATTGGCGTGAACTTTTGCGAGAAACAGATAACCAAAAATTAGAAAAGCTGAAACTGCTTATTTTGGGAGGAGAGGCCCTTTCATCACAACTGGCAAAGCAAACACGCCAAACGTTGTCAAGCGACACAACTATATTAAATGCATACGGGCCAACTGAAGCAACGATAACAGCCGCCTTATTTGAGGTGACTGAACAGTTTCATGACAATACAACTGAAACCGTGGCGCCCATAGGCCGCCCCATAGCCGGCGGCCAAATATACATTTTAGACACAAACCACAACCCGGCTCCCATAGGCATCCCAGGCGAGCTGTGCATTGGAGGCAGAGGATTAGCCCGTGGTTACCTCAACCGGCCGGCGCTCACTGCGGAAAAATTTATCGAAATCGAACTCTTCGGCCAACTTCAACGTATTTACAAAACCGGAGACCTGGCCCGTTGGCTGCCGGACGGCAATCTCGAATATCTGGGCCGCCTTGATCATCAAATCAAACTGAGAGGCTTCCGCATCGAATTGGGAGAAATTGAAACTGCATTAAGCCGACACGAAGCAGTTAATGAAGCCGTAGTCGAGCTTTATAATAAAGGAGACAACCCGCGTTTAGCCGCTTATGTCACATTAGCCGGTGATCAGTTATCGGTGATCGGTGATCAGCCATCGGTAATAAGTAATCAGTCCTCAACGGACATTGACCAAACGGCTCTGATAACTGAACTGCGCGCCTGGCTCAAAAGCTGTTTGCCTGAATATATGCTGCCGGCAAGCTTCACCGTATTGGATAAACTGCCGTTAACGCCCAACGGCAAGATTGATCGCAAAGCGCTGCCGGAGCCTGACTTCTCCATAAAGGCGAAACAACAAGCGCCGCGGACTGAAACCGAGCATCTGTTGAGCAACATCTGGTCCCATGAGCTGCGTATTGAAGCCGGCGGCAGACTAAGCAATTTCTTTGAAGCCGGAGGACACTCTCTGTTAGCCGTTAAATTAGTTTCACGCATACGCGAGAGCTTTGGCATTGAAATGCCGTTGCGAACTGTTTTTGAAAAGCCTGTCCTTGCGGAACAAGCCGAATGGCTGGACAAACAACAACGCGGCTCAAAACTGCCTCCAATCATTCCACAGACTAAAGGCGAACCATTGGTTTTGTCTTTTGCGCAACAACGATTGTGGTTCCTTGCTCAATTGGCCGGCCAAAGCGCAACATATAATATGCCTGCCGCTTTGCGTCTGCAAGGCCGGCTCAATGAGCCGGCGTTACAAAAAGCTTTAAGCTCTTTAATTCAGCGTCACGAGAGCTTGCGTTTATGTTTCCCCGTGGTTGACGGCGAGCCTTCCCCGCAAATTAAAGACGTTTATAACCCGCTAAGCATAACCGACCTTCGCAGTTTATCGGAAACAGAACAACAATGCCGGGTTGAGGAATGGATAGCCAATCATGCGCAAACCCCTTTTGATCTGAGCGCGGGCCCCCTATTGAGTATACGCCTGCTTAAGCTTGGCGAAGATGAACAGATCTTGCTTTTCAATATGCATCACATCATTAGCGATGGTTGGTCAATAGGCGTAATGATACGGGAGTGGACCCTGTTATACAGCGCTTACGCTAAAAATCAGGAACCCAAATTACCCAAACCCACTATTAAATACTCTGATTACGCGGCCTGGCAAAGAGGCCGGCTGCAAGGCAAAGTCCTGGCCGACCAACTCTCTTATTGGGCCGATAAACTATCCGGGGCGCCGGAATTATTGGAAATGCCAACTGATTATCCGCGACCCGCAGAGCAAAGCTATCAGGGCAAGAGCATTCTAATCTCTTTGGATCAGGAACTTGCGCAAGAGATTAAACGGTTAAGCCGGCAACAAGGCGCGACCGTCTTTATGACATTATTGGCGGTCTTTAAAGTTTTGCTGTCTCGTTACAGCGGGCAAGCCGATATAGTAGTGGGCAGTCCTATTGCCAATCGCGCCCAACGCCAGACCGAAGATTTGATAGGATTGTTTGTGAATACACTTGCGCTACGCGCGCAAATCAAAGACGCGCAGACTTTTTCCAAACTGCTAAAACAGGTCAGAAAAACAGCCCTTGAAGCGTACGGCTATCAGGACATCCCATTTGAATATCTGGTTGAGCAATTGAACCCTGCCCGCAGCTTAAGTCATTCGCCGTTGTTTCAGGTTATGTTCGCGCTTCAAAATGCGCAGGAAGAGGATTTGGAATTCAGCGGCCTAAAAGTGTCCACTATTGAACCTGAGCAAACAACGGCTAAATTTGATCTGACTTTAAGTGTCGCGGAACGTGACAACTCATTTGTTTGCGCCTGGGAATATAACACTGACTTGTTCCGCAAAGATACCATCATCCGCATGACCAAACATTTCCAGCGTTTATTAGAGGGTATAATTAATAACCCGGAACAATCGGTCTTTCAACTGCCTATGATAACCGAAGCCGAGCAAAAACAACTGCAAGCCTGGAATCGAACAGAAACCGATTATGATAAAGACATAACCATAGTTGATCTCTTTCAGGCGCAGGTGGAGAAAGCGCCTGATAATGTAGCGGTTGTTTTTCCTTCGACAGGCACAGGACAAGTTTCAGATCAACAGTTGACTTATAAACAACTTAACCAAAAAGCTAATCAACTGGCCCATTATCTGCTCGGCCTCAAAACCGCCACTGATAACCGGCTTATCGGTATTTGTATCAAACGTTCTTTGGATATGGCAGTTGGTTTATTGGGTATTTTAAAAACCGGCGCGGCTTATGTGCCCCTTGATCCGGAATATCCGGATGAACGCCTGGCTTTTATGATTAAAGACTCAGGTATACAAATACTTATAACTCAATCTGAACTGCAAACAAAATTTGTTTCAACAGTCAATAATGAATTATCAATCGTCAATATTGAAACAACGCTTAACAGTCAATATTCAATCGAAAATCTTCAATCGACAATAGTCAATCCTGAAGACCCGGCTTATGTGATTTACACGTCCGGTTCAACAGGAACGCCAAAGGGAGTTATAGTTGAGCACGCAGCAATTGCCCGGCATATTAATCATTCTGTTATTAGATACCAAATTGATTCAAGCGATAGCGTCCTACAGTTTGCTTCGTTGAACTTTGACGCATCAATAGAACAAATCTTCAGCGCCTGGACCGGCGGCGCTCGGCTAATCATGCTTAAAGATAATATATTAGAGCCTAAAGCCCTTTTAAATATTATTCATGACGAACAAATTACCATTGCTAATTTACCTCCCGCATATTGGCGTGAACTTTTGAGTGAAATAAACAGCCAAAGTTTAAAAAAGCTAAAACTGCTGATTTTGGGAGGAGAGGCCCTTTCATCACAACTAGCAAGGCAAACCCGCCAAACTTTATCAGGGAATACAACTATATTAAATGCTTACGGGCCAACTGAAGCAACAATAACAACCGCCTTATTTGAGGTAACAGAACAGTTTAACGAGAATAAAAATGAAACCGTGACGCCCATAGGCCGCCCTATAGCCGGCTCCCAAATATACATTTTAGACGCAAACCACAATCCCGCGCCCATAGGCATACCCGGTGAACTCTGCATTGCGGGCAGCGGATTAGCGCGTGGTTACCTCAACCGTCCTGAACTCACAACGGAAAAGTTTGTTGAAATCGAACTATTCGGCAAAATTCAACGTATCTACAAAACAGGCGACATTGCCCGTTGGCTTGATGACGGCAACATTGAATATATAGGCCGCCTTGACAACCAGATCAAACTAAGAGGCTTTCGCATCGAATTGGGGGAAATTGAGACAGCGCTAAGCCGACACGAAGCAGTTAAAGAAGCCGTAGTGGAGCTTTATAATAAAGGAGACAACCCGTGTTTAGTCGCTTATGTCACATTAACCGGTGATCAGTTATCGGTTATCGGTTATCAGTCATCGGTAAATCAGTCCTCAACGGACATTGACCAAGCATCTCTGATAACTGAACTGCGCGCATGGCTCAAAGCTTGTTTGCCCGAATATATGTTGCCGGCAGGCTTTATGATATTGGATAAATTCCCCTTAACGCCAAACGGCAAGATTGACGTAAAAGCCCTGCCCGCGCCTGATTTTGCAAATCAGACTGAAGAACATACGCAGCAAACAGAAACCGAACATCTACTGAGTAACCTCTGGTCGCAAACGCTTGGTATTGAAGTCACAAGCGTCAACACACATTTCTTTGAAGCAGGCGGACACTCCTTGTTAGCAACCCAATTAGTTTCCCGTATACGCGAGGGCTTTGATATTGAAATGCCGTTGCGAACTGTTTTTGAAAAACCTGTTCTTGCGGAACAAGCCGAATGGCTTGACAAACAACAACGCGGTCTGGAACTGCCGCCAATAGAGCCCCTGGCAAAAGGCAAACCATTAGCGCTTTCGTTTGCTCAACAAAGATTGTGGTTCCTTGCGCAAATGGAAGGAGAAAGCTCCACATATAATATGCCTGCAGCTTTGCGTCTGCAAGGCCAACTCAACGAAGAGGCTTTACAACACGCATTAACAGAGCTAATTGAACGGCACGAAAGTTTGCGTTTATGTTTCCCCGTGATTGATGAGGAGCCGGGCATACAACTAAACGATGTTTATAATCCGTTGAGCGTCACGGATCTCACAGCGCTATCCAAGACGGAACAACAATGCCGCGTTGACGAATTGGCGGCCGATCATGCGCAAACCGCCTTTGATCTAAACACAGGCCCCCTATTGAGTTTGCGCCTGCTAAAACTTAACAGCGAAGAACATGTTTTACTATTTAATATGCACCACATTATCAGCGATGGTTGGTCAATGGGCGTTATGATTCGGGAGTGGAGTCTATTATATAATGCTTACGCGCTGTGTCAAAAGCCACAACTACCAAAACCGTTAATTCAATACACCGATTACGCAACGTGGCAAAGAGATTGGCTTCAAAGCGGAGTTTTAGAACAACAACTCTCTTATTGGAGAGAGAAACTTAACGGAGCGCCGGACTTGTTACAACTTCCCACGGATTACCCTCGCCCGGCGGTAATGAGTTACCATGGCAAACATCTACAATGCGCCCTGGATCAAAAACTCACACAGGGAATTAAACAGTTAGGCAGAGAACACGGAGCCACGGTTTTTATGACTTTATTGGCGGCATTCAATGTTTTACTCTCTCGTTACAGCAGGCAAACCGATATTGCCGTGGGCAGTCCCATTGCCAATCGAGCCCAGCGTCAAACCGAGGATTTAATTGGTTTTTTTGTAAATACACTTGTCTTACGCGCGCAAATTAATGAAAAGCAATCATTTCCCGACCTGCTAAAACAAGTGAGAAAAACAGCCCTTGAGGCGTACAGCCGGCAGGACATACCATTTGAATATCTGGTTGAACAACTAAACCCTTCACGCAGCCTAAGCCATGCGCCGTTGTTTCAGGTTATGTTTGCGCTTCAAAATACGCCGGAAGAGGAGCTTGAACTAAACGGATTAAAAATGTCTTTTCTACAACCGGACAACATGACGGCGAAATTTGATCTGACTTTGAATGTCGCTGAACAAGGCGGCGCCTTTGTTTGTGATTGGGAATATTGCTCCGACCTGTTCCGCCATGACACAATAGCCCGCATGGCAAAACATTTCCAGATTTTGTTAGAAGGTATCATATCTAATCCTGAACAACCGCTTTCCAGCTTGCAGTTGATAACGGAAAACGAGCGCCGGCAACTGCAATCATGGAACAAAACAGAAACCAATTATGATAAAGGCAAAACCATTGTCAGCCTGTTTCAGGAGCAAGTAGAGAAAACGCCTGACAATATTGCGGTGGTATTTCCTTCGACAGGCTCAGGACAAGATTCAGATCAACAGTTGACTTATAAACAGCTTAACCAAAAAGCTAATCAACTGGCACATTATCTCCTCAACCTCAAAACCTCTACTGATAACCGATTACTGATAACCGGCAACAGCCTTATCGGCATATGTGTTGAACGTTCATTAGAGATGGTGATAGGTTTATTGGGTATTTTAAAAGCCGGAGGAGCGTATGTGCCTTTAGACAACAATTATCCAGGCGAACGCCTGGCCTATATGATTAAGGACTCAGGCATACGAATACTCATTACCCAATCTGAACTTCAAGGAAAATTACTTCCAATAGCCAATGATGAAACATCAATCGTCAATATTGAAACCGCGCTTAAGAGTCAATCTTCAATTATTAATCCTGACTCTTCAATCGACAATCGACAATCATCAATCGTCAATCCTGATGACACGGCTTATGTGATTTATACTTCCGGGTCCACGGGCACCCCAAAAGGCGTTTGCGTTCCTCAGCAGGCAGTCGCCCGATTAGTCCACAATGCCGGCTACGCAGGTTTAGACGCAGACCAAGCTTTCCTGCAATACGCCTCGGTCTCTTTTGACGCCGCAACCTTTGAAATTTGGGGAGCTTTGCTCAACGGAGCCAAACTCGTTGTAATGCCTCCACATAAAAGCAGCCTGCCGCAATTGAGCCAATGCATTCAGGAACAAGGAGTAACCATACTCTGGTTAACAAGCAGTCTGTTTAATACAATGCTGGATGAACAACCTGAAGGCCTGCTCAATATCAAACAATTATTAGTAGGCGGCGAAGAGTTGTCGGCCCCTCATATACGGCGAGCGATAAAAGCGCTGCCAAACACACAATTGATTAACGGTTACGGCCCCACTGAAAATACGACATTCACCTGCTGCTATCCAATAGAGCGCAAAGATTATCCCGTCTCCATACCAATTGGAAGCCCTATTAACAATACCTCGGTTTATATTCTTGATAAATGCCTGCGCCCATTGCCCATTGGTTTAGCCGGCGAACTTTATACCGGCGGTCTGGGCCTGGCCCATGGCTACCTTAACCGGCCGGAACTTACAGCGGAAAAATTTGTCGATATCGAACTATTCGGCAAACGACAACGTATTTACAAAACCGGAGACCTGGCCCGTTGGCTTCCGGACGGCAACATCGAATACCTGGGCCGCCTTGACCATCAAGTCAAACTAAGAGGCTTTCGCATCGAATTGGGAGAGATTGAAACCACTTTGAGTCAACACAAAGCCGTTAATGAAACCGTTGTAGCGCTTCATAACAGCGGAAACAATCCGCGTTTAATCGCTTATGTCTCCTTAACTGCGGGCATTGACCAAACAGCTCTGATAACAGAACTGCGCGCATGGCTCAAGGCCCGTTTGCCTGAGCACATGTTGCCGGCGGGCTTTATGGTGTTGGATAAAATGCCTTTAACCCCAAACGGAAAGATCGACCGGAAAGCGATTTCTAAATTATCAGTAAAGATTGATTTGCCTGAAGGAGAATTTGCCGCGCCCGGTACACAAGAGGAAAAATCATTAACAACTATTTGGTCAGAGCTGCTGGAAGTTGAGCAAGTGGGCATTCACAACAATTTTTTCGACCTTGGCGGACACTCCTTGCTTCTCATTAAAATGCAAACAAAAGTGTCAAAACTTTTTAACCGCAAAATATCCATGATCGAACTATTTGAACACCCAACCATACACACCCTGGCCAAACATCTCGCGTCAAAACATATAAAACAACCCACGCCAAACAGAGCGGATAACCGCCGCAACCAACAAACATCAACCAGAGAACAGAGAGAAGCGAGACAAAAAAGCCGTTCTAAATTTAGAAATCTGTAATTTTTATAACTGTTCAGCCCAACCCGGATAAACCGGAAAAGCAAAAGCAATATAAACCACAGATTTCTCAGATTACACAGATTAAAAATAAAAATAGATTTCACAGATTAACGGGTAGGTTGGGTAGAGTGGAACGAAACCCAACATATAAAACAAACTACCTTGAGCTTGTTACAAGGCTCCCGCCTTGTAACACACTGTCCCTGGAGGCTCTGCCACATTCTGGACGTTATTTTTGCGCTGCGCATTGCTTTACGCTCTTACATCAAGTATCAAGTACCCAGCATCTAAATCTGTTTCTTAACTATTTGTATACTTGCATTCGACTTTTTGCCGGGTTATTTTTCAAATAACTAAATTGTTACATATATTAATTATTGAATTTGATAACACATTTTCGTTCTGGTTACCAAGCCCCTGCTTGGCAACCGGCAATTCAAGAAGCCCCAGCTTCGCGTATAAATGAACACTGAGCAGCTTGTCTGCTCTAGTGATAAATGAACACTTGGCTGCTTGGCTGCCTTAGTGAGAATTATCCCCCGAGGGGAGAATTATGCCCGTGGGGCGAAAAAGAAACCAAATATACTCCCGAACACGCTTTTGCTTTTTGCTTTAATCTGTGGTTTATTTGCTTTTTAATTTCGTGCCTTTTCGTGTCTTTTCGTGGGCACGCTTTTGCTTTTTGCTTTAATCTGTGAAATCCGTGGTTTATTTGCTTTTTGCTTTTTGCTTTTAATTTCGTGCCTTTTCGTGCCTTTGTGGCGCTAACCGCTTTTGCTTTTTGCTTTAATCCGTGGTTTATTTGCTTTTTGCTTTTTGCTTTTAATTTCGTGCATTTTCGTGTCTTTTCGTGGGCACGCTTTTGCTTTTCTACTTTTCCGTTTATCCGTGGTATGAAACAGCAAAATATACTAGGAAAAACAATCCTTCCGCCCAGAGTCCATTTAACAACAACTTATATCAGTCTTAACAATACCGCTAACCTATTACTACACCCTGCAACACACGCGCCAAACCCTTGTTGCTATATATCATTTTCATACTAAAATAAGTTTTTTATAGACAACAGCCAACAAAAGCGCTAAATTATTTACCAAAATGAACACAGAGAGCCTATCTGTCATAGTGATAAATGAACACTTGGCTGCTTGGCTGTCTTAGTGATAATTATCCCCTGAGGGGATAATTATCCTCGGAGTGGCCAAATTAGCTCGACCGTGTTAAGCCTTCTGCACATTATTCAAAATCCAAAGGACTTTTAGCCTCTTTAGTGGTCATGCTTTTGATAGTGTGCGTATAGATCATTGTAGTCTTAACATCGCTATGGCCTAAGAGCTCCTGTATTGTGCGAATATCGTAATTAGCCTGCAAAAGATGAGTCGCAAAACTGTGACGAAAAGTATGAGCAGTAACGCGCTTGCAAATTTGAGTTTTTTTAGCAGCCTCTTTTATTGCGCTCTGTACATGAGTTTCGTGCAGATGATAACGTTTAAAAGTATTAGCGTCTGTGACTTTGGTCAATTGTTTTGCCGGGAAAAACCATTGCCATATTAAATCCTTAGAGCAATTTTTATATTTTTGCTCAATAGCGTCAAACATAAAAGCGCCTCCATAGTTGGAAGCAAGGTCTTTCTTATGCAAATTTTTAACGCGTTCAAGATGGGCTTTTAATTCAGGAATAATACTTTCAGGAAGCGGGAGTGTTCTATCTTTTTTCCCTTTACCGTCATGAACAGTTAAAATACCTGCGTCGAAATTAAAATTGTTAACTCTTAAATTTAAGCACTCAAATTTACGCAGTCCGCAACCATATAAAAGTTTTACAATCAAATTATAAGGATATTTAAGAGCCTCAATAATTGAATTTACTTCGTCGCGGGATAAGACGACCGGAATATAAGTTTTCCTTTTTGCCCTTAGATTGTTTTTATGATCATCCCCAAAATCTTTTTTAATAATATGCCTATAAAAAAACAACAAAGCATTAAACGCCTGGTTTTGAGTTGAAGCGGAAACCTTAACTTTAACGGCTAAATACTCAATGAAATTCTTAACATCCAAAGATGACAATGACTCAACATCCTTATTTTGCGTGAAACCCTGTAATTTTCTTATCCAACTTGAATAAGCCCTTAAAGTTTTAGGAGAATAATGTTTAATCTTAATTAGTGATTTCAAATTATTAAGAGCAGAGCTCCAACCTTTAGCGTTATCAAAAGTGGCTTTTGGTTCTGAATTTAAGGAACCGGGCCTTATGGGTTTTAAATTATTAGTTGAAGCAGATATTGAAACAGCGTTTTCTTTTATTTCATAGACGTTTTTTTTATTAAAAAGCGGCGAGCTTTCTTTAACAACATCTTTTAAACCGTTAGACGGTGAAAGTTTAGCAGTATATTCAGAAGATAGATCTTTTGGCGGTTGAACTTTTTTACCAGTAATCTGAATATTTTTATTCTGAGGTTCAATAGGTTTGTCACTATTGTTTTTAAAACCGGAGGAAATTATAGAATAATATAAAGATATAGCGTGATACGCTTGGCTTTGTTGATCATGAGTTTGGCGTTTTTCCTTTAATTTTCTAATAAACATAGGAAGAGACTCATGTTTTGATTCAGGAAAGTTATATTTTTTGCAAAAATCAATATAAAACCGAAGCCATTTTCTGAAATTATTACGTTCTTTAATAGGGACGCCTTCATTAACAAGAATCAGATCAAACTTAGCATTAATTCCTTTAGGAATGTTCAAAATAAAAACTCTTGAATAAAAGGGATAAAAAGTTTAGAATTTTATCATTAATGATAACAACCTTTAATGGATTGTTATCATTAATGATTTTATCTGTTTAGAGTTTAAAAAGCAAGATTTTTAAAATGGGATAAGTAGTTTTCGGGTTTATCAAGAAACCTGTTAATGAATTGTTATGCAATCAAAGAAACACTCTATATTCAATTAACATCTGTCTCAGTAGTTAATGTTTTTTGTTTTGAGTAATCAGTAGGAAAATGAAGAACAAATGGAATCTGGAATCTGTAAAAGCAGAAGCTAAAAAATATAAGTT
>JAIQZQ010000112.1 GCA_021777105.1 Candidatus Anammoxibacter sp.
ACGCTCAAGCCTTCTTGAATTTCTCATAGGCAGCGCTTTAGACCATCCCCTTAAGAAATTCATAGGAAAGAATGCATCCCCTGATATGATGCCGGAATGGAAATTAACTGGTTAATGGAACTCATCGCTCACTAGTTATAAGTTTATTCAAAACGTCGGGATATAAATGCCATAGACGTCGTAACATGTTGCGATTAAACAAATTACACCAAAGTTTCTGTTAGGGCTTGCAATTTGTCAATTTTGTCTTGACTATAAAACGCTAAAAGGTAAAATATTTGAAAATTTGTACACAATTAGTATTGGTAGAGTTACTTACAAAAAAATATACAATACAATAGCGCGTGGTTCACCTTGAATCAGGCATTTAAAATTGCGCTTATATACCCTAACCCGGATAAACCGGAAAAGTAAAAAGTAAAAAGGTCGGAATTTTTTTTTTGAATCGTAACCAAACTCCTGTTTGGTTACGCAATTGCCAGAGAAACTCCGGTTTCTCGTTTAGCTTGCCGGCATGATACACGAAACTGGAGTTTCTCGGACAATTACGTTCCAAAATCAGAGTTTTGGAACGAGTCGCTGGGTAGAGTTTTAAAATATTCTGTCAAAAAATGTCACAATATAACTCATAAGAGCCAAAAGCATTAGGTTTTCGAAATTAGTCAATGAATAAAAGGCTAAAGCCTAAACTCCGGCAGACAGTGGTTGTTGGAATTTACCCTTTAGGATCTTAATTAATAATATTCTGACATTTTTTGACAAGATATTTAAATGTGTCATCAAATTCAAGAATTAAGACATAATGTTGTAAAGTCAACTATAATCGCAAAGCAAAAACGTTATGGAGCAGTCTACAAGACAGCGCCGGCTTTTAATTTTGTTTTTTTTGCTTTTAATCTGTGTAATCTCTGGTTGTTTTTTAATCTGTGAAATCTGTGAAATCTGTGGTTTATATTGCTTTTGCTTTTCCGGTTTATCCGGGTTAGGGTTTTATTTCATTGCGATTGAATATTTAGTTAAAATTTGCAAGAAACTGTTTGTTATAAAAATAGAGGCCATATTCCAACAACTCCTCCCGCAATTGGAATTGGCCCCGTGGACCCCACATATCAGCGAGTAACAACTCCATGTGGTTTATCCATAAAAAATCTTAACACCCTCATGCTTATTTTAAGCATAAACGCCGAAACGGCGCTTCCAACAATCTCCCGTGTTGGATATGAGGCCTTGTTATCCCTTTAGGGGAAATTCTCACTAGGGCAGACAAGCTGCTAAGTGTTCATTTATGGCCTTTAATCCGTCTATAGTTTTCAAAAATGATCTGTTTTTTCATTAAAGACGCTATATAAAAATACAATTATGAAACCCTTGTGAAATAATGATTAATTTAAATAATCTATAGTAAAAAATATGGAGTTAATGCTTTAGCATTTTATGCATTAAATAAATAGTAGCACAGGCATCCTGCCAGTGTTTCATTGAAAAGAATTTTTTAAGAAAGGGGCACAAAAATGTTTAAAAAATATTTATTAACGGGTTTAACAGCGGGTATTTTAGGAGTTAGCAGTCTTGTTTACGCGTCGGAGTCCACTATAATGCTGGAGGACAGCACCGGAAACAGCTCTTTCATAATAATAAACAGCAATGGCGAACACATAGCAAGATTCAGCGGAGATGGAAACGTGATCATTGGCGGGGCAGACTCAAGCGACAAGCTGGAGGTAAAGGGCAATGTCCAAATTTTAGGCTCCGGCAACGGCATAACATTCCCGGACGGCACGTCAATGACAACCGGCGGGCCCGCAAAAAGTGAAGGTCCTGAAGCGGGAACTATTGTTCAGATTGTGACAAAAAAGCTCAGCACAAATCTGGGGCCCGGCGCGGACAATGGCTGGTCAGGCACCCTTGAATCAATGACAATTGTGCCAAAATTTGCTAACAGTAAAATTCTGGTGAGCCTTCATGGTTCACTTTCCGTGTTTGATGGTTCCGGCAACGACCCACATTTAGAAGCGTATGTGCGTATAGTAGCCGGCAGCGAGCAGGTGGCTGATAATGGAGTGAGCTACAACAGTTCAAAACTGCCACGCGATGTTCCCTTCTACATGGAAGGCGAGTATTTGCCGGGTTCCGTCAACCCTGTTACTTTCGGTATTCAACTGCGTCAACGCATCGATACAATTGCCTCAATAGTATTTAATGTGCCGGACAGAAAGAATTCATCACTTTTTAAGGCGGTAGAAGTCGCTCAATAAAAAACAGTTTATACCCAAGGGAAATAAATTAAAGAGATCGGAGTTAATGCTTTAGCATTTTATACATTGCAAAGGAATAAAACCCTAAAGGGTAAATTCCAATAATTAGATTTTTACATGGTAAATTCCGAAAAAAGAAAGGAGCAAACATGTTTAAAAAATATTTATTAACGGGTTTAACAGCGGGTATTTTAGGGCTTAGCAGTCTTGTTTATGCGTCGGAGTCCACTATAATGCTGGAGGACAGCACCGGGAACAGCTCTTTCACGATAATAGACAGCAACGGCGAACACATAGCAAGATTCAGCGGAGATGGAAACGTGATCATTGGCGGCGCAGACTCAAGCGACAGGCTGGAGATAAAAGGCAATGTCAAAATTTTAGGCGCGGGCAACGGCGTGACGTTCCCGGACGGCACAACGCAAACCACGGCCTCATCCGCCGGCGGCGGTTTCGGCATGGTCCCAATCGGTTCGGTAATAGCCTGGCATAAAAATTTAAACGGCGTTCCCACATTGCCCGAAGGTTGGGTTGAATGCAACGGCCAGGTAATATCAGATCCTGAATCGCCGTTAATAAATAACAAAACCCCTGATTTAAATAATACAGGCCGGTTTTTAAGAGGCAGTTCAAATTCAGGAACAATGCAGGAGGACGCTTTTCAAGGACATAGACACTGGATAGATCCTGAACATGGAACAGGGCAGAATATGCCCAGTGCAGAAGGTGGGTCATGGTCTTTGGCCAATGGGACATGGTATCCTGCAAATTGGACGGATACTGGTGAGCCAAAAACAGACACAATTAATGGAACACCAAGGACTGCAACTGAAACCAGGCCTGTAAACATGACCGTGGTTTGGATCATGCGTGTGAAATAAGGTGAAATTTACCTGGTATCCCCGGATAAGTAAAAAGGCAAAAGGCAAAAGTAAAAAGGTTGGTAAAAATCTTAGATTTTTAGTTATTTAAAATAAAAAAAATCCAAAGTAGCCCGAAAGGCTAAATTTATTATAGCCCAGGGTTGTTACCCTGGGAATAAAAGGCAAAAGTAAAAAGTTCGAAAAAATAAAATTCTTAAATAAAAAAAAGGGAGGGAGAGATGTTAAAAAAGCGGTTATTTTTAATATTTTTAGCGATTTTTGCAATTGGCTTGCTTTTAAGGCCCGAGGTTGCGCGCGCGGCAGGGCTTACGGTGGCCCCAGGTCACTCTTTTACCGTTAACAACGCCGCGCTGAACATGGCGAGCGATGTAAACAACGGAGGCAGCCTGAATGTAAACAGCGGCAAAATAAAACTTGGCGGCAACTGGTCAAGCACGGGCTTATTTGACAAGGGCTCGGGCGAAGTAGAGTTTACAGGCTTGGGCGTATCGTCCATAAGGGGCGACAACTCGTTTAACAATTTTAAGTGCGTTAAGGCCGGCAAGGAGCTGAAATTCGAGGTCGGACGGACGCAAACCATAACCGGCGCGTTCACCATAACAGGCTCGCCCGGCTCTTTGATAAGGCTCAGGAGCATGTCGGACGGCTCGCAATGGATGGTAAATCCGGCCGGCGCGATAAACGTGTCGTTCGTGGATGTGAAGGATTCGCAAAACCTTAGCTCTAAAATGATAGCTCCGCAAAGCTCAACGGACAGCGGAAACAACACAAACTGGTTTACGCCGTTGGTTTCCAAGCCAACCGCTGATTTCGAGGCCGACGCCGTGTCCGGCGCGGCGCCTCACACTGTGAATTTTAAAAACCTGTCAACGGGCAGTCCGGCCCCGGCTACTTTTGATTGGGATTTTGGAGACTTAAGCACAAGCAAGGATGAAAACCCGACACACACGTATCAAAAGGAAGGCGCGTATAACGTGACGCTTTCAGTTAGCAACAGTCAAGGCGCCGACGCCGAGACAAAAGCCGGCTATATTACAGTAACGAAGTCTACTTCTCAAAGCAAACCGGACGCAGACTTTAGCGTTAGCGCAACATCCGGCAAAGCCCCTTTCACCGTTCAGTTTAGGGATGAGTCTACCGCCAACCCTCCGGTTGCAAGCTGGACATGGGATTTTGGCGACGGCGGCGACAGCACGGACCCGAATCCGGGATATACATATAACAATAAAGGCATTTATACGGTTAAGCTTACAGTGAGCAACAGCGAGGGAACCGACATTGAAACCAAGTCCGGCTTTATTAACGTAACCGAGGGAAGCTCTAATGATTGCGTGGCGAATTTCACCGCTTCTCCAACATCAGGCGCGGCGCCGTTAACTGTTAATTTCCAGGACACGTCAACCGGAAGCCCGGCAAGCTGGTTGTGGGATTTTGGAGACAACAATAAAGGTCAAGATAAGAATCCAACGCATACATATAAAATACCCGGCATTTATGACGTCTCTTTAGCCGTCAGCACGGATTGCGGTGAAGAGACTGTGGTTAAAAATGGTTTTATTACGGTTAAGGACGCAGTCGGGGCGCCGATAGCTGATTTTAAAGTGAAGGCAACGTCCGGTCTGGCCCCGTTTCGGGCTGAATTTGAAGATCTTTCAACCGGCAGTCCGGCGAGTTGGGCATGGAATTTTGGAGACGGCGAGTCAAGCCCCGATCAAAATCCAACGCACACATATTTAAACGAGGGCATTTATTCTCCAAGCCTTAAGGTGAGCAACGAAAAGGGTTCCGACGTAACAACAAAAACAGAGCTTGTAACGGCGGAGTCAAGCGGCCCGCCCCTGGCTAATTTTTCCGCGTCGCCTCTGATTGGTTTTGGGCCTTTGCAGGTAAAGTTTAAAGACAGGTCAACCGGCGATGTCTCAGGCTGGGCCTGGACTTTCGGCGACGGCGCCACAAGCAATTTGCGCAATCCGAAACACACATACAAGGCGCCGGGCAAGTACGATGTTAAGCTGATTGCAAGCGGATCAAAGGGCAACGGCGAAAAGCTTGAGGAGGAGAAGATAGAGGTGCTTGAGGGCACGGGGCCGACAGCCGCGTTCTCAGGAGAGCCGAGGACCGGCTTTGCGCCGCTGACCGTGCAATTCAGCGACCTTTCCGGCGGCAGCGTGTCGGGCTGGTCGTGGGATTTTGGAGACGGCGAGACAAGCAGGGATAAAAACCCTGTTCACACTTATTCAAAAACCGGCACTTACACTGTCAGGCTTACCGCAAGCGGAGCCGACGGCACATCAGAGGCGGTGGAGGATGATTTTATCTCGGCCCTGGAAGGCAAGGGCGCCGTTGCGGAATTTACGGCTGACCGCACAACCAGGTTTGATGACGAAACCGGGGATTATGTGGTGAAATTTAGAGACCTCTCCAGCAGCTCAAACGGCAATATTATAAAACGGTTCTGGAGTTTTGGAGACAAGGGGGAAAACGGCGCAAGCTCGGCGAAGAACCCGGAGCATGTTTACACCTGCGCTGATAATAACGACGCGTTTACCGTAAGTTTGACTATAATTGACGCGGAGGGCAATACGGCCACTAATGTAAAACGCGCGTTTGTAAGCTGCGAGATTGTTGACGCCTCCAGCGTCACGCTGCCGCCTACTCCGGACCCTACTCCCGGCCCTACTCCGGACGGCAACGAACCAAAGGCTGAATTCAGCGCCGACAGCACAAGCGGCCCTGCTCCGCTGGAGGTTAAGTTCAGCGACGAGTCAAAAGGCGGGCCTACAGCATGGATATGGGACTTTGGCGACGGCTTAAAAAGCGATAAACAAAATCCATCGCATATTTACACGGACAAAGGCAAATACACGGTGGAGTTGACCGTGTCAAACGAAGCGGGCATCGACAGCGCGACAAAGAGGAATTTTGTTGACGTTAAAAAACCTGGATGCGCAGCCTCGAAAGCGCTTGACAACGAGGCCGGCGAGCCGTCTTATTCAGACAAGCTTAACGCTCTCAGGTTGTTCAGGGACAGTGTTTTAGACAACACCGTGGCCGGAATTAAGCTTATAAAATTCTACTACTACCATTCCTCTGAAGTGGAGGCGATATTGGAGGCCGACCAGGCGCTTAAAGCCGAGGCTTCATCAATATTAAATCGTTTGATTATAGAGCTGCAAAGCCTTGACGGCCGCAACACAGTTAAACAGGTGGTTAACAACTTCCTGTCGCCGGGCCTTGTTTCAGACGCAACCGCCCTGCTTGACAAGATTGCGGCGAGAGGAGGCGAGGAGTTGAAGGCGGCGATTGTTGAATGTCGATTGATGATTGACGAGTGACGAGTGACGAATGTAGATTTACTAATGACTAATTACCAATTACTTGGATTTTAAAAAAAAAAGGAGGTGTAAATGTGTAAATGTGTAAATTAAAACTCCGGCGGTATGAGACAATTGTCCCGACCAGGAGTTAATGCTTTAGCATTTTATTCAATAAATTTTAACTAAAAAAAGAAAGGGCAATAAGGCATGAGTAAAAACAGATTTATATGCGCCATGTTAATCGCGGTCGCGGTTTTTGGCATAAACGTTATTTTACGCGCTCCGGCGGCGGAAGCTGCGGCGCCGGTGGCGGATTTTTCACAGGATAAAACATTCGGCACTTTTCCGCTTACCGTTCAATTTACAGACACTTCCACGAACGCTCCAAATAGCTGGAGGTGGAGATTTGGCGACGGCGATTCAAGCACGGACCAGAACCCCTCTCATACATATGAGTTTGAGGGATTGTATACCGTTGAGTTGACGGTCGGCAACGGGGACGGCCAGGACACAATAACAAAAGTAGACCTGATTGACGCCGGGGGCGACGGCTCAGGGTGCAGGGCGGAATTTGATTTTGATCCAAACTCGGGCCCGGCGCCTCTTACGGTGCAGTTTACTGACAAGTCAACCGGTAACCCTTTAACATGGTTCTGGGACTTTAATGATGGAAATATCAGCACGAAACAGAATCCGGAGCATACTTTCCAAAAACCAGGCAACTATACTGTTACCCTGGATGTCAGCACGGACTGCGGCGCGAAGAGTGAAACTAAAGTGGACGCTATCGTTGTCCAGGAAGGCAGCGACGTTCCGCCGCCTGCGGCTTTTACCGCGGATAAACAAGGAGGCCTGGCCCCATTGCAGGTGCAATTTAACTATATTCGCCCTGAAGAAACAGCTCAGATGCCGGCAAGCTTTCTCTGGAGATTTGACGACGGC
This sequence comes from Candidatus Anammoxibacter sp., assembly GCA_021777105.1. GTDB lineage: Bacteria > Planctomycetota > Brocadiia > Brocadiales > Anammoxibacteraceae > Anammoxibacter_B. Next base: position 7,399 of record JAIQZQ010000112.1, read on the forward strand.
ACGGACAGCAGGCAGGAGAATCCGTTGCATGTATACTTAACCGAAGGCGATTATGTGCCTACCCTAAAGGTAAGCAACTCCAACGGCAATAACTTTAGTTCTGGAGACGCTATAGAAGTGGATTCATCAAGTCCTCCTCAGGCTCAGTTTAAGGTGGATCGCCTTGCCGGCTTCAGACCGTTGCCTGTTCAATTTACGGATCAATCAAGGCCGCTGGGCATTAGAGAGTGGGCGTGGGAATTTGGAGACGGCGGTTTCAGCAGGCAAAAGAATCCTTTATATACATACAATATTAAAGGCTTTTACGCCCCAAAGCTTACTGTCAGCACGGAAGCCGGCGTGAGTTCCAAGGTGGAGACACTTGGCATAACTGTCGATGACGGCTTAACACCTAACGCAGCTTTTGACGCGGAACCGCAAGAGGGTTTTGCCCCGCTAAAGGTGGCTTTTACAGACATTTCAACCGGAGCCTCTATTCCTGAAGGCGGGTATTCATGGGAGTTTGGCGACGGCGAAACCAGCGGGGAAGCTAATCCGGAACATGTTTACAAACAAGACGGAATATACACCGTTAAGCTCACTGTAAGCAATATAGACGGAACCGGCGAACTGGTAAAAGAAAACCTTATTGTGGTAAATAGCGGCAAGGGCGCGACATCCGGATTCTCGGCTGACAGAAAGACGCGCTCCGACGACGATGTCCGCTTGTTAAAAGTGAAGTTCAAAGACCGTTCATCGTCTACAAACGGCGAAATAGTTAAATGGAAATGGAATTTTGGCGACGGCGTAAAAAGCGAAGAGCGCAATCCGGAGCACGAATTTGACTGTTCGAATGAAAAAAGCATTTTCGGCGTCAGCCTGATGGTGGTTGACGAGGAAGATGAATTGAACGTGGCTTTTAAAAGCGCGTTTATAAGCTGCGAGGTGGCCGGTGAGAGAAATACGGTGGAGCCGGATGAAACGGAAACCGAGGAGGAAACCGAGACCGAAGAGGAGACAGAGACTGAGGAAGAGACCGAGACTGAAGAGGAAACCGAAACTGAGATAGAAACGCCGACTCCCGGGCCTGCAGGAGAAGTCACGTTGAAAGCAACACCGCCAACCGCGGGCAAGTCGCTGACATTGCAGGACGCTTTTGTGACATTAAAAGACGCAAATGGCCCAATAGCCGGCGAGGTTATATCCGCGTTTGCCTCGGGCAAACGCGCCAAGGTAAAACCGGAGACAGCCGTTACCGACAAGAATGGAGTGGCTAAATTTGAGTTCAAGTTCGGCTTTTTAACCAAAGGCGGCAAGATCACGTTTATCGGCAACGGAGAGGAAGCCGTAATTACACAGCAGTAAATTTGAAAAACGCCAATGTTGTTGCGCCGCCGTTTCGAGCGGCGGCGCGGCGGCGTGCGTTATTAAAACGGAGTTAATGCTTTAGCATTTTATCCAACGTTAAGGAATAAAACCCTAAAGGGTAAATTCCAATAATTAACTTTTTTAATAGTGTTGGCTGGAGCAATCTTGCAGATTGCTCCAAATGTTTTAAGGAACAATTAGCATTCATTAACAATCGTACGGTTTGCGCGCATCTAAAGGCTTTGGTTTAAACGTGTGGAGATAGTCTACAAGACTGCTCCAGCAATAATGAATAAAACACTGAAATGTAAATTCCAGCAAAATCCCGCTTGTTGGAGTTAATGCTTTAGCATTTTATTCAACGTTAAGGAATAAAACCCTAAAGGGTAAATTCCAACAAAAGAGAGGAATAAAACCCTAAAGGGTGAATTCCATTTAATATTTTTTTAAATAGTAAAAAGGAGTAAAAAGATGACAAAGAGGTTGGGGGCGTGTTTATTAGCTTTTATTTTGGTTGCCGCGTTCTGTTCCGCGCAACTGTTTGCCGGCAATACATTCGGGTCGGCAAAGACCGGCTCGGGAGAGAATCTTAATATCGGCATAACGTCGCCGGAGGACAATACGGTTGTGATTGTTCCGCCGGGCGAACAGACTATAGAGGGTTTTGTAAATATAGGCCCTTCATCCTCGCTTTCAAACGAGGTAAACGTTATATATGTTATTGACGTGTCCGGCAGCTCAATTTCCACGCAGAACAATGACGTTAACCAGGACGGCACGGTTAGCCCCGCCGACGATATAAACGGCGACGGCAAGGAGGGCACCGTGCTTGACGCGGAGGTAGAGGGCATAATTGCTTTGAACAAGAGCATAGGCGCGGTCACTAATATAAAGGTGGGCCTTGTTGTGTTCGGCAACACCGCTACGCTGGCCGATGTAAGCCCGGCCCGAGGACAACAGGATTTCACATCCCCGCACGCCGATATTGACGGCAACGGCGTGGCTGATATTGAAGAGGCGATTCGAGGCATTATAGCAGGCTTTTCAGGGCCGTTCAGGCCGGTGGAGGTCGGCGAGGGCACCATCTTTGAAAATGCCCTTAAATTAATGAACAAGGCTTTTCAAAATCTTTCCGGGGACGCATCCGGGATATGTTTTTTCCTCTCCGACGGTATTGACAACAACAGCTTTAAAGCTGAATCAGCGGCTGTTATAGCCGAAACTGTAAACCTCGGCGTAAAAGTCAACACATTCGCGGTAGGAAGAAACGCTGACAGCTCGCAGACGGGCAGCCTTGCCGGCATTGCAAACGAAACCGGCGGCTCATTTACCGTTGTGGCCGATCCCGCGAAGTTGTCAACATCATTGCCGTCCGTTCCGGTTGTGGGCATATCAAAAGTAGAGGTAAATAACGAGGTTGTGACGATATCCGCCGTGGGAGCTTTCAGCCACGATGTTTCAGGGCTTATTGAAGGCGAAAACACGGTAACGGCAATAGCCACCCATGACGACGGCACAACAGCGTCGGCAACTATTGACCTGGTTGGCGTTAGTCAGGCCACTGCCAACTTTTCGGCTGATCCAAGAAAGGGCATGACGCCGTTGACGGTCAACTTTACAAACCGTTCAGGGGCCGGCCTCGATAAATTTGCGTGGAATTTCGGCGACACATCAACGTCAAGCGATGAGAACCCGGTTCACACATATGCAAAGCCGGGGCTCTATACGGTAACCCTGACAGCGGAAGGCTCGGCAGGCTCCGCCACTGAGGCAAAGGCGGAGTACATTCAGGTATTGGAGAGGCCCGCGCTGAATGCGGATTTCGATGCTGATGTAACCAGCGGCATTGCTCCGCTTGCGGTTAAGTTTACAGACAAATCACAATCAGACGAAGAGATTGCGTCATGGGCGTGGAATTTTGGCGACGGCGAGACCAGCTCGGATCAGAATCCATCTCACACATACGCCGGCGCAGGCAAATACGCTGTGACTTTGACCATTGAGGCCGGCGGAGATGTAGACACGATCACAAAGACGCAGTTTATCACGGCAATAAGGAAGCAGGATCCGCTGATCGTTGATTTTGGAGCCGATCCAAGGGCAGGACTTGCGCCGCTTACTGTAAACTTCTTTGACACTTCAGTAGGCGAGACAACAAAATGGGCGTGGGATTTCGGCGACAACGAGACCAGCGATGAGCAGGCTCCGTCGCACGTTTATAAGGACAAAGGGAATTACACTGTTAAATTAACCGTCACCGGACCTGACGGCGAGGATACGATTGAGAGGGTTGACTATATTTCCGTATTTGAGGAACAGGCCCCTATCGCCGACTTTATAGCTGACAAAACCGCCGGCTTTGCTCCGCTTGATGTGAGCTTTACAGATATGTCGATAGGCAATGTTGATAGCTGGATATGGGATTTCGGCGACGGTTCAACAAAGAATTTTGAGCAAAATCCGTCTCACGAATATAAGCAGGACGGTTTTTTCACGGTAAGCTTAAACGTTAGCGGCCCGGTCGGCTCAAACGATGTTGTTAAAACGAGTTTTATCACAATATTGCCGGAGCCGCCGGTGGTGGCTGATTTTACAGCCGTGCCTGTTTCCGGTTTCGCGCCGCTGAAGGTAAACTTTACCGACGCTTCTATTGGCGATGCGGCTAGCTGGGCATGGGAATTTGGCGACGGAGCTTCAAGCTCCGAGCAAAACCCAGCGCACGAATACACGAAAGAGGGCTTCTTTACCGTAAAATTAACAGCGAGCGGCAAAAGCGGTTCAGATGTAAAAGAGCGCGTAAACTTTATTCATGTGCGCGAGTCGGCGGCGCCAACGGCCAACTTCGCGGGCGATCCAAGGCTGGGCCTTGTTCCGTTGGAAGTCAAGTTCAGCGACCTTTCCACCGGCAATCCAAATAGCTGGCTATGGGATTTTGGCGACGGCGAGAAAAGCTCGGACAGGAACCCAACACATGAATACACAAAAAAAGGCCTTTTCTCGGTTGAGTTGACAGTGACTAACGACAAAGGCGACGACACTGAACGCAAGATTAATTATATAAACGCATCCGACTCGTTGCCAAAGCCGGTGGCTGAGTTTGAGGCCTCTCCGATTAGCGGCGCGGCGCCTCTAATAGTTCAATTTACCGACAAATCAACCCCGATCGGTGGCCTTTCAGGCTGGATATGGGATTTTGGAGACGGCTCTCTGAAAAGTTCAGAGCAAAATCCAAACCATATTTACCAGAATGAAGGGGTTTATGGCGTTAAACTTACGGTAAACAACCCGGCCGGCAGCAGCATTGAGGAAAAGACCAATTTAATAAAGGTCACTTCCGCCGCGGATTTAGTCGCGCCAAAGGCTGAATTTGAAGGAAGCCCCTTGACCGGGCTGCCTCCGCTTAAGGTAAAGTTTACTGACAAGTCAACACCCACCAACGGAATTGCCGGCTGGGAGTGGAACTTTGGCGACGGCGAAGTAATAAGCGCTGAGCAGAATCCCACCCATGAGTACAAAAACCCGGGAATTTTTAATGTTTCATTAAAAGTAAACAACGCAAAAGGCTCAAGCCTTGAGAAAAAGAGCGCTTATGTTACCGTCTTTGACAGCGCCCCTCCAATAGCCGACTTTATAGCCGATCCTAAAACAGGCCGGGCTCCGTTGGAGGTAAAGTTCAGGGACACATCGCTCTCCGCTAATCCGCTTGAGTCGTGGACGTGGGATTTTGGCGACACCAGCCAAAGCGATGAGCAACATCCAACGCATACTTATAAGAATGAGGGCTTTTACAACGTCATGCTCACCGTAAGCAATGCGGACGGCGTTGACGATGAGAAGAAGATAAACTTCATCTTTGTTAAAAACGAGGATGGGCCAAAGGCTGATTTTGAAGCGAGCCCTGTGACCGGCGTTCCGCCTCTTAAGACGCAGTTTACCGACAAATCCAAGGGCAAAATAACCAGGTGGCTCTGGTCGTTTGGAGACGGCGGGTCAAGCGAGGATGAAAACCCATCGCATTTCTATGAAGTTCCGGGCGTTTTCTCGGTTACACTGGCGGTTAGCGGCCCGAACGGGACGGACAGCCTTACCAGAGACAACCTTGTGCGCGTTGCCGCCACGGACTCGATTGAGGCGCAGTTCTCAGCCGATCCATTAACAGGCGCGGCGCCGTTGACAGTGTCGTTTACCGACAACTCAGCGGGCGATGTGAGCGAATGGGAGTGGGACTTTGGAGACGGGTCAACAAGCGATGAAAAGAACCCGGAAAACGTTTACAATGAAGAAGGCGTTTACACCGTAAAGCTTAAGGCAGGCAACGGAGCCGACTCGGATATAGAGATAAAGAACAACCTTATTCGCGTAATACCGAATGTTGCCGGCAACTTTGCGGCCTCATTCAGCTACGCCCCTTCACTGGGTTTGTCTCCGCTTACGGTTCAATTCTTTGACCAGACAAAGGGCGTTGATATTGAAATTGATTCCCGCGAATGGGACTTTGGAGACGGCGGAACCAGCGGCGACGAGCGTCCGGTTCACACCTTCAAGGTGAGAGACGGCGAGGAGAGCAGCCGGTTTGACGTAAGCCTTACCGTAACCGTTGACGGAAAGTCCGACACATTTACCGTTGAAAACGCGATAAAGGTCTTCAAAAGCAAAGAGGCGCCGGAGCCGGGTCCTGGTCCGGAGCCTGGAGATTGCGAGGCGTTTATGCAGATAAAGCCTGAGACAATCAACACCAAAAGAGGCCGCGGCAATGTTAAGGCAACCATTGAGCTAAGCCCTTCATGCGGGGTTCCGTCAAACGCAATTGATTGCGCGACCCTTGAGCTTGAAGGCGCCAAAGCGTTGTCATGCAAGTCAAGGCGCGGCAAATTCACCGCAAAGTTTAAGGCGAGCCACCTTAACGTAGCGCCGGGCCAGGGGCAGGTATTAACCCTGACCGGCCAGACCGTTACCGGAGAGCAATTCCAGGCCTCCGATGTGGTAAACATTAAATAGCAAGTTGTTAACAATTAAAAAACTCCCCTCTTTATCCCCCCTATTTTATACACGGGGGGCTAAACGGGAGTTTTTTTTATTGAAAATGCATGTTAATCCTTTAGAATTTTATTCACCGGCAGCGGAATAAAATCCTAAAGCATTAATTCTAATATTTTCCTTTTTTAGTATCTTATGAGTTATATTGTGACAATTTTTAACAGAATATTTTCAAAAAAATAATTCCGACCTTTTTACTTTTTACTTATCCGGGTTATCCGGGTTAGGGTAAATTCCGCGAAATTTGCGGACGGAATGCGTCCCCGCGCCGTGGCGATAGAGGCTGATATTTGCGTTTGGCGGAAAAGCAATATCAAATACACAGAGATTTTTTTCAGTTTTTTAAGGAACATTAATATGAAATGTAAATATCCGGTTGCCATATTTTTCATGCTGTTTGCTGTTTTGTTTGCTTTTAAATCTACAAATGTTGTTGCGGAATCATTTAGCGCCCGTATAAGCGCAAATCCGCCTGGAGGCCCCAGGCCGTTAACAGTTCAATTTCGCAACTCTTCATCCGCCGGCAGCGCAAAGGAAACATACCTTTGGGATTTTGGCGACGGTACCACAAGCGTTATTGAGAATCCAACACATACTTATAATATTGTGGGGAAATATACTGTAAGACTTACGGTAAGCTTCCCGGAATCCGCCACATGCAGCGTTACTAAAACTATAGATGTAAAACCCGCAACAACCGTGGCCGCATTCACAGCCAACCAGCAAAAAGGCGAAGTTCCATTGATAGTCCAGTTTACAGATCAATCCAAAGGCGACAACATTAGGGACTGGACATGGGGTTTTGGCGACGGCGGCAAAAGCTTCGAACAGAATCCGTCTCATACGTATGAAAAAACCGGAATTTTTGATGTAACATTGAGTATTCGGGGAGACGCCGGACCGGACGGCATTAGACAAGACAAATTTATAGTAGCAGAGCCTAAACCAACACCCGCGCCGACGCCGAAACCCGTGTCAACGCCAAGGCCAACGGCAATTCCGACGCAGGCGCCTACAAAAGCAAAACCTGTGGCTGGCTTTACAGTGAACAAAACAACAGGTTTTGCGCCGGCAACCGTTCAATTTACAGACACGTCAACCAATGATCCAACTTCATGGTTCTGGGAATTTGGCGACGGCGGCACAAGCGATATTAAGAATCCATCACACTTATACACTAAAACCGGCAAATATACGGTCACTCTTACCGCGGCAAATGCAATGGGAACGGACACAATAGTGAAACCGAATTTAATTTTTATTGATCTTTCAGATGAAAACAATATTGCCGCGCCAACGGTTATTGCAAATATAGACATTGGAGGGCCGCCGTCCGGCAATGGAATTAACCCAGGCGGAGTTGGCGTGAATAAGACAACCAACCGCATATATGTGGCTAACGAGACCAGCAACAATGTAAGTGTGATAGACGGGGCTACAGATCTGGTCATTGAAACTATTCCGGTTGGGTCCGAACCTCGGAAAGTAAGCGTGAACCCGGCAACCAACCGTATATATGTGACTAATTCAAGAAGCGACAATGTAAGCGTCATAGACGGTTCAACAAACCGGGTTATAGATACTATATCGGCCTTGCCGTCTCCCAACGGAGTTGCTGTGAATAAGGCTACAAACCGTATATACGTATCTAATCTTGCCAATAATAGCGGAAATGTAAGTGTAATAGACGGCTCAACAAACCGGATTATTGATAATATTACCGTGGGAGGCTCGCCACGGGGAGTGGGCGTAAATGAAATAACCAACCGTGTATATGCGGCCGGCGGCTCTGATGATACTGTGAATGTTATAGATGGTTTTACAAATCAGGTTATTGGCGTTGTTCCAATCGGCCTGGGATCAAGCCGCGACCCTAACCTTTTCGGGGTGGGTGTGAATGAAATAACCAACATGATATATGTGGCCGATAACAATACGGATAACATACATGTAATAGACGGCTCAACAAATATACATATCAACAGTATCAATGTGTCGCATCAGTGCCCTTTTGGAGTGAGCGTGAATTCAGCGACCAACCGCATATACATTGCCGGAAGTTGTTCAAACGTAAATGTAATAGACGGCGCAACTAATAGGGAAATAGCTTCAATTGATATGGGGACACTCCCTGGTAAAGGCATAGCCGTAAATCCTGCAACCAACCGAATATACGCTTCTAATAAAAACAATGATAATGTCCGTGTGATAGATGGAGCGGCAAATCGGGTTGTTCATATTATTGAAATAGGCGCTTTCCCTGGAGACATGAGGGTAAATCCTACAACAAACCGGATATACGTTATTAGTGATAGTAGTGAAAAAGTAAAAGTGATAGACGCCTCCACAAATCAACTTATTGACACTATTGATATTGGGAATCCTCTCACCGCAATAGGCGTAAATACGGCAACCAACCGCATATATGTCGGCAGCAACATCAACCAGAGCAGCAGCCTTATAAGCGTGATAGATGGAGCGACAAACAATATCATTGACGTTATTAAACCCGGGTCCAAGCTTGGAGCAATAGGAGTTAATTCAGTCACCAACCGCATATATATTTCGGAATCATCTAATATAGCCGTATTAGATGGTTCCACAAATCAGGTGGCGGGCGCTATTGCGCTGTCCGGCTCCAACAATATTGAAGTAAATCCAGTAACCAACCGTATATATGTGTCTACAGGCGATACGGTAAACGTCATAAACGGTTCTACAAATCAGGTTATTGACTCTTATAATTTTGGCAGGCACGACACAATAAGCGTGAATCCAACAACCAATCGCATATATATTGTAGGTAATCAAACTATAGCCGTATTAGATGGTTCGACAAACCGGCTCGTTTCTACTATTAAAATTGCGCATAAGCAACGACTTATTAGAGTAGCGGTGAATTCAACAACCAACCATATATATGTGGCTAATTCATATAATAATATTGCCGGTGTAATTGACGGCTTTACAGACCGGATTATTGCGGAAGTTGATGTGGGAGGCGCTTTTCCCGAAGGCCTGAACAGTAGTAAGACCGCCAGAGGCATTGGCGTGAACCCCTCTACTAATTTGGTATATATTGCAAATGAAGTTTCAGGCGATATAGCAGTTATAAATGACGGCTCAGGCGCGCAAACTCCAATTATTACGCCAACACCGGCGGGGCCTACCCCAATTATTACACCGACGCCTCCCCTAACTCCAATTGTCACGCCGACTCCAACGCCCGGCCCTGACACAAAACCCAGGGCGGCCTTTAAGGCCGATCCTGTTTCCGGTCTGGCGCCTCTAAGGGTAAAGTTTACAGACGAGTCAACAGGCAACCCTTCAAGTTGGATATGGAATTTTGGAGACGGCGATCTGGGCAATAAAAAGAACCCGATTCATGTTTACAAAACAGCGGGCATCTATTCAGTTGAGCTTACCGTAAGCAACAGCGAAGGCAAAGACACAATCCTCCGTGAAAACCTTATTGAAGTGATTGATTCCGGGTCTATTTCAAATTGCGTGGCGGATTTTATGGCAAAGCCCGAGTCCGGCCTTGCCCCCCTGACCGTTAATTTTGAAGATCTTTCAACCGGCAAACCGGCAAGCTGGACGTGGGATTTTGGCGACGGCGATCTGGGCAAAACCCGAAACCCATCGCACACATATAGAAAGGCGGGCACATACACCGTATCGTTAGCTGTGAGCACATCGTGCGGGGAAGAGACAGTGACTAAAAAAGACCTTATCAGCGTAAAGGCCGGCAAAGAGGTAATAGCGGATTTTAGAGTGAACGCAAGATCCGGGCTTGCCTCTTTTTCAATAGATTTTGAAGACCTCTCATCCGGAGGTCCCGAGAGTTGGGCGTGGGATTTTGGCGACGGCAACACAAGCGGGGATCAGCATCCAACGCACACATACAAAAATCCCGGAGTCTACTCCCCAAGCCTTAAGGTTAGCAACTCAAACGGGTCCGACGCTATAACAAAACCCGAGCTTATAGAAGTGGAGTCAACAAGTCCGCCCAGGGCGGACTTTACCGCGGCGCCTCAAGTCGGGTTCGGCCCTTTGCAGGTAAAGTTTAGAGACAGGTCAACGGGCAACGTGTCCGGCTGGGCATGGGACTTTGGCGACGGTTCGCTGAGCAGCCTGCGCAACCCGGTGCACGCCTACCTTGCTCCGGGCAAATACACGGTAAAGTTGGTAGCAAGCGGCTCAAGCGGCAGCGCGGATAAAACGAAACCCATAATAGAAGTATTGGAAGGTTCGGCGCCGACAGCGGCGTTTACAGGCGAGCCCCGTTCCGGCTTTGCGCCTTTGACTGTTCAGTTTAAGGATATATCGGGCGGCAAGGTAAGCTCGTGGGCATGGGACTTTGGAGACGGCAACAAAAGCCGCAATCAAAATCCAACGCATGTTTACGAGCGCGTCGGAGTTTACAGCGTTAAGTTGACCTCAAGTGGAGCCGAAGGCTCGGCTGAAAAAGAAGAGACGGACTTTATAGAAGCGCTTGACGAAGGAACAGCGGCTGATTTTACAGCGGACCGCACAACGCGCATAAAAGGCGAAAACGGAGAATATTTAGTTAAATTCAAAGACCTCTCATCCAGCTCACACGGCAAAATAGCAAAATGGTTCTGGAGTTTTGGAGACAAAGGCGGCGGAGCAAGCGCCCGGCCCGATCCTGAACATGTTTTTAACTGCGATAATAATAGCGACGTATTTACCGTGAGCTTGACAATATTTGATTCGGAAAACAATGTGGCCAACGAAGTGAAACCGGCGTTTATAAGTTGCGAGGAAGTTGAAGTTGTTGATGCCGGCGCCGCGCCGGATATAACGCCTGATCCAAACCCCGGCGCCACCCTTGCGGCCGATTTCAGGGCTGAAAACACAAGCGGCCCGGTTCCGCTTGAAGTCAGGTTCATAGATGAGTCAAAAGGCGGGCCAAAATCATGGTCATGGGACTTTGGCGACGGCGAGGAGAGCGCGGAGCGTAATCCATCTCACATATACACCGCAAAAGGAAAATACACCGTTAGTTTGATAGTGTCAAACGACTCAGGCATAGACACCGTAAGCAAAAAGAATATTGTTAACGTTAAAAAAGGCGAAGGCGGCAAAGGTTGCCCTGCCTCGGTTGCTCTGGAAAACGAGGCAGGCGCCCCGTCTTACTCACGCAAACTTAACGCACTTAGATTGTTCAGGGATAATGTGATAGGCAACACTGTAACCGGAATAAAACTTATAAAGTATTATTACTTCCACTCAACGGAAGTTGAAGATATACTTAACTCCGATCCGGAGCTTAAAGCGGACGCATCTGAAGTCCTAAACCGTTTAATCATAGAGCTTCAAAATTTTTCAGACCGCAACACGATTAAACAGGTAGTAAACAACTTCCTGTCGCCGGGTTTGGTTTCAGACGCAACCGCCCTGCTTGATAAAATATCAGCCAAAGCCGGAGATGAGTTGAAAAAGGCTCTTGTAGAAGCGAAGGATACGATTGACGAATGACGATTTTCGATTATAAACATTTGAAAGGATATTATTATGTTTGACGGCGACGTAAGAAAACATGTTCAACGCATTGAGAGAATTACGATTTTATCACTGCTCTTATTATCTGCTTTGTTTTGTTTATTACGCATCGATGTTGCGTTTTCGAAAAACGCTATCACAAATACAACGGTCGGCAATGGAACTGGAAATACCGTTGGGGGTTTTAGCATTCCCAATCTCACAACTTCTAATATTAATATCGGCAGGAAATTTGATATAGGCTTATCTATAACAAGAGACGGTTCAACTATATATACAGTTAGCGGAAGGGACCCTGGAGTTTTAGTCATAAATGCGGCAACGGGAGCCGTTATAAAAACTATAGATCCCGACAACAAATCTGAGACGTTTAATGATGTGATGGTTATAGATGATTATCTTTATCTATGCGATACTCGTAATTTGCAAATAATGTCATTAGAGCATGAAATTATAATGAATTCGTTCAGGTTTACCTCGGGAGGAGGAGGCGGCACAGATCTTGCGAGGATAATTTTATCTCCAGACAGAAAAACAGTTTATGCTATGTCCGGCACAGGACGAAATATTTTGGTTATTGACACTGCAACACAAGACCTAATTAGTTCAGTAGACGTATTTATAAACGGAAACGCGCCAAGTGATATGGCAATTTCACCTTCCGGCGATAAAATTTATGTAGTTTCTGATAAAAACACAACAGACGTTTTTAGCGGTTGGCTTAGTATTATAGACACAAAATCATTAAGTGTAATTTCAACACGTCATATTGCGCAGGAGGATAGCTGGCACGTAAGAGTAGATGTGCGACCAAGCGACGGCAATGTTTACATCTTATATGATGAGATCTTCTCTAATAAGCATGCAATAGCGGTTCTGGATGCTTTAGGCAATGATATAAATACCCTAACCTTCCCTTCCGGCGAATTTTGGAATTTAGCTTTTAGTAAAGATAGCAACTTTTTAATTGTAGAAGACCAAATAATTGACATAAATACCTCTGAATCTCGCGGTATTAATTTGCAGTCTTCTACTCACAGGATAATTTCTTCATTTAACGGCGTTAATATTTTAATAATCAACGGCGATGTTATTACTATTTTAAAAGGCTTTAACAGTGTAACAAGTCCGGCGGGTCCAAATCTAACTCCAACGCCAACACCGGCGGGGCCTACCCCAATTATTACACCGACGCCTCCCCTAACTCCAATTGTCACGCCGACTCCAACGCCAGGCCCTGACGCAAAACCCAGGGCGGCCTTTAAGGCCGATCCTGTTTCCGGTCTGGCGCCTCTAAGGGTAAAGTTTACAGACGAGTCAACAGGCAATCCCTCAAGTTGGATATGGAATTTTGGAGACGGCGATCTGGGCAATAAAAAGAACCCGATTCATGTATACAAGGCAGCCGGAGTGTATTCAGTGGAACTTACCGTAAGCAACAGCGAAGGAAAGGATACAGTCATTCGCAAAGACCTTATTGAAGCAGTTGGGACCGGGGACATTTCAAATTGCGTGGCGGAATTTAATGCAAAACCGGAATCCGGCCTTGCGCCGCTGACCGTGAAATTTGACGATCTTTCAACCGGCAAACCGGCAAGCTGGACGTGGGATTTTGGCGACGGCGATTTGGCCAAAACCCGAAACCCATCGCACACATATAGAAAGGCGGGCACATACACCGTATCGTTATCTGTGAGCACATCGTGCGGGGAAGAGACAGTGACTAAAAAAGACCTTATCAGCGTAAAGGCCGGCAAAGAGGTAATAGCGGACTTTAAAGTGAACGCAAGATCCGGGCTGGCGCAGTTTCAGGTGGAGTTTGAAGACCTCTCATCAGGCGGGCCGGAAAGTTGGGCGTGGGATTTTGGCGACGGCAACGCAAGCGGGGATCAGCATCCAACGCACACATATAAAAATCCCGGCGTCTACTCCCCAAGCCTTAAGGTAAGCAACTCAAACGGATCCGACGCTATAACAAAACCCGAGCTTATAGAAGTGGAGTCAACAAGTCCGCCCAGGGCGGACTTTACCGCGGCGCCTCAAGCGGGATTCGGCCCTTTGCAGGTAAAGTTTAGAGACAGGTCAACGGGCAACGTGTCCGGCTGGGCATGGGACTTTGGCGACGGTACGCAGAGCAGCCTGCGCAACCCTGTGCATGCCTACCTTTCCCCGGACAAGTACACGGTTAAACTGATAGCAAGCGGTTCAAGCGGCAGCGCGGATAAAACGGAACGCGGTTTAATAGAAGTGTTGGAAGGATCGGCGCCGACAGCGGCGTTTACAGGCGAGCCCCGTTCCGGTTTTGCGCCTTTGACTGTTCAGTTTAAGGATATATCGGGCGGCAAGGTAAGCTCGTGGGCATGGGAGTTTGGAGACGGCGGAAAAAGCCGCGATCAAAACCCAACGCATGTTTATGAGCGCGTCGGAGTTTACAGCGTTAAACTAACCTCAAGCGGAGCCGAAGGCTCGGCTGAAAAAGAAGAGACGGACTTTATAGAAGCGCTTGACAAAGGAACAGCGGCTGATTTTACAGCGGACCGCACAACACGCATAAAAGGCGAAACCGGGGAGTATGTGGTTAAATTTAAAGACCTCTCATCAAGTTCACACGGCAAAATAGCAAAATGGTTCTGGAGTTTTGGAGACAAAGGCGGCGGAGCAAGCGCCCAGCCCAACCCTGAACATGTTTTTAACTGCGATAACAATAGCGACGTATTTACCGTGAGCTTGACAATATTTGATTCGGAAAACAATGTTGCCAATGAAGTGAAGCCGGCGTTTATAAGTTGCGAAGAGGTGGAAGTTGTTGAAGCCGACGCCGCGCCGGATGCAACGCCCGACCCAAACCCCGGAGCGCCCCTTGCAGCCGAATTCAGGGCTGAAAACACAAACGGCCCGGCTCCGCTTGAAGTCAGGTTCATAGACGAGTCAAAAGGATCTCCAAAATCATGGTCATGGGACTTTGGCGACGGCGAGGAGAGCGCGGAGCGTAATCCATCGCATATATACACCTCAAAAGGGAAATACACCGTTGGTTTAATAGTGTCAAACGACTCAGGCATAGACAGCATAACAAAGAAAAAACTTATAAATGTTAAAAAGGGCGAAGGCGGCAAAGGTTGCCCCGCCTCGGTCGCGCTGGAAAACGAAGCCGGCGCACCGTCTTACTCCCGCAAACTCAACGCATTAAGATTGTTCAGGGATAATGTGATAGGCAATACGGTTGCGGGATTAAAGCTGATAAAGTATTATTACTACCACTCAACGGAAGTTGAAGATATACTAAACGCCGATCCGGAGCTTAAAGCAGACGCATCTGAAGTCCTGAACCGTTTAATCATAGAGCTTCAAAACTTTTCAAGCCGCAACACGATTAAACAGGTTGTAAACAAATTCCTGTCTCCGGGGCTGGTTTCAGATGCAACCGCCCTGCTTGATAAAATAGCGGCGCGAGGAAGCGATGAATTAAAGGCGGCGATTGGAGAAGCGAGAGGGATGATGGAAGCGCGTAGCGAATAGAGCAAAGAGCGGAGCGCGAAGGGCGGAGCGCAATGTAGTGTAGGCGTGTCCCCGCGCCGTGGCGGTTGGGAGTGATTATTGCGTTTGTCCAAAAGGCAAAAGCGAATATTGAACAAGGAACAACGAACTCCGAATTTTGAATTTTGAATTTTGAAGTGAAAGCGAAGAGCGGAGATCGGGTATAATGGATCCTGAAATTTAGACTACCCCTTAAGTTACATTTTGCTATAATTTCTAGTTAACAAAAATTCACGAAAAGGAGGCAAAATGCAAAAAAATATAGTCCAAATTTTAAGAGTAAAGTAGTACTTGAAACGATAAAACAATGGAGGAATTATCGTCAACATACACGGAATAATAAATTTAACAAAAGTCCTGAAGGAGGTGATATAAAAAGTTATCTACATTTTGGAGGAGTTATCAGTCCCCCCCCCCCTCAACGTGACTGTTAATAATAGTTTTATATGGTTCGTTGAATGTAACTAAAAAACTTCATTTTTTAGTCTTGATTTTGGGTTCACTTTACTAAAAAGAAATTGAGAGGTAAAAGTTATGGAGAAAATTTTATTTAATTTTAGATCTAGTTTGTTTTATAAGAAATTAAAATCCGGTTTATCAATGCTGCCGGTCATTATTACAGCATCTTTCTGCTTGAATTTATTAAGTCCTTGTTTTCTGGTTAATGCACAAACTCTGACTGACACAATTAATCTCAATTTATTGTCAGGAGCTAAAAATGGTGTGGGTTCTCGGGGCGTTGCAATAAATAAAAATACAAGCTTGTTGTATGTTGCAAATGTTTATACTGATAATATAAGCGTAATAGATGGAACGAGTAATAGTGTAGTCGCTACTGTTGATGTGGGGCATGGACCTTCTGGAGTGGCCGTAAACAATGTAACGAACAGGGTTTATGTTACAAATATTGGCAGTGACAGTGTAAGCGTAATAGATGGCGCAAGTAATAGTGTAATTAATACTATTGATGTTGGGGATACACCTGAGGCTATAGCCGTAAACAAAATAACGAACACGGTGTATGTCGTAAATGTTCTTAGTAAAAATGTTAGCGTAATAGATGGAGTGAGTAATAGTGTGATAGCCACTGTTGATCTTGGAGAGCCGCCTTCCGGAGTGGCCGTAGGAGTGGCTGTAAACGAAATAACGAACAGGATTTATGTTGCTAGTCCTGAGGATGACTTTGGTGATGGCGGATTCTTCTTCGTAATAGATGGAAGAAGTAATAGTGTTATAGACATAGATACACTAAGTGGTTCTATTGCAGGAGTGGCCGTAAATGAAGTAACGAACAGAGTGTATGCTGTAGAGAATTATGGTAATGTAATCGTGCGAGATGGCGTGAGTGATAGTTTGATTACCAATATTGATCTTGGTATACCATCTTCTTTTACTATAGCTGTAAATGAAATAACAAACAGGGTTTATGTTGTTCATAAATCTGACAACATAGTAACTGTAATAGATGGGGCAAGTAATAGTGTGATTACCACTATTAAAGTAAATAGCCGGGCACAAGCTCCTAGATTATTAAGAGATATAACCGTAAACGAAATAACAAACATGGTTTATGTTACTGATGAGTTTCTCAACACCGTATACGTAATAGATGGGTCGAGTAATAGTGTAGTAGCTACTGTTGATGTGGGGGATAGACCTGAAGGAATAGCTGTTAACGATGCAACAAACATGGTTTATGCTGCTATCATAGATAACAACAATGTAAGTGTAATAGATGGGACAGGCAATAGTGTAGTCGCTACTGCCGATGTGGGGCTTGGGCCTAAAGGAGTGGCCGTAAACAAAGTAACGAACAGGGTTTATGTTGCAAATTCTTTCAGTAACAATGTAGACGTAATAGATGGGCCAAGTAATAGTGTAGTCGCTACTGTTGATGTTGGGGATTTCCCTAAAAGAATAGCTGTTAACGACGCAACAAACAGGGTTTATAACAGTCATGATCCAGACACAGTAACTGTAATAGATGGGTCAAGTAATAGTGTAGCTGCTGCTGTTGTGCGTGGAGGAGGACGTAAAGGAATAGCTATTAACGATGCAACAAACATGGTTTATACTTCTAATCACAGCACAGTAAGCGTAATAGATGGGGCGAGCAATAGTGTAGTAGCTACTGTTGATATCGGGGATCAGCATGAAGGAATAGCTGTAAATAAAATAACAAACAGGGTTTATGTTGCCAACTTTGGTGATGGCACAGTAAGCGTAATAGATGGGTTAAGTAATAGTGTAGTAGCTACTGTTGATGTGGGGGATGGCCCTGAAGGAATAGCTGTAAATAAAATAACAAACAGGGTTTATGTTGCCAACTTTGGTGATGATACAGTAAGCGTAATAGATGGGTCGAGTAATAATGTAGTAGCGGCTGTTGATGTGGGGGATGGCCCTGCCGGAGTAGCCGTAAACGAAATGACAAACAAGGTGTACGTTGTTAATAGATATGACAACACAATAAGTGTTATAGACCCAGCTGAGGTAGCTGGAGAACCTGGAGGAACTGCCCCAAAAGCTGATTTTGACGCGATTAACACTACAGGGCCAGCGCCATTATTAACTACATTTATCGACCATTCAACAAAGAATCCAGATAAATGGAAGTGGGATTTTGGCGATGGGAGTTCAAGTAGAGACCAAAACCCATGGCATGAATATAAAATAGAAGGCGTATTTGATGTTTTATTAACCGCATCTAATGAATTCGGCGAGGACACTAAAAGAAAGAGTAGCCTTGTAAACGTTAAAAATCCACCGCCTCCGCCAAAAGGAAAATCATTCACCTTTAAATGCGACAAGGATATACACATAGGCGTATCAGGAATTGAAACTATGTATATGGAGCCGGGCGAGAACGTTGGTTGCGTGATCAAATTAGTAAACCGCAAAACATCCGCGCCGATTCTTGTCTCAATTAATCTCTTAGCTGGTATAAGCCGTAACGTAAACATAAAACCAGTTAGAGGATTCACAGACGCCAATGACGAGCTTCATGTCACAATTACAGGAGTTAGCAAAGGCAAGACGTGGGCCGCATGGGCAGTTCCTAATGATCAGGATAGATTCATGTTTAATAAGAGATCGTATGATAAAGGCCGGGCGTGGGGCATGTTTGTTGATGTGGAGTAGAATCGAAGTCAACATAACAGTTATAAAGCAATAAAGGCCGTCCATAATCAGCGATTTAGTCTGATTTGGGCGGCCTTTTTTTATATAAAGAACTGCATAATTGAAGTGACATATCCAAATGTCATCTGAACACAATACATTGGCGACAATTCACATGCCCCGTGAGGCAAATACACAGCGCAACTAATAGTTAACAGCAAAAGCAGAGAAATAGACGCTAAGATTTTTGAAAATATGATTGAAGCGCTTTCAACGAAAAAGCCTGAAGGAAGAAATTGCCTTGGCTCGTCAATATTGCCGGAACAAATCAAAACAAATACACTGGATACACTCAGACTGTTCAGGGACAATGTGATGTCAAACACGGTAGCCGGATTAAAATTGATAAAGCTCTACTATAAACACTCCAATGAAGTCTCGGCTATTATCAATAGCGACAACGGGCTTAAGACAAGGGCTATTGACGCGCTAAAACATCTATCCGAGACCGCCGCACACTCAAACGAACCTAACGCAAAAGATTTCGTCAACAATGCAATCCCAATGTGGCTTGAAAGGGAGATTAATAGCATAATTGACCAAATCGTCGAACAAGGCAGCAAGGAGTTGAAAGCGGCGATTGATGAGGCCAAGGGATTGGTGTATGAATGATGATTAACGGTCGTTTTTAGCTTGTTTTTAAAATTCAGGCCGTTATTAGGGGAATATTGTATTGCTTAAATTTTTTATCACAAGTAACTATAGTTAGGCCCTTTATTTGAGCTTGGGCTATAATCAGTCTGTCAAATGGATCTTTATGATAAAATGGAAGGTCTATAAGCGCTAAGGTATGGCTGATGTCAATTCCCAGAGCGGTAAAATCGTGTCTTGTTAATTCTTCTTCAAAATTGTCGGGGGCTTCAAGTTTGCCGATAGATTTCTTAATAGCAATCTCCCATGAAGTGGCGGCGCTGACAAAAATCTCGTTTTCTATATTCTCTATTGCTCTAAATGCATCTTGTGAAAGTTTTGTATAATCATCAAACCACCATAAAAGGGCGTGAGTATCAAGCAATAATTTCATGAATTTCCACCTTCAAACATCTTAACTATTTCGTCATCTTCGTTGTCAAAATCATTGGCGATCTCAACTTTGCCTTTCCAACTTCCGCCAGGTTGCCGTTTTTTCTTTCCGTTAAACTCGTTTTGTTTTAGGGGAGTTAATCGCACTAAAGGGGAGCCTTTATCGCCTAATATTATCTCTTCGCCCGCCAGAGCAAGTTTTATAAGGTCTGGAAGTGTTGCTTCGGCATCTTGTATGCTGGTTATTACCATCTGTTTTGCCTCCGGGAGTTAGGCCTGATTAATGACGCATTGATAATTAATAAATATTTTCAACATTATTATACCTGAAATGCGTAGATTATTATTGCTTTTAATTCTATTGTCGTCAATTTAAATTTGTTGAAACAACCGGTCGCCGGACAAAGGACTAAACTGACACAAAAATATATTGTTGAAAACACTAATGCTTGTTTTGTTGAAAAATTAAATCACCGTAGATCGCCGGTAATAAATTGTTGTATTAAATTGAGTTTTTGATAGACTGTTATGTTCTACATAAAAATACCGCTAATGGAGTAAAAGACAACATTATTTGAATATAAAAATGATTATTTTATATAGAACTTAATCAAGGAATAACGAATTTCGAAGTAAAGAGCAAAGGCCTGATTTGCTTTTTGCCAATAGCAAACGGCTAATTGCAAACTGTTCATTTATATATCATATCAATCCGTTTCCACTTGCCTTGTTTAAACCGGATCATATAGACGGAGCCTAAAATCAACAGGTTTACAGACGCAAGCCACCAGCCGTATGTTACAGGCATGTTCCAATGCCTTAAAATTAGGAACTCGCCGGGGACAAAAAAGCAGATAGATACAATCAGGGCGGCATAAACTTTAAACCTGGTATCGCCGGCCCCGGAAAGGCCTGCTCCAAGTATGATATTAAGGGCGTCGGCCATAAGGAAAAACGGAAGTATTTTGAAAATAGGGATAGCGGCGGCTGAAACCATTGCAAAAGATTCAGCGTCGTCCCCTTTGAAAATATTGATAAAAAGCTCCGGGTAAAACCAGAACAGCGAGCCTATTATAGCGCCGTATATGGCTGAAATTTTCACTGAATTCTTTGTGACAATAACGGCAACGTCTTTCTTGCCTTTGCCAATGTATTGCCCGACAAGTATGGAGGTGGCAATGCCTATGCCGAGCATAGGCATAAACGCCATCATATCCACAAAGATAGTCATTGTGCTTGCGGCCAGCTCAACATCTCCATGCGTTCCAACAAAGAACAGAAAGGCGGAAAAACCGGCAATGTCAAGGAAGTAACGCGTCCCCTCGGGAACTCCGTATTTTATCAGTTTGAAAAAAAGCTCTTTATTAAATTGACGCAGTTTGTGAATCCTGAACCGAATTCTGTGACTCTTCTGAAAAATAAGGGCAAAATAGATAACTGCTATTATAAATTGCGTTGAGACGGTGGCAATACCCGCGCCGGTTATACCCAACTCGGGCAAGCCCAGTTTGCCGAATATCAGGATATAATCAAGGCCAATGTTTATTAAAGCCCCGGCTACCCAGATATACATAATGACTTTTGTTCTGCCCAGTCCGGAAAAAAAAGAGGCAAGCGCCCCTTCGAGCACAACAAGCCCCCCTCCAAACATAAGAATGGAGAAATAACGGATTTCAAGCTCTATAACGTCCTCTCCATGCCCGGAATGGCGGATAATAAAGTTGCCCACCGGAATCAATGCGACAAGCGCCACCGCCGACATTGCGCTAAAGTACAAACCCTGCCATAATGATTTAGAGATTCGCGACGTTTTTTTCGCACCGTAATTTTGAGCGATCAATGTGCTTACATAACTGGAAACGCCCTTAAAAAAGCAGATTATTGTAAAACTCAAAATAGCGGCGGGCCCGCTTGCCGCAATGCTATGCGGGCTGTGCCACGACAGAAACATCCTGTCGGTAAACGTTAACACCGTGTGCGAAGCGTGCGAGGCTATAAGTGGAAATGCGATCATCAATATTTCGCGAGGGCCGCCTTCCATGGCTTTTTCAGGCATTAAACGTTTAAATATATTTTTATTTGCTCTCAATATGTGTCCTTAAATCAGCGCCTAAGTTCAACATGTTTTAATTATTAAAGCCCGAAGGGCTGATTTAATATAGCCCAGGGCGACGCCCCTTACTGTTGGATAAATTTTTGCTGGACAAAATAAGAAGCTTGTTACAAGGCTCCTGCCTTGTAACACACTGTCCCTAGAGGTTCTGCCTCGTCTTAAACGTTGTTAATTAGATCGGCATTAGAAAATTAACGGCGCCGTTTGTTGTTTTGACAAAAAGAGGCAGAGCCTCTTCGCACACCCAGTTACAAGGCAGGAGCCTTGTAACTAGCGCAGTTGTAAAGCCTTAGAACTGTTACTTGCCCACGAAAGCTCTCATCTCTAAACTCCAGTTTCTAGTTATGGGAGCAGTTGCAGGAACCTGTCAATACCCATTACAATAATGTCTGTTTGAGTATTTTTGTATAATCCTTTTTTGTTCACTATTTGCATTGATAAAGGATTATCAAGCTTGTTTTTAATATTTTTGAAATACTTAGAAGGTTCAACATCTGTAAGTTTTGCTTCCACCAGTAATATTGGCTTATGGTTGTTGGTTATGGCAAAATCGACTTCAACGCCGTCTTTTGTCCTAACGTAAAAGAGCTCATATTTGCCCTTGCCCCATTCGTTCCATGACGAAACTGCTCTTAGGAGCTGAACGGCGACAAAGTTCTCAAATCTAATGCCCGGATCGTCAATAAGCCCCCAATCCCAAAAGTAATGCTTCTTTTCTTTTACAACAGAACGCGCTAACCGGTCTGAATACGGCGGCAGATTAAAAGTCAGAAAAACTTTTTCAAAAGCTTCAAGCCATGTTTTTATTGAACCGTGAGAACACTCCAAAATATTTGATAGGGAGTTAAGGCTTAAAGGAGACCCTGCCCGTTCAGGCAACAAATAAATAAGGGTTTCCAGCTTTTTTATTTGAGTAATCCGCGTTAGGTCGCGTAAATCTTCATTAATAAGCAAAGATATGTGGGCGTCTTTCCAGCGTTGGTAAAAATCTTTTGTGCCGTCCAGAAACGGTTCCGGGAAACCACTTATATTTAAAAGATTCTGCGAGGCGTTATAAAATTCGTCGCAAGGTTCAGGAATGTTCTTTAATTCCAACCCAGGATGCCACTGTTTAGTAAAATCATACTTTTCATTTATGATATCTTTTGGCCCCAGTGGAAACATATTGTAAAGAAAGTATCTACCTATCAAACTGTCGCCTGATTGTCTAAACAGATCAAGCCTGGCGCTTCCTGTTATAACAAACTGAAAGGCATCTTTAAATTCATCAAAATACCCCTTGAGCAAATTTTTCCAATTTGGGTATTTATGGATTTCGTCAAAAACTATCCAGGTTTTTTCGGAGCCGGGGCAAGGCGGAGCTTCCTCTTTAAAGAAAAGAGGGTTTTTAGCGAATTTCTGTTTTAAAGATATGGAGTCCCAGTTATAGTAACTGGTCTTTTGCGCCGCCTTTTTTAAAAATTGCAGCGTCATTGTTGTTTTTCCTATTTGTCTGGGGCCGGCAATAAAAGACATCCGTCGATTTAGGAAATCCTCATTCAACGCCCAAAGAGATATGGTACGATCTATCATGATGGCTATTTTACACCCTAACGGAAAATAGTCAAGGCCGTTTTCCACTAGCATGTAAAATAGCCAATTTTGACAAGATATTTTAAAACTCTATTAAATTGAATGATTAATGCGTCAATTTATAAACGCTACTATAATCGCAAAGCAAAGACGTTTTGGAGCAGTCTGCAAAACTGCTCCAGCTTTTAATTTTATTTTTTTGCTTTTAATCTGTGCAATCTCTGGTTGTTTTTTTATCTGTGAAATCTGTGGTTAATTAGCTTTTCCGGTTTATCCAGGTTGGGTATTAATCAATCAACCCAATCTTGCGCTTAAGTTTTGTAATTCGATCAAAAGAGGATTGTATCCTTTCAAAACTTATCCGGCCGGTTTTTACCGCGTTGCTTATGGTTTCAATAGCTTTTACATGTTCAGCCGGATTGTAACTTATATTATTTGATATTAATAGTATGTCAACACCGGCATTGACAATATTTAAAACAGCCTCTTCCGCCGCATATTGGTCGGCAACAGCCTTCATCTGCGTATCGTCGGATATAACCACGCCGTTAAACCCCATTTCATTACGCAAAATGCCGGTTATTATCTTTTTTGACATTGTAACCGGAAACAGCTCGTCAAAATTCCTGTTAAAAACGTGCGATGTCATAACCATGTCAACAATGCCCTTATCGATAAGCGCCCGGAAAGGTAGCGCCTCCTGCTCATCATAACTATCCGTTACATCAACAAAACCAAGATGGGGATCATTTTTGCTGCTTCCGTGGCCGATAAAATGTTTAATGCACGTGAGAACATTCTGTTTTGCGTGCTCAATCATAAACACCTCGGCGTGTTTCACCACTTTTAACGGATCGGAAGAGAACGAGCGCCCCAGTCCGCTGATTATAGGATTGTCAACGCCGGTGTTAAGGTCGACAACCGGAGCCAGGTTTACATTAAGACCGCTACCCGCCACCTGATTCGCTATAAGCCTGGCTTCAGACCCGGTGGTTTCAATATTATCTATTTTGCCCAACTCTTCGTGGCTTAACGAATTTTCATACCCGCAATCGGGCGAAAGCCTTGCAACACGGCCCCCTTCCTGATCAACGGCTATAAACAGAGGAGTTTTGGCAATTGATTGCAAACCGGACGTTAGTTTTTCAACCTGCTTCTTATCCGCAATATTGCGCTTTTTGGACTTTGTTTCAACATCGTAATCAAAAAGAATCACCCCCCCTATGTTCAAGGCGTGTATATCACTGATTATTTCAGAGCTTTGGCCGGCCTCAAGCCCGCGAAACCCAACCATGATCATCTGCCCGATCATATCATCCAGTTTTTCACTATTCACATCCAAATCCTATAGTTATAATGTGCCGTTAAATTAGTTGCGATTTATATTTGCAGCATATAATTAGAACCATTTTAACGATTTTGTCAAAATAAAAAATATTATAGAGCAATGCGCGCTTCGTAATTACTCAGCATAAACTCAGAGCAGAGAGCTTAAATTTTAAAATAATCCACCTCGCTCCCAAACCCCAGTTTGGGAGCGAAACAATTCGAGAAGCCCCAGCTTCGTGGTAGATTTTTACCTAAACTTTAGATCACTTTAGTCACTTTAATTGAATAGATTTAACAATGCCTGATTCTTCTTCAAACTTATTCTCAACCCTTGATTGGATAGTGTTGGCCGCGTATTTTGTTATACTGGCGGTTAGCGGAGTTCTTTTGTCAAAAAAGCAGAATTCAACCGATGACTATTTCAGGGCCGGCGGAAAGATGCCTGTCTGGGCGGTGTCTATCTCTTTCTTAGCCACTTCGCTGTCAGCGGCCACTTTTATAGGCGGCCCGCAACAGGCTTATAGCGGCGATTTGACCTATCTCATATCCATATCAGGATCAATTGTCGCTGTTTTGATTGTCTCTATATTCTTTGTGCCTGTGTTTTACCGTTTTAAAGTGGCAACGGTTTACACATTGTTGGATAAACGATACGGGCCTATGGCCTCTTACGCGGCTGGGGCGGCGTTTCTGCTTGGCAGGGTTTTTGCAAGCGGCGCCCGCATTTACATAGCGGCCCTGCCGGCGTCGTTGATAATATTTGGCGACATTGCGATAGGGCACCAATTTCTCGCAATTACTGCATTAACTATTGTTGGCGTTTCATATACTCTGGTCGGCGGAATTAAAAGCGTCATATGGACGGACTGCATACAGCTATTTATCTTTGTGGGGGCGGCTATTATTGCGCTGGCGCTTCTGTTTGACAAAATCCCCGTTGGTTTGCAAGGCATAGCCGACGCGCTTAACCATCCGACCGGCGGTAGCGGCTCAAAACTGGCTTTTTTTAAATTAGGGGTTGAAGGCATAGGGCCGAAACACACATACACGTTTTTAACGGCAATATTTGGTTTTTCGTTGCTTAATATAGGGGCTTACGGGGCGGACCAGGACATGGCGCAAAGATTGCTAACATGCAAATCAGCCGCAAAAGGCGGCTGGTCGGCTATTACCGCCATTATAATAAATATACCCATATCCGTCTTGTTTATGGCTATAGGATTATTATTGTACATTTTTTACGCCAGACCTGATATTATGGGCGACTCGGCGCCGTTATATACTGTTGACAACAGCCGCAAGGTGTTTCTTAACTTTATTTTAAATGAAATGCCGAAAGGCATGGCCGGCCTGATGATGGCCGGGCTTTTTGCCGCCGGGCTTTCAAGCCTGAATTCGGCGCTGAACGCTATGTCTTCGGTGTTTGTCAGCGATTTCTATAAAAAATTCCGGCCAAATCTAAGCGAAAAGCATTATCTTTTTACCGGACGCGCGGGAGTTGTTGTTTTTGGGGTTATTCTTGGATTTTTTGGCGCGTTTAGCTCGTATTGGCAGATGAAAAACCCAGGCACAACGCTGATTGATTTTGCGTTGACCGTAATGATATTCTCATATTCCGGCCTGGTCGCGGTTTTCCTGACCGCAATGTTCACAAAGCGCGGAAACAGCGCAAGCGTTGTGGCGTCGCTTGCAACGGGATTTGCGGTTATATTTATTATGCAAACATTTAGCGCAAACGGCGGACATATAAGAGATTTGATAGCTTTCCCATGGCAGATGCTTATATCTACCGCCATAGCGTTTGGCGTATGTTGCATTGGGAAAAGCGATACTAATACGGCAAACTCAAACTGACCAAAGTAATTATATCTGTATCTTTCGCGTATCAGCAATGTTCAAGTGACTAAAGTTTAAAGTGAGCTAAAGTGAGCTAAAGTTCATGTAAAAATTTTCAATTTTTGAATGTTTAATTTTTTAAAAGCCAAAAATCTTTGATTATTACCAAAACTGTAGCTCACTTTTAACTTTAGATCACTTTAGTCACTTTAGTTTTTTAATTACAACATTTTAATCAGAAACAATTATAAAAACATATGAAAACACGATTAGTAGCCGGCTGTATGACGGGAACAAGCATTGACGGCCTGGATACCGCGCTTGTTGAAATTCAGGGCGCGGGGCTTAAAATGAAGCCTACGGTTAAAAATTATCTTAGCAAACCTTTAGGAGAGCTCTCATCCAGATTGCGTCTTATATCGCAAAGGATTCCAATCACCGCAAAAGAGATAGCCAAAACCGCGCATGATCTTGCTATATTGCACCTTGAAGCTTTAAACGAGCTTATCGGCAATAACAAAATTGATCTCGTTTGCGTGCATGGACAAACCGTTTATCACGCCCCGCCGTTAAGCCTGCAAATGATCAATCCCACTCCTATTGCAATAGGTTTAAACGTTCCGGTCGTCACGGACCTTAGAGCGGCGGATCTGGCAATGGGCGGGCAGGGAGCCCCAATCACCCCGATAGCGGATTTCACACTCTATCGCTCTTCAAACGAGCGCAGGGGCATTGTTAACCTTGGCGGATTTTGCAATATGACGCTACTGCCTAAAACACCGGCAAACGCTGAAAAAACATTTAAATCAGCGATTTCCCGGATAATAGGCCGGGATGTTTGCGCATGCAATCAGATACTGGATAACATTGCGAGAAAACTGTTTAAGATACCTATGGATGTTGACGGCGACAAATCGCGGGCCGGCGAAGTAAAATCCGAGCCTTTTGACGCCATGATGCAGCACTTAAAAAACCAGGCCGCAAGCAAGCGCTCATTAGGAACGGGCGATGAAATATTCATAGGGTGGATTGATAAATACAGGGAGAATTTCGGCCCGGAAGACCTGGCAAGGTCCGCCTGCGCCGCTATCGCGGCTGCTATAGCTCTGAATTGCGAAGCTACAGACCGGATAATCCTGGCCGGAGGAGGATCGAAAAACAAAACATTGGTGGAGGAGATAACCGGACGCTCGAACATTCCAGTGGAGTTCAGCTG
Organism: Candidatus Anammoxibacter sp.; assembly: GCA_021777105.1. GTDB lineage: Bacteria > Planctomycetota > Brocadiia > Brocadiales > Anammoxibacteraceae > Anammoxibacter_B. Next base: position 35,115 of record JAIQZQ010000112.1, read on the forward strand.
CGAGCACGGCATACCATCTACGCATAGAGAGGCGGCGGCTATGGCTGCGCTTGGCGCGCTATGTCAGGACCGCGTGCCTATAACCCTGCCACAGGTTACAGGGGCAACCACATCTTCAATAAGCGGAATTTGGGCATTGCCATGACAAACGAAAACAAAATTGAAAACCCGCCTGACCGATCGCGCATTTTAACCGAGCAACGCAATCCGCGCACAAATAATCTGCACAAACTTTCGGTCGACGAGTGTGTAAACGTTATTAGCGCAGAAGACAAAACCGTGTTTGACGCTATTGATAAAGCAAAAAGTTCCATAGCTGAGTTTATCAAAAAGAGCGAGCCGGGTTTTATACGAGGCGGGCGGCTAATTTATATTGGAGCCGGCACTTCAGGAAGATTGGGAGTTCTTGACGCGGCGGAGATACCGCCGACTTTTCAGGAAGACCCCGGACGCATTGTAGCCGTTATAGCCGGAGGCGACACAGCCCTGCGCAAATCAAGCGAAGGCAAAGAGGATGATTTTGACGGAGCCCGGAAAGAGATAAAAAACCTCAATCTTGAAAAGGACGACACTTTGCTTGGCATTGCGGCCGGCGGCACAACCCCGTATGTGTTGGGGGCTTTATCATACGCTAAGCAAATTCAACGAAATATTCTAACCGGGTTATTAACATGCGCTCCAATTCCCGAGCAGGCGGAATATTTGGATCATCTTATAACAATTGAAACCGGCCCTGAAGTATTAACCGGCTCAACACGCATGAAAGCCGGCACAGCAACCAAGCTTGCGTTAAACACAATATCCACAACCCTTATGATTCGCTCGGGCAAAGCGCACAAAAACCTTATGGTTGACGTTAAGGCCACCAACGCCAAATTGCGCGACAGAGCTGCGCGCATTGTGTCAACGCTAACAGGTTTAAGCCGCGAAGAGAGTTTCGCGCAAATAGACCTCGCAGGCGGCGCGGTAAAGACAGCGGTTGTTATGCGACATTGCGGGTTATCGCAAAAGGAGGCCGAAAGCATGCTTGCCGCAAATGGAAACAGATTGGATAAAATCCTGGAAAACCTTTAGCGCAGCCGAACGCCCTATTTCTTCAATAGGGTAAACCATGAAAATTGCTATACAATGTAAGACGGCAGAATAAACTTAAAGTCTTCCCGCGCCAAACCATACTGAGCGAATTGATTGACTATAAATTATCGTTTAAAAAATCTATTATTTTTTCTTGCCTCTAACAAGCTCTTTTAAGTTTGCCGAAGCTTTGAATTTTGGAGCTTTTCTGGCCGGTATCTTTATCTCTTTGCCTGTCTGCAAGTCGCGGCCTTTTCTGGCTTTAAGCTTTGTGACGTTAAACACGCCAAATCCTAATATAGTAACGCTTTCGCCTTTTTGCAGAGATTGGGAAACTGTCTCAAAAAGAGCATTGACAACTTTGCCGACGCTCGCTTTTGATGATTCCGTGCTTTCCGCAATTTTCTCTATTAAATCCGTTTTATGCATTTAAATAACTCCCCTTCAAAAAAAGTATAAATCAATTTATAAACAAAGATTTCCTTTCCTCGCGCATCTTTACCAGACAGACAAAATCCACCCCTTTTTTATCAAGCTTTTGTCAATAAATAAATGCAACACAAAATGTATTACCCCCCCCCCTTCCACTATTAATCATATAATTATTGTCGCCTTAAAATATAAAGTTTAAAATTTGATCGTCTATAAAAACCAATAACGAGAAAGGCTCTACAGACGCCGCCCAGCCGGTAAGGCGCTCATTTTACAAGAATAAAAGCTATTGTCAATAAAATAAATCAGGAAATAGACGATGTTTTTAGAATTTGATGTTAACACAATACGCGGAATAAAACGTTGAGCAATAGATCGGCGCTGTTTAAAACAAAGGGAAAAACTTCTCGCCTACTGATAGTCAGGGGATCTCAACAAACAACAGCATGATCAAATACGATGGCGAACCTGCTACAATAAATACGCGGACGCCCGTTGCATTGTTGGCGGAGGAATAATAATTTTGATGTTTTTTTCAAATTCTGGAACTCAAGCGAGGATATCAATGGAAAAATCCGAATAAGCAAAGAATTAAACAGGAACGCAATGCGGCGGATAAACACAACCGGCAATAGGAGACTTAGCGGGACATACAATGGTTTGGCCCGACCGGAACCGGGCTCAGAAGACTAACATCACTCGTAACAATTTAGTTGTTTGAAGAATATGACGGCGAATTTTCATCGCAAAGGCGCTAATAGTTGTGATATGCCGTCAGATACTGGATGCTGGATTTTGACCATAATACAAATCTAAATAGCGCGGGCCTCCGTGCCTGTGTCTGTTTTTTTGCCGTTTATTATATATAAGGCAAAGCCCCATAACTGTGCTTTGCTTTTTCATCAAGCATCAAGCATCTAGTATCCAGTATCCAGAGACCTCTATTTATGCCGGAGAGACCGTGCGTTAGTTTTTGGACAGTATAATTTTCAAAGGACTAAACTGATACCATCACTCTTTAAACACAACCTCCAAAACCTTATGAAGGAAATCCGCTTTAATATCAGCAACCACAAGTTTGCCGTTTTGATCAATCAAATGATAAGTCGGAAAAAGTTTTACCCTGAAATATTTAGAAATCTCGCCGGAAGTGTCAACCCCCACGGGATAAATTATGCCCCTGTCTTTAACAACATCTTCAAAATCGACGCTATTTACAGACGAACAAACCCCTATCACGTTTAACCGCTCTTTATATTTTGTATAAATCGCGTTGTTTTCCGGGATAGCCGCCAGGCATGGAGGGCACCAGGTGGCCCAAATATCAATCAACGTATACTTCCCTTTTAGAAAATCATCAGGTATCCCCTTTATATTCTGCAAACGGTCGGGCTGTAATCTTACATCAACCTCCTTGTTCAACATATCGTCATAAGCGCTTGTTCCGTCATCCTCCCCATACAACCACCAACGCTTTATATCCTTTGGATTAAATCCTTCCGCAAATAAAATCGACGCCTGCATTGTTAAGATTGCAACTAATACAAATATTAACTTAAACCGCATGTTAGCCTCCTTGTTTTAATTTTAAAAATAATGCCTACCCCGGATAAACCGGAAAAGCTAATTAACCACAGATTTCACAGATTTCACAGATTAAAAAACAACCAGAGATTGCACAGATTAAAAGCTGGAGCAGTCTTGTAGACTGCTCCAAAACGTTTTTGCATTGCGATTATAGTTGTTCCTAAAACATGACGCATTAATATTTGAATTTGATGACGCATTTAAATTTCTTGTCAAAAATTGTCAGAATTTAACTTGTAAGATACTAAATTGAGGGATGCTTTTACATTAAAAAACTTAAACCATTGAATAACAATATTTTATAAAATATTTAAATCAACCCAAAGGGTAATTGTTAGTGGCACAGGCATCCTGCCTGTGGTCAATTGAAACACAGGCAAGGATGCCTGTGCCACCCTATAGGAAAACATTAATTGGATTCAACCCACAAATAGTCAAACAAATCAACTTTTCGAAAATCTATATTCGCGTATGTTTTATTCAAACGCCGTGAAATAAAATCCTAAAGGGTAAATTCCGTCAAATTCGTAGTTTCGGAGTTTAGGCTTTAGCCTTTTATTCATTAGCAAATTTCGAGAATTTTATGCTTTTGGGTATATATATAGTGATACTTGGTATGGAATGGAGTTAACATTGAATGTACACAATATACAACCGGAAGTGATAACAAGCTACTCATAAATGAGTTCTGAAGAGATGAAAAATCTACTCTTTTGTAACAACTGTAATCATCGTCCCCTTATTTCTTCTATATATATGTCAGTGTCGGAAGGAGCATTCAATATCCCCGTCACTTTGTCAATGGGATGGATAGCGTTTTTTTTACAAAGATGTATTTCCCCGTTAATCTCAACAAATTCAACTTGAACATTTGTATTTAATCCATATTTTCCCCTAATGCTTTTTGGAACTGTAACTTGCCCTCTTTCTGAAATCTTCATAAGATAAACCCTCGCAACATTCATATTTTTAGATTTTGATTTTCTTATTTAATATATATACATAAACATTTTTTGTCAAAAGTTATTTGTCAAGTAGCAGCGGATAGAGCTAACTTCCCATTTTGACAATCAAATCAAAATGTTTCTTATCAACCGGTGTGATTGAAAGACGATTGGCTTTTTGCAAAATTCTTAGCTCTTTCAACTTTGCCTCTTTTCTAATGTCAGCTAGTAAAACAAAGTTCTTAAACTTTGTTTTAAATTCAACATCAACCATAATCCAACGCGGGTTTTCCAAAGTACTTTTAGGATCGTAATGCCTTGAGTCCTTATCAAACGCCGTGTGATCCGGATACGCCTTGCTTGCCACCCTGCCCATGCCCGCAACGCCCAGAGGATCAGAGTTGCTATGATAAATAAGAACGCCGTCCCCAACACTCATTTCATCCCTCATAAAATTGCGCGCCTGATAATTGCGCACCCCGTCCCAAGGCTCAACCTTCGCTTTTTTCAGATCATCAATAGAAAAACACCCGGGCTCAGTCTTCATCAACCAATACTTTTTCGGCATTTTAGCTCCCCTTTTGATTTATTAAATTTGTATTCTATGATTATTCACCGTTTTAGTCCAATAAATCAATTAAATTAAATGGGACATTATAGCGCATTAATATACGCTTGTCAGTTATAAAAAAGAACATTAATATTTGCGCAGCTTTCTTAAAATTGATCCACTCTCGTTTTTAAATTTGGCATATATGTAATAATTTAGTTGTTTGAAAAATATGCCGGCGAATAATAATCGCAAATGAGCGTATGGTTGAAAGTTGTCTCCAGATACTGGATAACGGATACTGGATTTTAGTCGGTTATACAAAATCCAGCCTGGCAGGTTTCCGTGTCTGCGCAAGCTTTTTGCGCCGGATGCGGCACGAGGGTTTGCCTCATATATTGGCTTTGCACTTTTATCCAGTATCAAGTATCCAGCCGGTGGCTATATCAATGTAATCGAGGCATAGCGTTGTTTTTTTGACATTAAAATTTACAAAACACTAAACTGATACGCATATATTATCCTTCTTCATTTTTTAGCAACCCAAACTATATGATATTTGCATTCCCAGACTGTATGTGCTACACTGAGCCTCATTGATTGCCCGTTTAGGCAGTGTCCATAAATTAATTGGCGTTCTTTACGCTTCAAATTGGTTCAAATTTGGACAAGCTGATTGAGGCTCACCGGAAGCGCGGCCTAAGCCGCGTTGAGGATGCGTCGATTGAAGATTGCTTCAAAGTTGAGCCAATTAGGATCTTATGAGTTAAATTGTGACAATTTTTGACAAGATATTTAAATGCGTCATCAAATTACAGAATTAATACTCTATGTTTTGAGGGTCACTATAATCGTAAATCAAAAACGTTTTGGAGCAGTCTACAAGACCGCTCCAGCTTTTATTTGCCAACTGCAAATTGCAAATTGCCAACTTCCGGTTTATCCGGGTTAGGATCTTATAAATAATATTGTGATATTTTTTGACAGAAATTCTAAAAATCCTAAGCTTTCTGGTTCCCAAGCCCAGCTTGGGAATGAGATGAAAAAACAAAAATCTTGGATTTTTACCGCAACTTTAGTTCACTTTTAACTTTAGATCACTTTAGCCACTTATCCGATTAATCCGGGTTAGGTTTTCCATTACAAAAATGCAAAAAAAACTGATAACTTCAAAAAGTCCCCTGTGCGCCAATTACGATGCCTTTAAAGCTGTTCTTAAAGGAAGAGTGACAATAACTCCCTGATTGAAATGGGATTGAGACTTAGAAAGGAGGAGGAAATTTGAGGCTTTTTTAACTTTGTGACAATAACTCCCTGATTGAAATGGGATTGAGACTAAATAAAAAATAAGGCTACTCTTCATCTCCATTCCAAACGTGACAATAACTCCCTGATTGAAATGGGATTGAGACTTTTATGTATCATCCACCATGATCCTCTGACTTCAAGTGACAATAACTCCCTGAGTGAAAAGGGATTGAGACTGTTGGGATTGAATAATTTTAAATCCATTGGGTAATTGAGTGACATTAACTCCCTGAGTGAAATGTGATTGAGACTCTATCATTATTTACTATGATATTCATACTATTGCCACTGTGACAATAACTCCCTGAGTGAAATGGGATTGAGACAAGAAAATTATAAAAAATGGAAGCAGAATCTTCAACATGTGACAATAACTCCCTGAGTGAAATGGGATTGAGACTGGAGACATCCAACAGGTATTTCTGGCCTTGGCTATCGTGACAATAACTCCCTGAGTGAAATGGGATTGAGACTTTTTATAAGATGGTCTTTTGATCGTAATGAAATGATCTTGTGACAATAACTCCCTGATTGAAATGGGATTGAGACGGATTGGCACATAGATGCGTTGATGACGATGTGTGGACACGTGACAATAACTCCCTGAGTGAAATGGGATTGAGACTTCTATTATTTTTTCTGTCTTGTTTCTCCTTCTCCTTACGTGACAATAACTCCCTGATTGAAATGGGATTGAGACGATACTGCAGAGCGCAGGAACAATGCTGAGCAGTATGTGACAATAACTCCCTGAGTGAAATGGAATTGAGACGATATTGTAAATAATCTAATAAATTTTTGTAGCCACTCCTGTGACAATAACTCCCTCCTAAGTTGTGCGATTTAAATACCCCCTCCCCTAACCCCTCCCACTAAGGGGAGGGGAATTTGGCGTCTTAAATATGCCGTCCCGAACTCTGATCGTATTTAGTCCTAAATTAAACATGTATGATTTTTAATATAAAATAGTCATATTCCCAATTTACGTCAAATATCAGAGCACACAGCTGCGGTGTATATTAAATTTTTCTTACAAAAACACCGTTTCACAGCTCTTTAATTGCAAATGGCATATATTTAGACTATAACTTGCCGTAGGGCTCGTACTAAATTAGAGCTGTATAAAATTAGTAGAAATTCCGTTTTAAAAATGGAATATTTGATCAATTCTTTGATCAGAGATATGTATTGCACATCAAGGCTATACAGCTTGGCTAGTTACAAGGCTCCGGCCTTGTAACTGGGTGTACGAAGAGGCTCTGCCTCCTTTTGTCAGAACAACAAATGGCGCCGTTAATATTCTAATGTCGATCTAATTAACAACGTTTAAGACGAGGCAGAGCCTCTAAGGACAGTGTGTTAGAAGGCTGGAGCCTTGTAACAAGCTTCTTCTTTTGTCCAGCAAAAATTTGTCCAACAGTAAGCTTGATGGGAGGGGTTAGAGAAGGGTGATAAGAATCGCTCAATCTAGGCGCCTGATTGAAATGGGATTGAGATGTGAAGTAAAAATTGAAGACGATGAATACTGCCAATGGTGAGCCGCCAATTATTAAGGCATATTTATATCTAAAAAACCATGCTGTTGTGGGGTTGATTCCAGGCATTGGGATCGGGTTTGGAGCAGGCATGTTGTTTAGCGCAAAAAAAACGTGACAAGGAAATATCCAATAGGATATTAATATCTGTATCCTAAATTATTTCTTCTCTGGAAAGCCTTTTGTTTTTTTGCAGCATCAAAACGCGAGACTTTCAAACACCAACGCGCAAGTTACATTGACAAAAATTAAACCTTTTGATACTATTGATCATGTAATTAAACCTATTATTTTGACGCAAAAAGACTGAGAGAGGTTTTGAACAAATGAACGCAATTATACTTGAACATGTCAGAGGCGACAAACTATGCGAAGCTTTAGAAAAACTTAATCCAAACCCAGACCAAATATTTCGTGTAACAATTGAACCGGAGAAGAACCTAGAAGAGTTGGATATGCCGCCGGAGGAGATGATAAGCGACGCATTAATTAGCGCGGTAAAAAAGAGCGAGGAAAATTGTAACAAAGGCAATGGGACTTTGTGCGCAAACAAAAAAGAGAGCGATGAGTTCTTTAAAAGGATTTGGGATGATGAAGTTATGCCGCTAATAAAGTTATAATATTTTGAATAAATTCATCAACATCGTGATAAGCATTTCCGAGGTTGGTTCAAAGTCTCCGACTTGAACCTCATCTGACATAATCTATACACCGTATAGAATAAATTTACATACATTATTGAATGTTCTGCTGTATTAGGTTGATGGTTTTCTGGTAGGGTCGCTATACTCGCAACTGGAGTTGCGTTAAGGTCAGATGTGGTTCAAATCAGGAGATTTGAACCAACCATGGAGAGCGCATAATCGAACACGAAGCTGGGGCTTCTTGAATTGTTTCGCGCCCAAACTGGGGTTTGGGAGCGAGGTGGATCGTAAGGCAAAAACATTTAGAAGCAGTCTGCAAGCCCCTGCGCCGGCTTTTAATTTTTTGCCTTGATCTTATTTTAGCTTTTGATCTTTTATTAGCGCTGATTAGTGAAAATTAGTGGTTAATTCGCTTTTGCTTTTCCGGCTTTTCCGGGTTAGGATCTTAATAGTTAAATTCTGACAATTTTTGACAGAAAATTACTATGTGTCATTGAATTCCAGAATTAATACGGTATGCTTTAAATATTGTTTTTTCGCTTTTAATCTGTGAAATCTATGGCTTTTAATCTGTGCAATCAGTGAAATCTGTGGTTTATATTGCTTTTGCTTTTCCGGTTTATCCGGGTTAGGTGTTAGCAAAATATTTTACCCAAAATGGCCGCTCATGCTTTTGGTTTCCTGCTCGGAGAGGAAGTCGTATGGGGTTTTGGTGAATTTAACGGCGTAAAAGATTCCTTCCTTTTTTTTGTCGCATCGAAGCGCGCGGCCTTCAAACGGGACGGTGGCGTGATCGTCGTTGCCGATGGCGCCGGATATTTCACTGTTTTCATCGATGATCTGTTTTGAATTGTTGACTATATCATGGATGTACATGCCGAATTCGTTGATGTCGATAGTTTCAAACTGGAGTATCTCTTCCGGTTTATAGATGTAAACCGGAATGATTGCTTTAAAGCGCATGGCGTTTCTTGCTTTGTCTTTATCCTTGAGGTAAACGTGTCTGGTGATTGACTGCCTGGCCACGTGGTATGTCTTCTTTTCAGGGAGGAGCAAGGCGGTTAAATAGCCGTTGTACACCAGGCCGGTGTCTATGTTTATTCTTTTAGGCGTGTCTTCAACATTGTCAACCGGTGTGTGGCCATGCACAATTACTTTCTCCCAATCGTATGAGCTTTTGTGAAATGGATCGCGTATCCAAAGCATATCCATTTCGTGTTTTTTTTCATCTATCTCTTCTATTTTTACATTTGGGACGCCGGCGTGGGCAAAAAAATGGTCTTTAGTCTGATGGCATAGTTTTAACGACTCGAAAAAATCAAAGTGCTCGTCAGGGATTGCGTAACGACCTTGTTTATCGGCATAGCTGGCAAGCGTGGCGGATCCGCCGTTTACAAGAAACGACGCGCCCTCTTCTGAAGAGGGGTCGTCAAAGAAATCAAGGAGCAACTGCTCATGATTCCCCTTTAAAGTTATAACATCATACCTTTGCCGCAGCTCTAATATTGTTTCGATAACCTGTTTTGACTGATGCCCCCTATCAATGTAATCGCCCAAAAACACAATTTGAGTGTCCGGTGTTAAAGGGAGCTTGTTTAACAACAATTTCAGCTCTGAGGCGCATCCATGAATGTCTGATAATACCGCTATTTGATTAGTCATAATGTTGCCGGGGTTGAACTTTTTTTGTAACTATTCAGCGTGATTTACACACCCCATCCGCCAAGCGGCCACCCCTCTTTTTAGAGGGGATATTAAATCGGTTTTATTTCCATAAAGTCCCCTATAATAAGAGGGGATTTAGGGGTGTGTATCGTCAAGTAAAAACACGCTAAATTGTTACTTTTTTTATAATGGAACGAGTTTGCCTGACTTTAACATTTTGCGATTTCCAAAATCTTTTATCTTTGTCAGAGCCGGGCCGCTGAAAACAGGGCCGTCCTTGCAGACTCTGGAGCCGTCGCACACGCATTGGCCGCAGACGCCGATTCCGCACTTCATAAATCTCTCAAGCGACGCTTCATAATTTACACCATTTGCGAGGCAAAAATCAAAGACTTTCTTCATCATTATTTCCGGACCGCACGCATAGACATTATCAAACTTTTTTTCCTGAAATAAATCAGCAAGATGATCAGTGGGAAAACCTTTTAGTCCTTCAGATCCGTCATCCGTGCAGATAATCATTTTGGGGAATCTTTCCTTGTACAACAAAGCTGATTTCGTCTTTGCGCCCTGAATGATCGTCAAATTTTCAATCTTTGAATCCAGAGGCGCTATGGACGCCATACCTACGCCGCCCCCCACCGCAACGGAGTTGCCGCTCAACGTAAAACGCGAACCATACGGCCCGCGCGCGCCAATGCAATCGCCAACTTTCATTTCATACAATCCGGAGGTGAAATCGCCCACTTTGAAAATGGTTATACCGAACTGTTCTTTATTATGATATGAGATGGTAAAAGGCTTTTCATTGACTCGCGGAATCCAGACCATTATGAATTGGCCCGGCTCAAAATCGATTGGATGGTTAAATATAAACGACCTTACATTGGCGGCTTCGTCTATGACTTTGGCTATTTTCAACATTTTCAGTTCTTTAATCATGAGCCGCTCCAATTAATTCCGCGATGTTGTTATATCCGCTCTCATTCATCCACGAGGCGATCTCGTCATTAACTTTTTGAAACACTTCAATGCCGCGGGAATAAATAGCTGTCCCAATTCCCACTGCTGAAGCGCCGGCCATTAGCATCTCTACCGCTTCGCGCCCGGTAGAGACGCCGCCTGTTCCAATGATAGGTATTTTAACCGATTTATAGATGTCATACACGCACCTTACGGCAATAGGCCTCAAAGCCGGGCCTGAAACGCCGCCCATTTTAAAATCAAGCACAGGTTTACGGGCGTCAATATTGATAACCATACCAGGGCCCATTGTGTTTACCGCCGTAATGCCGTCCGCCCCTGAATCTTCAGCAATTTTTGCCAGTTCTCCTATATCCGGGACATTTGGGGAGAGTTTTACAAAAAGTGGAAGTTTTACGTTTTTTTTGACAAAGGAAACAATCCTGGCTGTGGCTTCCGGAGAACTTTGACCTCCCAAAGTGCCGAAACCGGGCGTGTGCGGGCATGAAAGGGGTATTTCAACGGCTGAAAACGCGCTGGAGTTTGTTTCGCCGCATTTTTGGGATGGTTGCAGGCTATCGCCAAACTCGTCAATAACTCTTAGGAAATCATCGTCTTTTTGGCCTATAATGCTTGCGATTACGGGAGCGCCGATATTGCTTAAGTCTGAAAATTCTTTTGCGGCTTCTTTTGCGCCAGGGTTTGAATACCCTACGGCGTTTAACATGCCGGCCTCAAAAAGGAGAACGGTGGGATTTTGATGCCCTTCGCGCTCCTCAATGCTTATGGATTTAATGGTGACCGCGCCGGCGCCGTTGTCCGCGACGCGTTTAAGGATATTTTTAGTTGTGCCTAAAAATCCGGCGGGCAAAATGGTTGGATTTGCTAATTTAACGCCGCAAAGAGTTGTTGAAAGGTTAGGTGATGACATTTTGGGAATACTCAATCTTCCGACGGAGCTTTTAGATACCCTTCCGCGCAACCCTTGGCAATATCCCTTACGCGGGCAATGTACCCGGTGCGCTGAGTAACGCCGATAACGCCGCGCGCGTCAAGCATGTTAAAGGCGTGCGAGCATTTTAAGACATAATCGTACGCAGGCAAAGCCAATCCGTTCTCCAGCAACCTCTTGCATTCCGCCTCATACATATCGAAAAGCTTAATCTGCATATCAGGATCGCAAATCTCAAAATTGTAAGTGGAAAACTCTACTTCATCGCGCTTATGAATATCGCTATATGTGTAACCGTCTACCCACTCAAGGTCAAAAAGCGAGTCCTTTTTCTGAATGAACATCGCTATTCTTTCAAGCCCATAGGTAATTTCAAGCGAAATGGGATCAAGAGTTACGCCCCCTACCTGTTGAAAATAGGTAAATTGGGTAACTTCCATGCCGTCGAGCCATATTTCCCAACCAAGGCCCGTGGCGCCTAATGTGGGCGATTCCCAATCGTCTTCCACAAATCTGATGTCGTGCCCGGCAAGATCAATGCCTAGAAACTTAAGACTATCAAGGTAAATTTGTTGCGAATCGTCAGGCGCGGGTTTTACAATAACCTGAAATTGGTAATAGTGCTGCAAACGGTTTGGATTATCGCCGTAACGACCGTCCGCCGGCCTGCGTGAAGGCTCAACATATGCGCATTTCCACGGATCGGGGCCTAAAGACCTTAAAAATGTAGCGGGGTTGAATGTGCCGGCCCCTACTTCAATGTCATATGGCTGAAGTATAACACAACCGTAATCAGCCCAATAATTTTGTAATTTTAAAGCAATTTCCTGAAAAGTCATATCTATAATGTATAAAAAATGGTGAATTAAGGGCTTTAAGGGCCTGCGAAAAGTAAAAACTGTGTGGATTATAGGCTATGCAAAGGGTATTTGTCAAGCAATATGGGCTTTTGCCGCTCTTAAATAGCAGCGATAAAAAAAAAGCCCTTGACATAATCAGGAAGTCGAATATAATATTATTATTGAGACTGAGTCTCAACCTCAATTACATATAATACTATTTATATACCAATATGCTTATTTGATTTATAAACCACACTTTGGAAACGGCTTTCCTCCTTTTACCGTTTACAAAGTGTGGTTTTTTTTTGAATAATTTGGAGACAGTGAAAAAAAACGCGGTCGCCGTGATTTAGGGCATTTTCCCCGCATAATTTTAGCGAAATAATTATATTTTAAATCGGTTTGACACACAAGATGTTGTGTTGTAAACTTAAAAAGGCACATTAAATATAGCGCCGGTGTTTTTTTTAAGAAAAAGGAGTGGACAATGAAAAAAGAGATAAATATTAAAGAAAAAAAGAACAGTTGCGGGGAATATATAGCAGTTAAAACTTTTATAGACCACAATGTCGTTAGCCGCGGAATTGACCCGGAAAAAGTTTTTAATGAAGCAAAATCAAAGGGAATAGAAGCTCCGGTTCTTATACATGTATCTAATGACAATTTAACACAAATATACCAATGCCTATAAAAGATATACCATTCACGCTAATTGGAGATGTCCTGCGCCCCGCGCTTGCGTTAAAAATAATAAATCCGCATACCTCCCAAAGCTATAAGACTTTTGGTCTAATTGACACCGGGGGCGATGAGTGCGCCGCGCCGGCGGATGTTGCGCCATTGTTAGGGCATAATCTAAGCGAGGGAAATTATAGACAGATAAAAACCGGAAACGGCCCATCGGAAGCCTACTTGCGCACAACAAAGTTTGAAATTTACCACCCTATCTCGGAAGAGCTTATTTATATTGTTGATGATATACCCGTAAATTTTATGCCGAATCTTTCGGATGTGCTGTTAGGAGCAAGACGATTTCTCTGCAAATTTGTGCTGACATTGAACTATCCGGAACATAAGTTTTCATTAGAATACCCATTTGATTTTCTGGAAAAGAACAGCTAAGGCAGTATGTATACACAAAATCATTAGGTTTTCGAAAAATAACTTGCGCTTTTTAAATGATTTTCTTTTTAAGGAACGCTTCGTCAAACACCACGATATTTCTCCCTTCAAGCTTCAAGCACCCTTTTGCCTGGTATTTATTGATAATCCTGGCAAATGTCTCCCTTGAAACACCGGCCATTTCAGCCATTTCAAGCCGTGAAAGAGGGGAGTCAATAACAATGAGCTCATCAATTCGTTTGCCGTTGTTTTTTATCAAATCAATCAGCAACTGAGAAACTTTGCCGTAAGCGTCTAAAAATGTCAGGCTAAATATCTTGTTATCCGCGTTTCTTATCCTTCTGCTAAGTGTTGCCAACATATTTAAGGTAAACGCCGGGTACTGTTTAACAATATTAATAAAATCGTCGCGTGAAATAATAAGAGCTTTTGAATCTTCCAGGGCAGAGATGGTGGCAGAGCGAAATTCGCCGTCAAGCAGCGACATTTCGCCAAAAAACTCATTTTCACAAACAACCTTTAAAATGCTCTCGCGACCGTCTTCGTGATCTATAAAAATCTTGACCTGCCCTGATAACAGCACAAATAATACATTGCCCGGGTCGCCTTGATGAAAAATAACCTTATTTTTTTTAAAAGACTTCAGGCTTGCTAAATTAGCCACCTCTTTAAGATATGATTCTTCAAGCAGGGTAAAAATGTCAACATTTTTGAGGGCGTTCATTTTTAAATCCATAAGATTGTCCCTTTTCGCTTTCAAGGTTATGTGATAACTCTATAGCAACAAAAATGCTGTTGGAAATTTACTATTTTGTAAGAATCTAGAATTATAACCAGATTACAACTATATTTAAATGATCTACGTCACATTTTTTTGTGATCTTTATCACATTTTAACCATAAAAACATGAAATTCTCGTTTCAATCACAAAAGATCAAATTTAAGGCAACCTAGTTCCTAAAAAAGACCTCATCAAGTATCACAATTTTTCTGCCTTCAAGACTTAAAACCCCCTTTGATTGATATTTATTGATAATCCTTGTAAATGTTTCTCTGGAAATACCGGCTATTTCAGCCATTTCCAGGCGAGAAAGAGGCGTGTCAATGATAATGCGGTCATCTAAACTGCTGCTGCTGTTCTCTATAAGATTAAGAATCAATTTTGAAACTTTGCCGTAAGCGTCTAAGAAAGTCAGATCAAATATCTTTTCATCCGCGCTCCTTACCCTTCTGCTGAGCGCAGCCAAAATATTTAAAGTAAATGACTTGCAACGTTTTATGATGCCTATAAAATCTTCTCTTGAAATCAGGAGGGCTTCAGAATCTTCCAACGCTGTAATTGTGGCGGAACGGTATTCGCCGTCGAGCAAAGACATTTCTCCAAAAAAATCTTTTTCGTAAACAATTTTCAAAATGCTCTCGCGACCGTCTTCATGATCTATAAAAATCTTGACCAGCCCGGATAACAACACAAATAATACATTGCCGGGGT
The DNA here is from genome assembly GCA_021777105.1 of Candidatus Anammoxibacter sp. Classification (GTDB taxonomy): domain Bacteria; phylum Planctomycetota; class Brocadiia; order Brocadiales; family Anammoxibacteraceae; genus Anammoxibacter_B. The sequence continues at coordinate 50,226 of JAIQZQ010000112.1, forward strand.
CGCCTTGATGAAATATAATCCTGTTTTTCTTGTAACATCGTGATTTCGCTAAAGCGGCAATCTCTTTGAGTTCTGAATCTGAAAGCATAGAGAAGAGATTAACGTTTTTAAGAGCTTGTATCTTTAAATCCATGGGGCCTTATAAAAAAACAACGGTATTTAAAATATTTTGGTTCTTTGAGCGATGGACATTATAAATGATTATTTTCTTTTTTTTCAAACAAAATATTTAATTTTGCATGCACATTTGTCAGATTTTTTTAAAATAAGTGTATGTCAGAGGTATATGTTTCCTACATTACAATGGTATAATTTATGTCAGACGATACAATAAATAGAGTCTTTTAATACCGTATAGAGACGGTATAACCCTTTGTCTAAACATAATTATCGTCAATTAGCAAAAATGTTTAACGCGCATACTATATATATCATGGATTTTTGCAAAAAAAAAGGCCACATTCCGAAACCTGATTCCGGAATGTGGCCTTAAAAAAACGGCAATTAATAGCTTTAACAGGCAATAATCATACCTTCGCAAAAAACATTATTAACCTTTATTTTGAATTTGACACGCTTTTGGGTTGATAAACGCAATATGGCTCCTCAGCCATGTAATTACCCGTATCGTAAAAAGCCCTGGCTCTGCAGCCTTCGCAAACTTTTTTGTATTCACAGACACCGCATTTACCCTCTAAAAGTGAAATATCCCTTAAATTTGTAAAAATTGCGGAACTATCCCAAATATCCTTTATGTTTGTTTTCCTCACATTGCCTGATTCAACCGGTAAATAACCGCAAGGGAAGACTTCGCCCTTGTGCGACACAAAACAAACCGCCGTGCCGGCCAAGCAACCTTTTGTCATAGCGGCCATGCCGTGAGTCTTTGGAGATATTGTAATCCCCTCTTTCTTTGCTCTCTCTCTCATTATCCTAAAATAGTGAGGCGCGCATGTCGCTTTTAGATGAATTTTAGACTCTTGCGCTTTGTCATATATCTGGTGCAGGACTTCTTCGTATCTATCGGGAGTAAGCATTTGATCGTCGGCTATTTGAACGCCGCAGCCAACCGGCACGAGCATAAACACATGCAAAGCGTCGGAGCCCAAGCTTAAGGCAAGCTTATAAATATCCTCAAACTGGTCAACGTTATGTTTGGCAATCGTGCAGTTCACCTGCACGCTCATGCCTATTTTCTTTAGATTGTTAAAACCTCTGATTGCGCCTTCAAACGACCCTTCAATTTTCCGAAAATTATCATGCGTTTTAGCGTCGGCCCCGTCAATACTGATAGAGACGCGCTGAACATCCGCTTTTTTAATCTCCTTAGCCTTCTCCTCATCAACCAACGTTCCATTTGTGGCTAGCGCCACTTTTAGCCCTCGTTTTGAAGCATGGCCGGCAATTTCAAAAATGTCGGGCCTGTAAAGAGGCTCTCCACCGCTTAAAATAAGTATAGGATTTGCGGCGTCGGCCAGCTCATCTATAAACTTAATGCTCTCCTCGGTGGTCATATCATCCTCGGCCAGTTCCTTGCTAACGTCAAGCCTCCTGCAATGGATGCATTCAAGGTTGCAAGCCGCGGTTGTCTCCCAAAACAGAAGCCTCATCTGGTTCTTCATATTCTTCATGTAATCGCCGGACATCTTGCCGGTGTTATCATGTTTCATCTTTGAGTAAGCGTCTTTAATGTTGTCATTTGCGCCGCATGGATGCCCGCCTTTTCCTCCACACTGATGTTCATGTCCTTCCAAATTCCCCTCCCTTCAAGGATTTTCCAACGCAATCCCAAAATATTATCTTTTGCGTTATATTAGTTATTGGAATAATATTGCTTTGAATTTTCTTTGGAAATGCTTAAAATATCCCACATCATTTGCGCGGTTTTATACTCACCGCGCACTTTTTTATGGACAAAAACAAACTGATCTGTTGTCCATGCGCCTATTTCCAGAATCTTTTGCTTAAATTTAACAAAAGGCTCCTTTAATGAATTGCCGACTTTTATAATTTTCTCTCTTTTATTCGCTGAATATATATGAACCAAGAGATAATCCTGGGATATAATGTCGTCAAAGTTTTGCTTAATAGAGTCTGAATAAAAGTTCCACCATGTGTCAAAAGTTCTGTCTATCCCTTGAATCCTTATCAACACCCCTACCAAAGCAACGCCTTCTTTCTCAAACATCACAGCTTTAAGAGAAATATTAGGCGCGTCCGGCACGGAATCAATCGCGCCGCTATCATCTCTGATAAAAAACCCCGTCTCCATTTCACCGTCCATTGACGTTCGGAAACGTCCGATGACGGCAGTTCCGGGTTCTATTGATTTTATGAAAATATCATTGCCGTTCATTTAAACAACCTATTTAAGATTAAAGAGTCAACACCTCTTCCGTCTTTTTTGCAAGCTCTTCGCCAAGGGATTTTTCGTTATCATGAACGATTTTCATGATTTCCTCTTTTGCGCTTTCAGCCTCATCTTCAGTTATAAGAGACTCTTTCTTTTCCCCGTCAATGTGCTTATTAGCCTCGCGCCTAATATTTCGAAACGCAACCTTTGTCTCCTCAGCCAGATTCTTTAACTGAGCGGCTATCTTTTTGCGCCTCTCTTCATTTAACGGCGGCACTGACAGGCGAATCATTTTGCCGTCGCTATTTGGAGTAATACCTACCTCTGATTGCAGAATAGTTTTCTCTATTTCCGAAATGATTGATGAGTCGTAAGGTTTGATCACGATAAGTTGCGGATCAGGAGTTGATATGTTTGCCAGATGCTTTAGCGGCGTCACCGCCCCATGGTAATTAACCTTAAGATTCTCAACTAACCCAGGGCTGGCCCGCCCTGTTCTAATTTGTCTAAACTCATCCTTTAAAACGGAAAGCGCCTTTTCCATCTTTTCTTCAGCCAGAAAACAAATTTCATCGACAGGCATCTTCTATCCTCCCAATATAAGTTCCTATATTCTTACCTTCAATAATATTTCTAATATTCGAATCTTCACGCATACTAAAAACGACAATTGGAATATTATTTTCCATGCATAGAGTTATAGCCGTGGCGTCCATTACATTTAACCGCTTGTTAAGCACATCCATATATGTTAAACGGTCGTAACGTTCCGCGTCGCTATTAACCATAGGGTCGGCGGAATAAACACCGTCCACCTTTGTGGCTTTCAACAACAGATCAGCGTTAATTTCAGCCGCCCTTAACGCCGCGGCCGAATCAGTGGTAAAATAAGGATTCCCTGTTCCTCCTGCTAGAATAACGGCGCGTTTTTTCTTTAAATGTTTATCGCACTTTCTTATAACATACGGTTCCACAACCTGTTGAAGAAACATCGCGCTCAACACTCTTGAATCAACACCCTGCCTTTCAAGCTCATCCTGCAAAGCAACCGCGTTAATTATGGTGGCGACCATGCCCATGTTGTCGGCTTTAGACCGGCTAACGCCAATTGAGCACAAGTCCCTGCCCCTAATCAGGTTGCCGGCGCCTATTACCACAGCCGTCTCTATTCCAGAATCTATAACATCTTTTATATTTCCGGCAATGCGCTTAAGCTCGCCCTTGTCAAAGCCAAAACCATCCTTTGAGCAAAAAGCTTCCCCGCTGACTTTTAAAAGAATCCTTTGAACCATATTTATAAATTTTTTTACAAAAATGAAGAGCGTAATATTTGCCGGTAACGCCTTTTACTTGCCGTATTTACTTTCCAACCTCAAATCTTGCAAATTTTCCTATTTTTACCTTTTCGCCTGTTTTAGCGCTGGCATCATTAAGCAGGTCCTGAATAGTCTTATCACCGTCTTTTATAAATGATTGCGCAAGCAAGCAGTTTTCCTTGTAAAAAGAAGCCATTTTACCATCAACTATCTTATCAAGTATCTCTTTAGGTTTGCCTTCCATCTCTTTAAGTACTGCCGCTTTGTGCTCATTAATCGCCTCTTCAGGCAACTCTTCAGACGTTAAAGCCAATGGATTCAACGCTGTAATATGCATGCAAACATCCTTGACAAGCTGTTGAAAAATGTCATTTTTTGCCACAAAATCCGTCTCGCAGTTCAATTCGACCATAGCCCCAACTTTGCCGTTTGAATGTATATAAGTGCCGATAGTCCCCTCTGGAGTCTCCCTGCCTTCTCTCTTAGCAATCTTGCTCATGCCTTTTTTTACAAGCTCATCAAAAGCTTTCTGGTAATCGCCGCCGCTACCATCCAAAGCCTTTTTGCAATCTAATATACCTGCCCCAGTTTCTTCCCGCAGTTTTCTAATATCTTCAACGTCCATTATATTTAAAACACCTCCAATAAAAAAATCACATACAATTAATTATTAAATTTTGTTAAAAATAGAGTAAAACTCTAATTTTTATATAAGCGCCGCGCATAAAAGCAGGCTAAGTCCGTCTATAAAACCCGCTTATCTTATAAATTTGCGTTTTCGCAACTGAAACTAATAGCTTCAATCTCTCTATATTTATTTTGAAAGGCGGCCCGGAACCGGCGTTTGATTTGGACAAAACGCTAAATTTCATGAGCCGGCGCGCAACATCCAAATCCAGACTCTACACTTATGCCGTTACTCTAATTTTGTTCACGGCAAAAATGAAATCAAGCATGAAAGAGGGAACAATTACAACACGGGCATAAGACGTTTCTATCCCGACATCATTGTCCAATTACGCAATGGAGAGAGGTATTAATATCCGGTATGATAGCCTGATTTCATAAAAAAAATGCGCGACAATATCAAGAAAATATTGCCGCGATAATTTATCAGAAAGCAGAGCGATAAACAGGTTAAATAAAAATGCCGGTAAACAAGCGCAGGATTTCAGGCTTTATTAATTTAATTGGCGCTTGCCGCGTTCTCAACAACTGATTTGCCTTCAATAACTGAATCAACAATCTTTTCAAGAAAAAACTTTATAGATCTGATAGCGTCGTCATTGCCCGGTATACAGAGATCCACTAAATCAGGGTCAGAATCCGTATCAGATAATGAAACCGTAGGTATTCCTAATTTATTGGCTTCCTGAACAGCGATATGCTCCTTTTTAGGGTCAACAATCACAAGCACATCAGGCAAAGTGTTCATTTCACGCACGCCGTCAAGGTTCTTCTTAATCCTGCGTTTCTTTCTATTAAGCGACGAAAGCATCTTTTTGCTAAAACCTTCAGTGGAGCCTGATTCCTCTATTTGTTCCAGCTCTTCAAGATATTTTAAACTTTTGCGAATTGTGTTAAAATTGGTTAAAGTTCCGCCCAACCATCTTTCATTTACATAAGCCATGCCGCATCTTTGAGCCTCTGTTTCGATTAATTTGCGAGCCTGCCATTTAGTGCCGACAAACAATATTTTTCCGCCGCCGCTTGTTAACTTCATCAAGAATTTACAAGCCGTCAACAAACCCCTTGCCGTCTCTTTTAAATCAATTATATGTATTTTATTTTTTTTAGCGTAAATAAAAGGCTTCATCTTTGGGTTCCAACGGCTGGCCCGGTGCCCAAAATGAAATCCTGCGTCGATAAACTCCTGTATGCTGGGTGTCGGCAAAATTATATCTCCTATCAATTAAAATAAAATTAAAAAATGTATACTATAATAATATATATTAACTAAATCATAAAGCCGCAATATCTATAAAATATTTTGATTTTTAGCGTCTGTTTAGTCAAAAATTATTATAAATAATTTAACTTTAAAGCTAAAAAACAGACTATACCATTGCTGCTACACAATTTACAGAAAGTTTAAATATATCAAAATTTTTGAAAATGTCAAGATAAAGTATGGCTTTTTCCTATTGATTTTGCCTGTTTTTGATGTCTGAACAAAAACAACCACAAGTTTTTAAGGGCAATAATTATAACATGCTCGTTATATTTTGTCACACAACCATCAAATTCGCCGCAAACATTGCCGCCGGCAAATTTTAGAAGCAAACATTTCTTTAGGGTCTGCGCGTATTATTTTTTAGTTGAATACGCTCACATTTTTTGCTTTAATCGCTGAATTAACTTGCAGTCATATAACAGGTTAGAAAAATTGTTAGATTTTTTATTCCTTTACCCCGGTTGAATATTTATAGTTGAGCAGTTTGTTAACAGAGCCCTAAGCAGAAGCGCAGGCTAACGGCCTGAGGCTTTCCGCGTTTAATCATTGTTATTCCTCAAAGGGGATAATTTCTTAATCACCTTTTATTCCTCATTAAACTATGGATGAAAACAGTGTAAATTGTCCAAAACCAGACAATGATGTGATTCCATTTATTCACTCGATGGATTTGGCGTTTTTTCAATGCGAGCCTTCAGACGCAGGAAAAATCACATTTATAAACAGAACCGGAGCATCAATTCTGGGTTACGACACAATTGAAGAAGCGCTGGAAGCTCCATTGCGCGACCATTTTTTAGATCATAATGATTTTGAAATATGGTTAAAAAGCCATGAAAAAAATGCAAAACAGAAAGATTTTGAGACAATTTGCAAAAAAAAGAACTCAAAAATGCACACAATTGGCATTACCAGCAGTTTAGTCACAGACGCCGGCGGGCGTAAAGTTCGCATTGACGGCTTTATAAACGATATTCATCTGACTAAAAAAGAGGAACTGGAAAAGGATGTAATCGCAAATATCAACAAAATCCTTGTTTCAAATATAAATATGAAGGAGGTTGACCACCTTATTTGCGACCAACTTTATAAGATTATTGAATGGGACAGGGTTAGCATAGTGCTTATGGAGAACAAAGGCGATGTCGTGGTCGATTTCGTGATAATTAAGGACAAAAAACACAAAAGTGGATTGTCAAAAGCAATGCCGGAGCGCAGCCACTACCCATTGATCGGCAGCATCCTTGAAAAAGTGTCCCAATCCGGCAAACCGTATATCATACCGGATACCTCATTGTCAAAAACAGACACCGACAAAGTAATGGCAAAAGAAGGCATCAGGTCAAGGTTGGCATACCCATTGAAATATAAGGAAGAATTAATAGGCAGCATCAATTTCGGCTACTCTGAAGTAAACTATTATAACGAAGAGCATTGCAAATTGCTGGACAAGATAGGCCCGTTTCTGGCATTTGGCATTGAAAACTCAAAACTTTACCAACGCGCCACAAAAGCGGAAAAAGAGTATAAAGACTTGTCGCAAACGTTTGACAGCCCATGGGGCTAATATAATACTTTCAGCCACTATTTAAAAGCCGATACAGCGCGCAAACGGCTCCTAAATAAACATTTGTTAGCATGTTCGCAACCTAATTTCGCTACACTTAAAACCATGAAAAATAAACCCATAGATAAAGATTTGCTGAAAAAATACGTGGACAATCCCGAATTTGTCGCAGGCATCTATAATTATTGCGATAGATGGTGCGAGCGTTGCCGAGCTAAATCAAAATGCATGAATTACGCCGTCAGTGAAGAGCATCTTGAGGAAACGGAATTAGGCGACGTCAACAACGAACTATTTTGGGAAAAAATGGACGAAACTTTTCAGGCCACGATTGACCTGATTTACGAAGTGGCTGAAAACGAAGGCCTTAACCTTGATTTAGAGGATGATGAAACTACCCAAAAACTAGATAAAGAAAGATTCGAGATAGCAGAAAACCACGCGTGCTCCCGCCTTGCAAAAGACTACGGCCGGATTGTAGACGACTGGTTTGACTCCACACAGGATCAGTTTCAGGAAAAAATAGAAGAGTTACACCTTAAAACCAGGCTTGAGCTGCCCGGCGTCGACCCCATTGCCGAAGCCGGCGCATTTGACGATGTAATGGAAATCATCAAATGGTACCAATACCAAATTTATGTTAAACTTATGCGGGCCGTCACAAGCATACAGCATGAAATGGAAGATCCCGATGATGAATACCCCAAAGATTCAGATGGTTCCGCAAAAGTCGCGCTCATAGCCATTGACCGCTCGATTTATGCCTGGGGAGAGCTGCGCAACCTCATGCCGGATCAGGCGGACAACATTATTGACATACTTGTGCAACTTGGCAAACTCCGCGATCTTACGGAAAAAACCTTTCCAAACGCCCGCTCGTTTATTAGACCCGGGCTGGATTTATAATTAAAAGCCATGACATGAAATATTGCCGGCAATCCACATCAAATTCAAACCAAAAAAGAGCTGCGCTTAACTTTAAAAACAAACTCCGCGCAGCCCTATCCATAATCTTCATAATCTGCTCTTTTATAAATACAATAGACGCCGGCGAGCTGTTTAAGGTCGTATCCGACACATACCCTCCATATGAGTATCAAAATGAAAACAAAATAGTTGGAATGGACGTAGAAATCCTGCAAAAAGCCGCCCAACTTGCAGAAATAGAGATAGACATCGAATTTTACCCATGGAAACGCGCAATGGTTATGGCAAAGGCCGGCAAAGCCGACGGCATCTTCAGCCTGGCGCATTCAAAAGAGAGGGAAATGTTTTTCTATTTCCCAGCCCCCCCCCTGTCCATCGGCAAAAAGCGCATATTCTCAAACAACAATTTTGCCGGAGATATAGCAAAACCTGAAGATTTAAAAGGCCATACAGTAGGAGTTGTAAGAGGCAACACATACGGCGAACAATTTGACAAAAACAACAATTTTAAAAGGGATCAATCAAAAAACCAGGAACAACTCCTTTTGAAACTTGAAAAAGGCAGATATGACCTTGCCGTTGAAAATGAGATTGTCGCCGCCTATATTATCAAAAAGAACAATATTAAAGGCCTGCGTCCTTTAACATACGTTGCCGCCGAAGCAAAATATTACCTCGGCGTGTCAAAAAAATCAAAACGCGCAAAAGAGCTGCTAACCAAGATCTCAACCGCCCTGGCCCACATGAAAGAGACAGGCGCCCTTGAAACCATCCGCGCAAAATACAAGAAATAAGCAAACCTTGCCAACAACTCAATTTTTTAAACAAATCTCAAATTTTGTTAACAACATACGCAGTGATAAAAATTGTGACAACCCCAAGAATCAGAATCACCAAATTTAGAGCCATTGACATTCCGTGTATCTTCATAAAACGTTTGCGCACAACCTCTTTCAAATCCACATTTTCAGTCGCCCGCATCTCTGCCTTAATTAACTTCGCCTTGCCGCCAACAACGATGCCCGTAAAATAGACGCCCACAATCATTGCAGCCAAAAGCGCAATGCGTATTCCCACCCCTGCGGCTCCGGCTCTTGCCGAGTATAAAAGCGACCCCAAAGCAACAGGGCCGCAAATATAGCCGATCATCCAGTATTTCGGGAATATGTCCCCAACCACATTGCCAGCCGTCTCTCTGTCAAGAACCTTAAATATGCTCGGCGCGCCAAAAAACGAAAAAAATATAATACTGCCAACCCATATAACCATGGACATCAAATATAAAAATCTGGCAAACGAAATAAGCATGCGACCCTCCTGATATTTAAAATAACGTAAATTTTAGCTTTTAATATTAAGCATTAGAGTAAGTCAGTATATCACGGCTTAAAGCCCTAACAAAAATAAATCCATAGATTTTGAAAGCTTTTGACATAAATTATTAAACATGGTATAAGAAACGTCCATATTAATTAAATGAATTAAACGATTTATGATACCGGAGTATTTGGTAGCGCCGCATAATAATAGTTATGTAAAATATTTGCGAGATTTAATTTAAGTTATAAACTAAAAATGAAAAAACCAAAAATTGAAACAGTTTGCTCTACATGCTGCTGGTGTGATAAAAGGATTGGAGAAAATCAGGAAGTCTTGTGTTTAGGCAGCAAGAAACGGCCGGGCATTGACCTCTCCAAATATGAAGGCGACATCATGCAGGTAACCATGGCAACCATTGACAAAACGTTATGGGCCATAATCCCCACGGCAGAGTCCGACGCCCGAAAAGAAGGCAAGGATATACTGTTTACTCTATGTTCAGATGAATGCGGTATTGAATTGAAAGAAGCGCTTAATCAAGATGAAAAACTAGGCGACATCATCTTTAATCACAAATTAAACTGAACTGCTTATAGTTCCCAACTGCCAAACGTCCGCAGAATAAAGCTTCCAGCTTTTGCGCCCTGCACACTCCGCGCCTTGCTATTTGCGTTTTTTAACCTATTTAATCCAAATAAATCGCCTGGCAAGGGCAAATTATCCGGATATATTGCTTGACAAAGGCAAATTATCCGAATATATTACCCTCATAATGGAAATTATCAACAGGATATTCAAGCTAAATTTACCCCCTGGACGGTCTGCCTTTATATGGGGGCCTCGAAAAGTGGGGAAAAGTTACTGGATTGCGCAAAACCTCCCTCAAGTGAAGCTAATCGACCTGTTAAAGACGGATGTATTCGCCGATTATGTTAGCCGCCCCGCATTACTTAGAGAAAGATACCAAAACCATCAAGGACTTATTGTTATTGACGAAATTCAAAAAATTCCCGCACTGCTGGATGAAGTCCACTGGTTAATTGAGAATAATGGGCCCTCTTTTCTTATGACCGGGTCCAGCGCCAGGAAACTACGCCGGGGCCACGCAAATTTATTGGCCGGGCGAGCCTGGAAAAGAACGATGACGCCTCTTACATTTCCAGAGGTTGATACGTTTGATTTAGAACGTATCATGACAACAGGGCTGTTGCCGCCCCACTACCTGTCGCCTGAACCACGGGAAGATATACGCGCTTATGTTGGCGATTACCTCAAGGAAGAAATTGCCGCGGAAGCAGCCACGAAAAATATACCGGCTTTTACCGAATTTTTAAGGGTAGCGGCCATCACTTCCGGTGAATTGATAAATTATGTAAATATTGCCCGCGAAACAGGAGTCTCACATAAAGTAGTCAGAACCTATTTTGAAATCCTGGAAGACACATACCTTGGGTTTCGTATACCTCCATGGAAAAAGTCCCAAAATCGGCGTATGATTATGACTGAGAAGTTTTATCTTTTTGACATAGGAGTGACCAATTATTTAGCGCGCCGAAAGCCTCAATTGGGAAGCGCGGAGTTCGGCAGCTCTTTTGAGCAATGTATCCTGTTTGAGCTTAAAGCATACCAGGCGTATAGAAATCCCGAGCTTCAAATAACGTTTTGGCGAACAAGCACGGGAAGGGAAGTAGATTTTATCGTTGGCGACAAGCTGCTTGCAATAGAGATTAAAAGCTCTTCGCGAATTCATAAAAACAGTATAGGCCCGCTTTTAGACCTTTTAGAAGACGGCCCGGTAAAGAAATGCTGTGTTGTTTGTTTGGAAAATGAGCCACGTTGGATTCATCCGGATATTGAAGTACTTCCCTGGAGGATTTTTCTAGAACGTTTATGGAACGGCGAATTCTCGCTGGATTATTAGCAATACCCCACCCCAAACGTAGCGTTTATCACAAATTCTCCTTTAATTGTTTTTTTCAACTCTTCAATAATCTTGTCTTTTTCTTTCAACTCTATAGCTTGCTCTTTTAACGCCACATCCTTTCTTTCAATTTCACGTTCTTTATTTTGCAACTCTTCCAGAATTTCGTCCTCTATATTCATTGTCTTTAGCGCTTTCGGTTCAGCTATTGCCCGTTGCAATCGAATTACAACAAGCCGGTACTTTTCAGGAAAATCTTCTTCCCTTACATTCAAAATATGATTATCGCCGGCTATGTTTTCCTGATCAAACACGCTTAACAATATTTCCAGATCGTTTTGACGTTTTCTATGTAATTTAGGTATTTGTATCACGAAACTGTCATGTGCCAAACTTTCAATGAACTCCTCTCTCGCATTAATATCTATCAAATAACAAAAACAAAAGCGAAAGATTCCGCAACTGGCAAGCGCCACCCAGTTTCCAGTTACGCTCTTACTTCGATATTCTACATTCTCTTTTGATTTTGCTCTCTACCCGTATTTTATGCTGAAATCCCAACCCTACGCGTTTTGCGCTTCCACCCAGAGCCAAAACATTTGCGTAACACATTTAACCCCAATATGTTACGCAAAACACACATATCATCCACACTGCCGCCACTACACAATCGACAAACAACCATTACAATTGTAGTGTAAAAAATAAATTTTCATAACCCCAAAATGCCTAAATTTGCAATTTTACGCTATCTGCGAAAGAGCGCCGCATTTCAGATATTTTAGCCCCCTTACAAATTTTACAAATTGCAGTTTGGATGACAATTTAAAATATCTAATATAAAACCAGCCTCTATTTATTACAAATCCGTCTTAAAGCGCGCTTTGCAAGCTTAAAACAGGATATTAATTAATATTTTTATAGCTATTATACCGAACCGAAAAAAGCGCTAATTTTATAAACCCCCAAAAGGCGCCACATATTTGCTTACACGAGTGTAGTGGTATGCCCTTACACGCGTGTAATGGTTTTTACTTATAGCCATGTCAGCAAAATCCATTACCCAGCCATAGGGCTTTGCACTACATATATGTCGTACCATTTCTAGAGCATATATGTTACTTGATATTTTCTCTATTTTTACTATAATCCTTGTTCAATTCCTTTGTTTTGAGCCGGTCGTCATTATATCGGCCAATAATTTCTTTAAACAGACCGTGGGTATAGGTTGATTAAATGAAGAACATAACCCAAATCCTTATAATTGAAGACAACCAGATTTTTTCACAGGCGCTTACAAACAGCCTTGAAAAACATTACTATGTCTGCAATGCCGCAACTTGCTTGGAGGCTATGGCAATAATCAAGTCAAACCCTTTTTTAAAAGCCATTATCCTGGGCGTTTATGAGCCTGTAAGCAAAGGCATAGAGGCCATAAAGATTATTAGCGAGCTTTATCAAGGCGCGCGGGTATTTGTTTTAGCAAATGTAAACAGCTATGAACTGGCAAAAGAGTGCCTGGATTGCAACGTATGTTGCTACCTGGAAAAACCGTTTAATTTGGCGAAACTGAAAGAAAAAATTGATAAAATAACGGAAAATATAAGCCACGAATTCCTGAAAACGCTATGGAAAGACGAATTTGAATCAAAATTGTCTTCATTAAGCGGCCATATTAAAGCTGTTATTCATTATATCGAAAAGAACCGGCATAGAGACTTCAACAGAAACGAGCTTGCAAGCTCCATCAATCTCAACCCCAATTACCTCAGCAGGCTATTTAACAAAGAGTGCGGCATGCCTCTAAAGGAATACATCAACATGTTACGCATATTCAAATGCAAAAAAAAACTCGCAAATCAACCCGGCATAAAAATTAAAGACATCGCCGGCCTTATAGGCATGCAAGACGCGTCCTATTTCTGCCGATTCTTCAAAAAACACACAAACCTAACCCCCCTGCAATTCAAAAACGCCGCTTTATCACGAATTCTTTATAAAAAAAGCCTCTAAAATCCTATAAATGTCATAAATATCCTATCTTTAAAGATCGCAACCCGCCAGAAACCAGAAACCAGAATCCAGAATCCAGAATCCAGAATCCAGAATCCCAAAAAAGCCGGAAAAATCCCATAAAAGTCACAAAAGTCCTACAAAGGTTACATAAGTCCTATTTACAAAATAATTAAATTGTATATATTGTAAAAACATTATTATGTGTAGTTTTAAGACATTGATTAACCTGTTAATTATATATTATTAAATGATAGTTTTACCTTAAATGAATGGATTTATTACCAATTGATTAAGATCATATAATTAATATTTTTAAGACGTTTATGAATAACGAAACATATAATAAAATTACCTCTCAGGAAATATCCCTTCCCAAAGGGGGCGGAGCTATAAAAGGAATCGGTGAGACGTTTCAGCCCAATGCTTTTTCAGGCTCATCCGGTCTATCCATCCCTTTTCCAGCGACACCTGCTCGTGGATTTGAACCAAAATTGAGTCTTGACTATGGCTCCGGTTCCGGCAATAGCGCCTTTGGTTTGGGATTCTCCCTCTCTTTACCTAAAGTATCAAGAAAAACAGATACAGGCATTCCAAAATATGAGGGGTATGATACATTTATATTAACAGGTCAAGGTCAACTAACTCCGCGGTTAAAAAACGATAACGGCCAATGGGTGATTGATGAAACAACCAAATCTGTTAAAGGTGTTTCCTGGAATGTGGTTACATATTTGCCGAGAGAAGAAGCTGCATATTCATTGATTGAGCATTGGATTAATCCATTAACCATGGAATCCTTCTGGCAAGTGATAAGCAGAGACAATGTGACTTCAATATTTGGCAAAAATGCGGTTGCTCGTATTGCCAACCCTGATGATGACACAAAAATATTCGAATGGTTAATTGAAGAGACTTTTGATAGCAAAGGCAACAGATTTGTATATAATTATAAGCAGGAAGACGGTAAAAATATCCCAAAAGAGATTTATAACGTCAATCGTTCCTTTAAAGCGCAAAAGTATATTCACAGTATTCAATATGGAAACTATTTTCCTGATCCGGCTTCAGAGGTTGAAGATTTTACGTTTGAAGTTGTCTTTGATTACGGAGAATATAATTTAACAGATCTTAACAAACCAAATAGTAATCCCTATACACCTGTCAACGAATGGCTTCCCAGACTTGATCCGTTTTCAACTTACCGTAGCGGGTTTGAGATTCGCACTTACAGGTTATGTAGAAACATTATGATGTTTCACAATTTTAAAGAGCTAGGAAACACACCGAGCCTGGCGTCGCGCATGCAGTTGGCTCATGATAAGACAAAAACATTTTCATTTTTAACATCAATAACTCAAACGGGTTACCGTATAAACAAGGATGAGAGTTACACTAGCCAGTCCATGCCATCTCTTGATTTTGAATACTCGCAATTTACACCACCTATAGCCCCTGTATTTAATAAATTAACAGTGGACGAGCACGAAAATATTCCTGGATATATCAATAAATCAAACTTTCAGGCAGTGGATTTAAACAGAGAAGGTCTACCGGGTTTTCTTTACAGTAATGCGGAAACCACACTTTATTATGAACCACAAGGTAATGGAGCCTACAATGCGCCTTTAGGTCCAACACAGTTCCCGATAACTAAAAATTTTCAAAATCCAAACCTTTCCTTAAAAGACCTTGATGGAGACGGCCAACTTGAGCTTGTGGTTAATTCACCTTCAATGGCAGGTTATTACAGTCGTATGCATGATCAGTCATGGTCAAGCTTTCAAGCTTTTAAGGCCATGCCGACGGACAGGTTAAATCCATATAGCGAAAACGTTGATCTTGCAGGCAACGGCAAGTCTGACATTGTAGTGTTAGAGGAGCCAGATATGATACGATACCCTTCAGATGGAAAAAACGGATATGGCTCATCGAAACGGATTCCACTTCAAGAGGGTTTTCCGGCAGCCGTGAATTACGGTGAAGAGGATTTAGTGACCTATGGCAATATTTTTGGCGATGGCCTGGCTCATCGCGTAAGGATTAGAGACGGATCAGTTGAGGCGTGGCCGAACCTGGGATATGGGGTATTTGGAAAAAAAGTAACTTTGGGAAACGCCCCTAGGTTTGACAGTACAACAAAAGTTTCTACTATCTTTTTAGCCGATGTGGACGGCTCAGGCACAATGGACCTGGTTTTTGCTTATGCTGATAGAGTCGAAGTTTATCTCAATCAAAGCGGTAACTCATTTGCCGACCAGCCAGTAACCATTATGCTGCCCGGCGTGTTCAGTGATATTGATCAAATACAGTTTGCAGATATCCTTGGTCAAGGGACATCGGCATTAGTGTTTACTAAAATAGAACCAGAACCAATTCACTGGTATTACAATTTTTGCGGAGAGATAAAACCGGATACTACTGAAAATGAGCCTGGTTTTAAGTATGCATTAAAACCTTACCTGATGTTTAAAACAGACAACAATCTTGGAGCTACAACGCTTATAAAGTATGCGTCGTCAACAAAATTTTATCTTGAAGATAAAAAAGCGGGCCGTCCATGGGTAACAAGTCTTCCGTTTCCTGTTCAAGTGGTAGAGAAAACAATAATTATTGACAATATATCCGGTTCCAAGTTAACAAGTTCCTATAAATATCACGATGGCTATTATGACCAAGTTGAAAGAGAATTCAGAGGGTTTGGTTTTGTGGAAAGTTGTGATACTGAAACTATCGAAGAATTTGATAAAAGCGGCACAAATCCTGATTTCCCGGTAAACCGGCTTAACAGCGAACTCTATGTTCCTCCTGTATATACAAAGACATGGCATCATACCGGCGCGTATATTGAAAAGGGCGTTATTACAAAGCAATACGAAAAGGAGTATTATCAGGGAGATCCGGATGCGTATGATTTCCCTGACAGTGTGTTGAACTTTGACTTGTCTAAAAGCAGCGCAGAGACAATACGACAGGCATATGTTGCGTTAAAAGGAGCTGTTATGCGACAGGAAGTTTATGGGTTTGATAATGGTCATGAACAAGGAAACCCATACACTGTAACTGAATCAAATTTAGAGGTAAACCTTATTCAGGCAAGGGAAGGTCAACGTTATGCTGTGTTTAAGGTTAATCCAAGGGAAAGTATTTCATATCAGTATGAACGAAACCCTGCCGATCCACGAGTGCAACAGGAGTTTACTTTGAAAGTGGATCCTTTAAGCGGCGCAATTCAAAAGTCTTGTACAGTATCAATACCCAGACGTTCTAATTTAGGTTCTGACGTAATAGTCTACCCTGAACAGCAGGATATTAAAGCAACGGCTGTATATAACAACTATATTGATACTAAAGATACAGATCTCTATCGGCACCGTGGCCTCTTGTATCAAGCGCAGGAATTTGAAATATTCGGGCTTAAATTGACAGTCGGTAAACATTATTTCTCGTACGACAACATCAAACCTGTTAAAACGGCGGTTGAAACCCCTGTTCATTATGAAAGCGCTATACCACCGGGAAGTGTGCAAGCGCGTCAATTGACATGGAACAGGAGTTATTACTGGAATGAAGGCCAAACGGAGGCTTTGCTACTTGGTGGAATTACTCCACTCGCTTTACTACATCATAACGAAAGCGCTGTTTTCACAAAAGAATTTGTTACCGACATCTTTGGAGCGAGATTGACGGACGATACGATAAAGACAAAAGGGGGCTATATCTTTGATAAATCAAGTGGCTATTGGTGGAACAAAGGGTTAACTCAGTATTACTTAAGTCAAGATCAACCTACTTCTTTTTATATGCCTTATGAAACCGCAAACTCATTTGTTGATGTTTCATCACCACTTTATTTAAAAACAACTCTTGAATATGATTTCCCTTATTTTCTATCTCCCGTAAAAGTAATGCAATTCATCGATGAAACCAATCCCGATCCGGACAAAAGAGCAAATACGGAAACTGCAAAAATTGATTACATCACACACCAGCCTTATCAACTTGTTGATATCAATGGAAATGTTTCCCAGGCGCTTTTTGATCCCCTTGGCCAAGTAATTGTAACCACATTGTTTGGCACGGAAAATGGCAGCCCTGTTGGTGGTATGCGGCTTTATCCATATAACGGCGAACCCGAACAATATAAAGAACAAAACGTTGCATCTTTCAATGATGTCCTTGCTAATTCAGAGAACTATTTACAAGGAGCAACAAGCTATTTTTATTACAACCTTTTTGCCTGGAAAAGCGAGCAACAACCGCCTAGCTCCATTAATCTAATCAGGGATGATTTTTATCAGACTTCAAAAGGTGTTTCGGATTTTTCCTGCAAAACTTCTATTAACTACACGAATGGGTTTGGCAGAGAGCTTGAGAGCAAATTAAAGACAGATCCTGGAATGGCATTTATCAGAGGTTCGAAAGGTGAATTAACTTATGATAAAGATAACAAACCTGTAGAGGCTCAAACGGATGACCGCTGGATAGTTTCAGGCAGAACGGTTTACAATAATAAGGGTAAACCTTGCGAACAGTACCTGCCATATTTCAGTAACACCCCGCTGTTTGAAACACAAAAGGAGATAGTGGATGAGGGGCTTGTACCGCCTCCAACTGTGATACATTACGATCCTCTTTTAAGAGTGATAAGGATTGATACGCCAATAGGTTTCTTTTCAAAAGTTGAATTTACCCCCTGGGAAGAGAAGCATTATGACGAGGACGATACGGTAAAAGACTCGGCGTATTACATTGACTTTATGAAAAACTATCCTGAAAAAGCAACACAAAAACAAAAGGATGAAAAAGATGCCCTGGATAAGGCGGCAAAATTCTACAATACTCCGTCTATTTCAGTTCTAGATAACTTAGACAATAAAATTCGCGATATAGTTAATAATCTTGGCAATGTCAGCCCGGACTCCTTCAACGATATCGTTAAAGGAACTTCGATAACGTCATTAGAGCTTTTTAACGATCTTATCGCTAAAGGTTATTTAAAAACAAACACTACTTCTCCTATCGGCACATGGGTCGCCAACAAATTCCAACCTTATGCTACAGGGTTTGTTTTGAAATTAAGCACTCTTTATCAACAATTTGCAACTCAAGTGACAGATTTACTGAAACAAAACAGTTTAACATCATATTTGGCAAATGATATACAGGGTAGAGAAACAGAGTCAATTGATCCGCGTCTCTATTACTCAAACCAAACAAACGGAACCGCCTATTTCAATTTCAAATACAAGTATGCAATGGGAGAGAAAGACCCCGTTTATATCAATAGCATTGATGCCGGTGTTGAAAAACATCTCAGCAATATATTTGACAACCAGCTCTGGTCTTTTAGCGCTCGCGCTTACTGCCAGTTGATCTCTTATGATCCGTTGCAAAGGCGTTCCGCCGTATACGTAAAAAATGTTACTAGCGATCAGCCTATTATTTCCTACAGTGATTTCAATCTGGTGGAAGTCTTTACGTACGGAGAAACGGTAAACAATGCCCGAACATATAATTTACGCGGTCAACTTTACCAGGCAAAGGATTTGTCGGGTATCGTGGTAAACAGTCAATACAGTTTACATGGAGAGCTTCTCGAAACCTCCCGGCAGATGGCGGTGGAATATAAGACTGCAATTGACTGGAACAAAACTCCTCAGTTGGAACAAGAGCTTTATGCCGGCAAGTTTACGTATAACGCCCTGAAGCTTTTGATTACGGAAACCACCCCCGATGGTTCCGTTACGACAAACCGTTACAATCAAGCGGGTTTACTCAATCAGGCAAAGGTCGTCTATGAGGACAAGTCGGCAGATCAAATTATTGATCTGATCGACTATGACGCCAAGGGACAGCGGACCACAATACACTACGGAAATGGAGTCATAACGAACTACACTTATGAGCCGACGACCTTTCATTTAACTGGACTGCACAGCGCTCGACCGAATGGCGCGGGAACAGAATCGATCCAGAATATTACATACACCTACGATCCGGTCGGCAACATAACACGCAGTTGGAACAAAACCTTTGAAACAGTCTTTAACAATAACCAAAAGGTTGATCCGCTTTCTCAATATATCTATGATGCATTGTATCGACTGACAAACGCAAACGGCAGGCAACATCCGGGAATTACGGCAAACACCTATAAAAACAACTCAAATGACAACGATTTCAAGCAAAGCAAATTCAGCCGGCTTCCAGCCCTGAATGACAAAGATAAACTGGAAAATTATCAGGAGGTATACACCTACGATGATTCCGGCAACCTGATTAATAAACAGCATTCTGCCGCGTCTTCATCATGGGCAAGGGAAATCCCCGTTGAAGATAACTCAAACCATCTCAAAGGATTGAAATATGACGCATCAGGAAACATGCGCCGGCTCGATATTAATAATTTGGTAAATTTGTCGTTCAACTGCTGTGAAAATCTGGTAAGCGCCGGGGTTATCGAACGACCAGACGAGTTGGATGATTGCGACTACTACGTGTATGACAGCAACGAACAACGCACCCGTAAGGTTAGCGAACGCATGGCTCACGGTGGGCCTGTCACCATCATTGAAGATAAAATCTACATCGGTAATTATGAAATCACTCGAAACAAAAGCGTCAATGCACAGGGAGTTGAGACCACCACCATGGAAAAGCAAACACTGAGGGTCATGGATGGCTCCACCTGCGTTGTCATCATGAAATACTGTGTAATAGGTAAAGAAGCCGGAACTAGGAAACTTCGTTTTCAGATGGACAACAATCTGGGCTCTGTTTCATCGGAATATGATAATGCCGCCAAACTGATCAGCTACGAAGAATATTTCCCTTATGGCGGCACTGCCATTATCGCCGGTTCCAATCAGGCAGAGGTGAAGCTGAAGGAGTACCGCTATTCCGGCAAGGAGCGCGACGACAGCACCGGTCTTTACTACTATGGACGCCGGTATTACGCGCCTTGGCTGGGCCGCTGGCTAAACCCCGACCCGGCGGGGACGGTGGATGGGATGAATTTATACGCCTTTGTCCGCGGTAACCCGGTGACCCATGTGGATGCGGGGGGCTTGATTTCGACATCGAGTGTCACAACTAAGATAGGCATCGGATTCGCAGCCGCCCTAGCAATTGGGGGCATAGCATACCTAATAAGGAGGAATAACGCACCTGCCGGCCCTCCCGTCGCTCTCCCTCCCGTCGCACCCCCTCCCATTGCACCCCATCCAGCCCCCGTGGATCAAGCTGGTGTGGCCGTTGCCAAGGCAGGATTAACCAGGCAAAAAATAAAGGGTACACGAGATCCGGCGCTGCCAGGGGCGATACAAGGACTTACCCCAGGATTAACTTTAACTGATGCCGCAAACCCTCGTGCATCGGCGGGCCTTTGGCCGGGCAGCAGGGCCTGGCCGGGTCCAATGAGAGGCGTTAACAGTGCTTACGGTCAACGCTCTGCGCTTGCAGGCGTGCCACAATCCCTCGCTGGCGGGCAGACTTCCTGGGGACATCAGCTCGCGATGCAGTGGGGCGGTCCGGCGGCGCAATATAATGCGGCCTCAGCAACAAATTCCGTAATGGCTGGAGGTAATGCACAGGAGGATTACCAAACAGTGTTAGAAAACGCCGTTACTGCAGCAGCGACGGGAGATGCTTTAAATGCGCCGATTGGCCTGAATAACATAAGGATTAAACACACTGCATATCTTTATGCTGGAACGAACGTAGCGCAATATATGCGGATGAAGGTATATGTACTTAACGCCGGAGTTTGGGAAAAGAGGATTGACCAAACCACACAAGACAATGCGCCAAGGCTAACGGCTGGGCCAGGTGGGACAAGAGCTCTGAGATTACAGCAACAGACAGCGGATATCCGAGGAGGGGCAGCATTAGCGCAAAAACATGGGACAAGCCCGACGACAATTTATTCGGATGATACGGCTAATATCCAAACATAAACTTCTAAGAAAACATAAAACGTGGGCAGACCAACGGAACCTGTTGTTATTATTAAACTTTTACATTTATATTGACTATTAAAACAGGTTAAAACCCACTTTTTGACTAATAAATGAGGCTTTTAAGAAAGATTCAAGATTTCTATATTGATTAAGAGAATATAAAAATTGTGGTTTGTCCTAAATGGTTAAGACTAAACCCAACAACAATTCGGTTGAAGCAATCTTATAGATTGTTCCCAATTATTTATTCATTATTTTTTAAGTTGAAGTATACAGTAAGGCCAGGTTTAGTCCAGCAAAATTACTGCTTTTGCAACAAAAAAATAATATTTCTTAAACGAAAGGAAATAACATGGCAGCGACGACAAAAAACTCACTTAAAATCAGCGATCCTGATTTAGAATCTTTTTACAAAAATAATCCTGACTTTGATATTCTGAACTTTGAGTTTCATAATAAAGACAAGTTATCACAATTTACGACTCAACTTAAAGATTCTGGAATCGGCGAGGATAAAATTGCGGGTAAAGTTGAGTACTCTATAGCAAATCAACGACTACTCAAATTGCATCCGGATGCCGACTTAGCTAAAGGTTTGTTTGACCGTGGAATAGTGTCAGCAAATCAACTCGCCCGTATTCCGCGTCATGTTTTTATAGACGTACACGCTAAGCAGCTTAAGGTTGACGACAATGTGGCTGAAAACATTCATAAGCGCGCAACAGGCATTCGAAACAAGTCTCTACACCTTTGGGCGTCTATACGAGGCGCCGTTGTTTCGCCTTTTTTTAGTAATTCGCCAATGGATACAGCCAGCTCTCAATTGACGCAAACGTTTCAGAATCTACCCAGTTATGAGGAGATGTTTGGCACGTTAAATTATTGCAGTTGTCAGGAGTGTAGTTCCATTTTTGGCCCTGCCGCTTATTTAGTTGATTTACTGCGAATTATTGATGAATATATTACCAAACCTAATTCTAAAACGATTGAAGCGGATTTTCTTTTCAGCGCCCGCCGTCAAGATATTGGGAAGATTGGACTCACGTGCGCAAACACCAATACAATCATCCCATATTTAGAGATAGTAAATGAACGTTTGCTTGCAAGCGCACAACAGACTCTTGGAGCTTCCAGTCCCGATGATGTTATAGAACAGACGGCAACCACTTTGATATATCCACAAGCGGCGCCTTTTAATTATCCTTTAGATCAAATCCGTGTGTTGCTGGACAAGGTTGGCGCCGACTTTGGATCGATACTGTCGGCGTGGAAAGCTTCATCTAACACCGTGGCATCACGCAGCATTGGACTGTCTCAGGATCAACAAAAAATTGTTACCACCACACTTATTACCGCGGCCTCTATTGCGCCTTTCTATAATGTTACTGACATCACTACCCTAAAAGAAGCAAATACATTTATTGCTAAGACCTGGATGACTTTTCCTGAATTATTAACTCTTATAAATCAGGATCTTTCGGAATCAGAGCAGAAGGCCGGGTTACAAGTGAACTTTTTCCTGAATCAAGGATTAAGCGGGAAATGGATTGCACTGAAACAGGAAAAGGGACAACCCTCAAGTCTGGATAATCTGGATGTGACGCCGTTGGATCAGATTAACCGTTTACAGCGTTTAGCAGCTGTTACCGGTCAACCTGCTCAAGTTGTTGACTGGGTAATGCGGTGTATTCAGGGTGGGGCAACACCGGTCATAACTGATGAATCGCTAACCAGTCTACAACAACTCATAGAATTGAGCAAGAAATTTAGTATGGATTTGGAAACTTCAACAGCGCTTTTAGGGCCTATCAAAACATATGGACAGGGTGTGAACGGAGCAGGGTCTGCATTTGATCAACTTTTTAATTCAGCAGCCATTATATCTAAAAACCCTCCATACCGTCCATCTGGAAATTTGCTGAATCCCGGCTATACAGACACGCCCCTTTCATGGACTCCCGGGTCGACGAAAAGCGCTGACATCAGCGCTATTAATCGCGTGTTGCCTGGATTGGGA
The DNA here is from genome assembly GCA_021777105.1 of Candidatus Anammoxibacter sp. GTDB lineage: Bacteria > Planctomycetota > Brocadiia > Brocadiales > Anammoxibacteraceae > Anammoxibacter_B. The sequence continues at coordinate 73,575 of JAIQZQ010000112.1, forward strand.
ATAGGGATTTCCGATGTAAATGCTCTGGGGGTTTTTCTCTATGGCGCGAATACGCAGCAATTGACCGTTCAGGTGATCACTGTTTTGTATAGGCACGTTCTCTTAAGCCGTGCGTTGCAATTGCCTATGGATCGCTATCTGGTATTCTTAAAACTCCTTAAATTAGAAGATCCGCAAGCACCGGCCGTTACTGAAATTCTGGAACTGGCAAGTAAAGGCCGGTGGATGAATCAGTTAGGCTTATCTATTTACCAGTTAGACTATATTCTTAATGGAAATCCCAGTGTGTATGTCAATCCGCTATATTTACCCGACAATGTGGATGAATGGCTTCGGGGGCTGTGGTCAATTGTCTCAGCATCGTCGCCTACAGTAGATAAAGATATTCGAGCCCAGATCGCCGTGCTTTTTGGCGCTGAAAATGCTCTGATAAAATCTCTGATGACGATTGCGGTGGCTGCGGAACAATTACCTACTGGAGTATCTAGCTGGGAAAATGCATTCATGACAGCGAATGGAACCACTCCAAAATATGGAGATTATGTTCAGGCTGTATTGAAGACGGTTTCACGCGGGTTGATTTTGACACAAACGTTAACTTTTTCAGACGCCATAGTGGCAAATGTGGCGGCTTATCCGGTAGCATATCAACTAACCTCTAAATTTAACACTATATCATGGGATGCCATTCAATGCATTCAACAAGTGCAGCAAATGATGCAGAATTTGGGCGATTTACAGCAAAACCTTCTGGTTTATATTGGTTTAGCCTCTTCAGAGGATACACCATCAGAGAGTACGTTACTTGTTTTGCAAAAGGCAACTGGTTGGGAACCAAGTGTGGCGGCAAAACTCCTGGCCGGTCCGTTAAAAGGTGAGACCGTCATCACCTCGCAGTTGGCCGCCTTACAAAAGTGCTTCAAATTGATGAACAATCTCGGCGCCAACCCTGAATTTATGGCCTCCATCACCGCTTTGGGGGATCTGCCTGCGCTTAATAATTGGACTGCTTATACCCAAACCGCAGCAGATGTCATGGCTAAAACGGCAAGTATATATGGAATACAATGGGGCACGATCTGGAATGAATTATCTGGCAATATTGCCAAGAATATCAGAAATGTTTTACTGTCTCTTGTATTGGCTCAGCTAAATGGAAAATATCCAAGCATTAAGTCTGATCGTAATGTTTACGAATTCCTTTTGACAGACGTCGAAATGGGCCCGACTACTACGATATCATATATTAAAGAAGCATTAAACGCATCACAACTTTATCTTCAGCGTTGTAGATTACGTCTTGAGCCGGGAGTCACTGATCTTACGCAGATTCAGGAGCCATGGTGGGAATGGATGATGAATTACAGGGTTTGGCAGGCAAATCGAGAAATTTTTGTTTATCCTGAGAACTATTTAATTCCAACCCTTCGAAAGAATACAACTCAACAATTTACTGCGCTCTCACAGGCATTGCAGCAGTCGGATGTTACCACGGCCTATGTAGGATCGGCTTTTAATGCTTACATTAATGGTTTTGATGAAGTGGCTCAGTTGAAGCCGGTAGACGCTTACCGCACGAACATAGGAGACACTCACACGCTATTTCTTTTATCACGCACCAAAACAGGGCCTTATACTTATTATTACTGTTCCCAAGTGGAGAATATGCCGTGGACGCCGTGGGAAAAAATTGACCTCACTATTAATTCACAAAATTGCACTCTTATCTATGCTTTTAACCGCCCATTCCTCTTTTGGAACGAGATAAAAAAAAATGACACCTCTGCGGTATCAGGTGAGAAAGGCGCTATAAAAACGGATAATAGCTTCACATATACCGTTTCAGTTATGTACTCATTTTTAAACCAGGAAGGAAAGTGGGTGCAGCCACAAACCCTTGTTGACCAAGAAACGGTTTTGTTTCAGTCGGATGACAGTAGCAAGACTAATCTCAAGGACAAGAATATTTTTGATAGCATTTTTAACATGGATTCGGTCAGCTGGAATAAGGTTTTCGCTTTTTATGTGACAGCCCGAAATTATGTGACACAACCAAAATTCAAGGCCGAAGCAGAAAGGCTGGTCGTGATGTATGGTCCAAATTTGCTAAATACCGGAACGACTGTGAAAGTTAAAGATATATCGCCTACCACAGATCCTAAAGTAAAGGAATTCTTGTCAAAACTGGATCGTCGTGTTGAGGACCATAATCGTATGGTAATGGGGCAGTTGTCAGGAAACGTTAACCTGCGTCCGGTGTCAGTCTTGAACCTCAGCCTTGAAGGCGATGTCCTTATACAACGCAAGGAATTGTTGCTGGCCGACCCTTACGACCCTATGACTCCGTTATCATTAATTTGCCCCGAAATGCAGAGTTCCGGCGATGCCATGCAGATAGCTCACAGCGGCCGGCCTATTACAGACAATCGCAATGCAATTGGTAATGTTGGTCTTACTTCGGGAAGCGAAGCCACGTCTGTTAATGGGAACTCTTTTATCGGCGCTGGCATTTCACCCGTTCAAAGTCGCTCGATTTTTGATGCCCTGAAAACAGATAATATTGTTGACGGCAGCGGTAACGTGCAACCAGCATCAATGGCGAAGCTGGATCTTTATACTACTTTGTCAGGAATGACGGTATACAATGAATTCGGACCTGCACAGTACTCGGCAGTGCTTCAGGTTTTGTTTAATCATATGGATGCAACTGAGTTATTCAGTTCAGTCGGTGGGAGCCAAACCAATGTGGTTCCTGTTGGAACACAGCCGGGGTGGTTCCTGTTCTTTGCAAGTAATGAGATTTTTCTCCTTTCCCCTAAACCGTCAACAGAGGGAGAATCAGTTTTTTCAACGTTCGCCGAAGGTCTTACGGTAGGTGACCCGCTTATTGAACCGACGTTCGCAATAATGAAATATCAAGGAACCTCACCGGGAAGCATTGACATGTCAACCTCTATGGAAATCTACACAGCGCTAAAGGGCATCAAGCTTATCGTTGATGGTCGTCTTTCCCCGTTAGCAACCTTTGATTTAGTAAAAATGGGACTATCAAATTTAATTCTGCAAAAACATATCACAGAAGACCAGGTGGTGTATATATACAATGCCTTGACCAATGCGCCAATGATATTTGATGATGCCTTTTCGAACGATGATATTGATAATGATAAATCAAAAACAATTTACACTACACTACAAAATAGTCTCGCCATAATTGATTCAAATGGCCGAATCACTAAAGCCAACTTCACTGGAAAATTCTTAGAAATGTCGTTGGGGAATTTATTGTTAAATCAAACAATAACGCAAAGCCAAATTTCAATAATATACCAAATACTAGCACAAGCGCCAAAAGCCATTGCCCTTACCTACATCAATAAAGGTAATACTACGGGCCTGACAAAAACCAGTGATTTCCATTTTGATGTAACGCGCCTATCTACAGACGCAATAAGCAAGATAAGCCGCGCCCTTTTTATTGGTGGTGTTGATAGCCTTTTAGATTTAAAAACCCAGGCCATTCCGGTTGTGCCTGTGCTCCCAATTGATCGGTTTGCCCCTTCGACCACGAACTTGATTTTGCCCGGCGCACTGGATGCCACACAAGTTGATTTCGACGGACTCTACGGTCAATATTTCTGGGAGATATTTTACCACATACCTATGTTGGTATCCCACAGCTTAAACACCAATCAACAATTCCAAGATGCTCAGACATGGTTACAGTATGTTTTTGATCCGACGGTTAAAGAACAGTTTGCCACGGCTGATGTTATCGTTAATGAAACTGCGCAAGAGATATCTCAACAACAGGCCGACGGCATAATAACACAACTTCAATCAAATGATATTGGCTCTACTCCCGCTCCTATTTTAAGCGCGGAGGGAGAGGTAAATCCAGACTTTACATCTACTACGGATTTAAGCTTTTTAAAGACTGCGGATCCGACGCTGAAAAATGATCAGGTGAGTATGGTTCGCAACATTTTACTCAATTATCAATTGAATGCGCCTTCCGGCCACTACTGGCAATTTCGCCCTTTTCGAAACCATACGTTACAGTCTCTTGAGAAAATGCTTTCCGACTCAAACCCTGCCGTAAAAGTCTACAATGATGACCCATTTGATCCATTCGCCATTGCCCGTTTACGCATTGGCGCTTTTGAAAAGTCAACTTTTATGCAGTACATAGATAATTTAATTAACTGGGGTGACCAACTCTTTACCCAAGATTCTTGGGAGTCTATTACTGCTGCTTACATGCTGTATGTGTACGCCTACGACCTCTTAGGACCAAAACCTGAACTTGTCGGAGAGAGTTCGAGAGATGGTGTTACACTAACTTTCAATGAAATTAAAGAAAAATATCCGGACGGTATTCCCCAGTTTCTGATTGATCTGGAATATTTTATTCCTGGAGGGACGGGGACGGATACGCCCATGATGGGTCATGCCTTCAATGATTTGTATGTGTACTTTTGCGTGCCGGAAAATCGTGACTTAATGAGCCGCTGGGATATTGTTCAAGATCGGATGCACAAGATTAATAATTCAATGAATATTAAAGGTGTAGTACGTGAGTTACTGTTGTTTCAACCGCCGATCAATCCATTGGATCTGGTTAAAGCAGCTTCCGCGGGCAATAACGTTCAACAGATTACAACATCTACGCATCAGCCTTCACCATATCGTTACAGTTCAAATATAGGCGTCGCTAATAGTCTTTGTGCTACTTTAATTGAATTGGGCAACTCGCTTTTGTCTGTTTTGGAAAAGAACGATGCCGAAGGATTATCAATCTTGCGTTCGACCCAAGAAGCGCAGATACTTGACATGGTAACCCAGATCAAACAAGACCGGATTAGTGAATTACAAGCCACTATTAAATCACTAAATACATCTCAGGGTGGCGCGAAAGACCGGGTAACTTATTACACAAATCTAATTAATAAAGGTTTAAACGATTATGAAAAAACAAGCTTGTCCGCCACTGAAGCTGCCCTGGCTTTCAATATTCTGGGAAGTATTAGCAAGACAGCCGCGACAATTGCGTACGCAGTTCCACAAGTCGGGTCGCCTTTTGCCATGACATATGGGGGCATCCAGGTAGGCTCAGCAGTTAATGCTGCTTCCGGTGTATTTGAAATCGGTTCTGAAATCAGTAGTTATATTGCGCAAAGGGCCTCTACAATGGGAGGTTATGCGCGACGTAGTGAAGAGTGGGGGCTTCAAAACCAACTTGCGCAAGTCGATGTTGAAAGTCTTACACATCAAATTGAAGCTGCAAACCTGCAACTTCAATCGGCTCAACAAGATCTTGCAGTGCATAAAAAGAGTATTGCTCAAAACAATGCCATTGAGACGTATTTGAAAGATAAATTTACCAATCAGGATTTATATCAATGGATGATTGGCCGCCTAAGCGCAGTCTATTTTCAAACCTATTCGCTGGCATTGCAAGTTGCGCGTCAGGCGGAAGCTTCTTATCAGTTTGAACTGGATTCCAGCCAAACTTTTCTGGCATTTGATTATTGGGACAGCTTGCACAAAGGACTTACCGCGGGCGAAGGCCTCAGGCTGGCTTTAAATCGAATGGACACTGCATACCGGACGGATGATACACGCAGGCTTGAAGTAGAAAAAACCATATCATTGGCTATGATTGCGCCTGACCAACTATTGGCTCTCAAAACAACCGGCGAGTGCGGCTTCTCTTTCAGCGAAGCTTTGTTTGACTATGATTATCCGGGGCAATATGCGCGTAAGATCAAAACTATTTCAGTTTCAATTCCTGCGGTAGTAGGGCCATACCAGGATATTAAGGCGATCTTAACGCAAACCAAAAATAGCGTCGTTACCTCTAGTGATATTAAAGCAGTTAAATATTTGTTAAATCCTGACGGCGATCCGCCGGCGCAAGGACTACGTCAGAATTGGGCGCAGAACCAGAGTATCGCAATTTCACGCGGTATAGATGAATCCGGTATGTTTGTGCTTGACTTTCAAGATCCTCGATATTTACCTTTTGAAAATACTGGAGCTGTTTCAGATTGGACCTTAACAATGCCTTTGGAGACTAACCGCTTTGACTTTGAACAATTATCTGATGTAATCATAACGGCACGTTATACATCGCTTTTTGACGGTAAACTTGAGAAGGATGTTAAGCAAGCTTTGAAGCAAGCTCCCCTAGGTGGAGGTGTATATGTGGATGGTAGTATGCAAAGCAACGCATGGCAAACATTCCTTGTTGACCATAGCGACAAAACCAAACAGACGCTGACGCTTAACATAAATCCTGCACAGCTTGGATTCTTCAAGAGCCTTACTTATACTGAAATAATCCTGCAACTGGATGTTGCCAAAGGAATCACAATTGCTGATGGCGCGACCTTCCTCTCATTGACGGCTGAAACCGAACCCGTACAAAAGCCCCCCTTTACGAAAGGGCAGGCGGAAGTGGATAAACTGAGTTGGGACGGCAAGACGCTATTGCCATCCTGGAAGTTTGAATTTGCCCTCACCGATCCAAAGCTGAAACCGCTTCTCACCGACGGCTTTATCGATGGCAAAAAGCTTTTAAACTTGCAAGTGATTGTTTTGTATCAAGCCAAAGTGTTTTGATGCAAATCACATAATTTATTAACCATAATTTATTAGAAAGGAGCATGTAGTGGAAATAACCGCAACAGACAGCATAGAGCAGCAACTTGTCGAGATGGCTGCGATTTTGGGGCTGGACAAACCCGTAAGTAAAGAGGTATTGCAAGCCGCCGTTGATGACTCAACGTATGCGCATAATTTGCTGGTTTGCCGGGGACAACCGGAGTTTATGGAACACTTGATAGCCAATCCTCCCAGGATGGATGAAAGCGCTGATTTAGGAACTTTCAGCACGGTTACCCTATTGGGCAGGGCGGCCGGGTCATTGGCACGTTGGGCGAAAACGGGATTCTCAACGGTTTCAGAAGAAACATATCATAAAAGACTTATGGCTTGCAACGTCTGCCCAAACCTCAAGATTCCACCGAAGAATCAGCAGTCGTTGTATGCAAGGGCCGGCGCTGATATAAAAGAACGGACGGTTTGCAGTATGTGCGGATGCGTGGTTAAGGTTAAGGCTCTCAGAACCAGTGATACCTGTTCAGCCCCACATCCTAATCGTGCCGGCTTTAATCGATGGGACGCCCCATTGCAGTTGGAAGAATGATGAGTCAATCAAGGATTCAATTTCGCTTAATGAAATCTAATATTTTACAAACTCAAAAAAAGAGACTAATAACGAAAAACTTTATTCATGATAAAAAACATGTAATAAATAAGATTTAGGCGACAAAAAATATTTTGTTAATTAAAAATCAAGGAGTAAATCATGGTTTATGATCCAACAGTTTGTTTGACAAATTTGAAAACAAAAGGCTTAGTTCCTCCCGGTATGGCATGTCAACAATTGACGCCACCATATCATTGTGAAAATGTAATAAATGAAAATCCGTCTTATCATCAAGCGTGTGCTACTGCAGGAGTATTGTATTTCCCCGTGCTTTGTTTTGTTTGTTATAACAAATCGACAAAAAAGGCAAAGTATTTCCCATCTAGTACATTTATTGAGAATTGTACCGCCTTACATAATCAAGATGCGAATTGGGAATTTGATCAGTGTTATTGTTGTTGTTCTTGTCTTGCAAATGACACCCTTGTTGCAATTCCCAATGGTTTTAAAGCGATCTCCACAATTACAAAAGGTGAAAATGTACTTGCCGCTTCCACAGAGGTAAAAGGCGACAAGTTACAAATGAACTGGTCATCAGCTGAGGTGAATTTTAGCGCTGGAACCGGTTCTACTGGACACCAACCGATGATGGTCTATATTGTTCTCGAAGACCATTTAAATGATTTGATTTGTAACATGGATCAGGTATTTCTTTTGGCCAATGGTAAATACAGTAAAGCGGGCAAACTGCAACCAGGTCAACAACTGGTGAATAAAGATGGTAATCCGGTAATAATACAGCTCGTTAGTATCGGAGCTTACAATGGAGGAGTCCATCACATTTCAACCAACAAGCCATGGAACAAAAATCCAGATGGTCATTTGTTGTTGGCCGCTGGCGTGGTGGCTGGCGACTATACTTTACAACTGCATTTCAGTCAGTTACCTGATTCGATGAAAGATGATGTTTACGATACAAAACCCAGCATTGGGACACCGGAGTATGAGGCAACGCATACCGGAAAAGTAAAACGATCCGATGTTCTCTTCGAATTTGTCGAAGCGGATTCAAAATCGCCACAAATCGGTCAACGACAGATGGTATCCGGTCTTTTTAAGACGTATAACGTTGAAACCTCAAATGTTCCTTACGGAGCTCAGGCGTTATTTACCTCTGAGCAAGCTGTTGACATTGTTTTAAATGGTTCACAAGCGCCACTCTCAAATCCTATTCCGAGAACAATTTTTAATACCATAGAAGCTCAATTAGCTGGGTTTTACCCAGAAATTGACTTTTATTACGATACCATTGATTTGACGCCTAATGTATATGCATTTGAAGCTTATGGACGAAAAGTAGTGCAAGTTAGCGGTGGTTTAGCAAGGATGAAAGGATTTAACTATGAAGGACTGTTCATGGCGATGGCACATGGGGTCTCCTGTTTCTACGGAGGGGATCCAAAAAATGTTGCAGGCTACTCGGCTGTTGGCCAAGCCGACTTGTTCGCGTTTGGTGTGATTTCTCGCCAATGCTGGATCGGTAATCCGTACATAACCTATATCATGACCGCAATTGACCAATGGCAATCCATTTTCGCCCTTGTCAGTCCAAAACATGCTAAAGGCAATCCTCTGGATCCGCTGAACGACCCCTCACTTGATTGTCGAGTTAAAACAATTCAATCGGCAGCAGCAGGCGGAGCCCTACCCGAATGCGCAGGGGGTGTTCCTCTTCCAAATATAGCACTCCAGAAGGCTACGGCAACTTCGGATACTGATGTTGTTTTGAACTTCAGCCTGGCAATAGAGAACGATAGCGCCACCAATGTATCGAACTACTCGCTGAGTCCTAATGCAAAGGTAAAAAGCGCAACGTTGGATGAATCCACCGGTTTAATTGTTCATTTAAAAGTGGATCTAAAACTGGGTACTCAATATACGGTAACGGTTCAAAATCTGGTTTCAATTTTGGGCACCGGACTTGACCCCGATCATGTGAGCGCTGCATTTGAATCTCCTAGGGCTTAATCCGGGATTGATTCATCAGTTTGAAATAAATGTAGGGTGGCGGCATGTAGGCGCCACCCTATAAACACTTTTAATAAAATTTTTAGAAAATTTTTCAGACAGGCAGATAGTTCTAGGTTTGATGATAATGATGATAAAAATTTTGAGCAATTTTTGGGACAGGCTATATATGTTATGCTTTTGAAGGAGAATTTTGTAAAATTGTATTTTTATAACTTAAATTGTTGCTAAAAGAAGTGTTAGGTATGCCAAGAATTCCGAGAATGGTTGTTAAAGGGGAGGACGCTATTTACCATGTTATTACTAAAAGCACATTGCCGGGGTATGTTTTGGGCTCGATGGAGAAGGATTATTTGGTTAATCTTATCAAATGGATGAGCGGTGTTTTTTTTGTTGAGGTGTTTGGGTACTGCATTATGGGGAACCATTTTCATTTGCTTGTTAAAATGAAAAATAGGGATGATTATTCGGATGATGAGTTGAAAAAGAGGCTTGCATTGTTTTTCCGCAAGGATGAAAGGGTGGTTGAAGAGGGCCGACTCCACTATTTCCAGGATAAGTTTTCGAATTTGTCGGAATTTGTAAAGGAGATAAAGCAGAGATTTTCACGTTATTATAGTAAGGCGCATAATAGAACCGGATATTTCTGGGGAGATAGGTTTAAGAGCGTTTTGGTTGAAAACGGGGATACTTTGATAAATTTGCTTGCTTATATTGATTTGAATCCTGTAAGGACAAACATTATTGATAAACCGGAAGAGTATAGGTGGAGTTCAATTGGCTATCATGCGCAGACTGGAAACAAAGGGGACTTTCTATCAATGGATTTAGGGTTGATGGGATATACTGAAATGAATGAAAAGGAGGGGTTTGCGGATTACATGGAATATTTGTATGAAAAAGGCGGATTGGATACGGGGAAAGGGGCGTCTATAGATGAGAGGATAATTGCCGGAGAGAGAAAGAAAAAGTATGAGTTTACAACAATGGACAGGCTGCGATTCAGAACAAGATACTTTACGAATAGCGGAATAATAGGGACAAAATCGTTTGTAAATGATTATTATGATATGTTTAAAGGTAATTTTGGAACGGACAAACCTAAAAAACCAAAGAAGGTTACCGGCCTGGATGGGATTTATTCACTTAAACGGCTATCAAATGAAATGTGATAAAAACACATTAAAGCCGATCACATAAATAGAGTCGTAAATAAATTAAAACGACAGGAGGGTTATGATTCCAAGTATTTGGTGGATGATGTAATATTCGGTAAAGACGTCTTGCGTTTGTCATGTCCGATACGTCTAGCGTTTGTCATGCCCGGCTTGATCGGGCATCCAGTTTATTAGGGATTCATTTTTTACCTGGATCCCTGATTATAGCATTCGGGGATGACATGTTGGTGGTTTGCAGGAAAGCAATTGGGGCAACCCATTAGTCTTCTACAAAACCCTGTTTACTGCGTAAATAGGGATCGTCCTGATTTTATCATATCGTGAGAAATTTTCCTGGGAAATTCGGTAACCCCAGTCAAGGTTTCGCTCATTCAGGAAAATGAACATGCTTTGCATCTGTCCTTTTGTTCCGGCCTTGACCTCTATTGGGAAGATATCGCCGTTTTTTTGGATTAGGTAATCCACCTCGGCGTTGCCGGCCCTTGCTTCACGATGCCAATAAAACAGTTGAGGGTGGAGGTTTACTGAACCATGGCTGATTAGCTCTAACCCAACGAAAGCTTCTGATATTTTTCCTTCATTAATTAGTTGGGCATGGCTTTTTACAAAATGTCTGGAAAGATCCAGGCCCAGAATACGTTGATGAATCCCAATATCAAATAGAATGACCTTGAACTTTTTTGTTTCCATTTGGCCTCCCAGTGGAATGCCTCTGGCTGAAGAGTGGTATACCTTATAGGCCAAGCCGGCGTTTACCAACAGTTCAAGGGAGTCCTTATATCCCTGGGTTGAACCTAGGTTGGAAACATTTGAATATTTGAATTTATTTCCTGTCTGTAGCGGAATGGAGTTAAATGTTTCCTGGAGTTTGATAACCGGCGAGCGTTTTTTGTATTTTGCAAAATCATCTCGTATTGTAGCAAGCAAGTCATCTATTAGCGCAAGGCATTCGCGCACATCTTTGCCGGAACAATATGCGTCCACCACTTCAGGCATCCCGCCTAAGATAAAATATATTCGTATTTTTTCAAGGATTTTTTCATGAATGACGGGATCGACTACATTTACGTGATCGGCTTTCAGGATTACTGAGTTTAAAGCATCGCAACCAGTGGCGGTAAGAAACTCCATGAAACTCAAAGGGCGCATGAAAAGAGAAGTGATTCTTCCCACCCCAAAAGACGGCAACTCTGCAAGGGCGAATTCCAAAAGCGATCCGGCGGCAATCACATGGAGTTCCGGCATCTTTTCATAAAAAAAACGTAAAGAACGCAAAGCTCCGGAGCATGCCTGGATTTCATCAAAAAAGAGCAAGGTTTTACCTGGAATAATAGGAACGCCAAAATAAGCCGATAGTTTCTCGCGTAACGCAACGGGATTTAAAGAGCCTTTGAAAAAAGTTTTGACAGGTTCTTCTTCCTCGAAATTGACTTCCAGGAAATGCTCGAATTTATTTCCCAGTGCCCGCACCGAGAAGGTTTTGCCCACTTGCCTTGCCCCGCGAAGGAGGAGAACCTTACGTCGTTCGTTTTCCTTCCATTTATTAAGTTCAATTTCAATTCGTCTTTTCAAGAAAATGCCTTTCAAAACATAAAACCGTAATGGTGTAAAAATGAAGAGTCTTTACATTTTCGCGCTCATCTTCAGGTTATCTTTATTGTAAAGGTTATTTCTGATGCTATAGTTTGCTACGGTTGCAGGAATTAAAAAATGAAACATTCTCTAATTGAAAGATGATTAATTACAACCGTGTTATCACTTTTCAAGCCATTAGTATCAACAAAAGTAAATTAACAATAAAAATCAAAGCAATTGTACATTCAAAGAATGAATAAATCAAGGCAATATCAGAATCGAAACATGAATAAATCAAGGCAATATAGTTGTTTATTTGTTAAATTATCAAGGCAATAAAATATCAGGAACATGTTTATTTTTGTAACATCCGGCAAGTTGTTTTTATAATTGGATGAGAAAATCACTGAAAAAGCAGGAGATAGGATGTTTATACCTGGTTTGTGAGCCGGAATCAGAAACAGATTAATGATATATTCTAACATTTGCCAATATTTACACTAACTTTTAATTAAACGCGTAACGATACATCCTTTGCGTTCAAGGCGCTATACGTTAAATTACCGGTTAATTATAAATTAAATCATATTATCATTTTGGCGTTTTCCAGAGGCTTATCTGTTTGGTAATAGTTAATATAGAATTTCCCTTGCCAACCGTCTCAGGTTTTATGTTAGCTTACACCCTATTTATGATTTAATTAACTCCTTTATTTTCAATTAGTTACGCTTACAAACCTTGAATATGCCAATAAATTTAAATAGAGGAAAATGATTGCTTTTTACTTATTCTGCTGTAGTATTAAAGTAGAGTAACTTTATTAATACGGCTTGTTTTTGGAGGAAATGACATGGTCGACTTAAAGGAGTTGAAGAACCTTTCCGAGCAGGATCGTAAATTATTGCAGGCGGCGGAGACTATGCTTGGCCCTGAGCCTTCGGAAATGGGGTTTATGAAAAATATGTTTTGGGGCAACGTTGCCGAGGATATGGTTTTCCCTTACCCAAAGGTTGATGAGGATGAAAAAAAAGAGTGCGACGAACTGCTGGTAAAAGTTGACAAATATCTGAGAGAAGAGCACCCGGCGATTCAGATTGATCATGAGGAGGAGATGCCTGGTTGGGTAATCGACCGATTGTTTGAATACGGTGTTTTGGGCATGACTATTCCTAAGGAGTATGGCGGCCTGGGCATGTCCGTTAGCAGTTATAACCGAGTGCTTGAACGCATCGGGCAAACCTGCGCTTCAACGGCTGTTATTGTTTCCGCGCATCAGTCAATAGGTTGCAAGGCAATAATACTCTTCGGCACGGATGAGCAGAAAAAAAGATGGTTGCCAAGAATGGCCAAGTCTGAACTTTCCGCATTTTGCCTTTCAGAGCCTAATGTCGGGTGCGACGCGGGTGGGCAGGAGACACGGTGCGAGCTTAGCGACGACGGCAAATACTTTATATTAAACGGTGAAAAGAAATGGGCGACATCCGGCGCCCTCTGCGGCCTGTTTACGGTTGCCGCCAAACAATCAATGTTTGATGAGAAACGCGGGAAAAATGTTGATAAGGTCACTGCCCTGGTTTGTGAACCGGGCATGGAGGGGGTTGACATTTTTCAAAAAAACCGCAGCAAATGCGGTATTCGCGGCACCTGGCAGGCTCGCATAAGGTTTACCAACGTTAAAGTCCCTCGTGAAAACGTCCTGCACAAAGAGGGCCGGGGACTGAACGTTGGGCTTACCTGCCTGAATTACGGCAGGTGCACTCTCTCATCCGGCATGTTGGGAGCGGCGCGCAAATGCATGGATCAATCAATAAAGTGGTCGCAAACAAGGCATCAATTCGGCCAGCCGCTTTCATCATTTGATCTGATTAAAAGCAAAGTTGCGCGCATGTCGGCGCTGACTTACGCAATGGACGCAATGCTTTACATGACAACAGGCATGCTTGACCGCCATGACAAGGACATTATGCTTGAGACCGCGACCTGCAAGGTGTTCTGCTCGGAAATGGGATGGAGGGTTGTCAACGACGCTATGCAGATTATGGGTGGCGAGAGCTATCCAACGGAAAACGAGATTGAGCGAGCTTTTCGCGACAGCCGCATCAACCTCATAGTTGAGGGCTCTAACGATGTAATGCACACGTTTGTGTTTGGCTACGGCGGCAAACAGCTTATAGAGCAACTGGTCACTATTCAACAAGCTATATCATGGGATAGAGACCTGGGAATTAGTGGAAATATTATAAGAATTGTCAAAAGCGCGTTTAAGGCCACTTTTATAAAGACGGCCATACCTCTTGGGCTGGAAATGTTGTTTGGATTAAAAAAAGCGGAGCCGTATATTTCCAAACTGAGTCCAGAGCTTTCAGAACAGGCGATTCGTTTGTCCAGACTTGTTCAAAACCACAGCCACCAGTTTAAATTGCTCGGCAAGAGGTATAAGGAAGAGCTGCTAAACATGCAAACTCTTCAGGAGCGCGTCAGCCAAAACGCTATGTGGATACACGCGATGGCTTGCGTTTTATCGAAACTTGACAAACAGATAAATGCGGGCGAATCAGGCCTTGAATTTGAAAGAGACAAAACCGCGGCTTTTCATTTTGCCGATATGGCGGAAGACGCAGTTAACGCAAATATTCAGCTTTTACGCAAGAACTCCGACGAAAGTATGCGCGTGGCAGCTGAAGCCGCTTTAAAACATAACGACACCTTTGCCAACAGCGATTTTGTAATACCTGAGCGCTCCACAAACGCGCAAGGCACGGGCCGGGTAAACTCTCAACAGCATATTAAACAGTTTCCAGGCGAGGGGCATTGATTTATGAATATACCCAAAAGCATTAGATTTTCGAAATTTGCTAATGAATAAAAGGCTAAAGCCTTAACTCCAACAAGCTGAATTTATTGGAATTTACTCTTTAGGGTTTTATTTTCACTCGTTACAAGACGCCTGCCTTGCAACGCGGTGTCCTTAGAGGCTCTGCCTCTAGTTTAAAAGCATGACAATAATTTTAATTGATGAGAATAATACTTCAGGTTTATTGCCTGAGATAAGAGGCGGAGCCTCTGAGAACAGTGTGTTACAAGGCCGGCGCCTTGTAACAAGCTTGCGCTTTTGTATATATATTCTGAAAACAGTTTAAACTTGAATAAATACCCTAATTAAAAAAATATTCAAGACTTCACCCCCCTATCGTTTCTCATGATAGGCAGTGGAATATTGACACTCAATTATGTTTGTTAAATTATAGGAGCTATTAATGGTTGATAAAATATTTAAAGCAATGGTTGTTAGCGAACAAAACGGCGAATTTGTTCGTGAGATAAAAGAGAGATCAATTGACGACCTCCCTAACGGCGATATACTGGTAAATGTAAAGTATTCGGCGCTTAATTATAAGGACGCGCTTTCAGCCACCGGCAACAGTGGCATCACGCGAAAATATCCGCATACGCCCGGAATAGACGCTGCCGGCGTGGTTGCCGCGTCAAATAATAATTTGTTCAATAAAGGCGACGAAGTCATCGTTACAAGTTACGACCTCGGCATGAACACTTCCGGCGGGTTCGGGCAATATATCAGGGTTCCGGCGGAGTGGGCGGTTAAACTGCCGAATGGTTTAACGCTAAAAGAGAGCATGACGTTCGGCACTGCCGGACTTACCGCGGCTTTGTCTCTTTATAGGATGGAATCTTTAGGTCTAATCCCGACTCAGGACGAGCTGCTTGTGACAGGCTCCACAGGCGGAGTAGGCTCAATGGCAGTCGCCGTTCTCTCAAGGGTCGGCTACCATGTGGTTGCGGCCACCGGCAAACCGGATAAAGAAGCATACCTTAAAAAGCTTGGGGCTCAGTCCATAATACACAGGCAGGAAATTAACGACACATCAGGCAAACCTCTTCTAAACGGCAGATGGGGCGCCGTAGTCGACACGGCCGGAGGAAATACTCTTGCTACCGCAATTAAATCCACAAAACAGTGGGGCATTATCGCGGCTTGCGGTTTAACGCATTCAATTGAATTTAAAACAACTGTTTTTCCATTTATATTGCGCGGTGTTAACTTAATTGGAATCAATACCGAGCAATGTCCAATGCAAACAAGGGCGGATTTATGGAAGATGATGGCCTCCGCATGGAAAATACCTAACCTTGACGCCATTAGTGTAGAGTGTTCGCTTGAAGAAACATGCTCGAAAATCGACGAAATATTGAATGGCAGGATTACGGGAAGAGTTGTTGTTGATCTTGATAAAACGTAAATGGAAATTTTATATTTTGGATTTTAAATTATGAATTATGAATTAAAAGCAAAAGCAACCACAAACTGTAGGATGGATTAAGCGGAGCAAACTCATCAAAAAAACAAAGGCATGGAAGATCGCGCCAATCTCCTGCTTGAAGAACGTAAAGATCTATCATGAAACACATGCTTGACACCAATATATGCATTTGCATCATAAATAAGCTGTAGATTACGGATGGCTCCGCTTAGCTATGAAAGTTCTATTATAACAGTTGTAGTCGTATCCGCCGGCATTTTTACCTGCATTATTTTTTCACGCAGCAGAATGTTTACAGCGGCAGAGCCAATAATATCAAGCTGGTGCCTTATACTTTTAACTATCTCCTTTATTTGAAAAGCGCTCAAATCTATATCAGCAAACTGCTCATAAGGCATAGGGTTTGAAATAGCCACGACCAATTGCTCATCCGATTTAACCGCGGAGACCACCATATCCAGCTCATCATCATGCGAGACATCCATTACCTCGGACATTGGTGATATGTACGGCATTAATGTCATTAGCGATCCATGCATTGGCCGCTTCTTGCTCCCTTCAGAAGGCTTGGAGATCAACCCGTTATATTTATCGTCCCAATCCTGCCCCGTAGCCGACCAAAAGATCATTACATTCGCTCCTTTGTTCAAATTAATCAGAGTGTTCTGAAAAACACGCCTGGCATAAGGATGAGTGTTTACGGCAAGCGGGCCTTGATCGTATTTGCCGACGCCATATGATTGCCCAAAGAATTTTATGCTTGCGGAAGAGTATTCCGTCACAAATATAGGCTTTTTTAACAAATGATCACGCTTTTTTACGGCGCAAACAAATTTTTCCCATTGCGATCGCATTAAATTGTGACTTTGGTCGCAGGATTGTTGGTGCCACTCATCCCATGTATGAGTAGACCACGCATAAATGGAGTTAGCCCCCTCCATTGAAAGCCCGTCAATCTGCTGTTTTGTCAGTCCGTTCTTTTCCAAATTGCTCAACCCCGGACCAATTATGGCGACAGACTCTAAATGCAGATCATCCAAACCCTTTCGGACGTATCGAATAAGCCTATCATATTGTTCAGGCAAAATACCGCAGTTCCAATCCCCATCAGGCTCATTTGCCAGTTCAAGATAGTCTGGAATCAAATTGCGCTGTTTAATATAGTGGATGATGCCCAACCACAGCTTTCCAAAATCTAAAACACATTTATCCTTAAGCACGCGCCTGTTTAAATCTTTACGCAACTCCGCCCACTCGCCGGGAATATCAAAGAAGTTAAGAATAATTTTAAGGTCGTATTGCGCCGCCCATTTCCAAATATTCTCTGCGCTTGATAAACGATCCGGGTAATCAATATTAAAGTTTCTTTCCACATACCCGTTTACTTCATCCTGCCCGGCGCCGATTAACGGACGCTCCTTTAACAATAACCACGAAGGCCCTATCTCAGCCCTGACATAACGCAGGTTCAAGTCTTTAATAACCTGCTCCGCCCTATGGTCGTCCGGATAAATCTGCGCCCCAAACCCAAAAAATTGCGAACGAATCCTGTCAAATATCTTAATATTGAAATGAGCCGAAGCCTTTCCATGATCCAGACCAGGAACAGAAGCATGGCAATTGATCGATATGGCAAATAATAAAACTACAAATGCGGATATCACAAATAACTGAAGATTTTTAAACTGCGTGTTTCTAAACATGAAAATGAAACGACAAAAATATTTATAAAAACAAATTAACTCTCTATTTTAAAGCTTTTTATTACCTTTCTAACAATATCAGCATTAATTTTATTCCCTAAAAACAATTTAAGCAATATGAACAATTAAAGATACATTACGAAAAAGCCCTAAATGTTAACAGCGCAGTACATTATATACAATGCCGGTTCGCTAACAGCGTCGTCATTATAAAACATTCATGGATATATGGAAATCATTAAAAAAATTGCAAAAGCCAAATAAACCACAGATTAAAAAGCGAATAGAACGCGGATGACACAGATGACGCGGATTTTCACGGATTAAAAAAAAGCAAAAGCTACAAGCAAAAGCAAATTAACCACAAATCCACACAAATATTCACTAATTAAAAAAATTAAGCGACAAATAAACACAAATTGCGCAGATTAAAAACGCATAGAACGCGGATAACACAGATGACGCGGATTTTCACGGATTAAAAAAAAGCAAAAAGTGAACCGCAGATTACTCAGATTACTCAGATTGCACAGATAAAAGTAAAAGCATGCTCACGAAAAAGCGCAAAAAAAGAACTGGTGATGCTTGGGTTGACACAAAAACTGCCGCGTAAGAGGTTTCGTTCAACGTTTAAATCACCTGCTTTGTAAACGCGTAGCGTTTTCAAAGTCAGGCGCATTTATTTGTTAGATAATTTTACTATCAACATTTCATTTCCGCCTTTTTGAAACTCATAATCTACTTTTTCAATACTACACTGATATCCAGATTTTTTAAGCTCATTAACTGCTCTATCAAGGTGTCTTGATTTCTTAGCGCCAAGTTCAAGGAGTGGAAAGATTCTGGTTTCCTTGGCTACTCGACAAAGTTCCTTTATAGATTGAAGGTGGAAGTCATAAGAAAGTAGTTCGCTGTATAGAAATAGAAAATGCGAAGATAGAGCTATCTCAAAGCTCTTTTCTTCAAAAGGTAGAATCGGCAACTCTGCATTGATGTACCTGTCGTTTGCAGTTGAATAGTCGTCAAGGAATCTTCGCATTGCGGCCATTCTTACCTGCCCAAGCTCCTCTACGGAATGAATGTTGTTCCATACAAACTCATCCTTGTTGCTTCTGGTTTGCTCCATAACCATAGGGTATGTTTTATCTATTCTCACACCTATTTCTTCAGCAGAAAACCGATAAATGGGGTCTACAGATGTGACATGTCCATCTTGCCTGGTTAACTCCGAGTTAAAGGACGCAGGACCATCACCACAACCAAGAATCTTTGCGCGCAAATCAGTCTCAGTCAAGGAGAACATTGAAACATATTCCTCAAATGATCTGCCCCATGGAACTACATTGTTAAGAGTAAAGCTCACGTGTTTCCCTTTACACTATACCAACTGACGTTGCGGTAAGCCGCCCGAAGCGGCTATATAAAATAAATGCTAATACTTAAAAAATAAATAAAAATCGGCAAAACTTAAGGGTGAACTTTATGAGTTTGTTAGAAAATATCAATTGGCAATTAGCGAATACTTAGCAATTAAGACGCGCTTCCGGGCTTGCCTCTAGTTCACTGTGGACTCCAGTGTTTCTATCCTTTTAGCCATTTCATCCATAGCTTCTTTTTGAATCATCAGCATTTTTTGTTGTTCTTGAACCACTTTAGTAAGCACTGCCGTGAAGTCCATAATCGATAAGTGATTACGGTTATTAGTGGACACAAGCTCCGGCACGTCTTCGGCAAGAAAGCCAAGGTGTTCTTCTCCTAAATTGTCATTCTTGTATTTAAATTTTACAGGATCCAAACCATCCAAAGTCATAATTGCTTCTTTTGTTGAAATATAAGCAATATCCTTCTTAAAAGCTTTTGAAGACACAGGACCTATTGCCCCTGAAGCGACTATGTTGCCCTCAACGTGAAGCTGCTCAGCAGGAATAGTCGTGCCTATGCCGACGTTGCCGCTTAGAGGTTTTATGCAAAAGACGCCTCCTGTGAAAGGAGGAAACGGAAAACTTGAATGAATTAAAAAGTCAGTCTCATTATTGTCTATCATCCAGGAGGTCCCGCCAACAAAACCGCCTCCGTTAGGATCTAATTGAATTCCAAGGTTTGTATACCCTCCCAGCGCCGGGCTGATACGCAACAATCTTGATGAAACCCCGGAGCCTATGCCAACATTGCCACTAAAGACGGCATTGCCACTTATATTAATATTTCCTGATTGTTGCGTCCCGGGAGTTGATGACTGCAATTTAACAAATTTATTATCAAGAAAACCTGACGAATGCACAGGTTCCGATCCTACAGCTATAGACAGGTTCTCGCTCGCAAAAACCTTATTGCTTACAAAGATGGCGGCAATAAACAAAAGACTAACCACTAAAACTGTTAATTTATTTATCATTTATAAACCTCCTCTTTAAAAGTCACAAAAATTAAATTAGTTTCCTCGTTCATAACAGTTACCCAGCCTTTACAATACTATCCCCGGATTTTACATGCCGGCAATATACAATATATTTAAAGTTGCCAGAGATTGCCGATTGGGACGGCGATCATATTTTTACCAAAAGGGACAACTTGTTCTCCGGTATAAAGTATGATTCCCCGGATAAGGCGATCGCCAATTTCTTTTTGCAGGATTTTTAATGGTCGCATATCTTGTCCGCTCAGGTTTGATTTTGATTTAATCTCAACGGCTACAATTTGTCCCGCTGTGTTTTCCATTATAATGTCAACTTCAAGGCCGGCGTGTGTTCGAAAATGGGATAAATTTACACGTTCGGCGCTCCAGCCGATCTGTTTTGTCAACTCCATGACCACAAAATTCTCAAAAACTCCTCCAAGAAGAGAAAGATCAGCTCGTAGTCTCTGTTCATTTATCCGATTAATAAAACATAGGATGCCTGTGTCATTAAGATAAATTTTAGGGGATTTAACAATACGTTTTTCTAAATTAGCAAACCACGGAGGTAGGTAAACTGTGAGTAATACTGCCTGAAGAAGGGACATATAGCGTTTTAAAGTGGTGTTTGCAACGCCGATTGAACGTGATATGTCAGCGAAGTTTAATAGCCCCCCAGCCCTGGCCGCCAACAGCCTTAATAAATTGTGGAATTGATGCAACCCTTCAATTTGTGACAGCTCTTTTATATCTCGATTTATAATCGCGGTAATATATGAGCTAAACCAATCCTGCCGTATGTCCTCAGGTAAACTTACAACCTCCGGGTAACCGCCTTTAACTATCTCCTTTATTATATCGTTTATTGCGACGTGTATGTTTCGCGGCGTAAAATCATCAGAAAATACGGCGTCTATAAAACTTTCACAATGGTTATTTTTCTCTCCCATTGATAAAGGCCAAAGCGTATGTATGTCCATACGGCCAACCAGAGCCTCGGCAAGTTTGGGCAACATCATAACGCTGGTTGAACCTGTTAGGATGAACCTCCCGGCAATTCTATCTTTATCCACCGTTGCTTTTAAAGGGCGGTAAAGAGCTTCTACCATTTGAACTTCGTCAAGTATAACTTGATTTGGCAGCGAAACGAGAAAGTCTTCCGGGTATGTGGTGGCGGATGAATAGGTTGTTATATCATCCATAGTATAATAGGCCGCTTTATGTTCCTTGCTAATTAAGTCTTTTACAAACGTGCTCTTGCCGGCCTGCCTTGCGCCTGTTAATAGCGTAACCGGTCGATAATATACGGATGTTAAAAACCTGTTTTTTATATTGCGATCAAGTTGCATGCTTGAAATATAACCACTTGATGGCTGATTTTCAAGGAAAATATGGCGATCTGCGCAAAAACACTATCCCTGATTAGCAAAAGTTGAGGACTTAAGGAACGTGGAAGAATTAACTTGGACTTTTTAGTTGGAGATTTGCATTAGATTTGCGATATCTGATTGAGTCAAATTCGCGGCAAGGCCTAAGCCACGTCAAGGATTTGGCGATTGAAGCTCTCACAAAGATAATGTGAAAGTACTATACTACACAAGAAAGACCATCTGTTTCTTTCCAAGCCCTTAGCGCGTAGACTTCACTACTAACTTGTCGGCTAGACTTTAGTTAGTCAGGACTTTCCCGCAATTTCCCGCGAGCTCCCTGATGGGTAGCAATATCAGATTCATAAGCTTTCGCTAAATCCCAATGATTTGGATTTAGCTTGGCACGAGAATTGGCCTTGTTAGAAATTGAATCATGAAGTTGCTTATTCTGTTTTCAATGCTTGACACTAAAAATTTTCAAATTTTCTCCTTTTACCTTAATGATTTCCCCCCAAATTCTTTTTCAATCTCTTCAATAGTTGGAAGACTGCCTTGTAGATCTTTGGGGAGAATCTCTGTTAATTGAAATTCACTTACCCCCATTGGTTTGTTAATATCTCTTAAAGCAAACTCGGCTTCGATACTGTTTTTATCTCTGCACAAGAGTATGCCTATTGTAGCGTTATCATCGTCGTTTTTAATTGAGCTATCAACTGCTGACAGATAGAAATTCATCTTACCCGCGTATTCTGGAATAAATTTTTTGTTCTTAAGATCAATTATAACATAGCATTTTAGTGTAACATGGTAAAATAGCAGGTCTAAGTAATAATCGTTATCAGCCACTTCCAAATGATATTGCTTTCCAATAAAAGCAAAACCTTTTCCAAGTTCCAAAAGAAACTTTGTAACATGTTCTACAAGTTGATCTTCAATATCTCTCTCGTTATAAGGTTTTGTTAATGTCAGAAAATCAAAAATATATGGGTCTTTAATGGTTTGCGCTGCTAAATCTGATTGCGGTAATGGCAATGTGTTTTTGAAATTGGTAGTTGCTTTACCTTGTCTTTTGTACAGATCAGACTTTATTTGAAGCGCCAGGGCATCTCTGCTCCAGTTGTTTTCGATAGTTTGTTGAATATAAAATAAAGCTTCTTTGGAAGATTTAGCTTTTGTAAAAATGATGATATTATGCCCCCATGGAATTTGGTCAACAGGCTGTTGACCAATTAGCGAACGGCCTTTATCCGGCTCTATCGCCTCAAAATCAAGGTTTTCGCCATAAAACGTATAAAACCTTTTACAGTATTTTAGATTTGAAGTTGACAACCCTTTTAATTCAGGAAAATTTGAATGCAAATCTTTAGATAACTGTTCAATTATCTTATCTCCCCATTTGCTTTCAGACTGTTTTGTGGCAATTATTTTACCTAGTTCCCAGTAAAAAGCTATTAAACCGCTATTTACCCTTACCGCTACTTTCACTTGAGCAGATTTGACTTTATCAATCACTTCTGTAAGCCATTTCTTATAATCTTTTTATCCATTTATATTTACTATTTGATGTGAATTTTAGTGATTAACGCAGTAAACTGTTTATATTTAACATTAAGAATTATATTATATCCTTTTAAATTAATATCGCTTGAATTATTTTTGTGGCTTATGCGCAGAGGATTCGTCGATTGAAGAACCGGCAAGGCTTGTTCTAGTAAAAACGTGGAGCGCCCCGAAGAGGGACGTGAGATGGGAGGTTTTAATTCTTAATTTATACCTTTTCGAAATGTTAGATAAATAAGCGCCTGGCAAGAATTCTTAAACCGTATCGCGTAGAGGTATGTAAAAATGTATACATTTGACAAAATCTATAGCAGGCGCTAAACTTTTAAAAAAGCTCTAAATTTATTTGCGCAAAATACAAAAGGAGAACAGCAATGACTACCACTCGCCTTGACATGAAGCTAGATGATAAAATTAAAGCAAAAGCAGAAAAAACGTCAGCCTTGCTTGGGTTAAAAAGTGTCACAGAGTATATTGTAAAACTTATTGACGACAATGCAACCCGGGTAATAGCGCAACACGAGAGTATCACTCTTGAAAACGATGTTTTTGACCGTTTTATGAACGCCTGCAAGAAGGCCCAAAAACCCAATAAAGCTTTGATGGAAGCAGCGTCTTTTACGAAAAAACAGGCTTCCATGGAAAAATTCGAATGTTCATGCCTATGGCAATTGCAGGGTGTCTATTTCAACCATAAGGAAAAAGATGCGCCGTAATATTATTTAATTGGAGTTAAACCAAGTTCCTAAAATGATAAATCCCCCCGCCTCGCTCTTAAGTAACCCCGCGGTATCCTTGGCATCCAACCCGCAGGAAATCCCATAGTTATACAAAATGCCACTCTAAATACTTAAAACATCATGATTATAAAAAGGCCAAAGCCTCAAGTTCAAAATAATATACCTGCCCCCCTAGTTTTGTTATGCGCCCTTTCACCTCAGCGTCTGAATAACCATTAGAAGTTTTCATTTTTACAGCTAAATGAAAATGGTTTCCCATAATACAATACCCAAACACCTCCGCAAAATATATCCAGCTAAACGGCTTAATCAAACCAAACAAATAATCCTTCTCAACAGAGCCCAAAACAAACCCATCCAGCGCGGTACGAGATATAACATGATAAATCCCATCATCGCTTTTAAGCAACATCCTTGGTATTGTTGGCATCCTAACCCTCCAGAAATCAATAGTTATGGGAAATTTAGTTTTAACTTTTTAAAACATCATAATTATAAAAAAGTCAAAACCTAAAGCCTATAAAAACATACCTGTCCCATTTTATTATTTCGACCAGATAAATATCCCCTTTTGATATTTGGCAAAACTACTCGAATTTAGACGTAATTCTTATTTCCAAGTAGTAGGCTTATGTTATAACCCATATAATAGTATGAACTCGTTAATCAAATGGTTCATTTATCTGATCAAAGTAGCGGTCTTTTTTCAGATCGTTAAAGATCTGCCACTAATTGTTTTCCTGTTAAATCTCCCACGTCACCTTATTAAAATATATTTTTCCACATTAGAACCTTCTTTTTTAATTTAGATAAAAGCTACTATTTTACCCAAAAAATATTATTCGGTCGTTCCAGTGACGATCCATCCATGTAGATAATCTTGTAAACTACAGCTGTACATCTTTTGATTGTAGTATTGTACCAGACGTCTTGCCATACCATATCACTCCTTACATCGTTCGCCGCAATAGGCCCTGTTGCTTTTAGCAGACGCTCTGATATACCCCTTATTTCACATTCAACCACATCGTCTACCGCATTATAGGGTACCACTTTAAATGTTATATATTTGATAGTTTTGTCGGATAGATTTTTAAACTCTATAGACACGTCAACTCCGCCTGCACTGTTAGGAGCATATGATCCACCTCCTATTATAGCAAGTATATTTCCATTCTCTTTAGCCTCTTCAAATTGTAAATCTTGTACTACTGCACACCCAGCAAGGATAATAAAAAGTGCGTAAACAGTTGCCTTCTTTACCATAAAATCACCTATATTGTATCTGTTATAAAACTTACTTTTGTTTCCATATTGCCAAATTTATGATTCTGTTGAAAAACCTCTGAGAATATTTTTCGGTACTATTTGTAACGTTTTGGTTAACCCGAAAACGGCTACTCGCAAATGTTTGTAAAAGTGCCTGCCTTTGGTAATCGTAAAATGTACAAAAATGCATAGCCTCTGCATGGCCGTTTGTCGGATTTAACCATTTATTAGGGCCTTTGGAGTGCATTTACGCCAAGCAACATGGCTGATCAATCTATATTGGTTCAATAATTTTTTCAGAAAATCCATTTGCAATGCTCTGGTTGGCGCAGGCAAGAATATTTTTTGTTTTATAGTTCCAATCCCCAAGACTCCCTCTTGCGCACTCTTCTCCTTCGATATATTCTTTAAGAATACCGCCAGAATTTTCCAGAATCACGGCCCCTGCCACTTGATCCCAAATATAACTATCAAATTGAAAAAAAGCTTGTAAACGCCCAGAAGCAACATAGGCTAAAGCAAGTTGACCGGAACCTAGCATTCGTACATGTTTGAAATGAAGAGATATATTTTTTAAAACATCGTTTTCAAACATTTTTCGCAAAATAGTTGTTCTTGAGCTGATGTGTGCCCCAATAACAGAGTTCCTCAAATCTGTTACGTTAAGCGAAGAATATAATTCAGTAATCTCACCCGTTTGGATCTTCCACACCTGTGATCGAAGCCCATTCATTCCAAAATATATCTCATTTGATGTCGGATCAAAGATGACCCCTATAAATGGCTCACCATCTTTTAATATGCCTATAGCCGTACAAAACAACTCTACTCTATTGGTGAAGTTAATGGTTCCATCCAGAGGATCTACCACCCATGTATAACCATCCTTCATAATTTTACCATAGGGATTTTCTTTGTCGGACTCCTCAGTTATTACAACATCATCTTCGTATTTGATTTTTACCAAAGGAGTAATTTTATTTTCCGCAGCTTTATCTGCCTGGGTCGCCGCGTTCTTCCTGTCATCTAACACAACATTTGCTTTAAAGCAATTATTGTAATACATCATCGATGTATTGCCGGCAATTATTGAAAGATCAATAGCATACAATAGCCGATTGTAATCTTCCTGTGAATATCGTTTTTTGCTTAAAATTGGTGTGATTCGATCTAATGCAGCGCGAACCCCAACATCAAAATCACTACATAGATCACAGATATTTAGAAGCTTTATGAATACCCCAAAATCATCCAGGTTAACATTATCTATTTTTAAAGGAAGAATCGTATCTTCATTATTCTCAATATCCTTTAGGAAATATGCAGATTTCTCTTTATTAACCCAAGTAGATCTTTTTGAGTTAAATGACAAAAATAAAGCAAAATAATCACAACTTCTAATTGCTATTTCAATTGCTTGTGGCAATGGCACTCCAATGGGGATATCTTTATCTAACCATACTTCATGACCAGCGTCTTCAAAAGCTGATTTTGCTCTATTAACTTGCTCAACATCCTCTCTAGCATATGAGAAAAATACCTTTGCCATGTTTTCCCCCTTGTGTTGTGTTTGCCCTAACAGTGTTGATACATGGAAAATTTTCCAACTATTGCGGCTATATAATGGAAAATTTTCCATGTATTTTCATATTAAAGGGTAAAATATTGAAAATTGAGTTTTATATTTTCCATGTTGCAGATATCCATTATGAAAAACAAAAAATTGCGATCTATAGTCAAACCGGCCTATTTCAGCCCTGTTCTAAAACCGGTGTTCGGGATTGTAACATTTTGGGTTTTGTATGTCAATCCGGCTCTATGGATGCGTTTTTGTAGTGGAAAACCCGCATAGGGCTTATGTGACACCATTACATTTTGTCATGGAGCCTTGTAATGGGTTGTGGTTTTTGGCGTAAAACTGTTGATGCTAATGGATAGTCGGTGATTGGCGATAATGAGTGTCAGTACGAGGTGGGGTGTTTGAGGCGGGATTTCGTTTTTTAGGAGAAAAATGGTATGAAATATTTTTTTAAAAAAGCCAAAATTGCGCCACGAAGGGACAAAGGCAGGAAGAAAAACGGAAAGCAAGGTGAGTGGTTATCTGTTATAGGTTATAGGTTATAGGTTATCGGTAAAAGCAAGAGCAAGAACGATGGAACACGGATGACGCGGATTTTCACGGATTAAAAGCAAAAACATTAAAAGCGGGACACAGATTAACATAGAGAAAAAACGATTTCACAGATAGAAGCGTAAAAATAAGGCAAAAGCTATTTAACCTCTAATTTTCACTAATCTACACTAATTTAAAAGCAAAGGCGGAAAGTAAGGTGAGTGGTTATCGGTAAAAGAAACCAGTAGAGTAGCCACCGGGGGCTTAATCCCGGAGCCCTCATCGAACCGTAGATAGAGATTTCCACTATACGGCTCACCCGTTATCC
>JAIQZQ010000113.1 GCA_021777105.1 Candidatus Anammoxibacter sp.
AGATGGAAACATTCCAAGATTGTTTGCAATTTCATTGTCCCGAGAGCTAACCGGTTTAAGTTTTTCAGAAATAGCAAGGGAATATGGCGTCGCATCATACAAAACAGTGGCATCATGCATTTTTAGATTAAAGGATAGAATGAAAACAGACAAAAAGTTATGGAAGGCATACGCAAAGTTAAAAACTATTTGCAGTCAAAAAGCGATTTGACCCCTTTTGGGTTATAAATTTGGATTGTTGTCGCAAGACGCTTCAATTACACAGCGCAGGTGAATTAAACGCTAATATAGGGCAGAATTGACGTAACAGTTAAGCCCAGGCCACATATTAATTATTCATTGAAATTTAAATAGTCAGGATGGCAACAATTGATCCTCTTAAACTATGACCGACAACAAACAAAACGAAAAGCAAAAACTAGTATCATGGCATAAACAAATGTTGTATAGTTGTGGAGCTATTATCTTTGGCGTCCTGCTGGTATGTATATTCGAACTTGGCTTACGAATAGTTAATGTTGCTCCAAATGATCCGCTCAATGATCCATTTGTTGGATTTCAGGGGATCCGTCCGCTGTTTACCTTAAATGAAACCACCAAATCCTTTAATATATCAACATCACGTCTGACATTTTTTCTTCCTCAATCATTTCCTTCTCAAAAATCGCCTCAGACGTTTCGGATTTTTGTTCTCGGAGGTTCTACAGTCCAGGGAAGGCCGTATGCGACAGAAACTTCCTTTGCCAAATGGCTTGAAATTGCTTTGCAAGCAGCAGAACCTGATCGTCAATGGGAGGTGGTCAATTGCGGTGGAGTTTCTTATGCCAGTTACCGTCTCGTCCCGATTATGCAAGAACTAATTCAATATAAACCAGATTTGTTTATTCTCTACACAGGTCATAATGAATTTCTTGAAGATCGAACATACGGTCATCTGAAAGGGCCTCAATCTTCGTTAGCTCACTGTTACGCCTTTATTTCAAGTTTACGTATTTACAGCCTTCTTGAAAATGCATTTCAAGGTATTTCTAAACAGCACAAAAAAAAAACAACCAAACCTGTGTTGCAAACAGAAGTGGAGGCATTGTTAGATTACCGTGGCGGCCTGGAATTATATCAACGAAATGAACAATGGCAAAAAGATGTCTTTGCGCATTTTGAAAGCAACATTCAACGCATGATTATGATGGCGCGCGCTACTAATGTGCCGGTGATTATTATGAATCCGGTATCTAATCTTTCCGATAATCCTCCTTTTAAGTCATTATCTAAGGACGATATTACAGAAATTGACACACGTGTGATTGAGCAGCTACGGCTCAAGGCTCAACAAGAACCTATATTGGCGAAAACAATAACTTACCTGGAGCAAATTACTGCTTTGGACGATCAACAAGCTGACTCCTTTTTCAAATTAGGGACAGTATATAAAAAACTTGGCTGGTTCGACAAAGCAAAAGCCGCTATTGTTGAAGCCAAAGAACTTGATGTCCTTCCTCTACGAATGTTAGAACCAATGCATGAGAAACTCTTTGAGATTAGCCGTTCATTGGAAATTCCACTTGTTGATGCGCGAGCCTTGATTGAAAAAAGAAGCCAGGGAAGCATTCCCGGCAATGAATGGTTACTTGACCATGTGCACCCTTCTATTAATGGGCACCAATTGTTCGCAACTGCTTTAGTTAAGGAAATGGCTAAACAAGGAATTGCAACTATTGATTCGCAATGGGCTAATAAGCGGGAACATCTCTTTGCCAAACATTTAGATTCATTGGATGAGCTATATTATTTGGTCGGTAAAGCTCGTTTGGCAGGTTTGCGATCTTGGACAAAAGGTCGCTCAACGCGAGTTCGTGGCGATAGTATTACAACAAATTAAATAGGTTATCCGGCGCTTAATTGTCCTTGACAGGGAGAGATTCTAAATTATAACATTAGGTTTCGCTATCAGACTGGGTCAAAGTATGTTATACCATTATTTTTGCTCGAATTTTATCAACCTACCCCTCCCATCAAGGGCGGGTCAATTAAAGGCAAATATTTAAATCAATATAGTAGTTTTATTATTGCCCTCATTAATATCCTATAAAGAAGACCATATAGGCGTATATTCCGAATTGTTATCCAGCTCCCACACACACCAAGAATAACAATTACCTAAATTAGGCGATTTTATATTAAAAATAAAAAAGAATGGCAAACAGCCATTCTTTTTTTCAATTTACAGCTTTTATAAACAATATCAGAAGAAAAAAATTACAAAAAAAAGAGAGCTCGGTGTAAAAATACATTTTTTGCGTTATTTTATTAAGTCTGGACGTACCGCTACCACGGAAGTAAAATATTTTATTAATCTTACAAATGGCACACTCATATTGGTATAGGATTTTGACTCCGTTCCCATAAAGTTCGAAATTCTAAATTTTCCATTATGGCTTTGGGCACTTTTAGTATTATTTCTCCACCGGTGGTTGTTACTTTGCACGCAAAATCCAATACTTTTCTACGTACCGTTGTTGCATAGCTTTCCATTGGTATTACTTCTGATAATACATCTTCTTTATATGTTTCAAATAAAAAGAATGATATCAACATACAGTAATACAACGCGCTATTTGATGAAAATCTTTTAAATGGCAATGTTTCAAATCCAAAATCTTTTAATCCCCTATGCGGTAATTCATCTGCCCCTCTCATGTGATTACTCTTTATTATTGATTTTGCGGTTGTTAATCTTCTCGCCTCTGCGGCGCTACAATTAATTAGAGCTTTATCATTCAAACCTAGGTTCGTCAGTACCACATTGTCTGGACGCGCAAACTTAAACACCTTTTGGCCACTTTCCTCTGTTACCCTGCGCGTATAAAATGTTCGGTAATATTGCCTCCAATCCCAAGATGCGCATTTATAATTAAATTCTATATACTCCCATTTCTGGCGCCCATTACTGTATTTTTCCCAGTCTCTAGCCGGCAGTGAAGACACGTGGTTCTTAATATCATCATATATCTTGCCTGTGCATATAAAACCTATACCTAATTCGTCAAATGCTTTTAAATTCTTTTGGTCAAAAAAGCCACTATCTAATCTTAATATTATTGTTACTTCTTTGCGATATCCTTTACGTATTTCTTTTACCACTTCTGTGACCATCTTTACCACTGAATTGCCGTAGTTACTGTGTTTCGATCCGCTTCGAAATTCCGCGTCTACTATTTTGCCGTTCAATATCATTTGTAACGGTTGGAATCCTTTTTCCTTTTTGTACGTTGGCTGCACTCCATGGCGTTTCTCTGCCTCGTCGTTGTCCATCACCATTGTGTCTATTGTCATTTCTATTAATGCAGGTTGTTCTAATTTCAAACGCCAAATAAACATTTTTCGCAATGTCTTACGAAACAAATAGCTTTTAGTACATGCAAACAGTTTAAAAAATCGTTTTATTTGATCTGTAGATGCCATCTCTTCTTTGCTATTCTCTAAAACGGATGCGTAACCCTCATCATTTTTTAGTTCATCAAAATAGCTTATGTGACGGCTTGTTCCATCATAAAGACAACAGAATATCTGTTTAAATATATTACTCTGTTCTATCCCTTTTTTATTTTTTTTGATTACTCCTAAAAAAGCCCATAATAGCGAATAAACACCTACCTTGTTTAAGTATTTTACATATAACGCCATACCTCCTCTGCCTGTCAACGTTTCTGATGTCTCTTCGATTTTGTCTATTTTTCTGCTGCTTTTTGGTTCTTTTTTTTGCATAATACTTTCCTCACTTATTGGGTGATAAATGTTATTTTGTTGGCAATACATTATAACATCATATTTTCGCCCTTTAAGTGAGATATTTTATTTCTTTTACCAATAGAATCGCCTGATTTAGGAATTAGTAAAAACATAAAGAATCCGGCTGTTAGCCCTGCCACCTTCTGTTAAACTAAAGTTTATATCAAAAACATCGGTTTTCATACCCAATTAAGAGCTAATCCACTTATAAAATTCCGAAAAATCCATAGAATACCAAATCATTAGTCGCAACCTCGTGATATATTAATAATGGGTAAAATGCTTATTTTTTAGAGCTAAACAAGGATTTAAAGCAAAATCAGGGCTAAAAATGGAAAATAACCGGCATAAATCTATTTGTCCGTATTGCGGGGTTGGGTGCGGTCTTGATGTAAATGTTGTTAACAACAGGATTGCGGAAGTAAAAGGATTAAAGGGATATCCGGTTAACGACGGCGATATTTGCGCCCTGGCTTATGATTTGCCGGAAGTTATCAATGCCGAGGGGCGGTTAAAAAAGCCCCTTGTTCGAAAAGAAAAAGGTTTAACGGAGGTTGGCTGGGATGAGGCCGTTTCGTTTGCCGCCGGCAAGTTAAACGATATAATTTCCAAATATGGACCCAACGCAGTGGCTTTTTACGGAGGAGCGTCCAACACAATCGAAGAATATTACCTGATGAACAAGCTTATGAAAGGCCTTATCGGGACTAATAATGTTGAGTGCAGCACAAGGCTTTGCATGTCAAGCACGTCAATAGGACTTGTGTCCACAATTGGAACCGATGCTCCGCCCTGCTGTTACGCGGACATTGAGCTTGCCGACCTCT
Source organism: Candidatus Anammoxibacter sp. (assembly GCA_021777105.1). Taxonomy (GTDB): domain Bacteria; phylum Planctomycetota; class Brocadiia; order Brocadiales; family Anammoxibacteraceae; genus Anammoxibacter_B. Next base: position 4,617 of record JAIQZQ010000113.1, read on the forward strand.
TTTTTATAGCCGGCAACAATATGGCGGTTTCATTGCCCATCATATTTAAACGGGTTCAAAACCAAAAAGAAAAAGGGGCAAAAGTCATAGTTGTAGACCCTCGCAAATCACAGACAGCCGCAATAGCGGACATGCACATTCAAATACGTCCCGGCACGGATGTTGCGCTTAACAATGCAATTGCCCATGTTCTTTTAAAAGATGGGTATGTGGATGAAAAAAGCGTTGAACTATATTGCGCGGGACTTGCAGACCTTAAAAAACATCTTGAAGCGTGGCATCCGGAGCGAGCGGCTAAAATTACAAACGTCCCAAAAGAGCAAATAATTGAAGCGGCGCATGCCATAGGCAAGGCAAAATCAATGCTGACATTCTGGTTTCAGGGGTACAACCACTCATCGCAAGCCGTGTTTAAAAACAACACACTTCACAATATTTCGCTGCTTTCAGGCAATTTCAGCAGGCCGGGCGCCGGCCCGCTCACTATTAACGGCGAAGCAAACGCGCTGGGCAACCGGTGGGTAGGCGCATTGTCAACGCTTTTGCCGGGAATGCGCTCCGTCCTTAACTACGAACATAGGGAGGAAGTCGCAAATTACTGGAACACGCAGGTTGATAAAATATCGCCGACGCCCGGGCTCTCAATTATTGACACGATTAAAGGCCTCCATTCCGGCGAAGTTCGCGCGTTATGGGTGTGCGCCACCAACCCGGCGGTTTCATTGCCTAATGCAAATTGGGTTGAAGAGGGGCTAAAAAAAGCGGATTTGCTTATAGTTCAGGACATCTTCCACCCCACCGAAACGTCTCTATTGGCAAACGTCGTATTTCCGGCAACGCAATGGGGCGAAAAGACGGGAATATTTATAACATCTGAAAGAAGGGCGGAATTGATTGAAAAGATTGTCGATATTGAAGGCGACGCAAAGCCGGATTACGAGATAATACAAATGGTAGCTAATGCCATGGGCTTTAAAGAAGAGTTTGCCTATAATTCCCCGGAAGAAGTTTTTGAAGAGTTTAAGGGGTTAACCATAAATCGCATTTGCGATATGGGCGGGGTTACATACGACAGGTTGCGCGCCGAAACAGGGCCTCAACTTCCATGCCCGGCCCTTGATCATAAAGGAACACCGCGGCTGTTTAACGACTATAACTTCCCGCGGCTTGACGGTCGGGCGGCTTTATTGGCGCGCAATTACATTGAGCCTGCTGAATTGCCAAATGAAAAATTCCCGTTTATCCTGTTAACAGGAAAATCAGCCGCCCATTTTAACACGCGGACAAGAACCGGAAGGCTCCAGCATTCAAAAAACAACTCAAAGACCAATTATATCTCCATTAACCCTGTTGACGCAAAACGCATGGGCATAGCTGAAAACGATAAAGTGGAAGCCGAGTCCAAACGGGGCAAAGTAAAGGGCGTAGCCAGGGTTTTGGATAAAACACGGGAAGGTGTTATTTTTATGAATATGCATTATGGCGATCTGCTTGGAGTTGGCAAAGGGATGCTGGCAAACCTCGTCACCAACAATGCGTGCGATATGCACTCTAAACAGCCTGAATTGAAATTTTGCGCGGTTAATATATCTAAAATCAAAAACTGACACAAATACAACAAGCATGTTATAAAGCTCCGCAATTATAAGCGCCGGAGCAAGCAAACAACCTCCCCTCTAAAAGAGGGGAATGAGGGGTGTGTAAAAATGATTGATTTATCAAAAAAAAACGATCTAAACAGCATGCGGCGCACCGTAAGTTTCTTTGAGAATATACTGCGAGCGACGCCTGACGGAGTTGTGATAACCGACTCATCACAGAATATAGTCTCGGTAAATGAGCTGTTTTGCGATTTTGTCGGTAACGATTACAAGAGCGTGCTTGAGACAAACCTTTACGTCTGGTTAAACAGGTTAAGCCCCGATGCGCCTGCTAAATGGGCAAACCTTGAGACGGATATCAGACGCAATGGAACTCCGGGCAATGTTGAATTCCGGACCGGCATAAAAGGCGAGGAGCGTTTTTACAAGGTAAACGCGTCTACTCTGGGCGAACCGTTTACAAACGGTTTGGGCTGTGTTGTAAGCATCTGGCGCGATGTCACAATAGAGAAAACTGCAAACAGAAAGCTGAAAGCGTTTCAGCAAAATCTTAAAAAAATAGTTAGAAAAAGGACGAAAGAAGTCAGGGTGTTTGCGGAATTCTCCAAAGTAAATCCGCATCCCGTGCTTATTTATGACAATAAAGGCGATATACTGTTCGCAAACCTGGCGATGGAACAATTAAGGGAATCATTGAGCATTGCAAAGTTGGACAATATTAACCTTCTGTTCCGTTATAATTACAAACATCTCCTGGATATTATCGGCACAAATAAAACTATAGTTGACGAGGAGAAAGTTTTAAACGGCATGAGCTTCCTCATGACGTGCAACTCATTTAAAGACCAGAATGCCGGCTTTATCACCCTTCACAATATAACGGAGATTAAACGAACAAAACTAGAGCTGCAAAATCGCGCGGCGCAATCAGAAGCCGCCGCCAAAATCTCAAATTTCCTGATAAAAGTCAAAAGCGAAGACGAAATATACGCAATAATGCCGGAGATTATTAGCGCTTCATTTAATTTTGACGCTACGGCCATTGAAATGTATGACCCTGCAACCAACGAAGTGGTCTTAAAAGGATGTTGCGGGATAAAAAAAGAAGACGCGATGCCCAGCAAAGAAAACGCGGATAAAACAATTGCCGGCTCTGTTATTAAAAACGCCAAATCAATTAAGATTGACGATATTCAAAACCAATCAGAATATAATCTTGAGCATTTAAAAAAAGCGGGATTTATATATATAGCCTGTTATCCTTTAAGGACAGGCGACAAGGTTATCGGCGCTTTAAGTTTGGCGGGGTTTGAAAGAGCTCAAATTTCCGATAATCTAAACTCAACATTGCAAACCGTTTCAGACTCTATCGCGCAATCAATTGACAGGAAACGGTCTAACCAACAACTGCGGCAATACAGCGAACATCTTGAAGAACTGGTTGAATCACGAACAGCCGAACTTAGAAAATCGCAGAAGAATTTGGCCACAGCCGAGAAACTGGCGGCTATCGGCAAATTATCGGCAGCTATTGCCCATGAATTTAACAACCCAATTTGCGGCATACGCAATGTGCTGGAGTTAATCGCAAGGGACAAATTTACCGTTAACGAATTAACAGAGAGAGACGAGCTTGTAGCCCTGGCGTTAAACGATTGCGACCGCATGGCGGGACTTATAAGAAACCTCCTCTATTTCCATGGGCCTGCTGAAGGAAAAGCCGCTCCGATAAATATTTGCGACGCGGTAAATGACGCCTGCATGATTTACAAAAAACGACTGGAAAAAAGCCGCATTAAACTGGAAGTTAAAAACAGATGCGGCAAAGCAATGGTAACAGCGACGCCCGCATATATTAAACAGGCGCTGTTAAACATTATGCAAAACGCGGAAGAGGCAATGCAAAAAAACAGCGGTGTGATATTTGTCTCAACAGAACAGGACGAGTCAAAGATTGCAATACACATTGAAGACACCGGCGCAGGCATTAAACCTGAATATTTGGACAAAATATTTGATCCGTTTTTCTCAACAAAAACAGCGGTAAAAGGGACGGGATTAGGCCTCTCAATTAGCTATGGCATTATAAAGACCTATAACGGCGATATTGAGGTAAAAAGCCAACCGGAAAAAGGCTCGTCGTTTACTATTAACTTTCCTGTTGCAAAGGAGGTAACTTATGGCTAGCAACTCAATACTTTTGGTTGACGACGAAATGATTATCTTAAAAACCCTGGAATTTGACCTTAAAAAAGAGGGGTACAACGTCTCAACTGCTAAAAACGGCGAAGAAGCCGTCAAAAATTTGGCGGACTACAACTATGACATGGTAATTACCGACCTGAAGATGGAAATGGTAGACGGCATCAGCGTGCTGAAAGCGGCTAAAGCAAAAAACAGCGCAACCGAAGTATTTATCCTCACAGGATTTGCGTCCGTGAATTCGGCCATAGACGCCTTGCGCCTGGGCGCGGCGGATTATATGCTAAAACCTTACGACAGGGACGAATTGTTTATGCGAATTGAGAACTGTTTAAAAAAATCCGAGCTTGAAAAAAGAGTTAAATTATATGAAGACATATTGCCAATCTGCTGCGAGTGCAAAAGCATAAGAGACGACACCGGCGTGGAACAAGGCAAGGGCGATTGGATGGAACTGGAGGATTACCTCACCAAACGATCAGATGTAAAGCTAACTCACGGACTTTGCAAAAAGTGCTACAATAAAAATATGAATGAACTGAAATTTTATGCGCGCGAAAACTGATTTTAGAGAGACTGATTTTGTTGGAATTTACCATTTAGGCGCTTACAACTTGTTTTGAACAACATCTTGTTCTTCATGATCCCATGTAAGCGCTAATAAATTTTCACATAATGTCTCCTCAGACGCTTTAATTAACGTTCTTATTTCCTTTTATATGTGATATAACCACCTTTTTCATACCATACTGAACAAAATACCGTGATTTTGTTCAGTATGATGTTAAAAATGGACAAAATCGTCAAATATACCTGAGTTAAGGGCATCTGCTTCTACCCATTATTACCCTCGAAATGGTCGATATTTACAGTTACAACGCATAAAGACCCTTGATATTTTACATTAACAATGTAAAATCAACCTTGTCATTTTACATGTTTAGAGCAAAATCACTCTTGATATTTTCACCACACGGCCTCCCCCTATCAACCGACGCGTCTGAAAAAACGGCAAAATACCTATTTCCGGACATAGGCCTCATGCAAAGAAGTTGTGGAATCACCACCAGAGAACTCCTTTCCGGAGCAGACCTTTTAGGAACATACCGAGGAGCATTGGCTGAACAATTCGTTGGGCAGGAGCTTTTATCATCATCCACGGGGCCGGCCAATCCAAAACTATATTATTGGAGCCGTGACAAACGAAACAGCGCGGCGGAAGTTGACTATCTTCTGGTCAAGCAAGGCAAAGTAATTCCAGTTGAAGTAAAAAGCGGCCCATCAGGCAAGTTAAAAAGCCTGAACATTTTCCAGACAGAACATCCCAATTGCGGCGAAGCCCTCGTCATCTCCAGCGCAAACCTCTCCATCCTCCCGGAAAAAAAACTAAAATTCCTCCCTCTCTATTCCCGCCTGAACCGCTAAGGACACACTTGCTCCTGCTTTTAAATTTGTGATGATTTGTGTAGCTTTGTGGTTAAAATTGCTTTTGTTTTTATCCGTGAAAATCCGCGTCATCCGTGTTCCATCGCTTTTGTTTCTCGCCTTTGCTTTTTACTCAAAGTTTATGCTGGGTAATTACGAAGTACGCTTTGTAACAGACCAAATTCCCCCTTGCGTTTGCTTAAATTTTAACGTATTATAATTTTTTGCAATATTTTTATTTACAGCACGGTTTGAGGATGTTTTTTTATAAAGGAGAAAAAAGCCATACCGCTTAAAAAGGCATGACATTGGTTAGCGCAAGATTTAAAGACAGATAAAAATTGGATCAAGATTACCGTATGTGGATAATTTTGACCACAACAATTATATATTCTCCGATGGGAATTAATTTGAATGGTTAATTTTAAAATACTCGGTGAAATTTATGATATCGAGACTATAGCAATCGGTCGTAGTGTGCATATTCGCCGGTATTTAACTAGAACTTACGGCAAAGGACGTTGGAGAAAAATAAAAGGCTACGCAAATGTGCAACTTGAGGGCAACGGTATATTTAATGCTGAAATACATTGGTATGAAGCGCATGGCATAGGACGGAAAGATTTCAAAATCAAAAGGATTATCAGATGACAAAATTTGTAATTTGTTTAAATAACGAAAGCAACCCTGCCAGTTTGATTGTAGGAAAAGTTTACCAGGTATTGCCTGATAAAGAAGCGAAAGCTATAAAAATGTTTCGAATAATTGACGAGGATCGTTCAGAGCAGGACGGATATCTCTACCCAATGTCAATGTTTGCGCCAATCAATGTTCCGGAAGCCGCCAAAAAAGCATTGTTAAAAAACTCACTTCAAAATGCTCTTACAAGCACAGTATAAAAATTACAGTTTCCGCCACTCTCATTTTTCAAACATCCCCAGTTCTATAACTCTGTTTTTTATTTTTAATTTCGCTTCTTTCTGCTTTCACTTTTCAATCCGCGCCGTACGCGTTTTATAGATTTGCTTTTATCCGTGAAAATCCGCGACATCCGTGTTCCATCGCTTTTGTTTCTCACCTTTTCTTTTTACTCGGAATTTATGTTGAGTAATTACAAAGTATGTTTTGCCCTCTGATCTCAGCGCATTTATCTCTGGTTGCTTTTCGCTTATACCTATTACCGATCACCATTTACCGATTACTTTGCTTATCGCTCTTGCTTTTAAATTTGTGATGATTTGTGTTGATTTGTGGTTAAAATTGCATTTGCTTTTATCTGTAAAATCTGAGGTTTACTTCAATCCGTGAAAAACCTCCTCATCCGCGCCATCAGTGTTTCATCGCCTTAGTTTTTTGCTCGGAGTTTATGCTGAGTAATTACGAAGTACGCACTGTAACAGGCCAAATTCCCCCTTGCCTTTCCTTAAATTTTAACGTATTATAATTTTTCAATATCTTTATTAACGGTATATTTAATGCTGAAATACATTGGTATGAAGCGCATGGCATAGGACGGAAAGATTTCAAAATCAAAAGGATTATCAGATGACAAAATTTGTAATTTGTATAAATAACGAGAGCAACCCTGCTGGCTTGATTGTAGGAAAAGTTTACCAGGCATTGCCTGATAAAGAAGCGAAAGCTATAAAAATGTTTCGAATAATTGACGAGGATCGTTCAGAGCAGGACGGATATCTCTACCCAATGTCAATGCTTGCGCCAATCAATGTTCCGGAAGCCACCAAAAAAGCATTGCTAAAAAACTCACTTCAAAATGCTCTTGCAAGCACAGTATAAAAATTACAGTTTCCGCCACTCTCATTTTTCAAACATCCCCAGTTCTATAGCGCTGTTTTTTATTTTTAATGTCGCTCCTTTTTGCTTTCACTTTTCAATCCGCGTCGTCCGCGTTTTATAGATTTGCTTTTATCCGTAAAAATCCGCGACATCCGTGTTCCATCGCTTTTGTTTCTCGCCTTTGCCCTCTGCTCTCAGCGCATTTATCTCTGGTTGCTTTTCGCTTATACCTATTACCGATCACCGTTTACCGATTACTTCGCCTCTCGCCTTTGCTTTTTGCTTTTGTTTTATTTTCGTGCCTTTTCGTGTCTTTCGTGGGCACGCTTTTGCTTTTATCTGTGAAATCGGTGAAATCTGTGGTTTGTTTTTGCTTTTTATGTTGGGTTTCGCTACGCTCTAGCCAACCTACAATCTTAATTAATTCGGATAAAAGGATTTATTGAAAAATTAGGAGACGATACAACCAGAGCCGGCAAGGCTATTAAAACAGTGGAAAAAGGAGTAGGCGTTGCCCAGGATATAGCCAAAAATTACAACAAAATCGCCCAATGGCGCTGCCTGCCTGTTGTGCCGGAACCGTTTTTGGGAAAGAAAAAATAACATTGGAGTGCTAGTGTCACAGGCACCATGCCTGTGATCAATTGAAACACAGGCAAGGATGCCTGTGACACTATTTATATGTATTTTATTTTAACTATTCTCGCGCTTTTGTTTCATTAATAAATTATTGAAACAATCCTTTGTTGGTTCAATGTCTCCGACTTGAACCAACCGTAAGGCTCCGCCTCATATTGGATGTTGATAATTAAATTGTCTTTCCTCTATATTAACGTCAGTATTTGTGTGCTATAAAGAAAAAGAGGCTGAGCCTTTTAGGGCGCCCAGTTACAAGGCAGATACTTGTGACTAGCGCAAGAGCGCTTTTATTTATATGAAATTTAGACCTAAATCGGGAGTATTCTATGAAGTCTGAGGAAGTAAGGTTCATATTGAACAAATTTACGCAATTCATTGATAAAGCCGCCCACAACATGGATGTTGTGCTATGATCCCTAAATTTGATATAATAGGAAACTTGCCACCCGGCAAACATGTAGCGACTTTTGTTGATGTTAAAAAGCGTTTCGGCACAAACTCTCGCAGGTTGTGGCTTTTAGAAGGACTTAACTTACTACTGATTGAACTAAAAAAGGCGGGTAGTGATGAAGTTTGGCTGGATGGAAGCTTTGTCACCCAAAAAGAGTTGCCGGGCGATTACGATATGTGCTATCAAATTAGAGGAGTAAATCCAGATTTGATGGATCCTCTGATTTTCTCTCAGAACAGAGATGAAAGAAAGAAAAAATACCGTGGAGATATTTTTCCAAATACCATTGAAGGTGACACAGGGAAACCATTTGATGAATTTTTTCAGGAAGATCAAGATGGAAACCAAAAAGGAATCATCTTGATCAAACTATAGGACAAAAATGATTAAAAATAAAGTTCAACTTCAAGTAACAAGAAAAAGGATTAAGTCTTTTGAAGAAGCTCTTTTGAAAAAAGGAGCTCGACCTGACGACGTTCACCCCACACTCTGGGAGGCGCAGTTTAATGAGATGGAAGCGCAGTTAGAGATCATGAAACTGGAGATGGAAGAATACAACGCTTTAATTACCGGTAAGGTTACTGCTTTTGAAGAGTCCTTTAATGACCTGCCAAATGTTTTAATAAAAGCAAGAATTGCAAAAAGGTTGACTCAAAAAGAACTGGCAATACAAATAGGAAAAGCTGAACAACAAATTCAACGTTGGGAAAAAGAGGAATATAAAAATGCCACTTTTAACAATATCAGGAAGATTATTGACGTTTTAGGAGTTACCGTTATTGAACATGTTTACTTGAAAGGGAATAACCAAAACAATTCGACAGTTGTTCAATCAGCAGAAATTATTAGTGATAAATCTTGATGCTTTAAAAACCTGAAGTGATCATCACACAATCATTTAACAAAAACTACCCCTTTTGCATAACCGACGGAAACAAACTTTTATCGGTATGCGGCAGGAATTTTGCCCCGCTGAAGTTTGTCATGAATTTTTCGTTGACGTTTAGCTCAATATAGGTGATGCGGTTTCTTATATCATCGACGTCATCCACAAGATTATCGGATTTCAATATCAGCGCCGCGCCCATAAGGGAGCTGTTGCCGATGGGTTTGTAGTTTTCAAGTGGAAGGTCGGGTATCATTCCTATTGAAACGGCGGATTCAGGATTAATGTAATTGCCGAATGCGCCCGCAATGTAAAACGTTTGCAGATCATTTGGAGTCATTCCAACTGTTTCTGTTATTGTTCCTAATATAGCATACATGGCGGCTTTTGATCGTATCAAACTATCAATATCCGGTTGGCTTATAGCCAGGTCTTTGTTTGTGACCGATTCGCCGGCGAGAATCAATATAAAATGGTCAATGCCGTCTATACTTTTTATGCGGTTGCCGCAATTTGATTTGACAAATTTGCCACGGATATCAACCATGCCTGATATGAAAAGCGAAGCCAGTAGATCAATTAATCCAGAGCCGCAAATGCCAGCCGGCATTTTATTTTCAATTGTGTGAACATTCACCTTGCGCGACACATGATCAATATTAACCTTGTCAACAACTCCCGGGCCGGCAGTCATACCTATTCGGGTCGCTCCGCTTTCAAGCGCCGGGCCGGCGGCTCCGGCGCACCCCATAAGCCATTCACAGTTTCCAAGAACAACTTCGGCATTGGTTCCTATGTCAACCAGCATTGATATTTCATCACCCATGTAAATGCCTGAAAACAGTATGCCCGCAATTAAATCGCCGCCAAAATAGCTGCCTGTGTTTGGAAAAATAAAGACTCCCGCATCGCGGCTTGCTTTTAAGCCAAGTTCTGCGGCGTTGAAAAAGCCCGGCCGGTTTACGGCTGGAATATAAGGATCTTTTATCATCCATTCAGGGCTGAGTTTGAGCAAAAAATGCGTCATTGCCGTGTTGCCGGCAATGGAAATGACATGGATATGATCGGCTTTTATGCCGGCTTCCAGGCAACATAGCCCTGCCGCCTCATTTATGCCGTTGACAAGCAGCTCGTTTAACTCAGCCAGGCCGCTATCTGTCCCGGCATAACGAATTCGAGTCAACACATCAGGGCCAATCTTTTTTTGCGGGTTTTCAAATGATGCTTGAAAAACGTCATGGCCTGATTCCAGATCGCATACCAGCAAATCAATTGTGGTTGTGCCCAGGTCAATAGCCAACCCAAAGGCTTTTTCCCTACTGTTCGGCGCAAAAATGGAGACGAGAATCCACTTTCCTTTATCTTTAAAAAGAACGCACTTTGCCTGGTAATTCCACTTGCGCAGGCATGCGGGGATTCTTTGCAAAAGATTGAGGCCTATTTCAATGCTGTCTGTGTTAAGCATCTCTTTTAAGGCATTGGCAAGCCTTTCGCAATCCGCAATATTATTTTCTATAGACGGTGGAGTTAATGTTACTGTTTTCACCCATCTATTTTCAGGATTATTCATATGGATTTATTACCTAAATTGAGTGATTTTAATAATTCATATAAATAGTGGCACAGGCATCCTTGCCTGTATTTCAATTGATCTCAGGCAAGGATGCCTGTGCCACGGCTGTTTGTGCCTGTAATTTTTTGCACACCCCTCTTTCCCCTCTTTTTAGAGGGGAAGCGGATTATGATTTACCTCTCTTCAAAACACAAAAAAGATTCGTTTGGTTTAATTTGGAAGATTTTAAGCTAGATTTTAAATGATTCGGGAATAAATGTCTCCGGTTATTTTGATGTTTTGCAAATTTCTGGAACATTTTACGCCCCTCACGCCAATGTTTGCTAAACATCAGCGCCTTTTTTTAAATTGCAGAGCGCATATTTACTTTTAATATGTGAACAATTAAAGCTTGACAACCTATCGACCGATAGATATAATCGTAAAAATTATTCAACTGATGATAAAAAGATAATAAAAAATGGAAAATATTAAAAGCAAACTAAAAAGACTTGCCTGTGAGTATATTCAAAAGAAAGGTGTAAACGGTTTCAGCTTTCGCGACCTTGCTAACGACTGCGGTATAAAGTCGTCATCAGTCCATTACCATTATCGGGGCAAAGCTGATATTATCAATGATACCCTGTATGATTATATGACAAACTTTTTTGAGCAGGTTGACGCAATCTCAAAAGATAAGCAGTTAAAGTCGCAATTTCAGGATTTAATAAAAATCTATGAGAATGTGCTGTTGGCAGACAATAATTGCCTTTGTGGAATACTTGCGGCGGAAAAAGACCTTTTGGACAAATCAACACAGATAAGGCTTTCAAATTTTTATGAGAAATTAAAAATTTGGTTCTTTAACAGGATAGAAAGTAAAAGAGGCGAGGCGCTTTCAGGCTTTGAAGACACAAAATCACTGTCTGATTTTATTGTTTCAAGCTTATCCGGAGGGCTCCTGATTGACAGACTTCAGGGAAGAGGCAAAAACAGTATTGAATCAATTAAGAATGTTTTAAATGTAATATTCTAAAAAATTTTAGCCTTACCATCTACCTACTGATAGATTTATTGAAGGAGGTGAAAGGCAAAATATACAAACTAATTTAGTATTTATAAATAACAATTAAGGAGAGAAATAACATGAAAAAAAATATTGCTTTAATTATCGGGGGCACCAGCGGAATTGGTTTTCAAATCGCCAATTTACTATCTGACAAAGGAACACAGGTTTGGATAACCGGAAAAAATGAAGAGAAGGTTAACCGCGCGGCAATAGAATTAGGAAAAGACAGGGTTATTGCTTCAACATCAGACCTATACGATTGGGATATTGTTGAAAAACTAATTGCAGAGATAAACAGTGAAGAGAAGCACATCTCCTGTTTGGTTAATAGCGCGGGATACTTTTGCCCAACCTCTTTTATTGAACATACACCCGGGCAATACGATAAGTATCACGACATAAACCGCGCGCTTTTCTTTATTACTCAGGCGGTAGTTAACAATATGCGAAAAAATGGAGGTGGCTCAATCGTAAATATCGGCTCTATGTGGGCAAGGCAGGCCATTAAGGCGACCCCATCTTCAGCATACTCCATGGCAAAGTCAGGGCTGCATGCTCTTACAAAAAACCTTGCGATAGAATTGGCTGAAGATAACATCAGGGTTAATTGTGTCTCGCCCGCTGTTGTCAGAACGCCTATTTATGAGGCATTTATTGAGAAAGATAAAGTAGAGGAGACCTTAAACTCTTTTAATGATTTTCATCCAATTGGAAGAGTCGGTGAATCTATTGATGTGGCGTATGTAATTGATTTTCTTTTGTCGGAAAAGGCGGCTTGGGTAACCGGCGCTGTCTGGGATGTTGACGGCGGAGTAATGGCCGGCAGAAATTAACAATATTCCGCGTGGTAAACCCCATGCATCATAAAAGTTATGATGCATGGGACGCCCTAATCTGAACAATGAATCTCCTTACGCAACCTGAGATTTCATCGCATGAATGTCCGCGATTTCAGCACATGATTCTCCTTGCCTGCCCACGGCGCGAGGGCGCGCCTACACAACACTATGGTCCGCGCTTATTATCAGCTTTATTCCATATTATTTATCACTACAAAAACTTGATTTTGCCGGATTTTTACCGCATAATGTACAAAATCGTTTTTTGATTTGACTGTCATATAGCAAAAAAACTATTTAATCTTATTAGACCTAAATTGGGCAATTTAGATAGAAGATAGAGTTTAGATGCTTTTACTATTTTTTGATTGATATGAAAACAGACAACGGACATTACAACGAAGCGCGCCTCAGGTCGATACTTGACAATGTTGTTGACGCTATTGTCACGATAGACGCAAAAGGATGCATCGAAAACTTTAACAAGGCGGCGGAGAGGATGTTTTGTTACTCCGCCGGCGAAGTTGTGGGCCAAAACGTCAAGATGCTGATGCCTGAGCCATATTGCGGCCATCATGATAAATATATCGGCAATTTCACTAGCTCCGGCATCGCAAAGGTTATAGGCAAAGGACGCGACAACCTTGAGGGCAGGCGAAAAGACGGTTCAATATTCCCCATGTATCTCGCCGTTAACAAGATGATGATTGACGGCAAGATAATGTTTACAGGTATTATCAGCGATATCACCGAACGCAAAAGGTATGAAGATCAGCTTAAAACAGAAAAAGAAAACGCAACCCGCGAGGCAAAAACCAAAAGCCACTATCTCTCGGTAATGAGCCACGACATTCGAACGCCGATTAGCGCAATGCTCGGCATTGCGGAACAACTTGGCGCTATTGAATTGCCTGATAATCAAAAAAACGACCTGGAAGCGTTTAAAAAGGCCGGCAACAACATCCTTGGCATTATTGACGGGGCTGTTGGCGTAACCGGACGGGGTATTGAACAAGCAAATCCTGAACATGCGGCAAACATCCTGGTTGTTGACGACAGCATAGATAACAGGAAATTGATAGGCCACATACTAAAGAAGGCCGGCTATAAAGTGACGGAGGCGAACGGAGGCGAAGAGGCTCTAAAACTTGTTGATGAATCTCCGCCTGATCTGATCTTGCTGGACATAGAAATGCCTGGAATTAACGGATTTGAAGTGTGCGCCACTTTAAAAAGGAGCGCAAGAAGCAGGGACTTGCCTGTAATATTTCTATCCGCAAAGTCTGAAACCAGCGACAAGGTCATGGGTTTTGAAATCGGCGGGGTTGATTATATAACAAAGCCTTTTGACAGAAACGAAGTTCTGGCCCGGGTTAACAATCAGATAAAAATTAAAAACCTTGCGAATAATATTCTCCAGACTAATATGGAGCTTAACGAAAAGCAATCCAGACTGGACGCAGACCTTGACGCGGCGGCCGAAATACAGCAAACTCTATTGCCTCATGAGTTGCCGACCGTAAACGAGCTGAATTTTGCCTGGAAGTTTTCGCCTTGCGATCAAATCGGGGGCGATATTTTCAATGTGTTTCAAATTGATGATGAAAACATTGCCTTGTACATTCTGGATGTCAGCGGCCACGGCGCGCCTTCGGCAATGGTAACGGTATCGGTGGCTCAAATGCTCAGACAGCAATCGGCATTGCGTAAAAATGGAACCGGCGGCGCTAACGCCGACGGAATCGTTTTGTCTCCCTGCGCAATGCTGAACGCGCTGGATAATGAATATCCGGTTGAGCGGTTTGGAAAATTTTTTACAATTGTCTACATGATTATAAACATACACAAAGGCAGCATTGTTTGCTCCAATGCGGGGCATCCCGCGCCTGTTATATTACAAAAGGACGGCAATTATGATTTTATGGACAAAGGCGGGACAATTATAGGCATGCAAGGCGCGACTAAATATGAGGAGCAGCAATATAACCTTAAGCGCGGCGACAAGATTATAATGTTTACGGACGGCGCTCCTGAGTATATGAATGACAAAGGAGAAATTTACGGAGAGGATAGATTTTACAAACTGTTAACCGGTTGCAAGGATTTGGATATAGATCAAACGCTTGATCATGCGTTTAAATCTCTAACTAAGTTCGGCAACAACACAAAACTTCAGGACGATCTAAGTCTATTAGGAGTTGAGTATAAGGTATAGTCAAGCGCATGATTGCAATCTATACATCTTCATTCCTTTAAACTTTGCAAACTGAAAAGACTAAGGGTCCGCTCAAAAATAACTTCGGTTTTTTGGCTGGAATTTTGCGTTAGATTTGCGAGATATGATTGAGTCAAATTCGGAGCGTAGCCTTAGCTACGTGAGAATTTGACGATTGAATATCTCACAAAGACAATGTGAAAGTACGTCCAACAAAACCGAAGTTATTTTTGAGTGGACCCTTAGTCTAAACAGCGCTATTTTTTTAATGAATTGAATTTATCGGCATACTGCAAAACCGTCCAGACAAAAGATGAATGACTCCATGTGAGAGGTGAAACAGAGAGCGGCGAACCGTTTACAGGATGCACCTGCTCTGCAAACACACCGGAAGGAAGCGCATTCTTCGCGCACCATTCAAGATAAGGAACCGCTTTCTGAAGCTCCTGAAGATTTTCAGCGCGAATTATGTAATACTCCGCCAACCAAAGCGTTGAGATAAACCATGGATTTCCGGGGATATCCTCAGGGCTGTCGTCCGGACGGTAATAAACATCGTTCCTGTATCGGGCGCAACCTTCAACAGGAGTTGCGAGCCATAATTGTTGGTGTATCGCCTCCATTGTTTCGGTCATCCGCTTGTCTTTTGGGGACAATACTCCCAGTGTAACAAGCGCGGATAAACTAACATCGATCACTTCATCAAGTTCATAGCCGGCGCCTTTTCTGTAACCGGAGCGGGCGTACCTCTTTAGTCCGTTGTGGTAGAGATGTTTAGTCAGCCCCACTTTGATTTCTTCGGACGTCTTTTCATATTTTTCCGCTAATGACGCGTCAAGAAACAGCCGCGCAAAATTCGCGGCAGCCCTAAGCCCGGCAATCACTGCCGCCACTGTGTAAGTGTGCACGCCAAAACGCTCTTCCCATAGATCATAGCTGGGAATTGGCAGTTTAGTGTCAGGGTCGCGGTTGCTCGCCATAAAATCGGCGGACTTTTTAATAAGCTTATCATATAAAGGTCTGATGAATTCGATGTTTTTAGAGTTCTCATAGTGTATCCAGAGCGCCCAAAGAATCAAGGCGGTGGAATCCTCCTGTATCGGGAGAACCGCCTTTCCATTTACCAACCATGGGTGCCAGTTGCTTGCCAGTGAACCATCAGGATTGTAATGTTGGTAAAGATAGCCTTCCTCTGATAAAGCGCCGGCGCAAAAGCCGTAAAACTTCATACACACATGGCTGTGGCCCGCCTTTGCCAATGCCGCGGCTACAAAAGCGCCGTCACGCCCCCACATGTACGAATATGTGTCTCTTCCAAACCTGACTATATCCGAATCATTCGCCGCTATAATTGCCCCCCTGTTGTCTATCTGAGTTCGCACAATCAAAAGACTGCGATTGTATATGTCAGTGACGCATTTCGGCAAGTCTCCATAGCTCTTGGTTTCTTTCGTGACCCAAGCTTTCCAGTAACCGGATGTGCGTTTAATCAACTCATTCGGAGCCATCTCTATCACATTTCGGTTAAGTTGGGCCACCTCATTGTAATGTGTGCCCGCGGCAATCCAATAATAAGCCGTAGCTTTTCCTTTTGGGGGAGCTTGCAACCATATCCCAATAGCAGAGTCGGCGGAACCCCACGAAATCTGATTTCCGTTAAGTATTCCACGCCCGGCGTTTTCCCATATTTCTTTCCTTTTAGGCTCCTCCTTATCGCAACAGGCATAATGATCAACCCCGTCCTTTTCAGAATTAGAACAATTAATTAGAAAGTAACGATTGCCCTTATAATGAATTATAGAGCGGGTCCGCGGATCAAAATAAGCAGTGTCTCCAATATCATAGCCGTAAAGATGAAAGTCATGGCAGAAAAAGAGCCTAACGTGACGCTCCTTATCAGTCTGATTTATCACCTCAATCTTTTTAATATATACGTTTAAATCCACATCAACCACGTCATGGCAGCGCAACTCAAGACCCAGCGATTCGTTTTTCAGAAAAACATTAGTAACGAGGCTGTCATCATGATACCTCAAGACTTTTTCCCATTCCGGCCCCATCCAGGAGCATTGGCCGTCAACCCACACTCCGAACCGGAAAGGCTCTCCTTTTGAATGGTTCTCCTGCCCTATATAGGGAAAATACACATCTCTGATCTGATAATCCGAATCAAAATTAAATAGAAGATTACCATTGCTTACAGGAATGTCTTTAGGCATAATTTCCTTTATGCGGCTTTTACACCATGAACTGCGGGTTTTGACGAGCGGCCTCTTGTTAATCCGCCGCGGGTATCTAATCTATTATGTCCGCCGGATATCTGATTATATAATTCTGAATAGTTAAGAGCCATACTTGTTATGGAAAATTTATTTTCTACATGCTTCCTGCAATCGCCGGGATCAATACTATCGATTCGGCTGACGGCTTCAATCATAGCTTCTGTGGAATCAACCACAAAACCGGTTTTTCCGTTTTCTACTATTTCAGGAACTGCTCCTCTATTTAATGCGACGACCGGCGTGCCGCATGCCATTGATTCGACAAGGACAAGCCCAAACGGCTCGCTCCATTGTATAGGGAATAGAGTAGCGCGCGCGTGCCGATACCACTGTTTTTTATGCTCGCCGCAGATCTCTCCGATGTAAATAATCTGTTTGTCGCAGTCCAGTAACGGTTTTATTACATTGCCGTAATAGTCGTCGCCAACCGGGAGCTTGCCGGGTTCAACGAAAAGATCGATAGATTCCTTAAGGCTTTCAAAGAACTCTCTGTCAGCGGCTTTGTTTTGGACACAACCGGCAATAATAAGTTTAGAGCCTGTTTTTTTTGCAATCTCTATCGCCTTGTCTTGCCCCTTGACGCTGGTAACCCGTCCAATCGTAAATAAATAGCTTCCTTTATCAGGTTTCATTTTTACAGGGTATTTATCTACATCAATTCCGTGATAAACAACATCATCAGCTTCTACCAAGTCATCATACTGTTTTTTTTGGTGTTTGCTTATCGCAACGCAATGCACTTGCGGAGAGGGCCAAACAGGATTGCACCATCGTTGGCAAACCCCCTCAAGGCGGCTATCTATTGCGGCTACGTGAAGTGTCATTACAATCGGCGCCTGCATTATCGCTAAACGGTCATACATGCTCTCTACCGCTTTTGCATCATGAAGGTGTATGATGTCAATATCGCCAACGCCTACCCTGCGTATCACATTTGAGATATGCATATCCATTGTCTCGCGCTTTTCAGTTGTGCTATCACTGCAATAACCACCGCTGCTTTTCTTAACGGTGACTAAATGTTCACCGACAACACTGGAATCGCCCGAACAGGCAACAATAGACCTATGGCCTAAAGAACAAAGTCCTTTGTCTAGATTATGAATGATTGTTTCAATCGGCCCATAACCAAGGTCCGCTCTGATCGGTTGGTTAAGAGTTGCAACATGTAAAACCGTCAGTTTGTCACGCTTCATATTTATCATCATTAAGCATCACCCCCCTGTTATGTAACGTTGCATTTTTAAAAATCTGTCAGTCGCCTGCGCAAGCTTTCGCTCAGTTGTTGAAGCATTGTCATTCTTAATCTTTTCAAAACAACATTTGCATTCAGCATAAGTATCGCCTTGTCTTAGACTCGGCAAAGAACTGCTTTTATTCACGCGCATTCCCAGATCACGAGACTGTCTTATATCTTGAAAATTTGTGGTAAAAATTTTAAATTCACTATCATTGCCACATTTAGGACATGTAAAAAATGTGTTAATATTAACCTCTTTTCTTATAAATCATGTTAAAAGTAACAAAGCCGCCTTTCAGAGCAGACGGCATTGTATTATGAAACCGGGGTTTCAGGCACGATCATAGGCACGGTTGCTTCATTGACAAAATGAAATTTGTTCTTTTTTTTGGTAAGAGTTTCAACGGCTAAATATGCTTCGGCTTTTTCCGGATAAGGAAAACACGCTACTTCTTTGAAACCGGCATCAAAAACTTTCCACACAATTTTTTGGCGAGCAACCGCATCCGAGGCCTTTTTGCGGGGAGCAGCTTTCTTCTTTTCCGTTTTCTTAGCTTTCTCTGCTTTCTCCGCTTTCTCTGCTCTACCGGCTTCCGCCTCTGCCGCTAAACGCTGAATTCTTTCTTTACTATTTAACATTACAGTCTCCTATTTTGAAATTAGAAAAAAAAGCAACTATCTTATTGGTTTTCTTAAACGCTTATAAAGAATAAAATTGTTAATATCAGGTGTGCCTCTTGTTGCGCTTGCCGGCATAACATTCGCGCGACTATACAACAATCTCCAAGTTTATCATGCCATAGTCTACTATGGGTATAACTTCTTTTCGTCCTTCAGTATTTCTATTCAAATAGATTAAGCCTAAATTTTCTAATAAATGTATGTCCGTTAGAACACTTTTGACATCCCGCTCTAAAAGTCGCACAAGTTCATTTATGCTTTTAGGCTTCATTTTTCTTGTTATATGCAGCAATTCAATCCTTTTTGGTGTAATAGCTTTTCGAAACTCTTTTATATCTTCAAAACTGAGATTCTTATCCTGTGCAGCTTCTATCTCTTTTTTCGATGTCTCACTATTTCCTGCTCCTTTGGAAACGTGCTTAACCTCTTCTAATGCGAGTTTAATTTTTTTTACCTTCATAACGCTTTTCTTCATGTTTTTTTATATGGGATCGAAAAGAAAGAACCATAGGGTATATGGTTTATCATGCGCAGGTTTACTCTACAGCCCGGCTTTTTTGGTTATTTGGATAGTTATCCGGCATCAAGGGTCTATCATACCAGTAGTGGCACAATAAACCAACAGTGGTATAATAGACCAATATAGAAGATTTGTCAATGTTTAAATAAAAGAAGCAAACTGATTTATGAGCCGGCAGGAATATTACGTTCTAGATCATAAATTAATGTAGACTTGGTTATATAATTTTTTTATAATCTGAAATCCGTGGAAATAGCGCGTAACTATCTGATTTAATAAGGGTTAGAATAACAAAAACGCAAATTTAAATTCTGAAAGTTATTTTTTGTCAGTTTAAGACAAAATATTACAAATTTCTATCAAATTGGAAGCTAAATAAGGGCATTTGTCACCACAAAACAATAACATCCAGAACCAATTTGCCGGCCTGCCAGGCTTTTAACTTTTGCTGAAGGATATTAAAGAGACATGAAAAATATCAGAGGATTAATATTAATATTGGCGCTTTTGTTGCCGTTTTCGTGTTTACCGTATCATAAACACTATATTAAAAGCGACGCTATACACTCAAAGGCAAGGCATGTTGCGGTTCTGCCGTTTGTAAACCTTGCGTCCTACCCGAATGCAGGGAGAATAATATGCGATATTATAACCACTGAGTTGTACTCCGCCCCAAATTTCCAGATTATGGAACAAACCGAGATGCTTGAAAAACTTAAGATCAGCAACGAGTACGACTTTGATAATATTCTGGACAACCATGCGGTAAAAGATCTTGGCAAGCGTTTGGGCGTAAACACAATTGTTTACGGTTCGGTGTCCGAATTCAGATACAAACGCGGGCTTGACGAGGAGCCTATAGTGGGCATCAACGTAAGAATGCTTGATGTGACAAGCGGCAAGGTTCTATGGGCCGGAGGCAAATCAAAAACAGGCAAACGATATATGTTTAAATCCGGCTCACTAAACGACCTTGCTCATAAAACATGCCATGAGCTTGTTAACACATTGATAAACTCCAAGTAGTGGATTGCCTCATGGCGCCGCCGGCAAGGTTGCGCGCCGGCAAAGAATCCTAAAATTATTTGAACTCTCAAAACATTTTTCTCACTCCTGATAACAACCATGAACTTAAAAGACGACGTTAATTTCGGATTCGGAAAATTAATACTTGAGCACACGGCTGCAGGAACGCCGGAAATAAAACAAACGCTGTTGGAGATTGTTTTGTCTAAACTACAAGACGAGGGCATGATCAAAGACAGCGATGAAAAAATCAGGGCAATGTCCGCCCTTGACGAAGCGATAGTCAACGCTATTTTTCATGGAAACAAAAAAGATCCATCCAAGAATATCCATATCCGCCTTTATACAGATAATAACAGGTGGGGAGTATGCATTGAAGACGAGGGCGATGGTTTTGACTATAAAAAAGCTTTAAAACGCAAAGCAGATGATGATAAATTAAGCGAACATGGACGCGGCATTATTATCATAATGAAACAAATGGATTCGGTGGAATATTTTGACAATGGAAATAAGTTATTTATGACCCGGGATTTAAGTTAAATATAAACAAAGGTAATAATACCACTTTAACCCAAATTGAGCGATTTATAAGCACAATAAACATCTAAACCTTTTAAGAACAACAGTTACAAAGAATTAGACTTTCACTTATTAAGTGAACATTAATTACAACCGTGTCGTTTCGAACGATAGAGAGAAATCTTCTGACATATACGGGTTTAAAGATTTCTCCCGATGGTCGAAATGACAAATCATATTTAAGAATCGCTCAATTTAGGCTTAACAATGTTCTATGTTTTTATTTTTTAAATTAGTGTAGATTTGTGAAGATTTGTGGTTAATATGCTTTTGCTTTTATCCGCTTGTCTCTGCAACACTTTTGGAGATGAACAAAAAATGTTAACAAACCAAAAATCAGATTTAACTTTTGAGAAAAGTAAGAAGATTGTTGTTATTAACTTTGAAAATTACAAAACCCTTGATGAAAGAAACACAGATGATATAAAGGTTGATATAGAAGCGTTGATTAAAGCCGGGCATAAGAAAATTATCCTTGACCTTAACGCGGTTGAATATTTTTCCAGTGTATTTCTCGGCTGCCTGGCAATGACATTCAAGGAGCTGGAAAAAATAAATGGCGAAATGAGGCTGTGCAACGTCTGCGAGCCATTGAGGAAAATCCTGCGAATAACAAAAATGAACACATTCCTTAACGTAGACGTGGACAAAGAAGATGCCATAAACGGGTTTGGCTCTTAGGGCTTCTCGAATTATTGCGATCCCAAACTGGGGTTTGTGAGCGAGGTGGATATACAGTTATTCCCCCTCCATTGATGGGAGGGGTTAGGGGAGGGTGATAAAAATCGCTCAATTAAGTTATAGGTTGTTTCACAAAGGTCGTGTATTCAAGGTCTCTAATGCAAAGGTTGAGCAAATAAAAGGCCAGCATTAATGATATAAAACAGGCGTAGGTGTAACCATAACCGTAATATTGAATTCCCATGGAAACCGTTAGACTGCTTAGACCTACATTTGATAATAAAAACAAGCCCACGACCGCAAGCACATATTTACGCAAATCAAAATAGAATAGTATTATTATATTCACCATTAAAAGAACCTGCAAAAACGACCCCATCAGGCAGACCCTGAACATGGGTATTTGAAGCTCTGAAAGGCGCGCCATTTCAACTATCTTTGGCGCAAATATAACGCACAGCGCGGTAGCAGCGCCCTGAACAATAAAAATCTCGCGTATAGTTCCCCTTATCATTGAAACCATCGCTCTTTTTTCATCCAATATCTCTGAAAAACGCTTCTTTGACAATATCTTTGCATAATAGTTCTTGTAATGGATATAGAACTCCGTCTCGATTTTTACCAGAAAAAGAGCCAAAGTCGGCGCTATTGTAAGATATGAGAAAAAGACGGCCCCCTCATAAATTGAATTGGATAAAAACCATGGAGCTATCACCCGCGCGCCCGGCGCAAACCAAAAAACAAATTTATCCGACCATATCGCAAGGTTAAACACAAAACCGATCAGAGCCAGATCCCAATATTTCCCAAAATAGCGAATAAGCCCATTGTCCCATATGCCTTTAACAGGAAACTCTACAAACAAGCGCGATAACAACCAGAAAAAAGTAACGGCCTGTCCTAAAATATAGCCGATAAAATATCCGTCTATTCCATAAAACCGGCTCATATAAGGCGCGGCAAACACACTTGCGCCCGATCCCAGGGCAAAGGCGAGCACAATGCTGCGAAAATCCCTTGCGGCTGATAAAAAGATCATGCACACCCAAATCATGCAGACTATTAAAAAGAGGACTATCCCGCACAATTTATGAAGCGGCGAAATTTCGAAAAAAAAGTAGCTTATAGCTGAAAACGCGCAACCGCATGTTAAAACCAGTATCATGCAGGTGGAAAAGGTGGTCATTGTTTTATCCACCTCTTTCAAATAAAACTTGTCAGAAAGGTACCGCGTGGCCACAAGCTGAATAATGCCTGTAAGAATCAGTGAAAACGCGTAGGTGTAAACAATAGCAACCTTGAACAATGCCAGATCGTTGCGCCCAAAAGCGGAGCTTTCAAGCACACCCAACACGCCAAGGCAGACAACCGCCATCAACCACGGGCCGGACGAAATCATTGCGGCGTAAAGATACGCCGTTATTTCGCTCAAAAAGGTGTCGCCTTTTAATATTTTACGCAACTCAAAACCTATGCCGGCCATAACAAATTGCTCCTCTAATGCAATTATTTAGTCTGTCAATCCTAAACCGCGCAAACCGGATAAGTGACTAAAATGCGCTAAAGTTAAAAGTGAACTAAAGTTTTGGAAAAAATCTAAGATTTTTGGTGTCTATTCCGCATAAAAATGTAACTAAAAAGTAAAAATCTTATTGTTATCAAGGGTTAATAAGTAATTTTTTAGAACCAATGACACAGTAGGCGCTTGTTTCAAAATGAGACAAAATACCATAACTTTAGATCACTTTAAACTTTAGTCACTTTAGTCACTAAATACACACGTATTCTCAAAAATCAATTTGCACCCGCCATCTCTTTATAAATAGACAAATATCTGCTGTTTAAATCACTCTCGCGGTAAAAAGCGGCAACTCGTTTTTTGCCGGCTTCCGACATGCTGTTTTTCAACCCAGAGTCAGACAATATTTTTATAGCAGCTTCCGCGGCGCCTGCCGGGTCGGCCACTCTGGAAACGATGCCTGAAGCTCCCAGCGCGTTGTCCTCGACTGTAATCCCCTCAAGCAGTTCCCTGCAAGCTCCAACATCAGTGGCCACGACAGGGATACCGGCGCAATTAGCCTCTAATATAACCAGCGGTTGCGCCTCGCTAATGCTTGTTAAGACAACCAAGTCAAGCATTGGGTAAAATTCGTCAACCTTAACCTTGCCTGTATATTCTATAACATCGTTAAGGTTAAGCGCGTTTGTAAGATCGCGGCACTCCTTGAAATATTTCCCGTCCTCGTCGGTTGGGCCGATAATATACACCTTTATATTCGGCAAACGCAGAGATATAATTTTACAAGCCCTTATAAACGTCTTTACATCCTTAATGGGCACAATCCGCCCGACAAAACCAATGGCGCGCTTTTCAGGGTCGTAGCCAAATTTGTCGGCGCATTCCTTGTTAAACTCAAGACTGCCGAACTTTTCAATATTAATACCGTTTGGTATTAGAAACGTCTTTTCCGGGTCGGCCCCGTCAATTATCTCCTGCTTACGGTTGCCTTCATAAATAGTGTAAATCCGTTCAGCCTCCCTGTATGTAAACTTTCCCATTGCATCGAACATCCTTATCCACACGTTTTGAAAAGTCCCAAGGTCTTTTTTCACCTTTATCCTGTCATTGCCCGCCACATAGATCCATTCCGCCTGCGCAATCTCAATCTTGCGCTCCTTTGTGTAGATGCCGTGTTCAGTGAGGATGAGAGGCCTTTTGTGTTTATGTTTTGCCAAAACGCCTAAAAGCCCTGCAAAGCCGGTGGAAATTGCATGGTACAGCTTTGCTTTTGGAATCTCCGCGTTTAGCAGATTAAATATCGGCAAATGGTTGAACCTGTATGTCCAGAAATAGTCAATAAAAGAAGCGTCGCTATTGTGTGAATTGTAAAGGTCAAGCACAAGGTTCCACGCCTCCTTGCCGAATATCATATCATGCGTTGTCGGCCTCTCTTTATTTGAACGATCAAACATCGGCAAAATAGGGTTTATGCCTGAATAATCATTCTTGTTAATCATTTTATAATGAAAAGCGCGTATAGCGTCAACATCCTTAACGCGTTTAGATTTGCCCGCGCCCTTTTCTATCTTAATATCATGATCATGCAGGTATACAACCTTTATGCCGCTAATATTTTTTGGGAGTTTGTATTTGTATTCATTCTTCTCCTTGCTTGTGGCAAGAATGCAGATTGCGGTAAAGTTTATGTCCGGCAGCGACGACACAAGGTTATGCATCCAGGATGACACCCCGCCTGTGACAAAAGGATAACTTCCTTCAAGTATAAGGCAAACATCATGCAATTCGCTCTCTTCCACTTAGACGCCTTTCTCTTGATTGGTCCAAAAGTTGACTAATTCCATTTTAAACATGTCTTTGTTTTCCCCAAAAACCCTGTTGCGGGCTTCGTTTATATTTGCGGCCAGCGCGTCTAAATCCCAATTTTCATAAAACAGTTGGCAAAGGCCCAGAAACGCCTCATGCGAATCCGGCCTTTCTTTAAACGCATCCTCAAAATATCCCTTTGCCTTGCCGCGCTCTCCTTTGCGCATGCTTAAATGGCCCAATTTTACTTTAAGGTCAACATCGCCCCTGTTTATGTTTAACGCCTTTGTGTAAGATTCCGCGGCAACGCCAAGGTAGTGCAAAGTTGAACTTGCCTCAAGCAGCCCTGTCTCAGCGTACTTTCGGCAAAGGTCGCCCGCTTTGGCAAGAACGGCGGCATCATTCTCATTTGCCTCGCAACTCTCAACAGCGCTTTCGATAGCTTTAATATGTTGGTCGTTAAGCCTGGCAATTGCCGTGCTCGCGTAAAAACGCACCTCGTCGTTTTTATCGGAAAGGCAGTTTTGCAGCAGTTTTACCGCGTCCGCATTGCCGATGCGCGCAAGCAGATTTACCGCCCCCCTCTTTAACTCAACATCTTCCCCGTTTATGATGTCAATTATAGGCTCAATCTCCGTCTCCTCCTGAACAAACGAGTTAAAGTCGGTCGCGGTTTCATGGACGCCGGTTCCCTCTTCAACCAACCCGTCAATTTCATCAAGCAATCCGGCGGCGCTATCCCTTTTTGAAATCCCGGTACAAGTCAAAACAAAGGCGCACCCAACAATCCCGATTAAAGGGATAAAAAAAGTCAACAAACCGCTAACGCAGATATAAAATCTTCTATTCTCCCCCCCGCGCGGCAGGCAATATAAATAACATGACAAAACGGACAAGCTTGTTGCGGCAAAATGCAGCGCCGATAAAATGCCAAAACCGGATTTATAGCCGACGCCATTGTTTACAATAGCCCACCCGCAACCAAGCTCCAGGCATATAGCCACAGCACATATCAAAAAAGCGGAAAATGTTAATAAGAATTTGAACATAAGAAATGAATTTCTAAAAATATATTTTTTTAACTAACAGTGGCACAGGCATCCTTGCCTGTGTTTTAATTGATCACAGGCAGGATGCCTGTGCCACTATTTATTGCTTCTGGTTCCAAAGCCCCTGCTTGTGAACCGGCAATTCAAGAAGCCCCAGCTTCGGGTGTAAAAGAGAGCCTTGTGCGCTTCCGAACGCGAAGCTGGGGCTTCTTGAATTTTTTCGCTACCCAAACTTGGATTTGAGAGCGAGATGATAAAGGGCGACTAAAGTCTACCCTACCCTCGTGGGTAGGAAGCTCTCTTACGCTGACTCCCCCACCCGCCCTATTTATTCTATTTTCTCAACGCCCACGCCATTTATCGCCATATTAATCAGTTCATCCGGAGCTTCCATCTCTTCCGAGAATAACGACATGCCGGTCTTTATCTCAAGCAACCTCTCCTCGTTTTGGTATGGTTTAAACTTAAACGCGTTAATCTCATTCATTATCTTAGTTTCAAGAATTTCAATGCCTTTCAGGTCGGTGTGCGGCAGAAGCAGGATGAATTGACCGGGCGCGGAGTAGTTAAACAGAAAGTCGGTGTGCCTGGTGTTGTTCTTTAAAACAAATCCCAACACAGACAGCACGTCCTGCCTCATATCATCCGTTATCAAATCGAACTCGTCAATTTCTATAAACAGGGAACCCAACGCGAGTTTATATCTGCGAGCCCGTTGAAACTCCTCCGAGACTCTTTCATTTAAATAGTTAAAAGTGTATGCCCCGGTAACGTCGTCGGAAATGTTTTTGTCCTTGGTGTCTTTAAACGTCCTGGCGTTTTCAATTGCGGACCCGCACCAGTCCGCTATAAGCGACGTCATCCTGATTGTTTGCGGGTTAAACTTTATAAAAGGAAGCTTTTCAATATTTAACACGCCTAAAACCTGCTCCTTATTATCGGTAACAGGGGCGGAAATAACCATGTCCAGATCGGCAAATTTATTGAGGTTCTCCATCTTTAACATATAGTTGACGGAAACAGTATTGCCGGTTGTAAAGGCTTTGCCCATCATGCCCATGTCAAGGCCGGCTTCATCCGGGCGGTTGGCGTTGTCGGGCCAACCAAAATTGCCGGCCAATTTGAGCTTGTCATTTAACAACATGTAAACGGAACACTGTTGCGCGCCGGTAAACTTTGACAAAATGTCAAGGGTTGCAGGATATATATCCGCCTCTTTTAGCGATTTCAGGTCCTGAGCCGCTTCATAAAGGGTTGAAACCGTCTGCTCCTGCCCTATTATCCTTGTGTCCAGCTCTTTTTTCGCTTCATTAAGCGCTCCAAAATTCTCCAGCAGATTAGACTGAGTAGTTTGCAACTTCTCGTGATCACTGTTTAATTTAGTAAATCTCCTTATCTGGCTTTGCCTAAGTTCGCCCAGGAAAACGCCGGCAATTATAAAAATCAAGGGAGTTTCCAGATATTCATATCCCGCCAAATCGCTAATCGCAAGTTCAGGATTGGATATCTTAACCAGAAAGAGCATAATAATTGCCCCGCCGGCGCCGGCGGCCAATCCCTCCCGGAATCCGTAACGAACTGAAATCAGCAATATTACGATCCAAAAAGGGTGGTATTTAAGGCCCTGAAAACCTGGGTTGTCTCTAAACCAAAACAGGTTTATTGACACGATAATTGCGTACCCCAAAAGAATCTCAATAAAACCGGATTTCGCATTTGAAATACCTTTAGTTGTACAAGTCTGATTTGGCATAGATTTATGAGTTAGTTTGATATGTTTATAAATGTGGATTATTTACTCATATAAAGCGAATGTTACTCAAATTGAACGATTCTTATCACCCTCCCCTTAATGGGAGGGGTTAGGGGAGGGGGTATTTATCCGGCTTTATACATATTGTGTTATCATATGATGCGTCCTTATCGTTATCCCATAATTCCTGCAAAACAGGAGTTATTGTTGTTGTCATATTTTTCACATGAGCATATTCATCGTCCAAATCTAACGGTTTTTGAATATTTGAGTTTTTCATATCTTATTTCATCTTGAAAATTAAAAAATCGAATTTATCCCAAAAGTGAACGTCTCGGTGTCGCCGCCTCCGAAGTTGGACGATTCGCTGGCAAAGTTGTATTGCGTTGTAATTTCGTAACGTTTCCCAAGGCTAACCTTCAGGCCGGGGCTTACGTTCCACCCTTCAAGCTCTCTTGCGTAATCTTTATTAACGCTTCCGGCAAGCGTGTATGAAAATTTATTGGTTATCTTATTCTCAATGTTAAATGTAAACGCGTGCCGGTCTGACGACTTAACCAATGGAACCTGCCTTTCATTCTCTTTAGTGTAATCAAAGATTGACCGGTAGAAAGAGTAGCTGAAGTAAACATCCGGAATCAACCCGTTCCGTTTAACCATCTTTCTGGAAAGTATTCCCGAAAAGCTTCTTTTATCTCCATAATCGTTTACCTCATCAATAGAGTAGTTCATGCGCTCAAGATCAACGAAAAGGCTCCAGTTTTCAAAGAAACTCCAATTAAAAGAGATGTTTATCTTGTCAAAATTTCCGTCTTCATCAGCTGCGGAAAGAGGATCAAACCACGGCTTGTTATTAACGTAGTTTGCTTCAAGCATGCTGTTATCGCCTATTTTATAGCCCAGGCCAATAATAAATGAAAGGCCGTCGTTAAGCCCTGAATATGCGCCTATGCCGAATTGTCCGGCCAATTTATCATTAAACTCTTTTTGCGCCCTGATAACCGTCTCGTCCAATGTTTCGTCAATAGACGTCAAGTCAAACCCGGCCTCTTCCGCCCTGTCAACTACGATATGATTATAATCGACAAACAGCAATGTGCTAACTGAAAGGTGTCTGCTGTATTCAGCGGAAAAAGAGACCGTCTCGTCGTCAAGCCCCTGGGTGTACACATTGTATTTTGTTTTTAGATTTGGGCGGCGCTCCTTTAATATCTCATGACTCATTTTTATAGCAGTTTCGTTTTCAGGATCAAGCTCTAAAATACGCATAAAGTAATCAAGGGAATCAGCCCAGTTGCCTGTATTGAGTTTTGAAAACGCGTAATCAGACCATGCCCCTATATCATGGCGATTATCAGCGAGAATATTTTCATAAATATCAAACGTCTTTTCATGCATGCCAAGTTTGTGATATATTTGCGCCTCAAGCCTTTTTACGTTTAGATTGTTTGGGCTTAACCGTTTCAATTTCTCAATATTGTTAAACGCAAGCTCATAATCGCCAAGATTTATAAGTGTCTCTATGTGCCCCAGCCAAACCTCTTCGTTATTTGGATTGACGGCTTTAAGGCCATCATAAATCATTAACGCCTTGTTGTACACACCCTGCCTGTTAAATATTTTGGCCTTTATCAGCTCTTTTTTTATTGTATCGGTTTCGGCATTTGCATTAACCGGATCAGAAACAACCGCGCCGTTGGTATTAGAAATTGCAAATGTTAAGGCAATAAAAAGAGCGATTATTGATTTTTTAATTTTGTTTATGTTCATTTAATAAATTCGAGGCAGAGCCTCTAAGGACACCGCGTTACAAGGCAGGAGCCTTGTAACGAGCGGTTGTTTTCTTTGAAAACAGTTTAAACTTGCATTTAATTTTTATTAATAAGATTCATAGCGGTTTTATACTCAATTGACGCCGCGCTCTTGTCCCCCGCGCTATAATATAGCTCGCCCAGCATAAAATGCGCCTCATAATCGCCCGGATTTAATGCATTGTATTTTGTAAACGATGATATCGCCATTTCAATATCGCTTTTTTGCGCGTAAATTTGCGCTATGCCTTTTAGGGCCCGCGCATTTCTCCGGTCTCTTTTTAAAGCCTTTTTAAAAAATTGAAACGCAACATCCGTTCTGTTAATCCATAACGCTTGGTTTCCAATTTTAACAAGAAGCTCAACATTGTCGGGATGCGTTTGCGCCAGACGGTTGTATACGGCAATCGCAAGGTCATATTCTCCCATAAGTTCGTGCGCGGTTGCAACCATTATTCCCTCGCTAACAGGCAATGGTTCTGTCTCAATAAACATATCCAGACACGCCAAAGCGCGCTTCCCGTCCTTTTTATCAAGATATAATTGAGCTAAAACTACCGCCTCGCCGGGCTCAATATAGCCGGAAGCCTGCAGGTATTCCAGATGAGTTAACGCCTTGTCGTTCAGGCCAAGCCATCCGCTATATTTCGCAAGTTTGCGCCGCAAATCAATATTGCCGGAGTCAAGGTCAAGGCTACGCTCATAATATCTTACACTTACAGCCATTAAATCCGCCTGGGCAAAAGCGTCGCCGGCTTTTAGAGCTTTGTCAAAGTCATTAGGGGCCAGATCGGAAATACCGCCCAATATTTCCGCGACACGCTTGACTCTGTTTGTCCACATTCCAAAACGCAACAGATCTTGATGTATAGAGCTGTCTTCAGGCTCCTCTTCATACAGTTTCTCAAGTATAATAAACGCCTCGTCATTAAAGCCGGCGGAAGCCGCGTACCTTGCCAACTCTAAAAGGGCGTCCTTATCGCCGGCATCGCCTACAGCCCGCCGCATAATTGTAAACGCTTTTTTAGGCTGGTTTGCCCATATGTACGATTTAGCAAGCAGCTTTTTAACAGCGGTGTTATCGGGATAAATTATAAGCAGGCGATTATAGATATCAATGGATTTGCCGACATCGCCGGTCGCAAGCAGCAATTCGGAGGTCTTTAACATAAGCCCTAAACCTTCAAAACCGGAATTTTGCGCAAAAGCGACAGCCTCCCTCATAGTATTTGGATCGCCGGTTAAACCGGCAATCTCAAGCATTTTTATTAAATATGCCTGATCGTTATTATTGATCTTTACAAGTTTTTTATAAACGGCATAAGCTTTATCCGGTTTTTCAGCGCTTAGATAAATACCCGCCAGGCGTTCATTATACATAACTGAATCCGGCGATATTTTTAATAGAGCTTCATACGCGGCCACCACGCCCGCAATATCGCCATACTCAAGGGCTATATCCGCAAGGAACCTGAATATCTCCGGATTATTGGGAAACTCATCTCCGAGTTTTTTCAATAACCCGGCAGCGACCTTACCCATGCCGTTCCATCGCAACACCTGAACATACCGCATCCTGTTTGTATCACCGGTTTTAAACTCAGCGTCCAGCCGTTCGGCAAACATCCGGCCCTTTTCCTCAATACCCATGCGCATAAACAGCTCAAAGCATCTTGTAATAGTTCCATTTCTATCAACCTGATAGTTATCTTTATTTGCGTCTTTATCTTGAGAAGGCCGCTTTATTTGCTCATAAAGGGCGGCCCCTTCGCCCAGCCTCGGATAATTTTTCGCAAGACTGTAGTCGATTTCATTCATATAATCATTTCTAATAACATATAACCCGGTTGTCAGCTCTTTAAGAGAGGAGCCGCTTTTATCCAGGCCGGCAATGCGCGTAAATTCATAAATTCCAGAGGTTAACTTTTTAACAAGAGAGTCGTTTTTAATTATGCGGGATTTTACAGTCTCTAATCGGTCATTTTTGTCCGTTTCCATCTCAAGACTTAACAGTTTTAGTATTGTCCGGCTCTCATCATCATAAAAACCGTAATAGTGGTAGAGTTTGACTAATTTCGTCAAAGCCGCGATATTGCCGGCCTCTATATCAACAACCCTTTTTAATATTTCCATCTCTTTTAAAGGCTCTCTATTTACCTCATAAAACGCGGCCATTTTTGAAAGAGCTTTAACATTGACGGGATTAACATGAAGAGCGGCATTCAAAGCCGCGATTGCCATATCAGGTTCGCCCGTCAAGTTGAACAGGTCTGATTCCAATATAAGCAGGCCGGGATTATTTGGCTCAACCTTTAACAGGTCTTCCACTATGGCCAAAGCTTCTTCATACATCTCGTCATTTTTATAATAAACCGCCATCCTTTCCTTGTCGGGAAATATAAAGACCGTAACAACGGCCACAACAAGGATAAAACAGATTATTTTCCAGATTGGTATTTTCATTGGATGATTGTAAATTCAAACGGTTCTAAAAATTCGTTGCTCTAGCGCAAGCTTGTTACAAGGCTCCTGCCTTGTAACACACTGTTCCCAGAGGCTCCGCCTCTTATCTCAGGCGATACAAGTTCAAACTGTTTTCAGAATAAATCTACAAAAAGCGCAAGCTTGTTACAAGGCTCCTGCCTTGTAACACACTGTTCCCAGAGGCTCCGCCTCTTATCTCAGGCATTAAAGCCTGAAGTATTATTCTCTTTAATTAAAATGTAACGAGCTAAAATTGTTGCCATGCTTTTAAACTAGAGGCAGAGCCTCTAGGGACACCGCGTTACAAGGCGGGAGCCTTGTAACGAGTAACTGATTTCGCTGAAAATCCAAAGTGGTAAAAAAACAAAGCTGAAAAATTACTTATCCACAACTATTTCCAAACCGCCGGTTTTCACCACATCAATAACCAAATGCCCTTTGTTGTTTGACATTACTTTAATGCCGCCGGCCTCTACAGCTTCACCGCTTATTTTATACAACGCGTTTGGCGCTACGCCGTTTACAACAATAGAACCGGTCCCAAACCCTTTATAATCAAATTTAATTTCTTTGCCGGATGTTTCAAAATCATATATCCAGCCAGACGCTCTTTTAATATACGGAACACCCACCCTGGTTTCAGCGTCGGCGTTTTTATTGTTAAACACAATTACCGCATGATCCTTTTCCGCCGCCAGCGACACATAAAGGCCTTGCGGATCGTTTGCGTATCCAATTACATTGCTTGACCGCGCAATATCTGGAAGTTTTGAAGCGTTGTCAAATCTGACGGTAAGGCATTTGCCGTAATTTTCAATTCGGTAAACGCCCGGTTCATTCTCATAGATTTTTGCTTCTAAATAATCACGCGCCATTTTAATATAATCCGAAGCAAACACTTTGGCTGTTTCTTGTTTCAAAACCCAATCATAAACATATTCAAGCGATTTTAAAGAAGCCAAATATTGCCCGCAATAGAAATGGTAATAGATGTCTATGGGTTTTAATCTTTTTGGAAAGCCCGTATTTTTCATTGTGTCAACAATCTTTCGATATCCATAAAAAGGGCTCGTCCAGTTATTAGTCAAAACATTTTCATTGGACTGCCCGCTGTAAAATTGATATCTTTCGCCGACTTTACGGTAAAGCGGAGCCACAAACAGATACGAATCCCGCAATTCGTCAAATATAGTCTCGTCGCCGTTAATATTAAGCGCCCCTAAATTATCGCAAATCTCAATATCGCTTTCAACAGGCTCGCAATTGCCCGTCCAGAAAAATGTTTCACAAACCTTTCCCTGCGGAACAAGTCGCTCATTTATGTAATTAATAGAGCCCTCTATCTCTTTTTTTGAATCATAAACATAGCCCGGTAGCTGAATATGCCTGTAGTCATAATCATTTTTATATTCGTAGTCTGAGTCCCAGTAAAACGGGTGTGAATATGAGTGCGACGCAGGCTCTACATTAGGCATTCTGAAAATCTCGCGCGCCAGGTTCATAAGAGATTCTTTGCCCAAAGCTTCCGGGGCAATCTCGCCGGTTATCACTGAAACGGATGCGGGAAAATCGTATTTTTTAAGTATCTTTTCCTTAATAATATCCGCGCATACCGATTTCCTGTCTATTTCAGAAATCACGGAGAACGAATCGCCGTCTATATGAGCAAACGCAACCCTTAAACCGTTTAAAGTCGTGGGATCAAGCCTGGGCATGCCCTTTAAACCTAATGACTCCTCAAGAAATTTAAATGGATTTAAAAGCCACTGTTTTCTATAACTCATGGAATCGAGCCAAAATATGTAGCCCAGATGCGCGTACCCGCCATTTGGAGAGGTCACGATTACCACGCTATCTGAATCAGTCCTGTCAACCCTTTTAATTGAGAGATGCGTTTTTACGTTTTCATTTGCGGGCGTAAATTTTACATAAGAATGCGGGAATTCAGAATAGGCCCGCTCAAACTCAACCATTGTTTTGTCCTTATAAACGTAGCGGATCAAATTCCTGTTTATAGTGGTATCTCTGCCGTACATCAGGCCTATGTTGCTGTAATAATCATCTAAAAGCTTTTTGTAACCTGGAAAATCGGAACTATCAGGAGCCCCGATATTTCCAATAACAACAACTTTTCCGCCGGAAACAAATTGTCTGTTTATCCAAGACAGAAACTCTTCGGGTTTGCGCATTTCAGATGAATTAAACGAAGTTATGACCCCTCTGTATTCCAACATTGCTTTATCGTCAGGCAAAGGGCGAACATTGACGTCAACATATTCAGGCATAACGCCTAAATAATTGAGGATGGTCTGGAAGTGGACAAAAACAGTGTTCTTATCCGCAGTCTGATTGGTTTCGCTATTGTACAAAACCAAAACCTTCCTTAACATTTCAGAAGATTGAGCGTTATGTATGCACAATATTGAAATGATGATAAACAGCAACACTGCCCTACTTATTAAGCGTGTGGAGAAATATCTGGTCAAGCAAATATGTGCTGACATATGGAATAAATCCTCGTTTGCGTGAAAATTCTATAGCCTCTTTTGCCAATTTAAAATCATCTTCGCCCGCGTAATCCAGAGTTAAAACAACAAGCTTCTTATTAAACCCGGTTCCCTTTTCTACCTGATTTAGCAGAATTTGGCGCGTGTCATGATCAACATAAATATACCCCTTTGCATGCCCGGCGTAAAAGCTAAACAGGCTTTCAACCACCACAAAATCAATATTTGCGGCAATGTCAGGCAACAAAGGCAGCCCGCGATTCACAATAATAAATTTACCCGGAAATTTGTTTCGCATCCCGGCTATAATATCTTTTAAAGCTTCGCTTGTCCCTGGAAAGTCGGAGCTGTTAACGCCATTTTCCAAACTAAGACTTGAATCAATCGTGTCTAAAAAAACACCGTCAAACCCTTGCTTAAAAATATCAGGCAGCGCGGTTTCAAACAATATGCGGCGCCATTCAGCATCGCGAACATCAACAATCCACGAATCCCACTGCTCATTCTTCTTAACCAGAAACGGTTTGCCCTTAACCAAAGGCCATAAATAGCTGTTAACGTTAACCTCCCCCAAACTCAGATAACCGCAAACAACAGGTTTGCCCCCCTTTTTGTCCGGCAGAGGCGGATGGTTGTGCCCGTCAAGCACAACCATATCAAACTTGCCGTAAATATCAGGCCCAAATGACGCGCCATAATAACAGAGCCAATTTTTCATCTTTTTATCCCCCGCCA
Source organism: Candidatus Anammoxibacter sp. (assembly GCA_021777105.1). GTDB lineage: Bacteria > Planctomycetota > Brocadiia > Brocadiales > Anammoxibacteraceae > Anammoxibacter_B. The sequence goes on from JAIQZQ010000113.1 coordinate 39,969, forward strand.
GGCAATCATTTAAAAACAATGCGCAAACAATAATAGAAATGCACAGGATGATATAAATGTTTAAATTTGATTTGTTCATTGTTTTAGATGTTTATACCCAATGTAAAAACAATTTGAAACCTAAATTGAGAGATTTTAAAATTCAAACAGCCGAAAATTAAGGTATCATTTCTTGTGCTTCAATTGATCACAGGCAAACCATGCACAGCTTTGTTTACGATTTTCGAATGTTTAGAATCGATTAATTTATGTTTAAATATACATGATGCGTAAAATAGCAAATATTTGCAAGAAACTACGAAAAAATAAAACCTGCAGCGCCTGATACTATTTTTTAATGAACAAACCTGATTCATAAGTTTTTTTTAGAACGTCTATCTGAACCGAACCCTGTATAAGCCAAAAGACAGACCAGAAGATTTTCACTGTTTTTGATTATAAGCTTGCTTCAAATGAGCGTCAATTGTATTATCGAAGTAATTAAAAACTTTATTTAAAAATATAAAAACATGAAAAATAAACAAACGGTTTACATTGAAACTACGATTCCAAGTTTCCTTACCGCGCGTCTTTCAAATAACCTGATTAGTGTTGGCAAACAGGAAGTTACTCGTAAATGGTGGGAAACAAGAAAGGATAAGTATAGTCTTTATATATCCGAGTTAGTCCTTAGCGAGTCTATGAAAGGTGATATCACCGCCTCTGAAAAGAGGTTAAAGGCAATAGAAGAACTTCCTTTACTAGCGATTGATAATGAGAGCATTCAATTGACGGAAAAAATAATGGAAACTGGTATAATTCCTTCGCGAGCAGCCGCAGACGCTGCTCATATTGCCATTGCCTCGCGCCATGGTGTAGATTATCTCTTAACATGGAATTGCTCGCATATCGCCAACGCGGAAATTTTACGTAGAATATGCTTTATAGTTTCAGAAGCGGGATATTATTTGCCAATTATTTGCACACCGGATGAATTATTTGGAGGAGAAGAAAATGACTGATGACCCAATTGTTTCCGAAGTAAGAAAAGCAAGAAGAGAAATCCTTGAATCCTATAACGGGGACTTTCACTTGATGATGAAAGATATGATTATCAAGCAACGCAAATCCGGCCACAAAGTTGTTACGTTAAAAAAACAGGATCAAATACAAGGCGTTGAGCGCAACGCTTATCCTATACACCGATAGGCGCTTAAACAATCTAATCTGTATCTAAAATAATTGAAAACTCATGACCTTGGTCTTGGAATTAGTCGTTTGCAATAAATTTCCACTCGTCCCAATGCTCAGCGCTGGAACAAGCATAGTAAACGAACAGATAATATATGAAGAAAGATAAAACCATGCCTAATGACCCTGATATGCTTAAAGAATATGATTTTGGCAAAGGCGTAAGAGGAAAATATGCCAAACGTTATGAAGACGGCAGTAGCGTAATCGTTATCGCCCCTGACGATTCAGAAGTATTTCAGACACAGAGTCGGCCAATCAGGCTTTAAGGGCGCTAACGCTATTGGCGCTTGATCATAATAAAAATGCCGGCAAAATCAAGAATTAATAATAAATACCGGCCTAATCATTCCTTTTTGTTAAAGTCATAGAGGAAAAGACTTAGATTGTTTGATTATTGAACAGTAAAAAAGCTTTCAGTCTCTATATCTTCATCTCTCTCTTCCCAATGCACGCCTATACCTTTGTCAATTAAACGCCAGGCATTACTTCTCGTTCCAATGCTCTGCGTTGGAATGTATACCGGACGCTCACGCGTTCTGCGCTTGACGCAGAGCATCAAACAACGCGTTTCACAGAAAACTTTTAGCATTGTTAGGTAAAAGCTCCATCCCCCTTGCGCTACACATATTAGCCGCTCATAATGTTGTTTTTCTCTTCATTTATATGATACGACAATATTTTCATTACAAAACTAATAAATTTCATAAATTCTGCTCAATACAATGCGCAAAACAACTAAAATAGTCAAATAATATGTAACCCATTTATAATCCCCCCCCACATTTACACGAGCTGAACATAAAATTTTTTGAGTTTATTTATAAAAAGATATTATCAAATAAAAACCAAGTTAGCGATAACATTCTTTACATTTTATGTAATCGTTAAAATCCATCACTCTTATTTTAGATAGCTTACATACATCTTCATTTAGTTTTTGATATAGTACTACATTTTTTAATATATCCATCAACACCCTATCGTTTTTTTACTACAATCATTATTAACGTTTTTTTGTAGACAACAGATAAAAAAAGCGCTAAATTTATCCCTCTTAATTACAGACAACAATCAAGCTTATTCAATAAAACTTAGATCAAACAGAAAGCGCAAATAGGTTTTAACCCGATTTCACTTGTTTTTTTCAACTAACGACAGTCTTGAACATAAAATAATGAGGTGATTAATGAAGAAAAACGCAGAAAAGGCTAAATTTGAGTATGGTTTTTTTATTAAGGTTTCCGAAAAAGGATTAGAAATCCAGAGAGAGCCACAAAGAGTTGATCTGGAAGACCAAAAGTTATTTCGTAAAAATTATGATCAAATTATAAAATTTTTACGTCAAGTGCCTTACCACCTATGCCGTTGCGAGTTTTCAAAAAAGTGTGACTACAAAAATGTTCTTGACGGAAAAGAAAAAAGCATTCAACAAAAAGAAGTGCAAAGTAGAGGTCAAAAATTTGCAGTTACTTGTAGTTGTAAAGGCGGCGCTGATTGCTCCATAAAGGCTGAACTTAAAATAGAAAACGAATCAAACCCAACTTTAATTATTCATTTATATTGGAATTTCGACAAAGACAATAGAAATCCCCCACAAATTCTCTTTCAGATAACAAATCAATTAAAATATTGGCGTAATAAAACAGAGCTTTCCTACTGGTACTATAGCAATGTTCAAAAAACATATCAAATCAACCTGAACACATATTTTCAAAAATTTATTCGCTATTATCTTGAAGCTTTAAGGTTGCATTACAAAGAAAATGCGGAAATCACATTTACTGAACTTCTAAGTAAAATAACATCTTTAGGCTGTAAAGAACTAGGTAAAGGAACCAATTCGTCTTTAAAGAACCATTTTAGGGCCATATTAGAAGTAACACATTGTCTCGGAATGATTCGGTTTCTTCCAATAAGCAATAATGAAAAAAATTCTATTTATTGTAAAGACGACCTTGAATTTGAAATATTGGATACTCCACAACCACATGTTCTTATCGCTAAAATATTTGGTTTAAAAACTTCAATACCTGGATTTGATGATCTTTTAGGAGGTGGCCTCCTTCTTCACTCGTCTAGCGACTCACTTTCTATGAAAGCAGGAATTCTTGGAGTTATTTGGGGGCGATATGGACTTGGCAAATCAACTTTATGCGCTCAACTTGCATTTGAAATGGCTCGCAAAGGCGGGGTGGGGATTCTTCTGGTTTTGGAGCAATCAGTACAAGAAGTGCTAGGTCAGGCATATCACTTTGGGTGGCTTCCTGAGGATGAGACTTTTGATCTTATTTATGATCCTTATAATGAAGAAGATCGTTTAGATTTCGATACCTATAGTTCAAATAATGAATTTGTTGAGAAGTTGAAAAATGTCAATGAATGTAATAAAGGTCTTTTGTACATTCATGTTCTTAGGGACCAAACTTTTCACAATTTTCATTATTGGCTCAAAGATATGATTACCCTGCTTGGTTCTGGCAAAATTCCTATACGTTTTATCAATATGGATCCTGTTGACGTTGTCCAATTATCACCTAAGGAATTAAATCATCCTGGCCAAACACAACTTATTCGCAAAAGCACTCAACAGATATTAGCGGAAGCGACACACAAAGGTATAACGATCTGGCTTACAACAAGTTATAACCCACAACAGGACAAAGACTCCCCATACAGTTTCTTGCCCAATATAGCTGATGTTTCTATTCAAATAAAAAACCTTGAAGGTGGGCATTTACGCGGACACTCCGACAATCCTATTAATGTGGAACCACTAAGAGTTATTGAACTTGAAAAAGTGCGAATACAAAAATTTGCCAGAGGTGTCCATCCATTTGAAATCAACAGTGAATATGGTTTTCAAATTTTTCCATCCGGTGAGACAGTAAGCCGTTTTGTTATGCGTGTTGATAACACACCTGTCGCACATTCAATTGACCAGAAAACTCAGGAGTATTATCCTATTTCAATTGGTCACGCGGCCATTAATCTAGCTCTTGGGACTGGCGGTGTCCGGCCTGAATCGGTAACAACCTTAATGGGGCCTACTGGTTGCGCGAAGACGGAACTAGCGCTGCTTTATCTTCTTCAGGGCAAATGTAAAACAGATGGCGATATAGGCTGCACAGACAAACAAGATCGTTCTCTTTTTATCTCTTTTCGAGATTCATGGGAAAGCTTGCTAGAGATTCTATCAGGCCCATTGGGAATCCAATTGAGTATTAGTATACACGACCTCCGGATGCAGCCAGCAGATAATAAAAATCAATGTAAAAAATTAATCAACAAATTCAAAAAAGAGTTTGAATCACATAAAAATATTAGCACTGTGCTAATTGTTACCTTAGATATAAATATAACAAAAGAGTGGACGATTGCGGGATTTAATGGTAAGGATGAATTTGTAGAAGTAATAATCAACAATGTCAAAGATAAGTTAGCAATGGAGTTGATAAAGAAGAATCCTAATAAAAATAGTATTTTTGAATTAGCTTCGTCATATCTAGGACGTGCTAATGTTTATGCTAAACGATCTAAAGAAGAAATCAAAGAAGTAGCTAAGAAATACATGGATTTGCTGGAACTAGAAGTGGGAAATAGGACCAGCGCGTGGGTTTTTCAGCAAATTAAGAATCAGTTCAAATCATTGCCTGCGGGGGTTCGATACTCAAAAGTTGTCGTTGATAATGTTGCTTATATGGATTTGACAACACCTCTTATTAGAACAGACGAATTTTTTGTTTCCAACTTGTTGGCTATTTTAAAGAAAGAAAGAGTTACGCCACTATTTATTACTAGTTTAGTGCAGGGCGCTACTGATGACAGCAAAATGCAAACCCAAATACGCGACGCCGCACACAACCTGATTCGTCTTAAAAGAAACAAATACGCAAAGCACGATTTCATCGCAATGGAAATTCTAAAAAGCCAACAACTTATTCACCAACCTTCTCCTCTTGAAATTGTCATAGGTGTGGACAATAAAAAGGTTAGTGAAGGTTGGCGTAAGCTGCTATCTTTTAGTAATTCTGCCAAGAAAAACACTAATGTTATGGTAAGTTTCCTGAAATTGTTCTGCACAAAAAATAATAAATTAGGTAAAGACAGCTTAATGGAAATAGTTAGAAATGTATCAGGCCGCTATCCTTCTCTTGGTAGTGAATCAAATGCAGAAAAATTAAGAAATGTTGTTTTGAAATTACTTAATAGTAGTCTAAATATTGAAGATTTTGAAATAAAAGAAAACCCAATTCTTCGCGCGCAATTAGCCAGATTTTTTTATGAAGCTTATGTTCTGTTTTGCGATGAACAAGAAGTAGGCCGAATGTTCCATCCGTCACGAATTGCAAATAGCGAAAAAATATGGCAAAAAAATTATAGGGATATCACGGATGCCATTGAATTGGAGGAAGGAATCTCTGTAAGATCACACAGCCTGGATGACTATGACAATCCAATGGGGGATAGTAAGTTGGAATTAACCAATTTGGAATTAACAGCAAAAAAAACAGTAAAACGAAAGAAACCCATAAATAAAAACGAGGCAATGAAATGAAAGAACATGAAATGAAAAAAATTGATAAAAGCATATCTCTCGACACAAAGTCAGCGGCCCCAATTAAATCGGAATCACAACTGTACGCAGAACAACTAGAGAAGGCTTTAGACATTATTCAGAAAATACAAGATGATATTAGCAAGAAAGACAATAAGAAAGAAACCGTCGAAGACAGAGTATGGGAATCCGACAGGGTGCATCAAAATATGGGAATTCTGGGGTGTCGAGGCGCAGGAAAAACATCTTTCTTGCTTACCTTAATTAGGATTTTGGACCCTGCCGAGAGCGATGATTTCAGGGATAACTATGCCAAAAAACTTGGAAACCTCGATTTATCAAAACAATGGAAAGAACTGGCTAATAATTCACTTATCGTAGCGCTAATCGAGCCATCAATGCTGGAAGATGAAGATCATATAGTTGCCTCTACATATGCGCGTATATTGCAAAAGGCCAAATCAAATATCACTAAAAGATTGCCTACATTTCCAAAAAACGAAAATCAACTTGACGACTTTTGGGTAGCCGCAGAAAAAGTCAATAAACACTTGCCCGTGCTTTTTGCTCATAATCGATTATCAGAAGCATATAAAGCTGATGGCCCGGAGGGTCTTTATGATGAGATTATTCAAAATAGAGCAGTAGACAGCCTAGAAAAGGCCTTAACAGAATTTTTAAAGGTATACCTTAACATAGAGGAAAAACCTCTACTTATTTTGGCTATGGACGATGTTGATTTAGCCTATGAACACGGGTTTATGGTTATGGAATCTCTAAGGAGATACCTAACTTCCTACAAAATGTTGGTTTTGGTTACAGGCGACCCAAATCAATTTGAGAGTGTTATTCATCAGCAATATCTGAAAAAAAGAACAGGGAGTGAAGATAAAAAGAAAAAAACACAGCTTGATTCTGAAAATGAAAATATAGATATAGAGATACAAACACGGGATAACATTGAGGAACTTACCCAACATTACCTTTCGAAACTTTTGCCGTTTCATTACCGCATCAATTTACCGGCCATCTCATTAAAAATAATGGAAAAGGTTGAGATAAAGCAACCTGATAGCAAAAAACCAGACGAACTTGAAACAGTGAAACCGGAAAAAGATTATTCTATAAATTTCACGAACCATTTCACTGTGATCCTAAAGCATTGTTTAAGAATAAACGATGATTTATATCAAAATCGTAAAACAAATATTAAACACACATATTCCTTTCTTATACCGGAAAACGTCCGTCAAATTATAGAGCTTTGCCATCTAAAAGATGATTTGGGTAATAAAAGCGATGAAAAAACAATAAGGGAACAAAATGACAAATCCGGTGGAGAAAATGACGACAGGAAAAATAACCTTAAAAAATGGTTTGAGTGGCGAGAGGAAAAAAGAAAATATTGTGAAAACAACGAGCTTCTTCTTAAAAAATTTGCCGAAATTTGGCATGTGAAGTTAAAGCCGCATGGGTTAACCCCGCAACTTTTGTGGGAATGGTGTCATACCCATCGCGCAGGGTTGGGCATGCTTAACCTTTTGGTTTCAGATAACCGACTAGATGAAGTTGCCTTGAGATTAGATCCACGCACAGACAATCAAGGGCTCAATGTGGCAATGGCTTTCATGCGGTTCTCCATGGAGGCGTATCTGGATAGAAATACAATTACAGGTTTACTTGCTATTGGACTTGATTTCTGTGTGCCGGCTCATTATTTGAACAGTATTAAATCAAGTAAAGCCAGAGAAAAATTTCGACGTGAAACCGAACTTCACCTTTTAGACTCTCCACGACGTCTCTTTCACCGCATAGTTTCATGGCAAACTCAGCAAAAAAAACTCCAACCTGGAATGATTCCACTAGTCAACCGTCCTGGATCTCTGGCAACATTTATGGATCTAAATGATCCGTCTCCTACCGCTGCATGGAGATGGATCCTTGGCGATCCGAAGCAAAGTTATCTGTCTGAAGCTCAAAATAAATCAGTCCGAAGATGCCGCAAGTATTTAAAGAACGAGAACCACAGAAGGAAGACGAATGACGAATCAACAACAACCGATAAAATTTGGAATGAAAATTCGGGGTACTGTTGGTCTACCGGTTATTTACCTATACTACTCAACACTGAAGATGAAAAGAAGCTATTTGAATCGCACAGTGTTCGACAAAAAACTGGCGATTATTTTCACCCTCTTGCGCCGGAATATATCCCTACACCTCACTTGTTTCAACAGCTTGCGGGCATGCTGCCTAAGATTATTTTTCGATGTTGGACGCTGAATGACAGACACAACACTTATCTGAATCCCTGGCAGTGCCTAACCCTTGCGCAACGCATTATTTTTAGCATTGATTCCTTTATAAGAAAAGAACTTAAAGTAGAAGATTTTATAAGTGAAGGGAATAAATTTAATAATCATGCAATAAAACAGATGAAAAATATTATTCACGACTGTCTTACCGTGCATTTAGGATTGGATAGAGGAGGATACCAGGCACAAGCGCAGGAACAGGAACAGGCAACTCAGAATCGTGGGTTTAAAGCTTCCGAAGAGATGTTTTCTTTAGAAGATCACCCTCGGGAATTGCGCGACTTTTTTGAGGAACTTTCAACGCCTAAAGAGCCAAAAGATTTCTACTTCTCATTTAATTCACAGGATTATACATTTCACTGGCGGGTTCCTCCAAGTGCCGTTCCAAGTAATAATAATGAATCTGATGCAAATTTAAAGGAAAATCAGGAAAATTCGGTTAAAGAAAATTCTAATTCTAAAGAACCGAAAAAAGATATTCGGGAAATTAAAAATTGGAACGATCTTCAGGCTTGCCAACTGGAAGCATTTGATAATGTGTTGGAAAGATTAGCCTCGGCAATCACGAAATGGACTATAAACTGGGCACAACTTTTCATGTCGGATGGTTATTTAGACGAAAATTATAGCAGGAGCAGTTTTGAAGAGATTCAAAATGTCTTTACCGCTTTTCTAAACAATATGGGAGATGATAAAGGTTTTTCAAATTCATGGTCAGGCGCCGGAGATATTATTCAAAGATGGATACTTACATTTTTAAATGCGGTTCTTGTAAACACACTTCAACCACCTAGAGACATTAAGGAAAGAGGAGATAAACCTCGCCCACAGCTTATACCAACGACACATCAGACCTACCCTTGCCGGGCCGCTTCTGAGTTAGATGGGTGCAATCATGCGTTATATCAAAACCTGACTCGTCTCATAAAGAATTCGAATTTAATTGATATGTACGACGCGCCACTAGATAGTAATAATAAAACAAAATGGAATGATTTCTTTGATAGTGAATGGCATTGGAGTGACCATTTCCATATGCTTGCCTCATTTCCTTTGTTTGCAATTTTTCTTCCTAGTGGAGGGCCTATACCAAAAATGCAAGAACCTGAAAAAGGAGAAAAAGAGACTTACATAAATCATCTTCCTAAAATGATTCACGAACTTGACCTCACATCCATCATCCATTTTGGAAGCCTTATGCTATTTCCTATTCCAGAAATCCCTGAAGAAGAAAAACTGAAAAAAACTGAAACTGAAAAACAGTCTTGTTACCTTAAACTAGCTGGTCTTAGTTGGTGTGGCATTGACTTGAAAGAGATACCGAAACCGGGGAAATCTGCTAAATATAAAGAAGGACAACCTCCTATTCTCACAAAAGTGGAAGATAGGCGAAAGGGCCTCATTGCAATGCTTAACAGTATGGCCGCTGATGTGGAACCTTTTGAAGATGCGGATAAGTACCTGAATCAATTAACTCTAATTGTCAAGAATACCATTAAAGAAGATACGGTGGAACTCTTCAAATCCATAAAAGAGAACTCAAAAAAAGGTTCTAAATCAAAATAACATTGAGTATTAAGGTATATGACCATCTTTAATGAAAAGAGGAAAAATGACACTGCCTGTAGATGTTGAGCTTCGCCTGCATATTTTATCCGATGCCAAGCTTATGCAATGGGATGAAAACGGCATTTTAGACATAGGCCAAAGGGAACAAACCAGCCGAAAAAGAGAAGAAATTCAGTGGGCGCGGATGGCACGTGAAATAGGCGCAGAAAACAGCTCAATGCCAGTTGAACAGGTAGAATTATGGAGAACAAACCAGCCATTCCCTTCATCTATAGTTAAAAATATGGGACTTACTGGTGGAAGCATTGCTTTCCTCGCTAATCGTTATTGTTCCTTTACAAAGGGTTTCCCTTCAGCCAGGTTTGAACGTTTGGCGGAACTACAGGAAGCCAAATCCCGAATAGTCCTTGAGCAACTGGCTTGTTGGACCGTTGCTTATGAAATGCGCCAATCAAGGTCGGCAGACACGGTTGAATTAGCGATGTTGCCCAATTTGGATTGGCCTGGTTCTCTGGCATTTGAAAGCCCCTTTTTAGAAAAAAAACTCTCTCGTGAAATGGTGGATGGACATGTTCATTTAGGCGGAGTGTTAGGAACGCTTGAATTATGGCCTGAACTCTTAGATCCACGGGTAAAACAGGGCAGAAAGGATGCAATTAACAAATGGACGCAATATTTTGGGGATAAACAACATCTTAGAATCATTGTTTTACGTTTAAAACAGATGCGTCAAATAAGGGATATCCTTTCATTGGAACTTGCCGGAATAGGGGCGACAATGTATAAAGTGGTCGGCGTTCACGTTGATAACGTTATGAAACGCTTCCAAGATCAAATTAAAATCGAGCATCTTTTTCCTTCACAAACCTCTTTATCTAATTTGGGCATCAAGCTTACCGATATCGACCCTGTGCCTTTGGCGCTTTCGCATTGGTGGGCCACCCATAGAGAGAAATATCAACCTAGCCATGTCGTTATTTCAGAGAGGGCTTTTCTTGTAAGGTGTTTTGGAGCAATTACCGGCCTATATAGGGAACAGCCGGCTCCTTGGTTTGGACGCCTGTTTAGCATGTATTTAACATGTCAAAACCTGTTTCATCAAGCGGTTACTCAACAAGGCAGAAGAGTGGGATTAGGCCACTTTTTGCATTGGTACGACCATCCAGCCCGTGGATTCTTTTTCTGCACGAACAAGGTTCGTCAAGAGCGCGTTTTGCATGTTGCGACAAAAAATTGGAAAATTAGGGTTGAAGGCAGGGTGTCGCCGGATCCAAACGTTATTAGGTCATGGATCAGGGCGTTTCATTTACAGAAAAAAAATCGAAAAGAGGCAAGATACGCAGAGTTGGGCAAGGACTTTGGATTAGTTGTGCATTTTATAAAACAAAAGGACCAAAATCCTCGCAATAGAATCAAAAAGGAAGAGATGGAAAACTCTTTCTTCCTACGCCACCGCTCTCAGCGAAAAAAGTATAAACGTCAGGCTATTCGTTTAGAGCAATTGCGCAACAGGGACGAAGAAGTGGCAAGGGCCGTCCTTGGAATTGACGCTGCGCGAGCAGAAACCGATACACAGCCTGAGGTGTTTGCGCCCACTTTTCGTTATTTGAGACGTTCTTTTCCCAGCTCAAAAGCGCTGGGCAGACTTTACAGGAGTCGCGCAGAGTACCCGGAGCCTCTTCGAGCGACTTTTCACATAGGTGAATCATTCCATCACCCATTAACCGGGCTAAGACGAATGCATGAAGCCATCAATTTCCTTAACCTTGGCCCAGGTGATCGATTAGGACATGGGATGGTTCTTGGAATTGATCCAAAGCAATGGCTCGACTATTCAGGCCCGCCAGCCCGTATGACTTTAGAAGAGCATCTGGATAACATGGTATGGATGGCGTGGCTTTTAAAAGGAACACCCCATGAGAAACAGCTCCCGCAAGGCTTGCAACAACAAATCAATCACAGTTTTCAATTTTTATATGATGACACTGAAGTTATCCCCAGACCACATACACTGGAATACCTCCTTGGGCAGGCATGGGAATTGCGTTGGATGGATCCGGAAGAGACGCTGGCAATCCTGACTAATTTAGGCTGGAGTAATGCGTGGCCAACGGAAGATTATGAACCAGATACTCTTGTCGGCAATCTGCACTGCCCATATACTTTGCCGGAAGAGCTAAAAGGAAATTATCACTCAGCATGGAACCCTGTTTTACGCGATCTACCTCCAAATCATTTATCATGGCGTTTTAACAGCATTGATACGAGGCTGTTTCAGGGAGAGATGCCAAAGGCTTCACTTCGCTATCTATGGCGTTACAACTATGACCGAGGATATTTTAGTCGCGGGCAAAAAACCATTTCGTCGGAAGAGATGAATCTTAATTGGATGCCGGCCTTTGAGCCGTTGCGAGAGCGTGTTATTAGCGAGATCCAGAAGCGGGAAATAACCATAGAGGCTTGCCCAACCTCAAATATCATGATTGGCGGTCTTAAGAACTATGCGGAACACCCTGTTTTTAAACTTAACCCGCGTGGATTAAAACAGATCGAAAAAAATTTCAAAACCTCAAATTACGTCCCGGTTACGATTAACACAGATGATTCCGGTGTATTTGCCACCAGCCTTGAAAACGAATTGGCGCTTTTGGCAAGAACGGCACAGCAACAGGGCGAGACGATGGACGACATACTCGCCTGGATTGAAAACTTAAGACAACAAGGGAAGGATAGAACCTTTCTCAAAAGTTCAATACGTTACAATTTGGATTCTACACAAAAACCTCCATATTCATTTGAAATAGAGTCTTACTGGAAGGAAAAGAAATGGTTTAAATTGATTTTTGAAGATACAAAAGAAGAAAAACTTACCAAATATATAAAACGCGACTTGCTTGGGATATGATAAAAAACATATGAAGTAAGGAAATAACGATAATTCCGCATCAAGGTAGTTTTATATGTAGGATTTCGCTATGCTCACACCTACATACTTGCCGTATATCTATTCGGTTTAGTCGTCAGTGATCTCTGTATCTAAAATAATTGAAAAACCATGAATATTCATTACGCAGTTTCTTGCCCAACCAAAAAGGCTTTTGATTTTTTGCTTATTGAACAATAAGAAGGCTTCAGTTTCTATATCCTCATCTATCTCTTCCCAATGTATGCCTATTCCGTCGGCAATTAAACGCCAATTATCTCTTTGATCTTCCGAAGCATCCCTGAGCCTTGGAAACCACTCTAATGGACAGATTATTTTCCAGCTCGCTCCCAAACCCCACAGACTGGGTCAAATGAGATTTCAAAAATTTGAGTATGGAGGTTGTCGGGATTATGTTATAATGTTTTCTATAATATAGAAAATATAAATAATAGGAGATAACAATGGCGTATATAGATGGGAACAGAAATCAACAAATGTTTTTTCCGCCCACAATAGAAGATTATGTAAGATTTGACAATCCAGTAAGAGCTTACGATGCATTTATAGAAGCATTAGATTTCAATGGTCTAGGAATAGTCTTAAATGGAATGAAAGCAGGAGCAAAAGAGTATAATCCTAAGATGCTGCTGAAAATAATAGTCTTCGGTTATTCTTACGGTATAAGGACATCGCGTAAACTAGAGAGAGCGTGCCATGATAATTTGTCATTTATATGGTTGACGTCAGATTTAAAGCCGGA
>JAIQZQ010000114.1 GCA_021777105.1 Candidatus Anammoxibacter sp.
TTTTTTAACGCGCATTCTTGCCCTCCTGGTTTTTTATTATAAATTTATCGTTACAGGTATGGTAAGTTTTGCGCGTTATTTTTTCAATATTTTATTTCGGTTTTTTTCGAATTTTCTTTTCCGCAACAGATACTAAGTAAGGATAAAAATGGGGGAAAAAGCGAAACTGTTAAGGAACTGCGGGAAAAGATTGAAGAAGCGGTAAAAAAAATTATTGGTAAAGACAAGTCTAAAGGCATAGCGTTTTTGATTGACGACCTTGACCGCTGCCACGACCATAAGATGATTATAGGTTTGCTTGAGCAGATAAAACTGTTTCTTGACATTGAAGGGTGCATTTTTATTATCGGCGCTGACAAGGCGCGGATTGTTGAGGCGATTAACGAAACATTTCCCGGCCAGGGCGGGCATTACCTTGAAAAGTTTGTGCAACTTCCCATAAACCTGTTTGAGCATCAAGGTAATTTCCTAATGGAAATGATGGGCATTGATAACCCGGCTCTTAAACGTTACATGCTCAGGGTTGCGGACCTGCTTGACAACAATCCGCGAAAGATTAAACAGTTGTGGAACGAGGCGGTTTTGTCGCTTGCGATTGTAAAAAATGAGACGCAAAGAGTGCAACTGCCCGATTTTAACCATCCCATTAAAATAGAGTTGATGATCAAGTGGTTGCTGATATCAAAATGCAAACCGTTTAAGGCAAATCCCGCTCTATATATGAAATATGATTCACCTGAAACAGGGAACGCCCCTGATTTGCACTCCGTCAAAGGCAGGGAGTTTTGCGAAAAATTTGTAAATGATCTGATTCCGGAAAACAGGGACGGAAACGCGGTGGAGAAAGATGATGATATTGAAAAAGAGAAGGTTTTCTATAAAAAACTGGCGTTTTTCATCTGGCGCGAGCAAAATGTTGCCGAACGGAGGTTTAAAGATTACAGGACTCTGCGGCTTTACGCCAACGCCGGCGCAAAGGACGATGCGCGCGATTGCGCGGATATTGAACGGGCATGTTTTGACGGAGACGGGCTGGTTGAGAGCCGCGATTTCTCAAATGTTGACCTTATACACGGCAGGTATAAAAACGCTGTGTTCAGAAACTGCCGCTTTTCCTTTGCAAACCTTGAAGGAGCTGATTTAACAGGCGCGGTCTTTGAAAAATGCAACCTGGACAACACACGGTTTGTTGACGCAAAGCTGGATAACGCAAAGTGGAAATGGTGCTCGGGCATTGACGCCATGGATATTGAGCCGGAGGTTTACGAAACAATAGCGGAAAAAATAATTGGGGATTGGATAGAATACTCAAAAACGGAAAAACAGCCCAAAGGATGGATACCAGTGCAATTGTTTAAGATGTATATGAAAATTATTGATCTATACATGGAAAATAATTTATTAGGCAATGAGATAGAGGAACGTTTAAAGAGTAGAGCGAAAAAGATAAAAGAAATGTTGCGGGAAGAAGGGATTTTATAACTAAGCCGGTTCAAATCTCCGCGCTTCAACCAACAACGGGGGGACGAGGCTGGGGCATTGTAACGTGCCTCTAAATTCCACAACCTTAATATTTGTCTATCTACGCGAAAAATCTGGAGGCGGAAACCTGGAACGATCCGTTGTCATACTTTTCGGCTACTCCGGTTTCGCGCACAATCTGGACAACCTGGATGTTTCCAAGTTTTTTTGCGGTTCCAAAGTGGTGTTTCTCTATTTTCTGCTTTTTTGATTTTATTTCAACTATTAGCCAGGGTTTTTGGTCTTTTGTTATTAAGAAATCCGATTCTTTGCCGTCTCTTGCGCGCAGGTAGTGTAGATCAAACTCATTGCCGAGATCATTCCATATTTCCAGCATAGCTTTTAATTCAACGGCAATGTAGTTTTCAAACCGCGCGCCCTGATCAGGGATATGCGTCCAATCATAGTAGTATAGTTTCTTCTCTTTTTTTATGCTCCTGCTTAAGCTGGTAAAATATGGCGAAATCATGAATACAACGCAGGCCATCTCTATGAAATGCAGGTAGTTTTTTATTGCGTTATAACTCGCCAACATATCTTCGCGCAAAGAATTTACGGAAAGCGGCGAGCCCACTTTATTGGGAAGAAGAAACAAAAGACGCGAGACGTTTTCCGCCTCTTTTATTTGGGCAATTGATTTAAGGTCGTCATTTATAAGCTTGTCAATATAACTGTTTTTCCATTTTTTTTGAAAAATATCCCTGCCTGAAATAAACGGGTCGGGAAATCCGCTAAACTTTAACAACTTCTCCATAATCTCCTGCTCATATTTTGTTGAAGCCAATCTCTTCTCAATAAAACCTTCTGTTGATTCAATATTGTCAAACGCGGGTTTGTTGATCTTTGATATTTCATTAAGGACAAGAGGGTAGAGTTTAAAAAGAAAATATCTGCCAGCCATGGAGTCGCCGGACTTGCTAAACATATCAAGCCTTGCCGAGCCGGTTACAATAAAGTTGATAATGTCCCCATCAGCGTCATAAAACGACTTTAGAACGTCTTTCCATTTTGGATATTTATGAATTTCGTCAAAACATATCCATGGTCTTTTAGATTTGCCTATTTCCATGAGAAATTCACGGTAAAACCTGTTGTTCTTAAAATAACTTTGTTTCGTTTCCCTGTCGTCCCAACTGTAATAGAGCTTTTCCATTGCGTTGGATTTAAGGAAATCCTTTGCCAACATGGTTTTGCCGCATTGACGAGGCCCTGCTATAAAACGCATCTGTTTGCCGAAATCTTTGGAAAAACATATGTTCTGGATATTACGATCAATCATACGACAATTTTACCTTTCAAGGTAATTTTATCAAGATAATTTTACCATATAAGGCAAAATTGTCCCGACTTTTTCACCCTGCTGGGTAAAATTGACATAAATCAAATAATCAAGCTTCATTGTTATAACCTAAGCTGAACAGGCTCACCTTATTTAATATCAACATAAATAATAAAATAGCTCTTATCTGTAAGATCCGCGCAATATCTGGTTCATAGCTTTTGCTTTCCCCTTATCCCGCTCGCCCATGTTAATGTTGAAATTCATTCTTGAACATCAGGCATATTTGAGTAAAATAAAACGGATGAAAAATGACATAGACAATAATAAAGGCATTAACACGCTCTCAATTGTGATTGTAAACTACAACACTCGCTCGTATCTGGCGAATTACCTTATGCGGCTTACGGACTCAATACCGGCAGGCGCTATGGTTGACGTGTGGGTGGTTGACAGCTGCTCGCGCGACGAGAGCGTAAAAATGGTCAGGGAAAACTTTCCTGAAGTGGGACTGATTGAAAACCGCGTAAATGTTGGGTACGCTAAAGCCGCCAATCAGGGGATAAAGGCTTGTTCAGGCAAATACGTTGTTGTCTCAAATACGGATATTTATATATTGGGCAACGCGCTTGAAAAGCTGATGGAGTATCTTGACGCCCATCCGGATACGGGGATTGTGGGGCCAAAGGTGTATGACAACCCAGGCAAAACCAGCGTGCAGTCTTCATGCCGCTCATTCCCTTCGATACAAACCGCGCTTTTTAACCGTTATTCATTGTTAACTAAGCTTTTCCCGCGCAATCCATGGTCAAAGAGATACCTTATGTCTAATTGGAACCATGATGAGCCCATGGAAGTTGATTGGGTATCGGGCTGCTTTTTTATAGCGAGACGCGACGCGCTTGAAAATGTAAATAGCTTTGACGAGGACTTCTTTATGTATAATGAAGACGTTGACTTGTGTTACAGGATTAAAAAAGCGGGATGGAAAGTAGCTTACTGCTCATACGCGGAGATTGCGCATAAGATCGGCGCAAGCCGCATTAACAGCAGAGCGGTTCGGGAGAGGCACAGGGGGATGTGGCTCTTTTACTCAAAACACTACGCCAAAAACAGGCTTCTTGACTTGCCTATCAAACTTGGAATCCTGATTCGGATGTCATTCTCGCTTTTGAATACCAGGACGCCGAGTTAGCATCATTTCGTAGCAAGGTTGCGCGCATGTTCACAGCGCTAACTTGCATAGAGCGCATGATTTATGTTAAAAATGGCTCAAGCCTGGAACATTCTGTTTGATAAATTCCCAATCAAGGTTATAATTCATATTTTCATAAATTCGGCCAAATTTTAGATTTCTCTTTTTTAACAATTTTTTAAAGATCAAAATAAAATGAAAGTTAGACCAATAAAAGGAAAACTGGGGATTATATTTCTCTTTCTGGCGATTTTGCCTCTTTTAGTTATGAGGCTAGTCGTGTATCCGATTACACAGAACACCTTGCGTGAAGAGCTGTTAAACGACCTCGGCAGGGTCGGCGACAGGCAGATTATGCTGTTGAATACGTGGCTAAAAGAGAGGGAGAAGGACGCTATAGTTATTGCCGGCGATCCAGGGGTTATTAGATCAATGGAGCTTATGCAGGATGTTGACTCGGAATTTAACGAAACTCTGGCGCATTTGAAGTTTATTCAGGAGCAGTACAGTTACAAGGGAATATCGATTATTGATAAAAACGGCAGAGTCAGAATAACGACTGAGTTGAGCATGGCGGGAAAAGATGTGTCGAAATTTGACTACTTTAAAAGGGCTAAATCCGGCGAGACGTTTGTGACCAGAATAAGGCCGTCGGAAGTAGAGGTTGAAAATCATCTCGGTCAAATGGAAATGGGGTTGCCTACCATGTTTGTGTTTACGCCTATTAAATCAGGCGGAAAAGATAATATTGGCGTTGTAATCCTGCGCGTGGATGTTGAGCGGATAAGCGATATGATGCAAAGCATCAAGATTGGGGATAGCGGCGAGACATATTTGATAAACAAAGAGGGTTATATGGTGACGGAATCCAGGTTCACCGATAGCCTGAAAGAGGCTGGGTTGATTACGAAACGCACGTCTCTGGAGCTGAAAGTAATTAATCAAAACACAAACGAATTAACAATAGCGGCAACCAGATGCCTGGACGGCGGCAGGGGATCCAACGGATTCGGCTACCAGGATTATCGCGGGGTTAAAGTGATAGGCTATTGGCGGTGGATACCTGAGCACAACATGGGCCTGATCGCCGAACTTGATATTGAGGAAGGTTTTGGAACGCTTTACAAGTTGCGAAACACGACTATGACGGTGTTTGCTTTTATGGCGCTTGGCATGATTATTATCGCTTTTGCCGTTGGCAAAAAGCTGGCGACTCCCATAACCCAACTTTCAGATGCGGCAAAAAGGATAGTTAAAGGTAAGATATATCACGATGTGCATCTGGAAACAAATGACGAGCTGATGGTGCTGGCCATGTCGTTGAATAAAATAGCGACAATAGTAAAGGCTAAACGAAAAGCGAAATCAAAAGAGATTGAGGCGAACAAAGAGGACGATGAAACTGCGAATGAAGACAAAGAGGAAGTCATAAACGGCAACGAAAATGCAGTGGATAGCGGAGTTGAGGAGCAAAGCGAACCTGATAATGTAGATGGAAACGATGGAGAGAGCGAAGACGATGATAAGGACGAAAACAAAAAGGAATAAGCTTTAATGAAGTTCACTAAAATGCATGGAATCGGCAATGATTATGTTTTTGTCAATTGCTTTGAGGAGAGTGTTGATAATCCGGCGGAGATTTCAAGGCGCGTCAGCGACAGGCATTTTGGAATCGGGTCCGACGGGCTGATTTTGATTTGCCCTTCAAGCAAGGCAGACGCCGAGATGAGGATATTTAACTCCGACGGCAGCGAAAGTGAAAATTGCGGCAACGGCATTAGATGCGTGTCTAAATATATTTATGACCACGGGATTGTAAACAATAAATCGGTAAGCATTGAGACTTTGGCGGGAATTAAAAAGGTGGAGTTGACGGTAGAGAACGGCAAGGCGTCTCAAGCTAAAGTAAACATGGGCAACCCTATTCTCGAAAGGGGGCGCATACCGGTGACCGGCGGAGACAAAAACGCCACAGTGATTGACGAGCCGTTAATAGTTGACGGCACTGAATACAGGATAACGTGCGTTTCAATGGGCAACCCGCATTGCGTTATATTTATGGACAATGTAAAAGAGCTGCCGCTTGAAAAGATAGGGCCGCTTTTTGAGCGGCATGAGCTTTTTCCTGAAAGAATCAACGCGCATTTTGTTAAAATACACGACAGGGCCAAAGTGGAGATGAGGACGTGGGAGCGAGGCTCGGGCATTACACTTGCCTGCGGCACCGGGGCCTCGGCTGTTTGCGCGGCCGGGACGCTGAACGGGAAAACGGATCGAAGCATTTTGGCGGCGCTTCCCGGCGGAGACCTCAAACTTGAATGGATTGAAAACGGCCCTATTTTTATGACCGGACCGGCGACTGAAGCTTTTAACGGAGAGTGGACGGCGGATTTGTAAATTTGCGGGATTCGATTAACATTTTTTTAAAGCTACTCACACATTATGCGTATATTAGGCATTGATTATGGAGAAAAACGTATAGGGGTTGCTATTAGCGACCCTTTGGAGATAATTGCGCAAGGGTTGCCGACTATCAACAGAACCGTTATTTCGGCGGATCTGGAGTCTTTACGCAAAATAATCGCAGATAGAGAAGTTGACGAAATAGTGATAGGCTTGCCGAAAAACATGAACAACACCCTGGGACAAAAGGCGACCGAGGCGCTTGAGTTTGTGGAGGCGTTAAAATCAAAGGTATCCCTGCCGGTGCATATGCTTGATGAAAGGTTGTCAACTGTCATGGGCAACAAGGCGTTGATGGAAGGCGGGCTTTCAAGAAAAAAAAGAAAAACTAAAGTTGACATGGTTGCCGCTCAACTGATTTTACAAAAATATTTAGATAGCAGGAAAAGCCGGATTGAGTTTGACTATACCGATTATTAAAAAGCCGGAGCTGGTGGCGCCCGGGGGCAACCCTGAGAAACTGAAGGTTGCCGCGGCTTACGGAGCCGACGCGGTTTATGTCGGCGCGCCGGGATTAAACCTGCGCGCAAGATCATCAGGATTTACAGTGGACGACATACTGGCCTGCGCTGATTTCCTCCACAACATGGGCAAGAAACTTTATGTTGCCCTTAACGTTTTTGCGCAAAACAGCCAACTGGACGAGATCAGACGATTTGTTAAGGAAATATCCGGCTCTCAAATCGACGCGTTAATTATTTCAGACCCGGGGGTGCTGTCTATTGTCAATGACGCGGCCCCCAATATCCGCGCTCATTTAAGCACCCAGGCAAACACGACTAATTTATTGTCGGTTAAGTTTTGGCGCAAACAAGGCGTGAAGCGCGTGGTTTTAGCGCGGGAGTTGTCGCTGGATGAAATACGCGAGATAAATACCGAAAGCGGTTGCGAAACCGAAGCGTTTGTGCATGGGGCTATGTGCATGTCGTATTCCGGCAGATGTTTGCTCAGCTCGCATATGACCGGACGTAACGCAAACCGTGGCGGCTGTTCCCACTCGTGTAGGTGGAAATACTCTTTAAAGGAGGAGAAGCGGCCAAACGAATTGTTCCCAATAGAGGAAGACGAGCACGGCACGTATATTTTAAGCTCCAAGGACTTATGCATGATACAATTTACGCCAGAGTTGATTAACTCAGGCATTACAGCCTGGAAGATTGAAGGCAGAATGAAGAGCCAATATTATGTTGCCGCAGTGACAAGGATATACAGGGAAGCAATTGATTCGTATATGGAATTTGCTGAAAATAACAACGGGGCTCTGTTTGAAAGCAAAAAGGAGTGGCTGGAAGAGCTAAACAAAGTAAGCCACCGCACATACGGCGAAGGTTTCTTTTTTGGGCCGCCGTCAACCGGGGCCGACATTGAAGGCGACGAAAAAAACAGCGGCTATGTAAGGGAGCATAAATATCTGGGCATAGTAGACGCCGTCCTTGAAAACAATATGGCAAAAATCGTTGTAAAAAATAAGATTATAAAGGGCTCGGAGATTCAGATAATGGGGCAAAAACTTAATCAGGATTTTACTCAAACTATAGACGAGCTTTACGACGTAAACAACAACCCCGTGGAACAGGCAAATCCCGGCCAAATAGCGCTGCTTAAAATGAAAAAGCCCGTGGAGGAGATGTTTATAATGCGGGAGGACTTGCTCAAAGCCGCAAATGAAAAGCCGCAAACAGTATGCGCAACGGGTTAATTTTTTGAACATGCAAGTGGCATAAAAAAAGTGCGTTGTAGAGAACCCAAATCGTCACGGCAAATTAAATGACCGGAAAATACGATAAAATAATTAAGGAGAATCTGGAAGCGCAGCTGGATTTGCTGGTTAGCAATATTCTGGGAATTAAATGCAAAAAAATAACAGGGCTGAAGACAAAGTTACAGGTAACGGATGAGAGAGAGGCTGATTTCATTTTGCTAATAGAGCCTGTAAAAGGCAAGCCATTTTTGCTTCATTTAGAATTTCAAAGCTCAAATGACGACAAAATGGCTTATCGAATGTTACGATATTGGGTCTATATAAAGGATGTTTTTGATCTGCCGTTAAAACAATATGTGTTTTTTATTGGGAACGATCCTGTTAAAATGGCAAAGAAGATCAAGCAGCCTGAATTGAACTACAAATTCAATTTATTAGATATGCGCGATATAAACGGGGCGCAATTTTTACGCTCTAATAAACCGGAGGAGATAATATTATCAATCCTGTGCAACTATGGTGAAAATAGCGAACATTTATTTGTCAGGAATCTATTGCAAAGATTGAAATCGCAAACCAAAGGTGAATTGGAGCTTTCAAAATATATAAAACAGCTGGAAATAATGTCCCAGTTGAGAGGATTGCAAAACATAGTGAAAAAGGAGGAATCGAATATGACGATAACTTTTGACATTAAGAAAGACATTCGTTTTAAAGAAGGCAAAAGGGAAGGCAAAAGAGAAGGCAAAAGAGAAGCCAAAATGGAAGGCCTACTTGAAACAATAGAGATGGGGTTAGATATCAAGTTTGGGGCGAAGGGGAAAAATACGTTTAAAAAGATTAAAAAAACGGAGAATCTTCAAAATTTGATGAAAATAAAAAATTTAATACGAAAAAGCGAAAAATTATCTGAAATTGAAGATGCTTTAGAATCATTAGTTATATAGAAGGTGAATAAATGGTTGAAACTGTTAGCGCGAGTTAACATTGATTTTACGCTTATATTTAGGAGCTGTTCATATATAGATTAAACGGCTCCGTAAAGTTTGTTTTTTTAAGAAGACGCAATTATGGAACAACACAATACTTTTAGCTCAGACGGCAATGGTTGCGGTCGGGGGATTTTTAATAAGATATCGACAATCCTGGAGTTGATAAAATTTTCACATACAATATTTTCCCTCCCTTTTGTAATTATGAGCATGTTTTTAGCGGCATGGGGCATTCCGTCGCTCAGGCAGTTTATAATAATTGTCATAGCCGTTACCTTTGCGCGGAGTTGCGCCATGGCGTTTAACCGCCTGATTGACACCGAGTTTGACAAACATAATGAAAGAACCGCGTACAGGGTAGAGCGGCAAAAATCCATTGGCAGGCCTTTTTTATGGCTGTTTGCTATTGGTTGCGCCGCCGGGTTTATTATAGCCTCGGGCATGCTAAACAAACTATCCCTAATGTTTGCGCCCGTGGCGCTGGTTGTGCTGTTTGGATATTCGTACACAAAACGGTTTACCAACGCGTCGCATTTTGTTTTGGGCATGGCGCTTGGCCTGGCACCGATTGGGGCGTGGGTAGGCATAAGGGGCGAGTTTGGAGCTCCCTCGTTTGTTCTTGGCATAGCAGTGTTGTTATGGACGGCGGGGTTTGACATTATTTACGCATGCCAGGACATAAACCATGATAAAACCATGGGACTGTTTTCAATCCCAAAACGGTTTGGCGCCGAGAAGGCGTTGAAAATATCGTTTGTTCTTCATAGCCTTATGGTGGCGTTGTTGTTTGCCTTAATTGCGTGCACGGATTTACGGTTTTTCTATTTCTCGGGAGTGTGCGGCGTGGCGGGTTTGCTGGTTTACGAGCATTCGCTGGTAAAGCCTAATGATTTGTCAAGGGTAAACGTTGCGTTCTTTACCGTAAACGCCTTAATCAGCATTGGTTTAATGGGCATGGCGATAATAGATATTTTTGTGTTAAGGTAACGAGAATTAATAAACGTTTAATATTTGTTTTTAAAATTTAAAAGACGAGAATAAAGTGAAAAAAGATAAGATAATAATAGGTTCACGGGCAAGCAAGCTCGCAATGATTCAATCGAATTGGACAAAATCCACATTAGAATCAACTTTTCCAGACGTGGAAGTTGTTATTAAAAATATATCCACCAAGGGCGACAGGATTACGGACGCGCCACTTTCAAGGCTTGGCGGCGTCGGTCTTTTCACCAAGGAGCTTGAAAACGCGCTGTTGTCAAACGAGATAGATTTGGCGGTTCACAGCGCCAAAGATATGCCGGCGGAGCTGCCTGACGGCCTGACCCTCGGCGCGATTACCAAACGCGAGGATCCGAGCGATGTTTTAATCAGCAAGAACAACGTTCGGCTTGACCAACTTCCAGACAAAGCCGTTATAGGCACCAGCAGTCTACGCAGGCAAGCTCAACTAAAGGCTAAACTGCCGGGAATAGTAATAAGCGACCTCCGCGGAAACCTTGACACAAGGGTAAAAAAGATACAAAACGGCGAATTCGACGGAATTATAGTGGCAAACGCCGGCCTGATCAGAATGGGATACGATGATGTTGAGAGGCAGGTTATACCTTACGACTACATGCTGCCCGCCGTGGGCCAGGGAGCTTTAGCGATTGAAATACGCCAGGGAGACGAGAGGATAGCCCCTATGATCCTCACTTTAAACCATGCTGAGACAAACAGCGGGGTGTCGGCTGAGCGGGCATTGCTCGGCAAATTGCATGGAGGATGCCAAACGCCAATTGGAGCGTCCGGCAAGGTTGACGGAGACAAACTGCGCCTGACCGCAATGGCAAGCTCGCTTGACGGAACCCGCATGATCAGAGATGAAATAGAGGGCGCGGTTGAAGACGCTGAAAAACTTGGAATTGAACTCGCCGAACGAATCTTGTCAAACGGCGGCGACAAAATCCTGCAAGAGATAAGAGATTCCCTTGCGAATCAAACCATTTAAATCCCGGCAAGCCACTCCACGGCATGTCAGGCCAAAAGAACCTCGCAAAAATTTCGTAATATAAACGGGTATTTATAGCCTAAATTGCGCGATTCTTATCACCCTACCATCCCCCCCATCCCTTCAAAGGAGGGGGGGAATTAAAGGTATATATACTCAAAAGCATTAGGTTTTCGAAATTTGGCAATGAATAAAAGGCGAAAGCCTTAACTCCGACAAGGCGAGTTTATTGGAATTTACCCTTTAGGGTTTTATTTCATTGCATTTTAAGAAAACATACACGAACATAATTTTTCGAAAACCTGATTTGTTTGACTATATTTCAACTTGAACTAAGCATAATGTTTACAGAAAAACGCTCCCTACATTTAACAATTAAGGCGGCCTGAAATGAAAAGATTGAAACTTCCCATAGGTATTTCATCATTTGAGCGCATTAGAACCGGCGGCTTCCTGTATGTTGACAAAACAAAAAACATTTCAGACATGGTTGAAAATGGAGACACTTATTTTCTTTCACGCCCCAGAAGGTTCGGAAAATCCCTGCTTATTTCAACATTGCGCGACTTGCTTGAGGGCAAACGACACCTTTTTAAAGATTTGTGGATAGACAAGAACAACGCCTGGAATTGGGAAAAGCTGCCTGTAGTTGTCATTGATTTCAACGGAATATCTTGCGGAGCTCCTGATGATTTAAAAGCCTCATTAACATTTGCCCTTGAAGAATACGCCGCAAAAAACGGCTTCAAACTAGAGTCGCCTTTATTAAAAACAAAGTTTAAAGAGTTGATTCTAAAGCTCAGGGATAAGCTTGAGAAAAAGGTCGCCGTTCTTGTTGACGAGTATGACAAACCTATGATTGATTTTATCGGCAAAGGAAACGAACGCCTTAAAACAGGCATTGAAAACAGAGAGATCTTAAAGGACTTTTATGGCGTTTTAAAAGATGCGGACGTCGCTTGCGCGCTTAGATTCATTTTAATAACCGGCGTCTCAAAATTCGGCAAAATATCAATATTTTCAGAATTAAACAATTTATATGATTTGACAATGAAGGAGGAAGCCTGCGACCTTTTAGGCTATACCCACAACGAGCTACAAAACTGTTTTGTTGACGAAATAAAAGATTTGGCAAATAAACAAAATGAAACTGAGAACGAAACAGTTAATAAGCTTAAAACCCGATACAATGGGTACAGATTTTCAGACAGAGATGTTAATGTTTACAATCCATTCTCGATATTACAGGCACTTCGAAGTTTGTCTTACAAAAACTTCTGGTTTGAGACGGGTTCGCCCTCTTTCCTGATAAATCTAATTAAGGAAAACAATTATTTCCCGCCTGATCTTGAAAATATCAAAACAGAAGAAGAAGCGTTCTCCAGTTTTGATTTAGAAGCCCTGAATCTGGAAGCCATACTTTTTCAAACCGGTTACCTCACTATAAAAGAGACAAAAAATCGCATGTACACGTTAGGCTATCCAAATCAGGAAGTAAAAGCGTCGTTAACCGGCCACATGTTTACCGCTTATTCAGAAATAGAAAACAGCTCGGACAGGTCTAAATTTCTAAAATTGCCGGTTTACCTTGAAGCGAAAGAGTATGAAAAATTCTTCAGCGTTATAAAATCAATTTACGCTACCATCCCATATACGCTGAGTTCTAAACAGGATGAAGCGTATTTTCACTCCATATTTTATCTAATGATAACCGCATCCGGCATTGACGCTAAAAGCGAAGTCTTAACCTCAAAAGGCAGAATAGACATGGCCATGGAGTTAGCGTCATCCATCTATATTATTGAATTTAAACGCAATCAAAGCGCCGAAGACGGATTGAACCAGATAAGACAAAAAAAGTATTACGAAAGATATTTATCCGCAGAAAAAGAGATTTACCTACTAGCCATTTCATTCAGCAGCGCTGAAAGAAATGTTGTTGAATGGCGCGTAAAGCCTTTAGATTTGAACGAAGAGACTGCCAACCCTTATCGGCCGGTGACTTCTTATTTATAAGAGCCAAGGAGTTTTAAGGCATTCTTTAGCGGCCCATTAGCTCGCCATTCATTGAATCTTTGTCATCAGCTAAAAGTAAAGCTATATTGGCATTTTGATAGATTCTTTCACTCAAATCGGGATGCTCTTTAATGTAACGATCAAATTCCATTCCCAGAACGCAGTCTCTTCTTTAACCTAAATCGATCATTTAGGTTTTAGTTATATCCCTTTTCCTCAAAATATTTGTCACCTCATTTCTCATAAAATATTTGCAAAAACACCCAAAACATGCATAATATTTATTATGTGCAATATTGCCATTTTAGCCAAAATACGCATATTCCGCTATTCTAAGGGCTCGGTAAAAAAGTCCAAATTATTTATTTCCGAGCCCTTAGATAGATATTTGCCTCCATTTATCCTGAATTAAAGGAGTATTTTATGAAAATAGGGGAACTTTTAGTTAAAAGCAAATATATTACGCAGGTTCAACTTGACACCGCTTTGCAACTGCAGGGGAGGATAAATGATAAACGGATCGGCGAAATCCTGGTTACGTTAAAGGCTATTAGCGAAGCGGATTTAATGAAATGTTTATCGTCGCTTAGCAACACAAACAGGTTCTCGTCTTGCGGCAAAGCAAACATCCTTGTTATTGATGATGACAAATCGAGCTGCGATCTGGTCAAACACTTCATCAATAAGATTGGGCATTCCTGCGTTATCGCAAATGACGGATTTGCCGCGCTGGGAGAGATAAGTAAAAACGAGCCTGACATGATTTTGCTTGATATACAAATGCCGAAAATGGATGGCCGCGAAGTGTTAAGAATCATAAAAAACGACAAATTATTGCGCCACATACCCGTGGTTATGATAAGCGTTATAGACGATATCGACACGGTTGTCTGCTGCATTAAAAATGGAGC
This sequence comes from Candidatus Anammoxibacter sp., assembly GCA_021777105.1. Taxonomy (GTDB): domain Bacteria; phylum Planctomycetota; class Brocadiia; order Brocadiales; family Anammoxibacteraceae; genus Anammoxibacter_B. Next base: position 14,070 of record JAIQZQ010000114.1, read on the forward strand.
AGACGATTATCTGCCCAAACCATTCAGCATATCGCTCCTTAAAGCAAGGATAGACGCCTGCCTTGAGAAGAAATGTTGGATTGACAATGAGCGGCAATTATACAAAGAGTTAATTAAAAGCTACGACGCGTTAAAAAAAGCCGAAAACACGCGCGACACATTCTTCCACATGGTTGTGCACGACCTGAAAAATCCTTTGGCTAATATTTTAAGCGCCACGGAACTTATTGATTCGACAATCGAATCAATAGACAAAGAGTTTTTGCAAAAACTGTCATTGAATATGAGTAAATCAATCAAATATGTATTGACATTTGTTGATAGCATACTTGATATTTCGAAACTTGAATCAAACACAATGCCGGTATTGTTAAAGGATATAAACATCTCAGAATTTTCAACAGAATTGTGCGAACAATTCAAGTTGCACGCAAATTCGCTTGGCAAAGATTTCATGTTTAACCGCGCCCGGGAGGCGGTAACGGTAGTTGCGGACGAAAAACTTTTATTGAGGGTTTTGCAAAATCTTTTTTCAAACGCGTTGAAATTCTCTCCTGAAAAATCTTCGATAATATTGTCAGTCACGGCGTGCGCCAAAAATATTATTTTTAAGGTAGCTAATGAAGGGCCTTTAATTCCTGATGAGTATAAGACCAGGATTTTTGAAAAATATTTCCAGACAGATCAAAACAAATTGGCGTGTAAGGGCACAGGACTCGGCCTGACATTTTGCAAAATTGCGGTAGAGCTCATGGGTGGCAAAATTTGGGTTGAAAAAGAACAAGATACGCGCAATTGTTTTAAAGTGTTGTTAAAAAAAGACCGGAAATGCGTAAATATTGCAAACGCATAATTTATTCATTGTTTGTCCCCTTTGATGACAATGAGCGCTAAAACAAACAAGCTACACAGTGTCAATTATAAGAATTTTTAAACTATATTTAGGAGAACTTTTATGAAAAAAGTTGCCAAATCAAATGAAAACCAATTAATAAGCCCAAAGGAGGCCGCGGATATGATTCAGGTAGGGTACAGCACGGTTCAACGCTGGATTGACGCCGGCAAAGTTCCCGCTCATAAAACACTGGGAGGCCACCGTCGAATTATGAAAAAAGACCTTATACATTTCGCCGAGAGCAAAAATATGCCAATTTACGGCGAACCCGAGATAAAAGAAACCGCAAGCGTTTTAATTGTGGATGACGATTATAATATGTTGGATATTATTAGCGAATTTATAAAAAGCTCTTTTGCGGATACAACTGTCTTAACAGCCGATAACGCTTTTAAGGCGGGGATTCTTGTTGAGAAAAACAAACCGAATTTAATATTTCTCGATATTTTAATGCCTGGGGTAAGCGGGGTTGAATTCTGCCAAATGGTGAAATCAAACGCATCCACAAAGGATATAGAGATTGTCGGCATTACTGCCGCAAGAAACGAAAAGCTCCAAAACGAGTTTAAAGAAGCCGGGGCTTCTGAAATATTGCTAAAACCTATAAGAAGGAAAATGATAGAAAGCGTTATAGATCAAATGTTCTTAAAAAAACAACTTCAATAAGCCGCCGGCGTGTAAAGCAAAACGAAATACACCCCGCAATTAAATATAAATTTGTCTATCGCGGGCTGTTATTGGAATTAAAATTTAACCTTAATAAAGAAAATGAAAATAAAAATATTAAATATCCTGTTAATAGAAAACGGGCCGGAATATATTGTAGCCGCGCAGAAATATATAAAAAAAATTAAAGACATTCAGATTGAGGTCAAGAACTCAACCGATTTTTCAGAAGGTTTAACATTGCTTGAAACAACGCGGTTCGACGCTTTGTTAATATGCTTATCAGCCGTTAATAATAAAACATTAATAGATATAAAGCGATTGCGAAAAAAACTACCATATACGCCTATTGTTATATTGACAAAAAAGCAGAATAATTTGTTAAAGAATGAATTGTTTAAAATAGGGATTCATGTCACTCTATTAAAAAATAAAAATGCTATTGAAGACGCCATTGCCATGTTAACCCAGTATGCCGGCGCTATTAACTATATGCGCAAAGGACTTAAAAACCGTGAAAAGCAATTAAACAGGATAGAGGAAAATAGAAATGATTTTATCAGGATGGTCAATCATGAGCTTAACGCGCCGATTGCCGCAATCAGCGGAGCCGCTGAAATCTTTCAGGAAGAGATAGCCGGCCCTTTAAACAGAAAATACCAAAATTTTGCGAATATGATACAAGAGAGGGCCGGCCAACTTTTACGGACCTCTAACGATTTAAACATTCTTGTTAATCTTGAATCAGGCAAATTTAATATTAAACCGGAAAATATAAATATTGCAGAAAAAATCAAGGAAATTTGCTCATTGCTTAATAAACAAGCGCATGCAAAGGGCATAAAGTTAAAATGCGACACAAATAATTCAAAGGATATTTTTTTTAAAGTCAATCCCGTCTGCATAGAGCATATTGTTGTAAACCTGGCGCAAAACTCTTTTTGCCTTGCAAAATCAATCGTAAACATAGAGATTAAACCGGGTAGAACCAATTGCCGGATTATTGTTGAAAACGACGGGGCCGATTTTGCGCCTAACGATATTTCAAAAATTTTCAATAAATTTTATCGTGTCGACCATTTAAAAAAATGCCATATTGGCTCAAGTATAGGCCTTGCAATCGCCAAAGGAATTACAAAGGAACTGCGCGGCTCAATAAAAGCGGAAAACAGCAAGGTTAATAGCGCAAACACAACCGGACCGCGTTTTGTGGTTACGCTTCCGTTAGTCTAAAATTCAGATTATAAGATTCTTAAAATATTAAAAATAGAGGCGAAGGCGCATTGCCCGCGCCTTTATCAAAAGCCTAAGATTTTTTCATTAATGCATTAAGAAAATTAAAATTTTTCCAGATTGCTAATTATGGCCAATTATAAATCCGTTTCAATAAATGCCCTTGAAAAATGCAAAATGCATGATCATCTTTGCCACATATATGAAACCGGAGACGACCAGGTTAACGTAGCGCTGGATTTTCTTCATATAGGTTTAGAAAGAGGCGAGAAATGCGCGCTAATTTCAGATGAGAAAACAACCGGCAATATTGTTTCAGCAATAAAAACAGAGGCCTTTGAACTGGAAGCCGCAATGAAACATGAACAGTTGACTATTGTGAATATGCCGGACTCAAGTTTAAAAGACGGCGGCTTTGATCCTGACGACATGATTAAGATGCTCGAAATGGAGACAAATTCGGCTCTTTCAAAAGGGTATGCCGGCCTTAGGGTTTTTGAAGATATGACATGGCTGCTCGAAAAAAGCTTTAGCGCTAAAGAATTAATAGAATATGAAGCAAAAATAAACCGTTTTTTCTCAAAAAACAAAGCGCTTGCTATATGCCAATATAATCGTTCGAGAATTGACGATCAAATAATATTAGACCTTATAAGCTCCCATCCGCTAATCTTATTTAGCGGTCAAATTTGCCGCAATTTTTATTACATACCGCCTAAAAATGTTTTAGAGCCTGAGTCGGTCACAGACAAGGTTGACCGTCAACTAAACAACATATTAGCGCGTCAAACTAACGAGATTAAATTGGAAAAGAGCAAAATAGAGCAAAAAGATATTAATGCGCGTTTAAACAATATGATATTAGAGCATGAAAGGATGGAAAAAACATTACGCGACAGCGAGCTAAGGTATCATACTCTTTTTGAACACACCCCGCTTTCAATCCTTGAAGAAGATTTTTCTGATGTTAAAAAATATATTGACCAAAAAAAAATAGAAGGCGTCTTAAATTTTAAAAAATATTTTAAAGAAAATCCTGATCAGGCAAAGCATTGCGCCAAATTAGCAAAAATTGTTGATGTAAATATAGAGGCTTTAAATCTAATAGGGGCTATATCTAAAGATTCTCTGATCAAATATTGGAACCAACTGTTTAACAAGGATTATCTGGCTATGTTTGGAGAAAAACTTGCCGCATTTGCCGGCGGCAAGACACGATTTGTTAGTCAAACAAAACACGGCTCGCTAAAGGGGGGAATAGTTGTAGTCTCTGTAAGCGCGTCAATCGCCCCCGGTCATGAAGAGACATGGGCTAAGGTTTTTGTCTCTATGAACAACATCACTGAACGAGTATTGGCTGAAAAAAGAGTTAAAGAAAACGAAGCGCAATTGACGTTAATTACCGATGCGTTGCCTGTTTTAATCTCTTATATAGACAACAAGCTCTGTTTTCGTTTTAACAATAAGGGCTATGAAGAGTGGTTCGAAATCGCAAGGGCAAAAATCAAAGGTAAAAAGGCTCGCGACATTCTGGGAGAAGAAGCATATTCACTTGCAAAGCCATATTATGACAAAGCGTTGTCAGGGCAACGAACAAACCATGAAACACTTATGCCTTTCAGATTTGGAGAGCCGCGTTATGTGCATGAAGAACTTGTGCCGGATATAGCCGACAATGGAGACGCAAGGGGTTTCTTTTCATTGGTCACCGATATTACTCAACAAAAAAAGACGGAGGCGGAACTTGAGAAATACCGCAATCACCTTGAGACGATTGTTGAAAAACGAACATTTGAAATTAATCAGGCAAGAGAGGCTTTAAAGGAGAACGAAGAGCAATTACGCCTTATAACTGATAATCTGCCGGTGTTAATATCATATATAGACTCTGATCTACGCTATAGATTTAACAACAAAACTTATGAAGAGTGGTACGCAAGGCCTATAAAAGAGATTACGGGAAATTTTGTAAAAAACATAGTAGAAGACAAGACGTTTCGCTCAATAAAAAAACGTCTGGATTCGGCTTTATCCGGCGTAAAAGTCACATTTGAGGACAGGGTTAATTTTAGTGATGGAAAAACAAGAGATATAAACATATCATACATTCCTCATTTTAACAGCCAACAAAAAGTAAAAGGTCTTTTTACATTGATTTATGACATTACCGAGCGCAAGAATGCTGAAAAAGAGGTTAAAAAGGTACATAATCAATTACTGCATTCTGAAAAGCTGGCCGCTATAGGCAAATTATCAGCCTCAATAGCTCATGAATTTAACAACCCTATTTACGGCATAAGGAGCGCTTTAGAGTGTCTTTTAGATGAGAATATAGTGTCGTTGCTTGATAAACAACATATAAAATTACTAAATATGTCCCTGGAAGAGTGCGCGCGAATGGCAAATCTCATAAAAAGCCTGCAAGATTTTAACCGCCCGTCCGAAGAAGGAAGCTCATTTATAAATATACATAACGCAATAGACAATATGGTTCTTTTCTGCAAAAGACGATTAAAAAAGAGGAAGATCTCCATAGAAACTAAATACGACGTTAATGTCCCTGAAATCAATGTAGTCCCTGATCAAATAAAGCAGGTGTTGCTTAACATGATACAAAACGCGGATGACGCAATTTCCGATAAAGGGGGCAACATAACTATATCAACTGAATATGTTGAGCCTGATATTTTAATACATATAAAAGACACTGGAAGCGGAATAAAAAAAATCCATACAAACTCAATATTTGAGCCGTTCTTTACCACTAAACCTGCTGTAAAAGGAACGGGGTTGGGCCTTTCTATCTGTTATGGAATAATAAAAAAACATAACGGCGATATAAAGGTAAAAAGCGCGCCTGAAAAAGGAACCACTTTTACTATAAATTTGCCTGTTAATACCTGACCTGGATAAACAAGGCAAGTAAAAAGAGCGGAAAAATATTTTGTCGGTAATTGTTAGAACTTATTTGCTAAGATATTAACAGCTTAACGTTTATCGTTTAAGATCTGCTTAAATATTTCGTTGAATAATTACAGAAAGGATATCCTATGCAGAAGAAAAAGAAAATAATGATAGTTGAGGATGAAGAGCTGATAGCTTTAAGCCTGGAAATCAAACTAAGCAAGAAGGGTTATGATGTATGCACAATCGTAAATTCAGGAGAAGACGCGATTAAAAGCTTTAGCCGTGAAAAGCCTGATATTGTGCTGTTGGACATAATGCTAAAAGGCAACCTTGACGGAATTGAGACGGCAAGAGCTATACAAGATATCTGCGAAGTTCCAATTATATTCTCAACCGGCTATCTGGACGATGAAACAAGGGAAAGAGCCAGGGATGTAGAGCACGCCGAATACTTTGTCAAGCCGGTTCTAACCGAGGAGCTGATTGCCGCGATAAGCAATGCTCTTGAAGATTAACAGATGCTACCGCATCAAGGTTTTATTTTATTAAGGATTAATTTAAATGAATATAAAGAGCAACAACCATGCCAAAGCAGCGCTGGGCACAATTGCAAAGATTTGCGGCGTCGCATTGGCATATTACATTGCGGGAAGGATGTCGCTTCTATTGGCAATTCCGCCAGGCTACGCCAGCCCGGTTTGGCCCGCGGCAGGCATTGGTTTAGCCGCTGTTTTGATTTATGGAAAGCGGGTTGCGATAGGAGTTTCCATTGGTTCGTTATTTGTTAATTTGTGGACGTCATACGATCCATCGTCAACTGAATCAATTTACCGCTCAGTTGCTATAGCAGGCGCAATTGCCGCGGGAGCCGGCCTGCAAGCATTGGCCGGCGGGTATCTGATTAGACGTTTTGTTAACCTCCAAAACGCTCTTAAAGAGCAAAGAGATATCGTTCGTTTTCTGATACTTGGGGCGCCTGTTAGTTGCCTGATTAACGCGACTATCGGTATTTCATCCTTGGCTATAAGCGGCGCTATAAGCATGGAGAACTTTGGGTTTAGCTGGCTAAACTGGTGGATTGGCGACGCAATAGGCGTATTTGCGTTTACTCCATTGGCTCTAATTCTATTTTTAAGAGGCGAGCCCATATGGTCGCGGCGTAAAATAACGGTGGCAATTCCAATCTCATTGCTGTTTGCCATGACGGTTTCATTTTTCGTTTATGCCAGGGATTGGGAGCAGAAGAAATTAAAGTATGAATTTTCCGAAAAAGCAAAAACCATATCTTTCTTGTTGGAGAAAGAGATATACAGGCATATGGAAGTTCTTTATTCAACTTTAGGCCTCTATGTAAGCTCATACGAAGTGACGGAAGAAGAGTTTGCATCTTTTGTCAAAAGACCTTTGTCTCAAAATCCCGGCATTCAGGCATTATCCTGGAATTCCGTGGTCAAAGACAGAGACCGCAAACTTTTTGAAAATAAATTTAAAGATAAAGGACTTGAAGATTTTAAGATTACTGAAAAAGGAGACGGCGGTAAAATACAAACAGCAAATATCCGCGACGAGTATGTCGTCATCACATATATTGAACCTCTTGAAAAAAATATTGCCGCTTTAGGGTATGATGTTGCCTCAAATCCGGCGCGCCTTGAAGCGTTAAACCTTGCTCGCGACAGCGGCAAACCGATCGCGACAGCTAAGATTACACTTGTGCAGGATGAAAAAGAGTTAAATGGGCTGTTGGTGTTCTTGCCGGTTTACAAAAACGGCAAACCGTGCGCAACAATGGTTGAAAAACAGACAAACATTTCCGGATATCTTGTAGCCGTCTTCAAGATTGATCAATTGATTGGGTCGTCGATCCTGGAACTTGAAAAAGAAGGATTAAATTTTTATTTAATTGATTATAGCGCGCCTAATGATAGAAGCATTATTTATGCGCGCGGCAAAACAGTCCCTAAGAACGTAAATCCAGACTCCATTGAAAAACTGAAAGCCCTTGCCAAGCCGGGAGCTGTATGGACCAGCCGCATAGTGTTCCCCGGCCGCAACTGGGAGCTACACATTACTGAAACTCAGGAGTCTATTTTGGCCAGGCAGACTTGGCACGTATGGTTTGTCCTGGTGATCGGCGTTCTGTTTTGCGGAGTTATGGGAGGCTTTTTGTTAATTATAACAGGCAGGAAAGCGCTTTTGGAAATTTCAATAGCTTTGCGGCAAAAAGCCGAACAGGATCTAAAGTTCATCAATGAAAACCTTGAATTGAGAATTCAGGGAAGAACCAGGGAACTATCGGAACAAGCAGAAGAACTCAGAAATTATCAGGACGACCTTGAAGAACTTGTTGAAAAACGAACATCAGAGCTTAAAACCGCCCAGGATAGTTTAATACACTCTGAGAAGCTCGCCGGCATAGGCAAATTATCAGCCTCTATTGCCCATGAGTTTAACAACCCTATTTGCGGCATTCGCAATGTTTTGGAAACCGTGTCTGAAATAGGCGCGGAAAAGCAACTTGCCGAATCCGACAGAAAACATGTGGCAATGGCTATTAGAGAGTGCGATCGAATGGCGGATCTTATCAAAAAGCTTCAGGACTTTTACAGGCCTTCACCAGAAAAGGCGACATTAATTAATGTGCATAACGAGCTTGACGACATACTATTAATTTCAAAAAAACGCCTAAAGACAAGAAAGATTTTAGTAGAGAAAGATTACGGCAAAGATATCCCGCGTATTAAAGCCGTCGCCGACCAGATCAAACAGGTGCTCCTTAACCTGATTCAAAATGCCGATGACGCAATCCCGGAGGCCGGTGGAAAAATTGATATAGCCACAAGATACGCGGATTCAAAAGTATTAATACATATTAAAGACTCTGGAGCTGGAATAGATAATCAATATATGAGCGATATCTTTGAGCCGTTTTTTTCAACAAAGCCGGCGGTTAAGGGCACGGGGCTGGGTTTGTCCATCTGCCACGGCATTATGAAAAATCACGGAGGCGACATTAAAGTTGAAAGCGCCCCGGGAGAAGGCTCGACATTTACCCTTGTATTTCCGGTAAACGGCGCGGCCTGAGATCGGACGCATATAGTTTTTATAGTTTTTACTTTAACATAAATTTCAAAAATGAAAAAGATTACTCGCAGAAAATTCATAAAAAGCGCGGCATTAGCGCTGGGAGCTTTAAGCGCTCAAAGTTTGTCGCCATATGTTATTGCCAAACAAAAGCCCAAACTCAGGGTGTTGGGCACGCATGTGACACTGCAAGAGCAGATACGCAAAAAGGCGGAGCTGGATTTAGGCATTGAAATAGAGTTTAGCCCCGGAGGCAGCGCCGCCGTGTTGCACCAGGCAGCCACCCGTCCGGAGTCATTTGACATTTATGAACAGTGGTCCAACAGCATCAAGGTTTTGTGGCAAGCAAACGCAATTCAGGGGATTAACAAAGAGCGGCTGACTTATTGGAACGAAATAAATGATCTGACAAAAAAAGGCAGCATAGCGCCTGGAGCGGCCAAAGGCCTGGGAGACGCGCCTTACAAACTGCTGTATATTCAGGACGATCAAACTTTAAACTCAAATGAGACAAACCACATAAGCTTTATGCCTTATGTTCACAACACGGATTCGTATGGTTACAATTCACAGGTTATTCCTAAAGGCGAGCCATATGAGACTGAAAGTTGGGGGTGGTTGCTGGATAAGAAGTATAGAGGCAAAGTGGCGCTTGTAAACGCGCCGACTATAGGCATCTTTGACGCGGCCCTGGCCGCCGAGGCCCAGGGATTGATCAAGTTTAACGACATGGGCAATATGACGAGGCATGAAGTTGACGACCTTTTCAATATACTAATGGATTACAAAAAAGTAGGCCACTTTCGGGGAGTATGGTCATCAGTGCCGAGGTCCGTAGAGTTGATGGCCAGCGGCGAGACTGTAATACAGAGTATGTTTTCCCCAGGAGTGGCGGCTTTAAACGGCATGGGCATACCCTGCGTTTACGCTGCCCCAAAGGAGGGGTACCGCGCTTGGCACGGCGTTATGTGCCTCTCTTCAAAAACGCAAGGTTCCGCAAAGGATGCGGCGTATAAATTTATGGACTGGTGGTTGTCGGGTTGGCCCGGGGCGTTTATCGCCAGGCAAGGTTATTATATATCCAATCCCCAACGCTCAAAACCTATAATGAGCAAGGAAGAGTGGGATTATTGGTATGAAGGCCAACCGGCAGCTGAACCGTTGCGCGGAACCGACGGCAAGGTCTCTATTCATCCCGGCAATGTTAGAACGGGCGGCAGCTATGTTAAACGGTTCAGCAACGTCGCTGTCTGGAATACGGTTATGGACACATATGAGTATACCCTACTCAGGTGGAATGAATTTGTGCTCTCATAGGAGAAGTTTTTATGGCTTTAAGACTTGATTTTCTATCTTTAAAAAAACGGATAAGTTTGGGATTTACGCTTATTTGCGGTCTGTTATGCATAGTAGGGATAATTTCATATTTTGGATTCCTACAAGGCAAAAAGCAATTTGCCCAATTTACCCATTTAAACAACCAGGCAAACCTGCATATCGCCATTGAACGAAACGTGTTGGAACTGCAAAGGCAAACGCTTAAATTTACTTATGAAGGCCATGAAATAGCTGAAAACAAAGTTTATGCGTTATGCAAATCCTTAAACGAAGAGTTAAACGCAGCCGAAAAATCTGCGCCGGCAGGAGCAGCAAAAAAGATTATAGTCAAAATGATTGAACACTTGAATATATACGCAAAGACATTTAAGGATGTAGCGGCGGAGAGAAAGCTAAGGAATGATTTTGTTCAGGAAAAGCTTCGGGACCACGCTGAAAATGCTGAACACGCGCTTTTTGAATATGTTTTATCTGAAAAAGAAGAGGAAGATTTTACGCACTCTTCCAAAGCCCAGTTGCTTATAAACGGCATTATCACAATTGAAAAAAACGCGTTCCGCTACTTTGATTTTCTGGATTCTACGCTTATCGCAAAAGCAAAACAGAGCTTTAGCTCTATCCAGGCAGATTTAGAGAACTTAATAATGGAAGAGGCTGAAGAGGCTGTAAACGAGCAGAACGAGTCGGAGTTAAAAGACAAGGCGTTTCTTATGGTGGCGCAAAACATGATTTTTGAATATGAAAAAGCGTTGTTAAGGGCCGTGCAAGCCACCAGAGGTTACTTATATCTGGTTAATGTTGTGATGGCCGGCGAAGCTTCGGAGTTTTTGTATAATGCCAAAAAGCTGAAAAACCTTTCCACTAAAAATATGAAAACAGTTGAATATCAATTAACCGGCCTTATTGAGCGAATAACCTTTATTACGGTATTGGTAATAATCATCTCCGTAATACTCGCCTCAATATTGTCGTGGCTAGTGGGCAAAAGCATTACAGCGCCTGTGGCGCAAATGACCAACACTTTCAAGTTACTGGCAAAGGGCGACCATCAAGCGCAAATACCGGGCCACGATTTCAAGGATGAGATAGGCGATTTGTCAAGAGCCGCCGATGTGTTTAAGAAAAAAAACCGTGAAACGGAAGAGCTTTTAATTAAATCACGAGCCTTGACAAATGAGTTGGAAGAGAAGCGCGAGGAGCTGGCGCATTCCAATGAAGAACTGGAGCAATTTGTGTACACAGTATCGCACGATCTTAAATCGCCGCTGGTAACGAGCATGGGGTTTATCGGCATGGTAAACGACCTTGCTAAAAAAGGCGAATATGAAAAAGCGGTAAGCAAACTGGACAGGGTTGCCAGGGCCAACACAAGAATGGGCCAACTTATCAACGACTTGCTTGAGCTTAGCAGGGTTGGCCGCGTGAATCTTGACAAAAAGAGCATTGATATGAATCTTATGCTTAAAGATTTTAAGGACTCGTTAAAGCTTAAATTAAAGCAGGAGAAATTTGAGCTTGTTTTGGAAGATAACTTACCCACAATTTACGGCAATGAAAGCAGGATATTGCAACTGTTTGAAAATCTAATGAGCAATGCGTTTAAATACGCTAAAAACCCCTCCGGCAATAGCCGTGTAAAGATTGGAAGCGTCAAAGACAATTATGAATATATTTTTTATGTGGCCGACAATGGCCAAGGCGTGCAAAAAGATTATCATAATAAGATTTTCGGTCTGTTTTACAGGCTTGACAACACAAAGGAAGGCACCGGCATTGGATTGTCCGTAGCGCGCAAAGTTATGCAATTTCACGAAGGCCGGGTATGGATAGAATCTGAACCGGGACACGGCGCGACTTTTTGGCTGGCTTTTCCAAAAACCGTTAAAATCTTATAAAACAAAGGAGAAATAAGTTATGGAAAATCAACAGGCTCAATTCAATATATTGCTTATAGAGGACGATGACGATCATGCCGAAGTCATGGAATTTTACATTAAGGAAGTTGCAGGCAATGTTACGTTAAACCGCATAGAGGACGGCGAAAAAGCTATTCAATTTATCAGGGGAAATGAAGACAATTTTAACGCCTTGCCTAATCTGATTTTGCTTGATTTAAAACTGCCGAAATTTGACGGCCATGAGATATTGCGCGAGATTAAAAGTAGCCCGCTTTTAAAACAGATATTTGTAATAATATTTACATCGTCTAATTCAGACAAGGATGTTGAAACGGCTCTTAAAAATCACGCAAACAGCTATATTGTAAAACCTGTGGAATTAAACGGCTTTAGAGAAATTGTGGAGCTTATCGTAAAATACTGGAAGTCTAATGAGAGGATAAGGGATAAAGGAGGGAGTTTAAAATGAGCATAACATACATTAAAGCGCTTCTTATTGAGGACAATGAAGAGCATATAGAGCTCATCGTTGATCTTTTATATAGCTCAAATCTTGTGAAAGTTGACATTGAAGTCGCCGACACATTTCAAAAAGCGCGGGAATTAATCGCGCAAAAAAGATTTGACATAATCTTGTCGGACTTGACGTTGCCCGACAGCGAATATAATGAAACGCTGCCTAAGCTGAGAAATATTATAAGCAACGCCCCCATAGTTGTGTTAACCGCGCTTGACGATAGCGAAACTATTCACGGCATGATAAAAGCCGGCGCTAATGATTGCGTGCCTAAAAACCAATTAAGCACGGTAACCATGGAACGCGCCATAATATACACCCTTGACCGCCACGATAAGGAGTTGGCAATAAAACGAAGCGAAGAGAAGTTTAAACGCTACTTTGAAAAATCCAACGCAGGACTTGTCGTCTCTGATTTAACAGGAAATATAATAGACGCAAACCCTGCTTTTTGCCGTTTCACAGGCTACGACCGAAACGAATTAATCGCCAAAAATCATAATGATATTATTTATAAAGACGATAGGGAAAAAAGCGGCAAAGCAATAGCTCTTTTATTAGAATACCCAAACACCGTTTCCACTCTTGAAAAACGTTATGTCACAAATAAGGGCGAGTTGGTATGGGGAGAAGGCAATATCCAAATAATACCATGGGGCGACAATAAAGAGCGCCTGTTTGAAGAAGTTATTGATATAACCGAGAGAAAGTCATACGAGATAGAGCTGGACAAACATCGTCAAAATCTTGAAGACCAGGTTAAAGAACGCACGAGCAAATTGACTTTAACTATTAAATCTTTAAAGGAGTCGGAGGGCGAGCTTAAAAAAACTTATGACCAACTTATACACGCGGAAAAACTTAGCGCCGTAGGCAAGTTATCGGCTTCAATAGCTCACGAATTTAACAATCCCATTTGCGGGATTCGAAACGTTCTTGAAAGCGTTGAAGAGGGATCTTTTGACTCTGCAAGCAATGGTTTTAAGGAAAAGATGGTAAAAATGGCGATTAAAGAGTGCAACCGCATGGCGGACTTGATCAGAAAGCTTCAGAATTTTCATCGCCCTTCGTCTGACGGAGCCGTTTTAATGAATTTGCGCGAAGCTATCGAAGATATGATCTTAATGTGTCAAAAGCAGCTAAAAGCACAAAAGATCGAAATAGAGACAAAATTCCCCGGTTATATTCCGAAAATAACAGCAGTTCCTGACCAAATCAGACAGGTAATACTGAATCTGGTTCAAAATGCCGGCGACGCAATGCAAAGCCCGGGCGGAAAGGTTACTATTCAAATCTCAAGCAACGCCGCAAATGTTTATCTAATAATAAAAGACACCGGTATCGGAATCCCGAAGCAAAATATAAGCTCAATATTTGAGCCGTTTTTCAGCACAAAACAGGAAGCCAAGGGAACCGGATTAGGATTGCCGATATGCCATGGCATTATAAGACGGCATGGAGGCGATATCAAAGTTGAAAGCCTGGAAGGGCAGGGAACAACCTTCACAATTACTCTGCCTATTAAAGGAGTTTTGTAAAACAGAGGCAGACGAATCCTGTTTTTTGGATAAATAAAAAATGAACGAAAACAAAATCAAAATAGGCATACAGCTTAAATTCTTTATTATTATCTTCTCAATAATAATATTTATATGCTCAACACTGGTTGCGTTTTTTATAACGCGCGCAAGGAGCGAGTTGTACAAGGAAATAGAAAAGAGGGGAGTAACCGAGGCGAAAAGTTTGGCATATGACGTAAAATACGGTGTTCTAACCGATGATGAATTTATCCTTCATGACGTTATTTTCGGAAGAATTAACAGACACGATATTGTATATCTGGAGATTTTAAGGATGGACGGATCAGTTTTAGTTGAAAGCAGGGACGAGGAATACTCCTTTATGCGCAGGATCGAAGAGAAGCCGACTCTCATAGAAGACGATGTTTACAAGTCATCGTTATTTACTGAAAACAGAGTCGAAGTCTATGAATTTACGGCCCCTGTGATGACCGGCGGCATCTTAAACCCCCAAATGAAAAGAATGTTTGAAGACGCAATCTTCCTTGCCGGCATAGACGAAGACGAAGAGGAGAATTCAACCATAGGCAAGGTAAAGTTGGGTATTACACTTTATAATGTAAACAAAAAGATGAACGAAACAATATTCGGCAGCGTTGTTATTATTTTAATTGTTGTAATAGCCGCCATATCAATTTCGCATTACTTTGTTAAATTTATTGTAAAACCTATAAAAGAGGTGTCGCAGGCCGCGTTGGAGGTTTCAAAAGGGGATTTAACAGTTTCAGTGGAGGTTAAATCAACCGACGAAGTAGGGCTATTGGAAGAGTCATTTAATAAGATGACTCAGGATTTACGGAAAATAACCGTCTCAAAAGCCTACGTTGACAATATATTCAAAAGCATGACCGACACCCTTACGGTAATCAATCACGATGGTTTGATTGATATGGTCAACCAGGCGACTTTGCGCCTTTTAGGATACGCCGAAGATGAGCTGGTGGGAAAATCGATTAGCATGATTCTTGAGCCGGAAGCAAAAGGCGCGTCCGGCATTGACTATTTGTCAAAGACGGATGTAATTAGCGGCGCAAAAAAGGTCTATTTATCAAAAAACGGCAATAAGATTCCGGTTCTGTTTTCAAGTTCGGCTATGCGCGACGAGCATGGAAATGTACAGGGCATCGTTTGTTTAGCGCAGGATATAACGGAGCTGGAACGAGAACGGAAAAGACTTCAAACCGAAATAGCGGCGCGGGTAAAGCTTGAACAGGCTTTAGCCACCGAAAAAGAGCGCCTTAGCGTTACTTTGCGTTCAATAGGAGACGGCGTTATTGCCACCGACAATAAAGGCTCCATTGTTTTCCTTAATAAAGAGGCGGAACAACTTACCGGTTGGTCTCATGAAGAGGCTGTAGGGATGCCTATAACTGAAGTGTTTCGCATTATCAGCGAACGCTCCCGTAAAACCGAGCAAAATCCGGTTGCCATGGTCTTAAAAGAGGAAAAGATAGTTAAAATTGCCGACGACACCGCCTTGATTGCAAGAAATGGAAAGGAAATATCTATATCAGACAGCGCTGCCCCTATTCAGAATAATGAAGGAACTATTATTGGCGTTGTCGTGGTATTTCGAGACGTTACGGAACGAAAAGTTATGGAGGAAGAGAAAGAGCAAATGCGTGTAAAAATGTTGTCAACCTCCAAGTTGGCTTCGCTGGGCGAAATTTCCACAGGCGTGGCCCACGAGATTAATCAACCTTTAACATATATAAGCAGCTCTATACAAAACCTGCGCATTGATATCGAGGATAATTGCCTTGACATAAACACTTTGAAAGAGAGATTGGCTATATCGTTAAAGCAAGTCGGCAGAATCGATAACATTATTCAGCACTTGCGAACATTTGGAAGGTATGATGACAACGACAAACAACAAGTCAATGTTGAGGTTGTCTTAAATAACACATTGTTGCTTTTGGAGGAACGCATTCGTTTAAAAAATATAAAGCTTACTAAAAAGATCGAATCCGATATGCCGCCCATCTCCGGCAACTCAAACCAGCTTGAGCAGGTGTTTATAAACCTGTTCCAAAACGCCATATACGCGTTTAAGAAGAACTTCGACAACGCTGAAATACGGATTGATATATCGCGGTCTCAATCCGGAGACAGTGTTTGCGTTAGCTTTGCCGACAATGGGATAGGGATCGATAAACAAAATCAGGATAAAATATTCGAGCCGTTTTTTACCACTAAGGAAGTCGGAAAAGGCACAGGCCTTGGCCTATCAATAGTTTACGGCATAATAAGTGAACACGGCGGCGCAATTAGCTGCGAGTCCGACCCCGGAAAAGGGGCGACGTTTTTGATAACGTTGCCGGTTTCTGGATGCTAGATGCTAGATGCTGGATGCTGGATACTGGATGCTGGATGCCGGCAGCGCGGCTGCCGGATGTTGGATGTTGGATGCTTGCAGCCGGCTGCGCGGCGGTTTAATGTTTGCTTCTGAATATTTTGGGAGGTATGTGAATGAGTTATAAAAAGTTGGATATATGGAAATTGTCAAGAGAATTGGTTATTGATATTCACAAAATGACGCTTCAAAGACTCCCTAAATTTGAAATGTATGAGGAAGGGAGCCAAATACGGAGATCCGTTAAATCTGTTAAAGCTACAATAGTAGAAGGATATGGCCGCAGGAGATACAAACAGGATTTTGTTCGTTTCCTAACTTATGCGATTGCCTCAAATGACGAAACTATTGATCATTTGGAAACATTATTTGAAACCGAATCTCTAAAAGATAGAGAATTATACAGTAATCTAAAAGAGCGTTTAGTAATTTTAGGAAAAAAACTTAACGCATTTATCCAGGCAGTAGAAAAAGGCCATAAAAGTGAAAAATGATCAAGCTGCCACGCAGCGGCAGTATCCAGCATAAAGGAACATAAAAATGAAAAACGAATCAAGTTTCAAATATCCGGTAGCTGCGCAGCAAACTGCCGGCATCCAGCATTCAGCAGACGCGCAGCAGGCTGCAAGTATCAAGTATCAAGTATCAAGTATCAAGTAACAAGTAACAAGTAACAAGTAACCAGTAACCAGTAACCGGCAACCAGTTAAAGGGAGGGGAATAATGGCGGGAAATAAAACTGATATTAACAATCAAAACAACAAAGTATTAATAATAGATGATGATGAGTTTGTAATCCATTCTTTAAAGGATTCTCTAACAAAGGAAGGTTATGAGCTTCTCTTTGCCGTTAACGGCAAAGAGGGGTTGGAGTTGCTTGAAAAAGAGGAGCCTATATTGATTATTCTCGACATAAGGATGCCGGTAATGGATGGGGTTGAGTTCCTTGAGATAGCAAAAATAAAGCCATCGGACCCGTATACTATAATAGCCCTTACAGGGCATGGGGATGACGAAGATATTAAAAAGTGCTTTGATTTAGGCGTATCCGCTTTTCTTAGAAAGCCTTACAATGTGCTTATGCTTAGAGGCATGGTCAAAAATTCTATTAATTTAAAACTTGCGCAATTGGAACTGAGCCATGAAATAACAGAGCGGAAAAATGCAGAGGAAGCGCTCAAAAAGACCCATGAGCAATTAATACATTCAGAAAAGCTTTCAGCTATCGGCAAATTGTCGGCGTCCATAGCCCACGAGTTTAACAACCCTATTTGCGGCATACGCAATGTTCTGGAAAGCGTCGCTGGAAAACATACGGCGGATAACATTGATAATTCGGAAGAAAAACATGTAATCCTGGCTATTAAAGAGTGCGACCGCATGGCTGAACTTATTAGAAAACTCCAGATTTTTTACCGCCCTTCATCAGGCGTAGAAGAGTTGATTAGCGTTCATGAATCTATTGACGAAATAATACTGTTTTCTATAACAAGACTTAAATCTAAAAAGATTTTACTGGAGCGTGATTACGGGGAGGAAATCCCTCAAATTAAAGGGATCCCTGACCAGATCAAACAGGTGATCCTTAATCTCGTTCAAAACGCCGAGGAAGCAATTTCCGCGGAAGGAGGGAAGATCACTATTAAAACCGAAAGGAACGGATCAAATATTTTTGTGCGCGTTAAAGACACCGGAGCCGGAATTTCCCAGGAAAACATTAAAGCAATCTTTGATCCATTTTTTAGCACAAAGCCGGCAGTCAAGGAAACCGGGTTGGGCCTTTCAATATGCCACGGCATCATAAAAAGACATGGCGGAGATATAACAGTTGAAAGCCAACATGGAAAAGGCTCGACATTTACAATAGCCTTTCCTGTGGGAGTTGAAGCAATTAATAGTTAGCAGTCAGTAATTTATTAATCTGAAAAGGAATTAAACAATTAGGATGGATTATTTTAAGAACTTATTACCAAGGACAATAATAAAGCAACTATATTGAATTTAAATATTCCCTTTAATTCCCCCTCCCTTGATGGGAGGGGTTAGGGGAGGGTGATAAAAATCGCGCAAGTCATGAATAGTATCATTCGCTTTGGCCTTGGTAGGAACTGTATATTAAAAAGCATTTAATTTAACAAAGGAGGTTTTTGAAATTCCATAAAGATTTAAATGAAAAAGCGAACGAGATTGGCAAATTTTTGAATCATATGATACAAAATCCTGAAAAATATAAAAATTCAAATATGTATTAATTAGCTGTTTGTAAACTACAAATTGCCAACAGACCTTTTGCCAACTGTAAATTGCCAACTGCAAACTGAAAGAGAGGGAGATATGATGAAAAAACACACTATATTAGTAGTTGACGACGAAGAGATCATACTTGAAACTTTAGGGTCCGACCTTCAAAAAAAGGGCTATGATGTGACCCTTGCGGAAAATGGGGAAAAAGCTGTAGAGAAATTGAAAGTGAATAACTATGACGTGACAATAACCGACTTAATGATGGAAGGCATTGACGGCATAGAGGTGCTAAAAAACGCAAAAGAATCCAATCCAGACGCCAAAGTGATTATACTTACTGGGTATGGCTCTATAGAGACCGCTATCGGAGCGGTGCAACACGGAGCTTCCGATTACATACTCAAGCCATACAACAAGACCGACATGTTTTTAAGGATCGCTAATTGTATTGAAAAGCTGGAGCTTCAAAGAAAAGTCAAAATTTATGAAAATATGCTGCCTGTATGCTGCAAATGCAAAAAAATACGCGACGACACAGGAAAAGAGCCAGGCCATGGCGAATGGATGGACATTGACGTCTATCTGATCAAAAAAGCAAATGTGGATGTAACTCATGGATATTGCAATGAATGCAATGAAGAGTTAATGATGGAAATTGACGAATATGCAAAAAGAGAAGGTAAATAAAAAAAACTTTCAGCATTTCCAGCCGGGAATATCTTATTAACGGTTATAAAGATCGGCAAAAAGACAGGGAGGGTTAAGCTATGAATGAGAAAAACGACATAGAAACCACAAAAGAATTAGAAAAGAAATCAAACAATGGTTTTCGCCTGCCTATTAGCATACACACGGTTTTATACATTGAGGCGGCAGGCGCAAAATCCAACATTAAATGCGAATTAGTGGGGCTAAAACATCAGTCCTATTTAATAGCGGATTTACAGGATAGCATTGACGCTGAATTTGTTGATAAAAACAATTTAAAACCCGGTGTTTACATTGCGTGCAGATATATATATGAAGGAGCTGTCTATGGTTTCAAATCATATTTGATGGCAGTGTTTACAACCCCAATTAAGCTAATGGCAATACAATATCCCAGTGAAGTGGAAGAGTGCAACCGCAGGAGTGTCAATAGAACAAGGTTTGTTTTGCCTTCCACCATAATATTTGAGCAAAAAACGTATCCCGGCAGTATTATTGATATTAGTGAAAGAGGGTGCCAGTTGGCAATTCTCAAAACTAATATTGATGAAAATGGTTTAGAAATTCTTAGCGCCCCTAACGCAAAAGACGCGTATATTATATTGCGCTTGCCCGGCGCGGAAACAGAAATTAAAGTCCCTGTTGTCAGCAGAAACACAAGAGATGACGCCGGTAAATTGTGCTTTGGATTAGAGTTTAACAATTTAGACTCTGCGACCCGTAATATTATTAGCGCATTTGTGGAAGAGATGCGCAGCTATTTACTAACATAGGGCTAGCTTAAGATTGCCATATGCCCTTTGCGTTATTGTTTTTATTTTTTGGTTTGTTCCAGTTTAAGGATCACACCCTGGTTGCCAAGCCCCTGCTTGGCAACCGGAAATTCGGGAAGCCCCAGCTTCTCGTGTAACATTTTACTATGTTTACTGTTGAACATGAAGCTGGGGCTTCTCGAATTGTTTCGACAGGAAAGAATTTTTGGACGTTTGCGCCCGGTTACCTTTTTAAGCATTGCGCGTGTCAGCAAATAATCCGGAAAGGAATAAGTAATGAACGACGAAAAGAGTATTGAAGATTTAAATGAATTAGAAGATCTATCAAATGATGAGTTTCGTCTGCCTATTAGCATACACACAATTTTATACATTGAGCCGGCAGGCATGAAAGCTAACATTAAGTGTGAATTAGTGGGGATAAAACATCAATCCTATTTAATAGCGGATTTACAGGACAGCGTTGATCTCGAATTTATTGAAATAAACAACTTAAAGCCGGGCGCCTCTATCGCATGCAGATATATGCACGACGGAGCTGTTTATGGTTTCAGGTCTAATTTAATGAGCTTATATACAACCCCAATCAAGCTCATGACAATACAATATCCTAAGGATGTAGAAGAACGTAACCGAAGGACAGTTAATAGAACAGGATTCGGCTTGCCTTCTACCATAAAATTTGGGCTAAAAACCTATTCCGGGAGCATTATCGATCTTAGTGAAAAAGGGTGCCAGCTTGCAATTCTAAAAAGAAATATAGATGAGAAGGGGATGGATATTCTTATTAATAACCCTCAAAAAGATGCGCATATAATGTTTCAATTACCGGGCGAGGAAGAAGTAATTAAAGCCTCGGTTGTCATCAGAAACACACGGCTTAACTCCGGAAAATTTTGTCTAGGGCTGGAGTTTAATAATCTGGATCAGGAATCCTATATTATTATTAACGCATTTGTGGAAGAGATGCGCAGCTATTTATTAGTTTAATATTCTTTCCGTGCCCATAGGTTGTTGTCTTCAATTTTGAGCTGCCGGCATGAAATATAGAGGCGCGAACCTGAATATTATTTATATGAAAGTTAATTATGTTTAGTCATGTTATTAATCACAAAAAACTAGGGACCATAGTATTTTTGCTTGTTGTCGCAGCCGTTATAATATGCGGTAGCCCAGGCGCTAAAGGCAAATATGCGGACGCCGGTGAATTAAAACAAAATATAGGGGCAAAGGAATATGGCGTTATTATAAACCTTGCAGGCAAGCAAAGAATGCTTACCCAAAAAATGAGCAAAGAGGCCTTGTTAATCACAGTGGGAATTAATGAAGTTGAAAACAGGCGCAATTTACAGTCAACAATGGATCTATTTACTAAAACCCTTAAAGGGCTGGAACACGGCGACAATTCGCTTGGCTTGCCGAACCTTTACGACAAACAAATAATAAATCAATTAAAAAACGTTAAACTATTATTTAACGAACTGGCGCCCCTATTCACAAAAGTTATAAAAGGCTCAAAACTTTCCGATGATGAATTATATTTTTTAAGGGATAAAAATATCCCCCTGTTATTAGCTATGAATAAAGCCGTAAAAATGTATGAACGAAAAGCCCGGGCTGTAATGGTGGAAGAAACCGCGCTTAACATTATAATCAACCTGTCGGGAAAACAAAGGATGTTAACGCAGAAGATGACAAAGGAGTTTCTTTTTATCAAACTCGGCATAGATATGGACGCGAACAAAATGGTTATAAGGGAGACCGTAGCCGTGTTTGACAAAGTTTTACAAGGTTTAGAAAATGGAGACAGCGACCTTGGCCTTGTTAAGACAAAAGACGGCGATATACTTAAACAGTTAAAAAGAGTCCGGAAGTTATGGGATGGTTTTAAACCCGTTGTTAATAAAGCGTCTGTCGTAACGCCGGATAAAATTTCCATTAATAATGTGGTTGCAGCCGCTGAAATGAATTTAATTATTTTAGATGAGATGGATAAGGCGGTAACAATGTACGAAGCGCTTGCAAAACAAGATATTAAAGCTTTGCCAATAGAATAAAATATGGCTACTATCCCGTGTAATTATTGCGCAATGCCTGGCGAACATTGACAAATACGCATTAATCATCAATGTAAGTCTGGAGGGGATGGAGTAATGGAATGTTGGAATATTGACAATAAATGAAATACGATTGTCATCGCCCCACTACTCCAAAGCTCCAATACTCCACGCTGCCCATTGCGACTTATTGATATTTAAAATTATTTTAGTACTTTATGTTCAAACACGCTGAACAGATACAAAATATGAACCTAAAGGATTGCATTATGAAAAATAGGACTAAACTATTTAATAGCGCATTTGCGCTAATACTGATTTATTGCGCCGTATTTGCCGCGGCGACCGCAAAGGCGGATGTTACGGAATATGCGAACGCAAAAACGCCAAACGATGTTTACGAAAAAATTATGCTTTTAAAGAAGTATGTAATCGAGCTGAGATATAACAAAGGAGTTAAAGAGGGGTGGCCCGAAGTCCCAAAACAGTTTAATAAAGCTCCAAGGCATGCTCTGCAAAAATGCATTGAAATCCTTGAAAAGATAAACAGGTTGCGCATTATAAAACATGCCGGCCAAATAAGCATCCCTCCATTTCCGTCACGGCTTATTACGCCTAACGAGGTTTATGAGATGGCGAACCGTCTTGCGCAGGAAATAAAACTGGCCCTTAAAATAATTTACAACAGAAAAGTTGAATGTGAAATGGATAATGAAAATATTATCTGCAAGACGCTGAATGATATTTATCAGGAATTATGGAGCGTATCATACGCCATTGATCCGGTGTTAGGCATTCGCGGGTTTAATCCAAATGATGTGTATGCCCAGACTATTCGGATTATTAGCGAAATAAACTATCTGCGTTTGACCCAGGATATTCCGTTAATAAACGCAAAACCGCCGCTAACGCAAGGCAAACATCCAAACCATTCGTTAGCCGAATCTTACAATCTTTTAAAGAAGATAGCCTTGGCGGAACGCAATTTGTGGATTGAACCGGTTAACGTCCCCACAGTTCCCCGGAGAATAATTAAACCTCCTGAAGTTCATGACGCTCTGCAGGTTGCCCTGGCGGAATTGCAGCGCATTAAACATAGACTTGGAGTAGAAAAGCATTTCATTACTCCGACGGTTGAATTTCGCAAAACGCCGGACGACGTTATTCAAAATATTAAGCTGGCTGTCGAGCTTATGCCGGACTTTGGGATGAGCGCTGAGATTACTCAATATGATAGAGACCGGTTGAGGAGAACAACCAACCACCTGTTCACATTAACTGCGCATATTTTAAATGAAATTGATCAGTATAGAATGGTCTTAGGCATAAAAAAAGAGCCTGTCAAGGCAAACAAAATGCCCGGATTGGAGCAAAGACATGTTTATCAAAAAATATTAGAGTGCATGGAAAAAGTTAACGCGCTGCGTTTGCAGAAAAATTACGGCTCTATTGCTACGCCCGAGTTTCCTTTGAGGATTATTACGTCAAACGAAGTTTACGATCTGGCTAGACGGCTTGATTCCGAGCTTGAAATTGTTTACAACCATGAAGGTATAGAAGAAATTTATGATTTTGAAACTTTAATGCCTTTTTTAGAAATCTATGCTAATAAAAGATTAAATGATGTTTATATGAATGTGAAACAAATATCGCGCATTTTAGATAAAATTATTGGGGATGAAGCTTACACACTAAATGCAGTTTATACACAAGCCCAACGCGCGCTGAGCGAGATAGGCCTTGTTGCCAAACACTTAAAGGTCGACTTTATAGGAGGCCCAATTCCATTGCATACAGATTTAAATTTAAATGATTCAATTCTGCGTATAAATAAATTGCTGGAGACTTTTAACAAAGTAAATATCAGGGCCGGCATGTTTACGCCTCAATTGCCTCTAATTGTAGTAGATGGAAACGCAACGCCTCGCTTTGTTTTTAATAACATTCGAGCTCTAGTTTCAGAACTTGAAGCTTTAAAAGCGCATTTAGGCATTGTGTCTTATGCAGGGGAACTGGAAATTAAAGGCAAGATAACTCCCGCTCATATATGCCAATCGCTTGAGAAAGCCGACTTAACGCTGTTAAAGATCATAGGTTTAAATGGCGAATAAACTTAAATCCGTTGAATAGATAAACAATAAAAGGATTAAAAATTGAAGCTAACATTGCCTCTAAAATTAGGTTTGTTAACGTTTTTTATCGCCCTTCTCGGCGTGGTTGGGATTTCACTGTTCTCATATCGCAACACAGACGATTTGCTGCAGGAATTTTCAATAAGAGAAACTGAGAATGATCTTGAGCGCGAAAGCATACTTTTTAGAAGCTCCATTAGCGCGTTAAAGGATGATCTTAGATTTATTTCCGAGTCGCCGGCTATTATAGGAATAATGAGGGCCTATAAAGGCGGCGGTTATGACGACCGGGAAAATATGACTTACGCCATGTGGAGGAAGCGCCTTATAAGTTTCTTTAAAACTATTATAAATGCGAGGGAGGCGTACTGCCAGATAAGATTTGTCGGAGCCGCGGATGGCGGCAAAGAGATAGTAAGAGTTGATAGAAGATTTGACAAAGGAAAGAAGATTGTTGTAATACCGGAGGAAGAGTTGCAACCTAAAAGCCACAGAGACTACTTTAAAGAGATTGCCTCATTAAAGCCCGGGAGTTTTTACTATTCAAAGATTAACCTTAATGTGGAGCAAAAAAAAATCGCAATTCCTCACCAACCGGTATTGCGGACGGCGCTTTCAATTGTTGATGAAAACGATGTTTTTTTCGGCTTTATAATAATTAATGTCGATTTCAATACTATGGCGCGAATAATGCGCCGTTCCAGACCGGACCTGTTTTATTTTATAACTAATGAATATGGAGACTATATTGCTCATCCCAACAAGGATAAATGCTTTGGGTTTGATCTTGGGGAAAGGCGCCTGGCGCAAAACGATTATCAATTTAATGGTTTTTTTGATAATGCGGTTAATAATGACGGCCATTTGCGAATAGTCACCCCTTCAAGGTCGGTTGGAATTGTAACTCGTAAAATTAATCTGGATCTAACTCAACCGGAAAGATTTCTAATTCTTGGAGCTGTCGCCTCATTCGATGTAATTAAGGCAAAGTCGGCTGAGTTTCGCAATAAAATAATTATTATAGTGTCAATAGTTGGAGTTATTTTAACTCTGTTTACAGCTTTAGCGTCGCGAATCCTAACCAGCCCTATAAGAAAATTAACCAAGATTTCCAACCGTATAGCATCAGGAGAGGAAGACCTTGAAATCCCCGTCAAAGGACGGGACGAAGTGGCGATTTTAAGCGCGTCGTTTAACAAAATGCTTTCGCATCTTTCAAAGTCGCGCAAAGACCTGCAAAATCTTGCAAGCTCCCTTGAAGATAAAGTTGAGGAGCGAACCAAAGAGTTAATGATAAGCAACAAAGCGATTAACGCCTCTATGAACGGCATCGTTATAATCAATATGGACGGCAACATCATAGACCTCAACCCTTCCACACTGGAAATAATGAGATATTTAAATAAAGGGGAACTGTTGGGCAAATCAATCTACAATTTATGGCAAAATGACGACAATGCCGTCCATATATTTCAGGATATCCTTAAAACAGGAAGCTGGCACGGAGAATTAACCGCTAAAAGGAGAGATAACACTTTTTTCCAGGCGCAACTATCGTCAAATAAAATAACGGAAAAAGGAAATTCATTCGGCTTTATCATATCTTTTCAGGACATAACAGAGTCGAGACATTTAGAGGAACAAAACAGGACTATCCTTCAAATAGCCCTTGACGGATTTGTGATCATAGGGAGCGGCGGCAACATTCTGGAAGTTAACGAAGCTTACTGTAAAATGACGGGCTACGATAAAGAAGAACTTGTGAATATGGAAATATCCGACATAGAATTTTCGGAAAAACCTCATGGTGACGCAAAGCATGCTCAAAGGATAGTTGAAAGCGGATGCGACAGGTTTGAGACAAAGTATAGACGCAAAGACGGCAAAACCATAGATGTTGATGTTAGCTCAAACTATCTGATCGTAGACGGGGGCAGGTTCTTCTCTTTTGTCCGCGACATTACGGACCGCAAAAAAGCGGAAGAACAGTTAAGGATGCATCGCGACAACCTTGAAGATTTGATAAAAAAGAGAACATATGAGATTGAGCAAATTAATAAAAACTTGAGTGAAAGCGTAGAGCTCTTCCACACATTGGCTGATAACGCGCCTGTAGGCATATGGCGTAGCGATGAAAACGGCGGATGCATTTATGTGAATAAACGTTGCTCAGAAATAATTAATTTGCCGTTAGAAAAAGCAAAAGGGGCCGGCTGGGCGCAATATATACATCCCGACGATAAACCCCGCGTCTTTAATGAATGGATTAACGCGGTAAAGGCGAATAAACCGTTCTTGTCGGAATACAGGTTCAAACTGCCAAGCGGCAGTCTAAAATGGGTATATGTTCAGGCCGCGGCTGAAAAGGGAGAAAACGGAAACGTTGTTGGATATGTGGGAACCCTGACTGATATCACAGAGCGAAAAATTGCCGAGGAAAAGTTAAAAAAATCAAACGAACGGCTGCTGCATAGCGAAAAGCTTTCAGCTATCGGCAAATTATCCGCGTCAATAGCGCATGAATTCAATAATCCCATTTGCGGAGTGCGAAATATTCTGGAAACAATGTTTGAAAAAGAACCAGGGGAGACATTAGATGAGACGGATAAAAAGCAGGTGGGAATGGCGGTTAAAGAGTGCAACCGCATGGCTGATCTTATAAAAAAACTGCAAGACTTTCACCGTCCATCTTCAGGCGAGACTAAATTAGTTAACATTCAGGAAATAATTGAAGATGTGTTGCTGATATGCAAAAAGGAATTGAAAAACCGAAAAATCATATTAGAAAAGCATTTTAAACCTATCCCGCAAATTAAAGCCGTTCCAGATCAGATTAAGCAGGTAATACTCAATCTTATTCAAAACGCAAGCGACGCAATGCATGATATTGGAGGAAAGATCACTATAACTACTGAATATGATGCTCCAAATGCGCTTATGCATTTTAAAGATAACGGCAGCGGAATTTCAGAGATGGATATGAAATCAATATTTGAGCCATTTTTTACAACAAAACCAGCGGTTAAAGGAACCGGCCTGGGATTGTCAATAAGCCACGGTATTATAAATAAACATGGAGGCGAAATTAAAGTGGAAAGCCAACTTGGCAAAGGGACAACTTTTACTATTACGCTTCCGGTTGGCGATAGCGTTTGACACCTGAATCTGGATACTTGATATGGAATTATTTTATAGACGCCATTTGCGGCGCAGGCATCCTTGCCTGTGATTAAAGGTTTTTTGGGCAATTGTCATTTCTACGCTGAATAGTTGCTAATTTTACCAGGCAAAGAATGAGGCCGCCGAAAACATGGAAATATAGCAACCCAGATAGAGTTTTTGAAAATTATTAATACCTGAATTGAGCGATTTTAAATACCCCCTCCCACTAAGTGGAGGGGGATTTGATTTTTTAAGCTCGTTTTGGTTCTAATCTCAATCGTACAAAGTTTCACCTAATGGGCGCTGTCTTTTAATAAAAATATACCGTTTATTTCCCCTCCCTTGATGGGAGGGGTCAGGGGAGGGTGATAAGAATCGCTCAATTTGGGTAATAAATAAAAAGGATAAAGCCTAAACTCCAAAAGCCTGGTTTGCGAGAATTTACCCTTTAGGATTTTACTTTACAGTATCTGAACACTAACATTCACGAATGTAATCATTCGAATACCCGATGTCATGGATTATATAATTACACGAAAGAAATAAACAATGAAAATCAAAGTAAAACTTTTGTTCGCCTTTATACTAATATCTTTGATTCCGCTAATCTTAATTGCGGTGATTTCTTTGTATAGCTCCCAAATTGCGCTTAAGAACTCTATCAAAAAGAATTTCCAGAATTTAGCCGGGGAAAAGGCGCGAGCAATCTCACACATAATAAAAGCGAGAATTGATGAAACTGAATTATTGGCTTCAACCCCCGCGATAAGAGAAGCTGTTTTAAAAGCAAACATGGCCTATGCCAACAAGAGCAAAAAAGAGATTCAAGGCTCTATAGAGCTAAACGATAAGGTATGGATAGGAAACAAAGGCCAAACAGGGATTGCGAAACAGATCTTAAATAACGATATTTCCAATGTTTTAACAGAATATCAAAACCTTGACAGGGGAAAATACGGAGAGATATTTGTAACAGATAGAGAAGGCGCCACAGTGGCCATGACAAAAACACTTTCCGATTATTATCAGGCGGATGAAACGTGGTGGGTATATGGCTTTAATAATGGCGCAGGCGGTTTATTTATTGATGACAGGGGCTATGATATGAGCATTGGCGCGTTAGCCATGGGGATAGTTGTCCCAATCAGAAATGACGGGAAAGTTATAGGCATACTAAAAATAAATTATAAGGTTAAAGAGATCATAGATATTGTGTCTAAAAGCAGCGCAAGCAAGACAAGTATTACGGCTTTAGCAAGATCACAGGGTGATATCCTTGCTATATCGGGAGAAGGGAAAGAGAGAAAACTTACAAATTTAGAGAAGCAAATCTTAACAAAAAAAGAGTCCGGCTATATAGAAGAATTGCATGAAGGACGTAAAACTATACATAGTTATTCCCCGGTTGACGCCGTAATTTTTACCCGGATTCCATTTACAGGCGAAAAAAAAGGAATCTCGGGAGAAAAGTGGGATCCGACAATATGGTACCTATTTATAGATATAGAACAATCCGAAGCTTTTGCGGCGGTTAAGAGTTTAAGAAATCTGTTAATAATTATTGCGATAATTGTCCTATCTTTGGTAGCAGGATTGGCATTGCTTGTCAGCAAATCCATTTCCGGCCCGATCAGCGCCCTGCACATGGGAACAGAGATAATAGGCTCAGGCAGGCTGGATTATAAAATAGGAATCCATGCAAAAGATGAAATAGGTCAACTTGCCAACTCATTTAACAAGATGACGGATGATTTGAAAAGGATAACAGTGTCCAAATATTACGTTGATAATATTATAAAAAGCATGAGCGATATTTTGATTGTTGTTAATCCGGACGCAACGATTAGGACTGTCAATCAGGCGACTCTTAATCTTTTAGAGTACAAAGAGGACGAATTGATTGGAATGCCGGTTAATTTGGTTTTTACGGAATTGGAAAAGGCTCCGGAAGGAGAATTGCCCGAAAGTTCAGTGATTAATGATTTAATCAAAAAAGGGGTTATTAACGGCGTTGAAAAGACATATCTTTCTAAAACCGGCCGCAAGACGCCTGTCCTGTTTTCAGGTTCGGCAATGCGGGATGATAAAGGCGAAGTCTTGGGGATAGTGTGTGTCGCATCCGACATTACCGAGCGTAAACGCTCAGAAGAGCAGTTAAGGCTGCATCGCGACAATCTTGAGGAGTTGGTAAAAAAGAGAACATTTGAAATCGAGCAAATTAACAAGAGCTTGCAGGAAAGCGTAGAGCTTTTTCATACATTGGCCGACAATGCGCCGGTTGGCATATGGCGGAGCGATAAGGCCGGCGGCTGCATTTATATAAATAAACGTTGTTCAGAGATAATAAACCTGCCTTTAAAACAGGCAAAAGGCGATGGGTGGACAAAATTTATACACCCTGACGATAAATCGAGAGTTTGCAAAGCATGGAGTGCCTCGGTTAAGGACAATAAACCGTTTGTGTCTGAATACCGATTTTTGTTTCCTGATGGAAAATCACGATGGGTGTATGTTCAGGCGGCTCCCGAGCGAGGCGCTGAAGGCAATATTATTGGATATGTCGGCACTCAAACAGACATTACCGAGCGGAAAATAGCCGAGGAAAAGCTGCTAAAATCTAATGAAAGATTATTGCATGCGGAAAAACTATCGGCTGTCGGCAAGCTGTCGGCTTCAATAGCGCATGAGTTTAACAATCCCATTTTCGGCATACGGAATGTTCTTGAAACAGTGTCTGCAAAGGAATCATGGACGGCATCAGATAAGGCGGTTAGAGAAATGGTTGAAATGGGGATTAGAGAGTGCGACCGTATGGCGGATCTTATAATAAAACTGCGAGATTTTTACCGCCCATCTTCAGGCATTGTTATACCTGTTAACATTAAGGAGATAATTGAAGAAGTGTTGCTGATATGCAAGATTGAATTAAAAAACAGAAAAATCATACTGAAAACACATTATAACTCCTTGCCTCAAATTAAAGCCGTTCCGGACCAGATTAAACAAGTAATACTCAACCTCATTCAAAACGCAGGCGACGCGGCGCCTGATACAGGAGGAAAGCTCACTATAACTACGGAATACGTTGCGCCAAACGCGTTAATACATTTCAAGGATAACGGCAGCGGAATCTCAGAGACGGATATGAAATCAATATTCGAGCCGTTTTTTACAACAAAACCGGAGGTTAAAGGCACAGGTCTGGGATTGTCTATTTGCCACGGTATTATAAATAAACACGGAGGTGAAATTAAAGTGGAAAGCCAACTTGGCGAAGAGACAACTTTTACAATATCTTTGCCGGCGTAATTATTTCGCGTATTAATCTATAACCTAAATTGAACGATCCTTATCACCCTCCCCTGCCCCCTCCCATCAAGGGAGGGGAAATAAACGGTATATATTAATTACAATACATCGCCCATTAGGTGAAACTTTTTAACTTTACGATTAGCGCCTAAACGAGCTGAAAAAGCCAAATCCCCCTCCCCTTAGTGGGAGGGGTTAGGGGAGGGGGCTATTTAAAATCGCTCAATTTAGGTATAAATCAAATAACAGACATTACACTTCCGCAGTCTGACTAACAATTAGGCAATTGGAGAAATAAAGAGATAGAATGGAGAAAATTCCAGGAACTTAAAATGATAAAAATATTAAACTTTTACACACTCGCTAAAACGCTCACGATTGCATGCATAGTTGCGATTAATAGTTTTACGATATTCTTCTCAATATGCCTGGCGGAACAAACCGAGCCGGCGCAAACAGCCGATATATCAAAGCGCCATATATATTCCAAATATAAATTTGATAAATCGAAGAGAGTTATTAATATCGGGATACAGCCCCTATGGGTACCCGCCAACCTTATTGCGGAGGTAATGAAAAGAGACCTGATTCTTAGAGATATTGCGCAAAAACATGGCATGGAAATTCAATGGTATCCGTTTCTAAAGGGAAACGATGTAAATATGTTTCTTGCAAAAGGCGATCTTCATGCCGGCATAGGCGGCGATATGCCGGCAATTACCGCGGCCGCCACAATGGATATAGTTATTCCCGCAATTACTCAATATGGATTTATATCCATTGTGGCTAATAAACAGATGTTAATCTCTGATTTAAAAGGCAAACGCATTGGTTATGCGTTTGGCTCAAATGCGCATTACGCTTTATTAGACATATTACACCGCGCTGGACTTGGAGAGAAAGATGTTAAACTTGTTAAGATGGAAGTTTCAATGATGCCGGCGGCGCTGGAAAAAGGAGCTGTTGACGCATTTTCCGCCTGGGAACCAACGCCAACATTGGCGGTTAAACATTCCAATAAAGCAGTAAAGATTTTTAAGAGCATAAGTTCAGGATATTTCTATTTTGATTATACGTTTGTAAAAGAGCGTTTAAAAATCACTTATCACATAATAGCTTCTGAATTAAGGGCAATTTTATGGATGCAAAATAATTACGATAATTTGTTGACGGCATGCGGCTGGGTAATAGAGGCGTATAAGGATTTTATCGGCAAAGATTTAGCTCTTTCTCAGGAGGAAATTGCTGATTTGGCAATGGAGGATATTGTTGGCATGAGCTATGCCCCGGTTATTTCAAAAGAGCAACTGAAAATAAACGGAGCTATTTATCGAGAGTTTCGCTTTCTTAAAAGCCTGAAAAAAGCGCCGGCATCCGTCAAGTGGCCTAAGGTATACAATAGTTTTAATGAAGATATTACACAAAAAATAACATCTGAATCCAGGCGATACAAATTGAAACAATTTAACTATGAACACAACAAATAAAGAGTGGAGCAATAATACATCAATAAACACTGGAACGTTAGCCGGGAAGAAATCCTTTGGACTTCGATTCAAGATGTTCATATATTTTGTGCCAATTTTTGTTTTGTCTATAATATTGATGAATATTTTACAGGTTTATGGATGTTCTTTTTTAGGCATAAAGGGCGAGTACTATATGAAACGAAGTGTAAAGTTTCACGATCTTAATTTAGTTGCCGATCTAAAAAAGGAACGATTAAACAGATGGTTAAGAGAGAGAGTAGATGATGCGCGCATAGCTACTGAAAACTATATAATAGAGTCAAATATTAATCAGATAACTCAATTGTTTCATAGAAATGTTAAACTCAACAATTCCCGAACCGATCTATTAGAGTCATTACAAAAAGAGAGCGCATATAAACATTTGACTCAGTTTCTAAAAGGGATAAAAACACATTCTCCGGCTTATAATTCAGCGCGGATTGTTGATATAAAACAAGGATTTGTCATTGCCTCATCCGAGAATACGGACATTGGAGCCGCCTTGTCAACCAGCTTTCATGAAAAAATGTTGGTTTCAGGCGGGGAAGGTTTTTTTACCGTTAAAAATCCGCAAGCAGAAGAAGGTTATGGTTTATATCTTTCGCGCAACATAGAAACCAGCCATGAGCTGAAAGGGAATGACGCAAGCGCCGCCGGCCTGTTTTTGGTTATGTCTATTAATTCACGTGATTTTGCTATACCGATTATTCATACAGGCCACGGTCTTGGCAAAACCGGAGAGGCATTGCTTGTGGATAACGACGTAAAACTTTTAACTCCACTTAAACATCCACTAAAGGATGGCTCTATAGCAAGAGCGTTTGAATACAAGATAGATGACCAACCCGCAACATTATCATCCCTTGGTTTCGAAGGCATAGTAGAGTCCGTGGACTATAGTGGCGAGCAGGTTCTCGCCGCTTTTCGTCATATTGTGCTTACTACGGATATGGCATGGGGACTGGTTGTCAAACAGAACACAAAAGAAATTTTCGCTATCTTATATGATGGGGTAAAGAATACAATTATTATTAGCCTGGCAGGTATTGTTATAATATTTTTAATAACTATTATTCTTGCAAACAAACTATCAAGACCTATAAATATTTTAACCGATACAGCTTATAAAGTAAGCAGCGGCAATCTCAAAGCAAGGGCATCCGTAACCAACAAAGACGCCATAGGCTTTTTAGCCCAAACATTTAATACGATGGTTGATTCAGTTGAAAGCCGGCAAGACGAGCTTGAAAGTAAAGTCCGGGAACGCACGCAAGAATTAACTGCATTAAATAATGAATTGCAAGAGTCGGAAAATAAATATCATGATTTGTACGACAACTCCCCTGATATGTTGCTTTCAATAAATCCTGAAAATGCTAAAATCATCTCTTGCAACAAAGCTTTGCTAAAGTCGTTATGTTTTGATAAAGATGAAATAATAGGCCGGCCGGTTTTTGATATATACCATCCTGATTGTTTAGAAACCGCAAAAAAAGGATTTCAGAGGTTTATTGAGAAAGGAGAAGTCCGCGACCTTGAATTGCAGTTAAAACGCAAGGACGGCGGCAAAATAGACGTAAGTTTGAATGTTTCATGCACGAGGGATAATCAAGGGAACATTATTCAAAGTAGATCAGCCTTGCGTGACATTACCAAGCATAAGACACTTGAAAGAGAACTGGCAAAATCCAACGAACAGTTAATGCATAGCGAGAAGCTGGCGGCTATCGGCAAACTTTCAGCGTCAATTGCTCATGAATTTAATAATCCGATTTGCGGCATTAAAAACGTGCTGGAAACTGTTGCGGAAGCAAATCTTAATGAAGATGAGGAAAAATTTACTGTGCTAGCCATAAAAGAGTGTCACCGGATGGCTGACCTTATTAGAAAACTACAGGATTTTAATCGCCCTTCGTCAGGCGATATCTCTTTAATAAATTTACATGAAATAATTGATGAAGTATTGCTTTTAACTGGCAAAAAGCTTAAAGAAAGGGATATTATTGTTCAAAAAAACTATGTTGACCGGCCCCCATTAATAAAAGCGGTTAACGATCAGATAAAGCAAGTGTTCCTGAATCTGATCCAAAATGCTGAAGAGGCGATTGTAGGCGACGGGGGCACAATCACCATTACTTCTGATTGCGTCGATTCCAATATTTTAATACATATTAAAGATACGGGCGGCGGCATACCCCCGCAATTTATGAGCGTTATATTCGAGCCGTTTTATACATCAAAGCCCGCGGTAAAGGGAACAGGGCTAGGGCTGTCGGTTTGCCACGGAATAGTAAAGAAGTTTGGAGGCGATATTAAAGTTGATACCGAAGTCGGCAAAGGCACGACCTTTACAGTCATCTTTCCGGTGGAAGCAGGCGTTTGATACCGCCAACCTTCCCAGTGATAAGATGATTGGCTTTCGCCTTCCTTCAATCACAAAAATGATTGCTTGATACGGGTATTTAAAATATTGCAACAATTTAGTTGCATTTTAAACCTTTATACTTAACCGGGTTGTCCGGGTTATGAGTAACACAAAATGAAAATAATTTATAAACTGATTGCCGGATATATAATATTTATCTTGTTAATTTGGTTTGTTGGATTTATGGGAATTAAAGGCATTCGAAATTCTTTACAGAATTCAATTATCAAGCGTTCTCAATTATTAACAAACAAAATAATTGATGATATAGACAAAGATATTTACAGTAAAATTGAGATATTTGAGGCATACTGCAATGATTTAACATTAATTGATTTTATACGACAATCAAATAAAGATTTTTCCAAGTTTGATAACGTTGAAGATTACATCGATAATAAAGACAAGGAATGGACATCAGCGCCAAAAGAGAGAATTACTCCATTTATGGACAAATTATTGAAAAACAGGTTATCAACAGAACTAAAAGAATTAACTAACTTTTATGCGGAAAGGTACGGCTATACCGTTTTCGGAGAAGTGTTTGTCACAAATAAATATGGGGCAAACATTGCGCAAACAGGCAAAACTTCTGATTATAAACAAAACGATGAATTATGGTGGAATAACGCAAAAGAAAAAGGCATATATGTTGAAAATGTTAAATTTGATGATAGCGCAAATATGTTTTCTATCAATATTGCGATACCGGTTAAAGGTGAGAACGACTCGTTTTTAGGCGCAATTAAAGTGGTTCTAAATATTCAGGGAGTAATTGAATCAATTAAAAAAATCGAGCAAAATGTATTAGAGACAGACCGCAATCTTTTCATGTTCAAATTGATAGCCAATGATGGAAGATTAATTTACCAAACTAAAGAATTTGAAATTTTGAATGAGGTATCCGCGCCGTCGGATTTCCTCAAGTTTTCAAAAAGCGGAAACATATTGAAAACAATAGATCGTGGCGGTAAACAGGTTAAAGTTTTGTGTACTTATTGCAAATCTGAAGGCTATAAAACTTTTAAAGGTTTAGGGTGGATCATTATTCTGGAACAAGACACGAATGAAATATTTTCTTCTGAAAAAAAGGTAAAGAACGGCATTCTAATTATCTTGGCGATAGTGACATTTGTCGCTATTTTAATAAGTATTTTTATCGTATTAGCTCAAAAAAAAGCTCAAAATAAAATTGTTAAAGAGAAGGAAAAAGCCGAATACGCAAGCAAAGCCAAATCGCTATTTTTAGCGCATATGAGCCATGAATTGCGCACTCCGTTAAACAGTATACTTGGATTTTCCCAACTTCTCGCGATGGATATGGACAAAACATTAACTAATATTCAAACTGAGAATGTGGACAGAATTAATGCGTCCGGCACACATTTGCTGAAACTAATAGATGAGATTCTAGATCTTTCAAGAATAGAGGCCGACGATATCCAGTTGTCGTTTGAAAATGTAAGCCTGTATAAACTAACGCAAGATGTATTGGTTTTCACCACGCCGTTTAAGGTAAAGCATGGCATTCAGATTATAAACGAAATAACAAAGGATAATGACGTCTTGGTTAAAGCAGATAAGACAAGACTAAAACAGGTAATACTCAATTTTGTGACAAATGCCATAAAGTACAATAGTAAAAACGGGACGATCACTATCTCGCTACAAACAGCCGCGGATAACAGAGCCCGTTATAGTGTCAAAGATACGGGAGCCGGCATACCCGCTGATAAACATGCCGAACTTTTTGAACCCTTTAACCGGCTTGACGCCGACAAAACAGAAATAAGAGGCATAGGCCTTGGCCTGGCCATAGCTAAAAAGCTAACTACATTGATGAATGGCTCTATCGGCATGGATAGCGCTGTAGGCAAAGGCAGTTGTTTCTATATTGAATTGCCGATTTCCGAAACTATAACAAAACCTGAAAATCTGCCGGCAGATAAGATTAAACATGATTCAACGGGCGAGTTAAAAAGGGATTTGGTTATTTTGCACATTGAAGATAATCAGGTTAATCAGGAAGTTGTCAGTCAAATGCTGGGCAACAGGGAAAACATAAACCTTATTATCGCAAATGACGCTGAAACAGGCATTAAACTGGCGATTGAGCATAATCCCGACCTTATTTTAATGGATATGCATTTGCCTGGAATGAGCGGTTTAGAGGCGTTTAAGCAACTTCAAAGAAATAATGAAACCCGTAATATACCGGTTATTGCGATTAGCGCGAACGCGATGCAAGACGACATAAAGAAAGCATTGGATGCCGGATTTAAATCATATCTCACCAAACCGGCAAGCATGAGCAACATTTTAAAAGAGATAGATAAATTTACAGTTGGCGGTTAACAGTTTGTAAATTTATAAATTGTTAATAGATTCAAATTTGTTGGAAGTTAGAAATTTAATGCCGAGGCTAAAAAAAAAGGTTGGCGAGCTAATTTTAAAAAAACTTTTATTCGGTTTAATTCTTTTAACTAAATGTTGCGCTTATTAGTTGAAGTTGCGACTTATCCTTAATTATTTAAACTCATATACATGAATTTCGAAAAACAGATTGAAATATTACAAGGCGTTTCATTTTTAAGAAATTTCAAAGAGAATGAATTAGCCTCATTTGCAAAAGAATGCAAATTAATTTCCTTGAAAAAGAATGAAATTCTTTTTGAAGAGGATTCGCCGGGGCAGAGCATGTTTATTGTTTTGGACGGTTTTTTAAAAATTTATAGAATGAATCAGGAAATTGCAATAAGGAGTTCGGGTGATTTTTTTGGAGAAATGGCTTTAATTGATTATAAACCACGCTCAGCCAGCGTTAAAACAATAGACGAATCATCTCTCTTAGAAATTAATAGAAATGTTTACGAAAAGTATATAGCTAATAACCCAGAAGCCATTCTAACGATATTAAAAAGCTTATCCGACCGCAGCCGAACAGATTTAGACCTTCTTGATGGAGTATTCAAAGAATTAAAAGGAAGCGAGGAACGATATCGAAATATTGTAGAAACTATTTCAGACATTGTTTTACAAATTGATTCTAACGGTATAATAAAATTTGTTAATTCAGCAGTAGAACGCTTACAATATGCCGGAGAAGAATTAGTCGGCAGATCGTTTGAAGAATTTATGTTTGTAGAAAACCAACCTTTGCCTTGCGCCGAAATCTTAACAAAACGCGTTGGACGTAGGGCAACAAGAAATATAGAGTTATTCTTTAAGGTCAAGGAAAAATCGAATTTATATAAAAATATACATGCTATTCCGGTATTGGCAAATGCCTTTGGGTTATGGAATGTAGAGAATAAGATTGTCTTAAAAAAAGGAGCTCAAAAGAAGTTTATAGGCACCCTATTTATAGCCCGCGATATTACTGAACGTAAGCGTTTAGAGGATGATGTAAAAAAACAGCGGGACGGCTTGCAAACAATTGTGCATGAAAAGACAAAGGAACTCACGGCAGCAAAAGAAAAAGCTGAATATGCCAACAAGGCTAAATCATCTTTTCTTGCAAAAATGAGCCACGAATTACGAACCCCGCTAAATTCGATTCTTGGCTTTTCACAAATTTTGTTAATGAACACAGAGAATTTTAACGACACTCAAACAGGAAATATTAGACGTATTTCGTCATCAGGTCATCATTTACTCAAATTAATAGATGAAATTTTAGACCTTGCGAGTATTGAATCAGGCAAAGTTAAGATGTCAATAGAACCTGTTCAGATAGGCCCTTTGATGAGAGAGATAAACGCGTTTTCCTACCCATTAGCCGATAAAATGGGAATAAAGTTCATTGATAATACTTTGGATTTTCATGATAAATTCGTTAAAGCCGACAGGACACGGCTAAAACAAATTTTGCTTAACATAAAATCAAATGCTATTAAATATAATAAGCAAGGAGGCTCTGTTACATTTTCTATTCAAAAAATTGATAAAGATAAAATTCGTTTTAATATTGCCGACACTGGGCCTGGAATCAACTCAGATCAATTTGAAGCCTTGTTTGAGCCTTTTAACCGTCTTGGCGCCGACGAAAGTAATATCGAGGGCACAGGGATTGGGCTTTCGTTATCAAGGGAATTAGCGCAATTGATGGGAGGCACATTAGGCCTTAAAAGCGCGCCGGGAAGCGGAAGCTCTTTTTTTGTCGATCTGCCGGCGACGCAGTGTGAAGGAAAACCGGAAAACCTTAGTGAACATAAACAAAAAACTTATTCCTCAAAAACTGAAATCAAAAATATTAACATACTTTATATAGAAAACAATCCCAATAATTTAGAACTAGTTTGCCAAGCCTTAAAAAAACGGCCCAACACGAACATTCATACTGCGCATGAAGCGCAGGCAGGCATTAACATTGCCAAAGAGCTGGAATTGGATTTAATTTTAATGGATATCAATTTGCCGGGCATGAGCGGGACTGAAGCATTAAAAATACTTCAGGATGATGATAAGTGTAAAAATATTCCGGTTATAGCGCTTAGCGCTAATGCCAAGAAAGATGATATTGAGAAAACTCTAAACATGGGATTTAAGGCATATATTACGAAACCAATCAACATAACCAAATTCCTTGAAGAGGTGGATAGTTTTATACCAAACCCATTATAAATTAATGCATATGTCCTAAGACGAATAAACAGGACATGTAAAAAATAAAAAGATAAAAGTAAAAAGTTTGGAATAATAGTGCATCACCCCGCTTGCAAACCACAGTTTGTGAGCGAAACAATTCAAGAAGTCATTGCATCTTGTTATAGAGCAAACATAGAGAGCTTTTAAACGCGAAGAAAGGGCTTCTCGAATAACTAATCGGAGAAAATTAACTATGGACCAAGAAACCGAACAAACAGATAGTATATTAATTGTAGACGACGATATTGACCTGATAAAATTGTTGGAAACATATTTATTAAAGAAGAAATACCGGACAGAGACGGTAATGAACGGAGCTTTAGCCCTGGAAGCTGTTCAAAATAACAAGTACGATCTAATCCTGCTGGATATTCAAATGCCGGACATGGATGGTTTTGAGGTTTGTGAACGCATGAAATTGCTCCCGCAAATGAAAGATGTGCCTATCTTGTTT
Organism: Candidatus Anammoxibacter sp.; assembly: GCA_021777105.1. Lineage (GTDB taxonomy): Bacteria > Planctomycetota > Brocadiia > Brocadiales > Anammoxibacteraceae > Anammoxibacter_B. The sequence goes on from JAIQZQ010000114.1 coordinate 53,966, forward strand.
CTATCAGGACTTAGCGAAACAAAAAATATTGTCAAAGGCTTCAAATTAGGAGCTGCTGATTATATAAAAAAACCTTTTTATCCTTCAGAGTTGCTGGCGAGAATCAAAATAAACCTTGAATTAAAAAGCGCAAGAGAAATTATTAATAAAAACAATGTAGAACTTACTGAATCGAATAATAAATTAAAACAAAAAAATGAGGAACTTCAAAAAGCTTTAAACGAGGTGAAAATATTAAAAGGACTCCTCCCTGTCTGCGCAAGTTGCAAGAAAATCAGACAGGATAATAGCGACCCAAATGAGCAAAATTCATGGCTTAATATGGAGGAATATATTAGCGACCGGTCCGACGCAAAATTTTCGCACGGCTTATGCCCTGAATGCCAAGTAGAACTGTATCCCGACATTTTTAAGAGAAAATAACGCGCGTTATCAAATAATAAAAAATGAATATTAATGTAGACAAAAACGCGTTAAGGACAAGGAGCTGGACGACTGCCGCATTAGTCAGTTGCGCGGTTGTTGGTAGAGCTTGATGCTGATAATCTTTTAAGTGAGGGGGGGAGGGAAACTTTATCCTCCCATCAATCACAAGGATGACAGCTTGATACGGGATATTTGAAATTTTGAATTTGCAAACTGCCAATTATATATTGGTTACTGAATTATTTTAGGATCACTCTTTGGGTGGTTTTTAGTGACGCAGACCATTAGACTTTTATTTACAAGAGCTTAATGCATTTTTCCGCCGTCAGAATCTGAAACGGCAAGTCTGTGTGGAGAGTCAGGAAGTGTCGGTTTTCTGAAACTAACGCTTCGGCGCCAACCCATTCCGTATATGCGCCTATTAATGCGTCGGCGGGCTTTAAACCTTTATATTCGTATTTGCAGCCTAGTTCAAACGGAACGGAAAAGTTTTCGTCAATTATAGTAAGCGAGGAAACGAAATTTATGAATTCACGAAAAAGTTCCAGTGATATGTTATTTTTTACTTCATCCACAATCAAGCGAGGAATTCGTATGGGATGCAAGGGATACTCTATGAGCAGTGTATTGAGCAGGATTTTTGATGATGTCTTCTTAGAAGGGCCAAAACCTAGAATGTATTCGTTTGAATCAAGAACGAGAAGCAAGTTTATCCTCCCACAACTTTTCTCTCGTTTTGCGCAAAGTCTCTATTGCTTCTTCTTTGCTCATAAGAAAAATAGGAGACGGATTCTGAGCGACAAGCTCCTCTATCCTGGCCAAGTGCTTTTTAGCCTTTTCTATTTTCATTTGTCTGGTTTTTTCGTCCATATAACAAGGGTATCACACTTGTAGAAAAGAGTCAAGAATGTTAATTGGATACAGGATACCGGCAGCCACTGAGCGGCTGCTTGATACTGGTTACGGGACTCCAATCTTTAATATTTTTTTTTTGCAAACCGGCAATTGCATCGCTAAACGGCTTGTTGTATGCGGGATTTAAATAACGCCTTCGGCGGACTTTTTTGATTTAAAGCCCGAAGGGCTGACTTATTAAAGCCTAGGGCAACGCCCTAGGTATGCGATTTAACATATTTTAGCCATGTAGGGGCGAATTAAAAAATTGTATATCGAAATCGCTAAGAAATATTTTGGCCGCATAATTTTTGACAAAGGCCTCTTCGGCTGAAAATTTAAATCGCCCTTACAGGGCTAAAAATATTTAACCTTATTTCCCAAGGCGTTGCCCTGGGCTATATTAAATCACCCCTTTGGGGTTAGAGAATTAAGGTAAACAACACTCTGTCATTTTGACATAATCCATTGCAACCCTAGGAGTTAAAATGGAAATTTCTTTATAATTAAATTACTTTACTATAAATTTAGCTAACAATATTAACTTTGGAAAATCAAATGGACAAGAACTTACAGTCGACTGACTTTGCAGACGATAATACAACCGGCGTAGGATTAGATATTAGCAAAAGCATAGCGGCGGAAGATAAGACAAGCGCTTTGGCGCGGGCGGTTGAACAGAGCCCTGTGGTGGTGGTTATAACAGACACAAACGGCGACATTGAATATGTTAATCCGAAATTTACGGAACTCACCGGTTACAACCCGGAAGAGGTTATTGGAAAAAACGCTAGTTTGCAGAAATCAGGCAAAACTCCGCCGGAGGAATATAAACGGCTTTGGGACGCTATTTTATCAGGCAAAGAGTGGCGAGGTGAATTTTGCAACAAAAAAAAGGATGGAAAACTATATTGGGAATCAGCGTCTATCTCTCCTGTAAAAAATAACAGAGGCGCAATAACAAATTTCATTGCTGTTAAAGAAGATGTCACCGCCCGCAAATGGACTGAAAAAGTCTTAAAAACTCGCGCTAGACAGCAGGCGACAGTGGCCAACCTGGGGCAAAAGGCCCTAAAAGTAAAGGAGATAACAGCGTTAATGAATCTAGCGGCTGATAATATTGCAAGGACATTAAGCGCCGAGTATTCAATGATCCTGAAATTAACTCCTGATCAAGGCTCTTTTCTGCTGCGATCCGGGCAAGGCTGGGAAGAAGGTTTACTGGGCGAAGTCGTTGATCAAAACATTAAAAACTCCCAACCGGGTTACACATTGCATTCAAATAAGCCGGTTATAGTTAAAAACTTGTCAACTGAAAAACGGTTCTCAGGTTCAAAACTGCTTCGCGATCATGACGTAATAAGCGGAATAAGCGTTATAATTCAGGGCAAAGACGGCCCATGGGGCGTTTTGTCGGCGCATACTACTCAACATAGGTTTTTTACAGACGAAGATATAAACTTTCTCCAGGCCGTCGCAAACATTCTTGCCGATACAATAACTCGCAAAAATATTGAGAAAACGTTGGAACAAGGCGCGTTGCGCATGGAGAACCTGAACCAGATGCAACAGTTTTTGCTGGGCCCGTTTAATCTGGAGCAAAAGCTAAAAATAATTACTGAAAATGTTGTGGCGCTATTTGACGCTGATTTCTGCCGTATCTGGATGATAAAACCGGGAGACCGTTGCGAAACCGACTGTATCCATTCATCAAACTCAGACGATCCGAATGTTTGCTTTGATCAGGATAAATGCCTGCACCTTATTGTGAGCTCAGGGCGTTATACGCACACGGACGGGGTATTTCATAGACGCATGCCGTTCGGTTGCTACAAGATTGGAATGGTTGCGGCCCGCAAGGAGCATAAATATGTTACCAACGATATAACCAACGATCCATACGACCATAACCGAAAGTGGGCGGCGGATTTGGGACTTGCCTCTTTTGCCGGTTATCAGTTGCGAAACATAGACGGCGACACTATCGGCGTTATGGCGGTCTTTGCAAAACACGAAATTACGGCGGAAGACGACGCTATGTTGGAAATGATTAGCCACTCAGCCGCGCATGTGATACAAACAGCCAAAGTCGCGGATTCGCTTAAAAAAGCAAAAGAGGAGGCGGAGAGCGCCACAAAGTTCAAAAGCATGTTTCTGGCAAACATGAGTCATGAGATACGCACTCCTATGAACGGTGTAATTGGAATGACGGATCTGTTGCTGGACACCGACCTTAATGAGATTCAACGCGAGTATGCTGAATCTGCCGGCGAAAGCGCCAACTCTTTGTTGACTATTATTAATGATATACTGGATTTCTCCAAAATTGAAGCAGGCAAGATGGAAATTGAAGATATAGATTTTGATCTGCAATCTTTAATTGACGGCATTATAGACATGTTTACGGTACAGGCGGGAAAGAAAGGGATTGAGTTCCATTGCTTTGTAGACCCCGGAGCTTCAACAATGCTACAGGGAGACCCCGGCAGGATACGACAGGCTCTGGTAAATTTCACTAATAACGCAATCAAATTTACTAAAACCGGCGAAGTCCTTGTAAATGTAACGAAAATCGAAGAGACGGAACTTGACTCAACATTGCGTTTCGAAGTTTGCGATTCCGGCATCGGCATGACTAAAGAGCAGATAAACCGTATTTTTAAACCGTTTTCACAAGCAGACTCCTCAACAACCAGAAAGTATGGAGGCACCGGACTAGGATTGGCTATTACCAAACAAATTGTTGATTTAATGGGCGGCAATATCGGGGCTGAAAGCGAGGGAGGCAAAGGCTCTCTCTTTTGGTTTTTCATAACTCTAAAAAAGCAGCCGGCCTGCAAGCAGGAATTGCCGAAAGAGTTTGCCTGCATTGTGGATACGCGGGCGCTGATAGTTGACGGCTCTAAAACCTCCCGGCGTATATTCAGGGCATATTTGGAATCGTTCCGTTGCCGGGTGGACGAGGCTGATTCGTCAATAGAGGCGATAAAGAAAATTAACGATGCGGAGAGCGAAGGCGACCGGATTAAAATTGCGCTAATTGATTGCGAATTGCCGAAAGCGGATATTGAAACGCTGGAGTCGCATATTAAGGATGAACTGAAACTAAAGGAGTTGATTATTGTCGCTCTAACATCTATCTCCAAAATAGACGCCTCCAAATATTTTAGTAAACTGGATATTGCGTCAAGCCTTACAAAGCCGTTAAAAATGAAGAAACTTCAGGATTGTCTTCTTGTTGTGGCGGAAAAGTCCGGAAAAATTGAAAAAGATGATTCAAGCCCGGAAACGGCTCAATTATCAATATCGGAAGATCGTAAAAAAGAAGCCAGGATACTCCTGGCGGAAGACAACCTAATTAATCAAAAAATAGCATTGCGATTTCTGGAAAAGAAACTTGGGTATACGGCTGATGTTGCCGTAAATGGGCTAGAAGTCCTGGACGCGCTGTCAAAGGAAGAGTATGATATTGTTTTAATGGACTGCCAGATGGCGGAAATGGACGGTTACGAAGCCACCGGGCGCATACGCGACGCAAATTCCAACGTCAGGAATCATAATATTCAAATTATAGCAATGACTGCCAATGCTATGAAAGGAGACCGCGAGAAATGCATAGCTGCTGGCATGAACGATTACGTTTCAAAACCGATAAATGTCCAGGAACTTGGCAACGCCATTGAACGATGCCTTCTCTGCGATGATAAAGGGAGTGAGAATGGCGGGCCGGCAACTGTAGAAACATGTGAAACGGACGAAACAAACGATTTGCCGGGCGCAATATATTCCGACTACGCAGATGATCCCGACCTTGCCGACACCATCGACGGCTTGGTTGACGATTTAGGATCTGATATAAACGATATGCGGACGGCGTTTGAAAACAGTGATTATGACAAACTTCGCCGACTTGCCCACCAGATGAAAGGCGCCGGAGGCAGCTACGGTTACAATATAATGACGGAGGTTTCAAAAGAGCTTGAAGACGCCGCAATCGCCAACAATGAAAAAGATAGCGCTTGCGCATTGCAAAAACTTGTTAAAATCTGCCAAGCTATAGCCAAAGGCAGAAACAGGAATATAGATATAGGTTAAAAAATATGACAAAAATACTGATTGTAGACGACAGCTCTAAAGCTTTAGCAATAGCCGAAGCCAGGTTAAAGAAGGACAACCTTGAAACTTTATGCCTTGAGGACGGCAAACAAACCCTGGATACGGCTCGGCGCGAAAAACCGGATCTGATACTTCTTGATATAGACATGCCCGGCATGTCGGGATTTGATATCTGCGGTCTGTTAAAGGAAGATAAGGAGCTTTGCTTAATCCCTGTCATATTCTTAACGGCGTCCGACGATAATAGGGATCGCATAACAGGGCTGGACCTGGGAGCGGTTGATTACGTCACAAAACCGTTTGACGCGTTTGAGTTGCGCGCTCGCGTAAGAGCGGCTTTGCGAACTAAGGAGCTTCAGGATCAATTAGCCGACATGAATTTAAAACTTGAAGAGAGGGTTGAGGAGCGCACACGCGAGGTTAACAGCCTGTTGCGCCAGAAGGACGCATTTATAAATCAGCTCAGCCATGATTTAAGGACGCCCCTGACACCAATGGTGGCGCTTTTGCCAATGATCACAAAAAACATTTCGGAACCGGAAACATTAAGAATGCTGGATTTGGTTAGCAAAAATGTAACCTATATGAAAGCCCTAACAGAGAAAACATTAAATCTTACTAAGCTGAATTCCACGGATTTGCAACTAAATATTGAAAACTTCGATATTGCAAAAGATATTGAAAATGTAATCGCCGGCTTTGAGTCCGCAATAAAAGACCAGGACGTCAGGTTTATAAACAATATGCCGGGCCCGATTACTATAAGCGCGGATAGAATACTATTTAAAGAATTGCTGTATAATATTATAAGCAATGCGATTAAATATATGGGAGCTAAAGGCTCGGTGACTTTAAACGGCGAGGCGATATCGAGCAATTTTAAAATGTCTATTTCAGACACGGGGATAGGCATGACCCCCGACCAGATAAAACGCGCGTTTGAAGAGTTTTACAAAGCTGATAGTTCCAGGCATGACCGCTCTTCATCAGGATTAGGGCTCTCTATATGCAAACGCATAATAGAAAATCATAACGGCGATATCTGGGTTGAAAGTCAAGGGCCTAGACAAGGGACAACTATAAATTTTATAATTCCTCAATATAATGCCGGGAGTGAATAGCGATGAAAAATCAAGTTATGGTTGTAGATGACGATCTTTCCATTTTGGAAACGGTTGATATTGTGCTTAGAAGCAGCGGATATATAGTCGCCATTGCCAAAAGCGGACATGAATGTCTTGCAAAGTTGAGAAAAGGATACAAAGGGCTAATACTTATGGATATTATGATGCCGGAAATGGATGGATGGGCGACAATAAACGCCATTGTAAACGAAAATCTGCTTGAAGGTTGCGCAATATGCATGCTTACGGCGATAAATGATCCCGGCCCGGAGATGGAAAACCTAAAGGAGTGTGTAATGGATTACATAAGAAAGCCTTTTACACCGGAAGAACTCATAGAATCGGTTGAAGAATTTATTCAGTATGCGCAATAGGATCTACTACCACTCTGGTTGCCAAGCAGGGGTTTTGGAGCGAGGTGGAAATAAATGCCAAAAATCTTAGATTTTTACCAAAACTTTAGTTCACTTTAAACTTTAGATCACTTTAGTCACTTATCCGGTTTATCCGGGTTAGGTATCACAAAAACAATGATTAATAAAAACCTTGTTATTATTGGAATTTCATGCGGAGGCCCAAAAATCCTGCGAACGGTTTTTACAGGCCTGCCGATCTTAAACGCCGGCATTGTAATCGTGCAACATATGGTCAAGGCCGGCAACTCGATATTTGCCTCTTCAATGAACAGGCTAACGGACATGGATGTAAAAATTGCGGACAACGGCGAATATATAGAGAACGGCAAGGTATACATTGCGCCAAGCGAGGTTCATTTAGAGCTTGAAAACAATAATAGGCTCTATTTAACTAACGGGCCTAAAGTTTGTTATGTGCGCCCGTCGGCGGATGTGACAATGAAGTCCGTAAAAAAACTAAACCGCTGGAATATTTTTGGAATTATAATGACCGGCCTTGGAAAAGACGGGGTAGAAGGGATGCGCCATATCAAATCAATAGGCGGCACAACAATTGCCCAGGATGAGCAGTCCAGCGTAATCTGGGGTATGCCGAAAGCAGCCATTGACACAGGCTGCATAGATTATGTTGATTCCCCAATAAACATCCACAAAGCGTTAATCTCTATGTTGGGAGTTATTGGCGGCAAATAACCGAAAAATATGAATTATTTCGTTGGCAGAATTATAGTAAATGTCGTACCCTCCCCATGTTGACTGTTAACTCTTATATCTCCCCCATGCTTTTTTATTATGCCGTAACAAACAGACAAACCCAGGCCCGTGCATTTAACCGCCGGCTTTGTTGTAAAAAAAGGCTCAAATATTGACGCCTTATGCTCAGGCAATATGCCGTGCCCCGTATCTTTAATGTGTATGAAAATATTTGAATCTTCATACTCTGTGGTTATAGTTATCGCGCCTTCTTCTTTAGTAATAGCTTCCTCCGCATTTTCAATTATCTTAAACAGTACCTGTTTAATCTGATCCGGCTCCGCTTCAATTTGTGGAATATTCGCCCCATACTGCTTTTCAACCTTTATGCCTCTTTCACTAAATTGTTTTTTAGATAGCATTAATATATCATCAATTATATTGTGCGCATTTATCAGCGATGTTTCATCTGATGAAGGACGATTAAAATCTTGCAGGCTTCTTATAAGAAAAGCCATCCTGTCGCACTCTTTAACAGCGAAATTAACCAGTTTCCTCACTCCGCCGTCTAATGCGCCGTCGCTTGGCAATTCAGCGACATTTTCCAAAACATTCTTTATGCCGCAAATTGGATTATTAAATTCATGGGCCAGGGAAGCTGATAATTTGCCAACAGCATTAAGCTTTTCAGAATGAATCAACTGTTCCTCCCTCTTTTTTAATTCAGACTGAGACTTTTCCAGAGCTTCTACATTATTTTTAAGATCAGTATTTAGTTTTTCTAATTCAATTTGGGCGCTTGTAAGCCGGCTATTTTGACGTATTACATTTTCATATGTTGAGATTAGCATTTCAAAGATTTGTCTGCTATTTGCTGTAATTGTATAAGGTTTATTGTTAAATACAATTTCCAGCTCTTCGTTATTAATGCCTTTTTCTTTCTTAATAGGGTTTGATAAAAGATACTCTATTTTCTTTAAAATGGACTCATCATCATGAGGCTTTATAAAATAACTGTCCGCTCCAACTGAAAGAGCTTTAATAATGTCATTTGGCTCTGATAATGAAGTAAGCAGTATAACGGGGATATCATTATATTTATCGTTTTCCTTAATTAACCCGCACATCTCATATCCATCCATCTCAGGCATCATAATATCGCTAATAATTAAAGACGGCTTTTTTGAGCCTAAAATATCAATAGCTTCTTTGCCTGTGCGGGCAATCAATACTTTATAATTCCACTCCTCAAGAAAGTACTGCATTTTAAAAGCCTGTGTTAGGCTATCTTCAACTAATAAGATTTCATTTTGCTTATCCATTTTTTTGCGCTGGTTCAAACTGAAACATATAATCAAACAAATCAGGTTTTCGAAAAACAATATTTACGTATGGTTATATTCAAACGCAATGAAATAAAACCCTAAAGGGTAAATTCCAACAAACTTCGCATTTTGGAGTTAAGGCTTTAGCCTTTTATTCCTCAACTAATTTCGAAAACATTATGCTTTTAAGTATAGTAAGTATTTAGATTATTACTCAGTATGTTTGGTGATAGAAGGAAAATGCGCCCCTATCCGCTTTTAACTTTAAACTTTTGCCTTTTTACTTTCCGGCTTGCCCTGATGACTAATTGCCTATCTCCGCGTTTTTTAAAAGGCTCTCCTGTTTAGCCAATTTCATATCCTCCTCAACCATTATCTTAACAAGCCCGTCAAACGCCACATTCGGCGACCAGCCCAACACATTTTTAGCCTTGGTTGCGTCGCCTAAAAGATAATCAACCTCGGTAGGCCGGAAATAACGAGGATCAATCTCAATCAACGTCTTTTCCGTTTCAGCGTCAACGCCCTTTTCATCCACTCCGGAGCCCGTCCATTTCAAGCCGATGCCTACCCCGGCAAAACTCTTCTCAACAAACTCCCTCACAGTATGCGCCTCGCCGGTGGCCACAACAAAATCGTCCGGTTTGTCATGCTGAAGTATCATCCACATAACCTCCACATAGTCTTTTGCGTACCCCCAATCTCTTTTAGAGTCAAGGTTGCCCAAATAGAGCTTCTCCTGAATACCGGCCTTTATTCTTGTAACCGCCCTTGTAATCTTTCTTGTCACAAACGTCTCGCCCCTGCGAGGCGATTCATGGTTGAAAAGGATGCCGTTTGAAGCAAATATGTTATAACCCTCGCGATAATTAACGGTTATCCAATACGCATACTGTTTTGCTATGGCATATGGGCTGCGCGGATAAAATGGCGTGGTTTCCGATTGCGGAGTATTTTGCGCCCCGCCGAAAAGCTCGCTGCTTGACGCCTGGTAAAACTTTGTGTCAATGCCCGTCTCGCGAATAGCCTCCAGAATTCTCACCGTTCCAACCGCGGTAACATCGGTTGTAAACTCAGGAATGTCGAAACTCACCCTAACGTGGCTCTGCGCCGCTAAATTATATATCTCGTCTGGTTTTAGAGTGTAAAGCAATCTTATCATATTAGTGGAATCCGTCATCTCCCCGTAATGCAGGAAAAGCCTAACTCCGTTAATGTGCGGATCGCGGTAAAGATGATCAATCCGAGCGGTGTTAAACGAGCTTGAACGGCGTATCATCCCATGCACCTCGTAACCTTTATTTAACAATAACTCCGCCAGGTACGACCCGTCCTGCCCTGTAATGCCTGTAACAAGCGCTTTCTTCAATTTTGAGGTTCTCCCTAAAAACAACAAATAAATTCCCTATTTAAAAGAGAATAATATCTTAAAAATGTACAGTATACCGCAAGCAATCAACCAGTCAAATTAAAATAAATACAGTGTTACTCTTTAAGAAAGCCGGCAAGCCGCCGCCGTTTAAATGTCTATGCTTCTTCGATTTTAAGCCAAAATACAATACTATAATTGATTTGACATGTTTAAACCATTTAACTAGAATTTAAACAGCAAAACATTGTTTGAGCTTTAATTCGCTTTACAATCCTTTTTGAACACGCCAAGACTAAATAAAAAAACAGGAAAAAGCCTTTTTAACCATACCATCATAATTATTGAGGTCATTTAAATGATAGAAACATCATCTATAATTGAAGCGATTTACTATCTTTTAAAAAGGATTGGCCCTTCCGACAAATTAAAACTTGTCAAATTGATGTACCTTGCCGACAAATACCATTTGATACGTTACGGCAGAACAATAACTAACGATGAATACTTTGCCATGCCTCACGGCCCAGTAGGATCAACAATAAAAGACGTGCTTAGCCTTGACCATTTCTCCCTTTCTTACGAAGAATATAATTACACTTCACAATTGCTTAAAAAAGTAAGTAAAAATCAATTTAAAGCCTCAGACAAAGAAATTGAATTTGAAATGCTTTCCGAAACTGATATAGAAGCCCTGGATTTTATCGCAAACAAATTTGGTCAAATGAGCACATGGAAATTAAGGGATTATACGCATGAATATCCTGAATGGCGCCAATACCAGGAATTATTTGAAGATAAAAGAACCAAACGTGAAAGATTAAACACAAAAGAACTCTTATCTATATTAGAAAATGACCCGCTTGCCATGCCTGCAAATCATATTAAAGAATCTGAAAACCTTCTTACCGGAAATTATCAATAGTCGTGGAACTGCCTAATGAATTGATAATAAAATTCATTTCTGATTTTTGTGTTTGCCGTTTTAAAGACACAAACCACGCCCCTGAAGCCAAACCTCATTATTACGTAAATGTTCCAGTCTGCGACAATTCAAGCCTATTGCTATGCATTATCACATCACAAATAGAAAAGAAATATGGCTATTATTCACGAGTAAGCCAAAAAGCTCTCAAATCCTTGATAAACGTTGACAATAAATCATTGCCCATTTTAAGCAAAGATAGTGTAATTGATTGTAATAATGCCGAACTCTTTAACAAAACAGAACTCTTAAAACGAGTTGATCCAAAATTTGCTTTTAAAGTAGATGAAAGAAATATCCCACACTTCTTAAAACTCAAAATCATTGAAGCAATCAAAAACAGCCCACAGATTAAACCATATATAAAAAAGATGCTGAAAACATCTGATTTTTTATAACCTAAATAGAACGATTTTAAAATTTATATAAAGAGCGCCACAGGCATCCTTGCCTGTGGTTACCCAAAACACAGACAAGAGCTCAAAAGGAGGATTAAATTTGAAACTAACTATTCTGGGGTCCGGCACATCCGCCCCTTCAAAGAACCGTGGAAATTCCGGGTATCTTCTTGAAATCGGAGCGGACAAGATCCTGATTGACGGCGGAGCAGGGACTATTCGCAAGCTCCCTTTAATCGGCGTGTCCATATGGGATATAACCAAGATATTTTACAGCCATCTTCACATCGACCATACCCTGGATTTAATCCCACTGCTGTTCGCTTACACCCACCCATCATCTTTCCCAAAAAACAGGCATAAAGTTGAAATCTTTGCGCATAAAGATTTTAAAGCGCATTACAACGCTTTAAAAAACGTTTACGGCAAACTCATCTCATGCAAGAAAGTTGACATAGTTTTAAAAGCAATCCGGGAATCTTCACTTAATTTTAGAGACTACACAGTCAAAACCGCCCCGGCCCTTCACACGCCGCAAAGCATAGCTTTCAGGTTTGAAACGCCGGACAACAAAAGCCTTGTATATTCAGGCGACACCGACTATTGCTCAAACCTTGTATCCCTGGCAAAAAATTGCAACCTCCTGCTTGCCGAATGCTCCCTGCCCGACGAAATGGCTGTTAAAGGCCACATGACGCCAAAAAGCGTAGCAAGACTTATAAACGAAACGCGCCCAAAACAGACGATTATCACCCATATCTACCCTGAAAACGACGACCCAACTTTAATCAACCGCATAAAAACCCGCAAAAACATACCCGTTAAAATAGCCGAAGACCTTCAACAGGTGGATATTTAAGGCAGTTTGAGATAATAGCCCAACTGCGCGAATTGCAGGATGTAGTTTATAGAGAGGAGAATAAAATGGCGATAACATATGATATAAAAAAAGATTTAAGATTTAAACAAGGCTTAAAAGAGGGCGAGACTAAAGGAAAATTAAAAGGCGAAAAATTGGAAAGAAAATTGGAAAACAAATTGGAAAACAAATTGGAGAGCAAATTGGAAAAAAGATCGGCATTATTGAAGGTATGGAACTTGCGCTTGAAATTAAGTTTGGTAAAGATGGGCTAAAAATATTAAACAAGATCAAAAAAATTGAAGATATTGAAAAACTTGTTTACCTGAAAGACGTTATTAAAACCGCGAGCAAAGTGTCTGAAATAGATGATGTTTTATAATTGACATAAATAACGGACAGGCATCCTTGCCTGTGTTTTGCGCCGGTTCAAAGTGAAACATAATTGTCTCAATAAATTAAGGCATATTTCAATTAACCACAGGCAGAATGCCTGCCCCGCCATATCAAAAAATATTTTAAGTGGTAGCAAGAGATTCCATAATTTATTCTGTATATATTTCACACCATGCCATCATACATGCCCATGCATTTCAATGGGCAAACATTCAATCCTCCATGATCTGGCCTACACAGGCTAAATACGACGACAAGCAAATGGCACAGATTAGAAGGATTTACGTAAACAAAACCTATAGAACATTGAAGGATTGGTAACTTTTTAGCAGTCCTTTTACTCCGGCAATATATTAATCGTCCCACAAAACAAACTCAAAAGCCCACGATTACCACGACGATTCGTTCACAAACTGCGATTTGTGAACACAACTGGGAGTACTCTACTGTTTTCCGTATACTTATGTATGACTTCCGGTTGAAGTTGTTTTCTAATGTCGTGGCTAATATTATCCATTAAACTGTATATAATTCTAAAATACGTCATCGCAACATTTCCGCCACGTGTTCCGCTTTTCCAACTATCCACGCAATGGTTTTCGCGTTACCTTTAATTTTCCCAGCATATGACAGAGCTGTAAAAGTGCCGGTTTTTATTTTGCCAAGCAGCAACTTTAATCTATTTTTTTGATCAGCTTTAGCAGTGTCAACGTTTTCTAACAAAGTGCTAACCTCTTTAAAGTCCTTTAATGCCGCTAAACCGTCTTTAGCGTTACCGGGAAATTCGATAATATTATCTACCAACTCTTTAAACTTAACTTCCAACTCATGCGCCGCAGTTTTCAGATCCACTTTATTAGTTGAAATATTGACTGCCATACCTCCACCTGTGTCACCAGTTACAAGATTAGCAATATTAACGTCTCCTTTATTATTAAAGTTAAAGTCCTCCTTCTTACGTTTCTCGTCAGACATAAACATACCCAAAACTTTATTTAAATCATATATTACCCCTGACTCTGATATAAACTCTAGAATACCGCGTTTTGCTGATGCCAGCAACTGTTGATAAGAAGCTTTCTCTAAATCCTCCACTCCAATACGCCCATCAATACGCGCGCTTAAAGGAAGTACAACTTTACCGGAAAACTCAAGAGTCTCCATACGTTTCAATATTTTCAAAACCTCATCATTTAAAATCGCAAGCATCTCCCTTGCCCCAGGCCCTTGCGTCCAGAGTCTCAAAGTACGGGAGTGATAATCTACTTGCGCGCATGCCGTTGCAAGAAGTTCTTTATTAAATAATACGACACCGTTCTGCCAGACCATATCTTCTATTAATTCGTTATGTCTGCACGCTATTAGGGTAGGCATTACATGCCTTGGCAAAAACCCTGAAAACTGATATTCAAATACCAACGTCCCATCCTGCCCTTTACTAAATTCCAGTTCAGGCTGCACCGAAGGCAGTTTATCTGGAATTACAAATCGCTCGTTATCTTCAGGCAACCTGTAACAAAGCTTAAATTCCTCCATAGCGTCAATAATAAAGCCACATTTTTCCTCAGGATATTCAAGCGTGTTACCACGTTCATCTTCTATTTTTCTTGCGTTCAGTATTTGAATAACGTCGCCCTTGCTCAGTTCTCCATTCTGCTTGTGAATAAGTTCAGAATATAGCAGCGTGTAAACTCCGTATGTAAGCCAGCGAGGATTGAGCACATAACAGTCCAACCGTTTCAGTTGTGGAAAATAGATCACTTCACCAAGTTTATCAAGCATACCCAGAAAATCAGACTTACTCATACCACCCTTTATACCGACTTTATATTTAACACACAGTTCTTCAAACTCTTCATGCGGTAAAAATGATTTCATTATAGAACGTTTCCTCAGTTCGGCGAGAGCACCAAACTGTCCCTTCGTAAAACAAACCTGATGCGTCCCAACACGCAACAATTGATCAATCAAATCAGTTTTGAAACATTTAAACGAAGCCTTAAAATCCCCTTCCAAATTTATACATGAAACAGGATAAAACCCCGTAATATTTTGATATTTTTCTTTCAAGCCACGTATATCAAGATTCACCGGCATCAAATCAAACTTGTTGCCTACAATCATAACCGGGGCGTCTTTGCCAAACGCCTTTACATGCTCTAGCCAGTATACAGCCTGATCATCAGCATTAATTTCGCTCCTTGCGTCTATCACCAAAACATAAAGGCAACGCTCTCGCAGAAAAAACTGGTGGGTAGAGTGAGCCATAACTTGTCCACCAAAATCCCATAACCTGGCCTTAATATCTGTTTCGTCAACATCCCATTCATGAATCTCTATACCAGGCGTCATGTTTTCTGTGCCTGCAACAACAGGATAACCGTGCAACACCCTTATTATAGAAGTCTTTCCTGCCCCGCCGTTACCGACGAAAATAGCTCTAACAATATTTAACGGTTTTACGTCTCCTTTCTCTAGTTCACCTAAATATGCATTAACAGCTACAACGCCCTGTTTCAAAACCTCTATCGGCACATTAATTTGTTTCTTAAGAAGCTCAATATTAGGCTCTTTGCCTGTTACACAGTTACGATACCAGTCAAGCCACATATCAAAACCGGGATTCAGTTCATAGCACCAACGGCAAAAGCGGTTCCACGCAGGCAGCAGCATTTTCGGAATCTCTCCTGATTCCCATAAAGGTAATCGGAGAAATTCTAAAGCTTCCATTCGATCATTGAAGTTTTGCTTTTTTACACCACAGTTTACAATCTCTTGTTTCGAAGTTGGGCAGATAAGATGTAAATCATCAAGCATAGCACTTTCAAAAACTTTACTTAAATCATAATCAACTCCACCACTAAAACTCTTAGCGGCCTTAACAGCAGCTGATCTGGCAGCCGCAACAACAGCAGCAGCAGCGGCTGATCTTGTAGCGACATCGGCAGAAGTACCAGATCTCGCTGCAGCACATGCTGCATCGGCAGCGTCAGCTGCAGCTCTGCCAAAAGAAGTTCTAGCGCTTTCGGCAGCATTGGTAGCAGCAGTAATATCAACGCTAAATCTCACTGATACAAGAATAGACAAAAGATTGTCAGACTGAGCATCGCCCTTCCAATACCAGAATGTTTCTCTGCCTTTTGACATTGCCGCCAACAAAGGTAAAACCCTCAACGCGCACCGTCTCGCAAATGCTACGCATTGCATAGAGGACGTTTTCTTTAAATAGTTTTCTATCTCAATTCTCTTTAAATAATTTTCTATCTCAATTCTGTAGACCATATCCCCCCCCCATCTTAATACCACAGATTATAAGACCTAACATAGCATCGATACAAACTAATCTGTAACGCGATGTTAAAAATTAGCAATAAAACATATTATACAATATACAAGTCATTTTTCCACCGGCATAGCCGGTGGCTTGATTATAGCCCTATAAGGGCCGATTACTTGCCCCCCTTAAGGGGATAAACGGTAGCGCTCACCTGTTCATTTAAAGCGAACAGGAAAACACACTTAGTAAAAAATATCTTTTACATTTTTATGCACATGATACGGGCGTCCCCTAAAAGGGGAGACATCAATCAGTTTGTATACTGAAACCTATTAGGCGTTCTCTTACTGAATCCGTATATTGCGCAATAAGATAATACCGCAGTCTTATGATTCCCAGAAATGATAGGGATTAACAGTTATTGCATGTATCTTTTAAATCTCAAATGCCATAGGAAGAAATGACTCATTTTGTTTCAATTGAATGCTAAAACTTTCCTAATATAGTTTTTCTTTCTTTAACTTATACCTTCTTAATCAACGATTTGTAAATATTGTACAGCAGAGCTCTTTTTATAATGTGTGCTTATTTTTTTTAGATAAAAATATTCCCTGAAAACATAAATCGACAAATCAGACTAAATTGTTACTTATTATAAATACTTCAGCATAGCTTTTGCTATTCAAACCCGCATAGCGGGTGGTTTAGCTTGGTAATTAAATAATCCAAAATGCAAGTGCAAGTAAAAGTATACCATATTTCTTTATCCGTGTATGTAGTGTATTTTTCAGACAAATTTGTAGTGCATTTCACGGCCTCTTGTAGTCCAAACACCTACCTATTGTAGTGGGGTAAAAAAACGAGATTGTTTAGAGCCTAAAATTTCTGTAAACCATTGGCGCGTCAATGGTTTACAGAAATAGCGAGCGGTTTTATTAATTAGTCCATAAAGCGCTTATCTACGTAGTAATGCGATTATTTATAAATTTTTACGTAAAAATTAGCTATTAGGCCGGCTAAAATTTGAATTTGTTTTAGAAAAAAACATTTAATTTAAGGTGAAGTTTGAAAACCGGTTAAAAACAGGCAAATTGTTTGCATTAATTGCGCGTTATTTTATTTTAATTTAATTTTCTGACAGAAATTTAAGGTTATTTTTATTTTTTTAAATATTTTTTTACCAACTGCAAGAGGCGACCCCTTCCAAAACAGGCGATTTAATCCCGGCAACTACCTTAACCATAAAGACTTACAACAAAACCATTACATTTTGTAATGGTTTTTACTATCCCTGATGTAGTGTTTACCCCGATTGCGGCAATTTGCGTGTTTTGATATAATTTTTTTTGTTTAACGCGGGGGGCAACATTTTGGTCCGTGGCCCCAATGATTTAACGCTGCTTTACGGGCACAACCGTAAGTTAACGGCAAATAGCACAGACGAGCCTGTTCCTAAGTTTTAAATGTTATCGACCCACCACTTCTGCGCCGGCGGGACTTTAGACATATTTAATGCTTTTTATCAAATTTGAGGATAACAACGAGTAATAGTATAATTTCAAACCGTTCGCGCAAGGCATTTAATAGAAATGGATAGTAAACTAAAAACCGTATACACGAGAATCAGGAATGCTCATAATTCCTTAACAGCCGAGAATACAAATGAGAAGCCCAGCTTTGAGGACGACAGGGAGGCCGGCAAGAGCCGCATGAACAATAACGGGACCTGCTTCACGGCTGAGATGGAGAGCGACGGCATTCGCGCCGCAAGGGCGGTAAAGACCTTAACGGCTTCTATGTTAAACTTGTGCAACAGACAAAATCAATTTAATGGATTTGAGGATATTGCGAATGAGTCTGATAATATAGGCGGAATAGATCTGGGCAATAATGAGCCGCATACAACTGTATTTTCAAATTATGCTCAGATCGCAAAAGGGAACCGCCTGGCGGCCAAGGACAAGCTTTCAGACGCTATATGGGTTTATGAAGAGTTTTGCAAAAAATACGAAAGGAGCGCTGAACGCGACTTTGAAGAGGCCACGGCAAAGGCTTTTGACGGCAACCGGCATTACAGTTCGGATGTTAACAGCGAGGCGGCAATTGCGGTATATGATGAAATAATCGAGAAGTATTCAGGCAATGCAAACAACGAAAATATTCTGAATTTGGTCATACTTTGCAAGGGCCGTGGTTTAATGGAGCTAAACCGGTATGAAGACGCGATTGCGGTGTATAATCTGCTAATAAAAATATATCGGGATAGGCAAGAGGCGAAATTTGCGGGACTAACGGCAAACGCAATGTTAAACAAGATGCGCTGCCTTGACAAATTAGGACGAAGGATACGCGCAAACAAGATGTACGACGCTTTACTGGAGAACTATTTAAAAAGGGTGGAGACTGAAATAACCGTCCATATAGCTGAGGCTATGAACTACATGGGAAACAGGTACGCGGGGAATAACAGGCCAAAAAAGGCGGCTACGATGTATGACGCTCTTATTAAAAGATATTGGAGAATGGATGACGCTGAGATGGATAAATGCATTGCTTTTGCCATGTATATGAAAGGCGCATGCCTTGTAAAATTTAGCAGGCTTGAGGAGTCCTCTAAAGTATATGACAAGCTAATCGCCAGATACAAGAAGAACCTGGACCCGCGCGTAGCGCTTTACACTGCAAAAGCAAAACTTATACGAACCGGCCGCAAGGAGATGCTAAAAAGACCGGACGAGACTATAAGGGCTTACGATAAAATTATTAAAGAGTACGTAAACATGGCTGAACCCGGAATAACGACGTTTACGGCAAAAATTATGCGCGACAAATGCCGATATGTTGAGATGTTGGCGGATCAAAAGGAAGAGGCGATCATGTTATATGATGAGCTGATTAACAAATATGAGAAGAGGGAGGAGGCGTCTATTGTTGTGGTTACGGCGGACGCGGTTAAATTAAAAATTGATTGTTTTGCGCGTTTAAACAGATTAGACGAGGCTATCAGCGAATGCGATACGTTGATTAAGAAATATAGCGGCAGGGACGAGGCAGAAATAACCAAATACGCAGCTTTAGCCATGGAGAAGAAATGGGATTGTTTTAAAATATTAGGAGACGAACACAGGGCAGTTTGCGCGCTTGGCGAAATTATTGATAAGTACGGTTTAAGGCTGGAGGCGGATATTGCCGTAGTGGTGGCCAGGGCGGTGTACAACTTCGGGCTGATCAACGAGGCTCTAAACCGGCATAAAAGCGCAATTAGCGTTTTTGACGCGTTGATCGACACATTCGGCAAAAGAACCGAGGTTGCGATTGCGGCCTACACGGCAAACGCGCAATTTAAAAAGGGGGCCTGTTTAATAAATTTAAAGATGTTTGACGACGCGCTTGCCGTATTTAACGATCTGCTTGCATGTCACAGACACAGAAAATCGCTTTATTTCACGGAACTTATTGCAAACTCGTTAAATTGCAAAGGCGTGTGTTTTGCGAAACTGGGCAGACAGTTTGATTCGACGGCGATGTTTGCGGAACTGATCGACAGGTACGGAGCCAGGCAAGAGCCTGAGATAGCCAAAATAGTGGCGCTGGGAGCGCTTTTCAAACTCCTGATACAGGACGATTTAGATATATCCAAAGACAAGATCGCAAAACTGCTTATTGCTCATTTCCGTAAAATAAATCCCGTGCTTGCTAATGAGATGGATTTTGCGATAGCCGGCACGCGATTGTTTAAGTAGATTCATGAGAGGAAAGGGGGAGGGTGGTAGCCGGGCGTTTATTGCAAAGTGTCCTCCTTTTTCTTGGCATCACAGACGGTGGTGTATCTCTTTAACTCCTCAAAGGCGGCTATTTTTCGTTTTTCAAACTCTTCAGGGTTGACGAATCTTCGTGTTGCCAGCAGATTATGTTTATACAGGTGGACGATTGTTTGGCGGCCCGGGGCAAAATCAAGAAATTCGTACAACTCCTTATCCTCGCCTATTAATTTATGAGACATATGATTTTGCGTGTTTGGATGAGTTAAGAAACGTTGCGCTTTTTCCTGGCCGGCAATCTCTAATATCTCCAGATCCTGCTCCTTATATTTTACTGCCTCCATTGACTCTGCTTTGTCCACGGGTTTCTCCTTTGTAAATACAATCTTATTATTAATTTTATGTATTTTAGTAATCTTGGCGCTATAAACAAGCAAATTCCTCTGGAACTCTTTGATGTTAAATGGTTTGTAAATGAAACCGTCCATGCCGGCCTTGGCGGCCTCTATGGCCATATATTCATCACCACTCAAGCATAAGATTGGCGTGTACGGCTCTTTTATTACCCGTCGAATCGTCCTTGTGGCTTGCAAACCATCCATAAAAGGCATATTTATATCCATTAAGCAAACATCGTACTCAAAATGATTTTGCTCAAACATCGCAACGCCTTCAATGCCGTTGCCGGCCACATCAATATCATAGCCCCATACTTTGCAAAGCATTTTTACGCACCTTATAATGCTTGGGCAGTCATCAGTCAACAGTATTTTCATATAATTGCTCCCGTATTATGGCAAAGCCGAAGTTTTATTTCGGAAATTCGCCAACTTCCGGCAAAATGTATTAGATTTAATTGCGTTTACCGCTATTTTTTTTGCTTTTACTTCTAATTGCATCGCCTTTGCCGATTAAGACAAAATGGTATTTTTCCTTAGAATCGGTTTTAAAAGTTACTATTTTATTTTCTAGCTTTGCTTTGTTCAAGAGGGTTATAATGTCGCGTTCCCTCCTTAGGTTTAGCCGAATGTTCCAAATCCATTTAAGCTCAAACTCGTTGGAAAAGCAGGCGGCCATGTTTCCGATAAGAATTGTTCCGTTTGGTTTTAGCAACTTATATAGAATTTTAATCGCCCTTACAAACTCGACGTCAGTCAAATAATCAAACAGGCCGGACGAGACAATGATGTTTTGCCCGGCAAAGTTGTTTATTGAGTCGTTTTTCGCCATATTCAGCAAATCGTCATTAACAAACCTTACATCCGCCTCTTCTGTTAAGATGAGTTTTTTGATGTAATCACCGGACTCTATGCCACTGTCTATAAATGTCAGTTTCAGTGTGGTTTTAAACGGCGGGGCCAGCTGATTTAGAAATTGTTTTGTCATGCAGGCAGTGCCTGAACCGATATCAAGCATGCTTATTGGTTTGTTTAGCAAGCCGCTTTTTGAGATTATTTTTCTGGCAATAGCGCAAGTTTGCGATTTTCTGCGCCTAAATGCTTCGCAACACTCCGTATTCAGGAAATATTTGTCTATAAAGTTGTTCAATCCGCTTCCGGTGGCTGTATTGGAAAAAAATCGGTTCATTAATGCAAAGTCGCCGGGATAGGCAATGGTTTTACTAAAACAACGGTTTGCGCTATCGCTTTTTAAAAACCATTTTTGGCGCAGATTGTTAAATTGGACGGTAATCTTATGTTTATCATTGCGAGACGTAAACTTATTTTTTGCAAAATTTCCAAAAGATCTGAAAAAACAATCCATAGCGGCATAGACGCATTCCCTGCCACCGCCAAGAGGTATGCTTTTCCTGCGCAATTTATGTTCGATCATTGTCAAACATAAATCAAAATCCTGAAAAAATTTAAAAACATCTTTCATTTTTATGAATAAAGGCTTAATTTATTGGAAAAAGCGACGGCCTGTACATTGAATAATTATTTTGCAGGCCACGAATTTTAACGACGCACCAACAATACACCTGTTATGCGTGTTTGTCAAGCATAAACACACCTACTAAGTGTGATAAAAGTTGAATTTCTCTCCTTTAGGCAGACTGTTTTTATTGATTTTATCGATAAAAACGGAGGATTTCACTAAACCAGGCAAAAAAAATGGCCTGCAAAATATTTTTAAAAAATATAAAGATTTTAAATATAATTACAATTTTTATGCAATATACGGCTAATTTTTGTATAATGTTTTGCGAAATTTTAAGATGCCTGATTTTGCAGAAAATATTCGGCTTTAATAATGTAACTAAGATGAACAGAAAAATATAAATCCCGAAGGAGGCAAGATAATTTAGAGATATAAAGAAAAGTGATTCTTAATAAAGTAAAAAAGAATAAATTTAGAAAGTATTTTTGATGTTTTTTTATAGGATTATATTGTGAAAAAGATTTTAAACCTAACAGTAGCTGCAATAGCGCTTACGCTTGCTATGGCGGCGCAAAATTTTAGTTTTAAAAACAATTTAATATACGCCGCTGGGGTTGATAGCGTAACGGGAAAAGAAGCTGACCCTGCGACTCTAAGGCGCGAGCTGGCGCAACTTGAAAAGGAAGTTAGAAGCTTCTCTTTAATTTTTGAAAAGGTAGCGCAGCTTATCGGCCCTTCGGTTGTTAAAATAAATGTTACAAAGAGTGTGGAAAGTCCACCGCCCGCGCGTGGTGGAGGCAAAGGCGGACTTAGCCCTTTCTTTAATCCTCCTGATCGTAAAGGGGACGGAGAGGATGGAAACGGCGAAAGAAACCGCGTGCAGGAGGAAATAGGGTCGGGCGCGATTATAGACAAGGAAGGATATATTGTCACGAACTACCATGTTGTTAAAGGAGCTACAGAGGGAACAATCAAGGCGTCTTTATATGACGGAAAAGTGGTAGACGCTAAGCTTATTGGGGTGGATCCAAAAACGGATCTTGCAGTTATCAAAATCGAGGGCAGTGATTTGCCGGTAGCGGAGTTTGGAGATTTCTCAAAGATGAGGGTAGGCGATTGGGTTATAGCAATAGGCAGCCCGTTAAATTACCAACAAACGGTTTCCGCCGGCATTATTAGCGCGATTGGACGCAAACATATTAATCCTTTTTTAGGGCAGTTTGCTTATGAAGATTTCATTCAGACCGATGTTTCAATTAACCCAGGCAGCAGCGGCGGCCCTTTGGTAAACTTACGCGGCGAAATAATTGGCATTAATTCTGCAATTGCCACCAGAACCGGAGGCTTTCAGGGCATAGCGTTTGCAATATCAGCAACAATAGCAAAAAAAGTAACTATGGATTTAATTAAAAACGGCAAAGTGCTAAGAGGCTTTATTGGGGTGGGCATGATTGATATTGACCAAAAACTTGCCAATATTCTAGGCCTTAATACCACGGAAGAAGTATTGCGTTATTTAGGGCTAAATTCTGATAAAGGTTCGTTTGTGGCTCAGGTATGGGACGATACACCTGCTTCAAAAGCCGGCATGGTCCCTGGAGATGTGCTTTTGGAAATCGACAATAAGATAATAGACAACTCCACAGGCGTGCAGAATGTGCTAAGAAATGAACCTATTGGGGCAACAGTAGAAGCCGTTGTTGTGCGAAACGAAGAAAAGATTCATTTGAATATAACAATAGGAGAGCAGCCTGAGAGCACCGGGAACAAAGGATATAGCTCAGTGCAATCCGGGGTGTTGGGCATTGGGTTTGGGCTGGTAGTCAGGCAATTAACGCCTGAAATTGCCAGAACCATGGGCTATCGCGACTTAAAAGGAATAATAATCGTGGATGTAAAAAAAGGAAGTTCGGCCGACAAAGCCGGGCTGGAACCTGGTGATATTATAACCGAGGCCGATTCAAAAAAAGTCGGCACATTATCTGAAATTTGCAATATTGTCTACAATTTTAAGAAGTCAAAAAAGCCGGTATCATTAAAAATTAAGAATAAGGGAATTATAACGCTTAATTGATGTAAAATTTACCACGTTTAGAGCTAAAATAGTGCGAGGGTGAAGTTATGCTCTTACGTTTGCCGACTTTGGAAATAAAGCTAAAGGCGATTTACATAGCCTGTGAATCATAATACACTAACGGCAGTAACGCGAGATGCAATAAGGAGAGATCATTTCCTTTTCAAATCCTAATTAAAAGCATATACCGATTCCACCAACGGAGCGCCGGTTTAGCGATTTCTTAATTCAAATAATATTTTAATACACCGCTAATATATCAGTTCAACAATTTTCCGTTGTTTAAAAAGATGCGATTAATTAAAAACAGTTGCCTGATAATAACCTCGTTAATTATCGCATTAATTATCACGGAAGCGTCATTAAGGCTCATATTTCCTCATACGCCAACTTTTGAATCATATTTCCCCCGTTATGTAGTGGACGGCAACCCTTCATACGTATCCGGAATGACAAGAAAAGACGATTATATGCCGTTTTCAATGAATCCGAACTATTCCCATACATTAACCGACCTGGCTTATCATCCAAAACCATATCGTATAAATCTTAACAATGAAGGGTATAGAAACACTGTAAAACACGACAGATATGATAATGTTATTGTCGGTGATTCAGTGGCTTATGGATCAGGAGTTGACGATGATCAGACGGTGGCCGCAATCTTGGGAAAATCAAGCAAAGTATATAGCCTCGCAATATCCGGAGCAGGCCCGGCAATGTATATGAAAATGATTGATTCTTTTCTAAAAAAACACGAAACCGATAAGATAACCATAATATTTTTTCTTGGAAATGATTTAAGAAACATTAAAAGCGCATGTTGGGATGAATTAAAGGATTGTAAACCACCTCTAAACTCAAAAATATCCAGAAAAGATGTCTCTGCCAATCCCAGCAGCCCGTCATTATTCATGTCTAAGCCGGTAATAAGAAATTCATATTTCGCCCATTTTGTCTTTATGTTTATAAATAATATAAAAAACAGGCATAAAAAAGATGAAACAAGCATTGCGGATTTACATACCATGATTTCTCGAAACGCGATTGTTGATATAAGAAATTATATAGACAATGAATACATAATTAAACAAAACAAGCGAAAAGCTATGAGTTTGCTTGCTGCTCTTTTAGAAGCGGATTGCGTTAATGACAAAATCAAAATATTAATTACTGAAGCTATAGATGACTTAAAAGCAGACAGAGTGGAGGATATTTTTAAGAAAATCAAAAATATCACGACAAGTTTTATTGATACAGAATGCTATCCTATAGATAAAAATATGCAGAATCTTGTTATAAACGCCAACTATCACGCCGGTTTTTTTTATGAATCCATAAACGCAGTTAAGAACGGATACATGGGGAATATATATAATTATAGTCAATTATTGAAAATGATATCGCGAAAATATACAGACCTTAATGAAGACGCGAAACATTTGTCAAAGCTTTTATTGGAAATGAAGGATCAGGACAAAATCGGTTTATATTCCGAGAGTCTACAGCGCAAACTTAAATCTATTGAAAAGGATAGATCGTGCAATATTGCGGAAAATTGTGATAAGTTAGACATATTTTTTAAATATTTAGTGGGACTAGAAAAACTAAATACAAAAGTGGCTTTATATTTGTTGCCTTCTGAATATCAAATCAAACGGCGTTTATTAAAACCTAATAAACCACACTTTTTACAAGAAAAAGCAACAAGCTACGGTTTAAAGTGCCTAGATTTATCGTCGAAAATAATCGAACATTACAAAAACAATCAGAATAACGCTATATATATAGATGGAGCGCATTTATCAAAACAAGGCAACAAAATAGCTGCGGATTGGATAATGGAAAACGAAAAGGCCGGTTTAGTTAAATAGAGATTTAATGAATTTGCAAGATTGATGAATTAGTTTAAATTTATTATATATATTTTAGGAATATCAGTATTTTATCATAACAGTGAAACGTTTTTAGTTAAAGACAGCAATCTAGAACATTTCAGATTACAAAGTGATAACGCTTTTTGTCTACGCTTGGGTTAGATTAATACAAGTGTAGAGCTATAATTAATTTCGTTTACTATTTTTTTATTTATCGGTATTTTTCTTAGGATAATAAGAAAATACCTTTTAGGCGAAAAAGCCAATAAAAATTTAAATACATACAGGAAACTAACTTTTAAAAATAATTTGATAAAAACCAATATAGAAAACAATTTTGATGTTTTTATTTATTTAGTTTACGAAAAGCATTATTGCATTTTATTTTTCTAAACTCATTATTTTCTCAACTCTTCTCTCATGTCTGCCACCCTCAAACTCAGTATTAATCCAAAGTTCAATTTGTTTTTCTATTTCGTTTAGATCCACTATATCATTGCCGAGGCATAAAATATTAGCATCATTATGCCTTCTGCTCATCTCAATTGTCAACATGTTATGACACAACGCAGCCCTTACCCCTTTTACTTTATTAGCGGCAAGTGACATACCGATCCCTGTCCCGCAAATCAATATACCTCTATCGCTGTCACCAGAACTTATACAGTTCGCGACTTTAACCGCAAAATCAGGGTAATCAACCGATTCTTTATCATTTACCGGCCCGCAATCGTTAACATTATGTCCAAGACTCGAAATAATTGACTTTATTTTGTCCTTTAGCTCTATGCCTCTATGATCAGAAGCAATTGATATATTCATAACTTAACAAAATCTCCTATTAAAAAAAAAAGGCCGGTCATGAGACCGGCCTTTTTTAACTACATAATTGAAATATAACTACCACTATAAAAGCTTATCTTCTTCCGCCTTTATAACCCGGCAAGTTATCAGCGCCTTGGATATTATCCCACTGAGCGCCTAAATCAACCCATTCTACAAATGCGTATCTTTCATCATTTGTAAGCAACTTATCATGAAGAACTCTGCCTGCTTTAGGGAATGCATTTTTAGCCCCAAAGTCGCTTAACTGATCTTCATACAATCTCCAAACCAACAAGCTGTTAATAGCGCTTGAAGGATTAACATATCTTCCACCTAAGTTTTTATCTTTTCCTTTAACAGGATCAAGCAAACTTGTGTAAGACTGTGAGAAAGCTGCTACTCCGTTAGCCTTAACAAGTGAACTTCCACCGCTAAGATTAGGAGCCTGACCTTCGTCATGGCAACCAGCGCACTTTGCGTCGATTATAGGCTGAATGTCTCTTCTGAAATCAACTGTTCTTCTATATTCATCTCTTAAACCTTCAACAGGAACACTTGTTGTGCCTGAAGGGCCGCCATAGTAAACGTCTGAAGGAACAACAACGTCAGCGCCATGTTTTACACCGGCGTAGTTGCCTTTTTTGTCTAACCTAAGGAATCCATAAGCAAATGGAGAATCATAATGGCTTAAATCGCTAAACCACCAGTTGTAAAGAGATTTAGCATGAACATTTTTGTATGCCCTGCCGCCATATGAACCATCATGACAACCAATACAAATTCTTTCACCATAAGGTCTTACATAGCTCCAGCTAAGTAATGTCTGAATAGACATACCTTTGTCATCAAGCAACTGAACATAGTATGGAAGGTCGGCAGGCTGTGATGTTACGGTAGAACCGTCATCCATAACAGTCTGATATCCAATAATTCTTCTCTGTCCAAACATTGTGCCTGTGTTGCTGCTTGTTCTGTCGCCGCCTAAAAGGTGACTTCCAACTCCAACAGCAAAGCTGCTTGAATCAGGTTCAGTGCAAGGCAAACCTTCAATAATTCTAACAGCTTTTACATCGCCATGTTTTACAGCTTTTGTTCTCTGTTCTGGGTATGGGCCTATCGGCATATCTGTAATTGTAGTGTCAAAACAGATCCATGTAGCCCAAGAATGAGGATAACCTTCAACATTTACCTGGTCAAAAGGCTGGTATGTTACAGCTGTAACACCAAAGTTCTGACCGTCGCCAAAAGTGTTGATCCATCTCTGTTTATATTTTGTATAAACTGGAGCAGGCTGATGATCATTCCACTCAGCGTCATCATAAATCAACTGTCCGGCTTTACCGGCATTTTTGTCAAACCAGTACAAACCAAAGTTTCCTCTTTCAGCGTATGAAATAGCAATTCTGCCATCTGGAAGCGGATATGGGCTTCTGTAGGCGCCGCCATCATCAACTGATTCTTTTCTATATGTGCTTGTATATGGATTGTTCCATGATACTGAAGCCAGCTGACCAACGCCATGACGCAAGTTATCTGTTTCAATATAGTAAATACGTCCATCTACAGCGCATTTAGCCTGAATTTTGCCTTTTGTAGGCTGCTGATCAGCATAGTTTCCATAAATGTGTCTTGGATACCAGCCATCCCAGTTATCAACCATTATAGCAACACGGCCTTTACCTGCGGCTCTTGCGCCGTTAGCCTGAGTTCCTGCAAACATAACGTTGCCTTCAGGAGTAAGCCAATGGTCAAAGTTAGAACTCATGTTAAATGTAACTTGTTCCATAACGGTTCCAAGTTTTTCCCATGTGCATTCAGGTCTTCCGTTAAGAACATGACCTGTAACTCTCTGCATTGTATTGCCTGGATCAAGTCTGTAAGTGTTGAAAACGCCTTCATTATAATACTCGTCAAGAACGCCGGCAGGCGCATATGACAATATTACCATGCCTACTTTTTCAATCTCGCCATGAATAGTCCAGTCACCTTCAAAATATCTGTCTCTCCAGATAACGTTTCCTTTGCCGTCTTCGATACTGGCAGCTGGATAGTATAAAGGAGTTCTGCAAACACCTTTAACATCAGTCAACTGTCTTAAACCTGAGCCGTCAATATTGATTTCCCAGATTTGGCAATCATTGCCTGATTTAACGCCTGCAAACAACAATTTGCTTCCATCCCAATATGTGCATGGGTCAAAAGCGCATTTGAAACCTTCAGTCAATACTTTAAGCTCTTTGCTCTTAATATTGTATGAAACAATCCTTGACTCTTCAGGAACATAGTAAGGATAGTTGTGGTAAGGATCGCCGGCTGCTGTTGGCTTTGACTGTGTGAAAACTATAGAGTCAACATTACCTTGTACCTCGGTAGACATCCCCCAGTAATCAGTATATAACGCCTTATCAGGTTTTCCTGAACCAGTGTTTATTGGAGCGCTAAAAGCAACGCTGCAAAACAACCCCAGCACAATTGAAAACACTGCGGCATATTTGAATCCTCTTGCTTTACTCATATTGCAAAATTCTCCTTTCAAAAGATTAAAAATTACAATCTTACCGCTTTTGTTTATTTAAAATGGACTAGATTAAAGAGCCTTCATGTACTCAACAAGATCATTTAACTGATCATCAGTCAAGTGAGAAGTTTTTCCATGCATATCAACATCATTAACAGTGTTGTTAATAGTGTCCAATAAAGTAACAGCGCTACCGTCATGGAAATATGTCATAGAAGCATAAATATCCCTTAAAGTAGGGGTATCAAACTCTTTTACAAGATCAAGACCTATAATAGGAATATCCCAATCTTCGCCATAAGGATCAACCCCGGCGTTAAGAGCTACAGTATTATAAACTTTACCAGGAGTAGTTCTAAAACCTGCTTTACCTATCCTGCCGGTTCCAACATCATGAGTCTGCGCATCGCTGAACAAAGCTCTGGTGTCTGTTGGATCACCAGGATGGCATTCCAAACAACCAACTTTTTCATCTTCAAAAACAGCCTGGCCTCTTTTTTGAGCGGCAGTAAGGCTATTGTCTTCATTTCTAAAAGGACTTCCTGTAAACTCTAAGGCTCTGATGTAAGCAATAAGAGCTTCCAATCTATCTGTAGAAAAGTTTTCGCTTCTGAATACAAATCCAGGGTCACGGCCACAAACTCTATCAATAGAAGATGTAGCGCCTACGATTTCATCAGGATGACCAGTAAAACCTTCATGTCTGAAAGGAGGCAAGTATCTACCACCGCGAATATATTTAGTGTTTTTCCAGCTTCCCCAGCCTTCATCGCCAAGGTCCCAAATAGTACCGGTAGTCTGTCCTCTTTCATAATGACAGCTAGCGCAAGAGTATTCGCCCTGAAGACCCCATGAAGCGTCATTAAACAAGTACTGACCATCTCTAACTAATTTTCCCCTGAACGGAGAATGTTTAACTCTGTAATGTACTTCAGGAACTACCAACGGCTCGCCTCTACCAAGAGGTTCCCATTCTGCTCCGATCTGTATAGTACCCACAACCTGAGCTTCTCCGCCAAATGAAACATTTGAAAAGGAGAACCCAACCATGCCTACCATGCAAACCAGACCTAGAAAAGTTATTACCTTCCTACTCATAATTTATATTCCTCCAAAAATAAAAAATAAAAATTAATACCAGCTAAAATTAACTCTACTTTAAACTAAAAACTCCGCAATTAAACAGTTATCAGTCAAGAGGAGTCTTTATAATTGAAATGCTGTTAGAAAAATAATTCGCAGCATAGCAGTATTTTCCATCTGGTGATACTGCAACTGAACTAGGACAAAGTCCAACATTTACTCTTTGAACAAGGTATTTAGTTGTAGTTTCAAAATCATCTCTAATGTAATCCAACTCATCTTGGCTGTTTGTAGAAACAACTTTGATTAAGTTTGGAAGGTCTAAAATTGATACACGGTGCATTCCTCTAATACCAATATAAACATATTTCCCTCTAGGCCCACACTGGATGCCGTAAGGATTTCCATCATAGTTGTTCAACTCATCTATAGGAAGTCTTGCAACTTTACCACCGGGTTTTGTTTCAATAACAGCAATGTTGTTAGTGAAAATCTGACCGTTTTCAGCTTCGCAAACCGGCAACCAAACCTTTGGAGTTTCATATGTGACGATAGCGTAGCAACCGCAAGGTGTATAATCAATGCCCCTTAAGTTGCAGCTTTCGCGAATAACTCTATTTTCAGTAACTTTGTTGGTAGTAAGATCAATAAAATCTACAGATCTATTAACAGATCCGGCTGTATCTAAGATAACAATGCCGGTTTTACCGTCAGGAGATATAGCTATATCTCTAGGGCCGTAATGGCTAAGCTGAATCTCGCCTGTTTTTGTGTTGCTAGAAGTGTCGATTATATCGATCTTATCCCACATATTTCCTGAGCAGCAGACATAAGCTTTAGAACCATCTTTGCTTAATTTAATGTTGCATGGCCAGTCGCCTACTTTAATTACTTTAGTCACAGCTTTTGACGCAACATCAAGAACTGAAACGCTATCTTCTTCAGCATTGCAAACATATAATGTTTTGCCGTCGGCTGTAATAGCGAGAGCTTCAGGCTGAATACCTACTGGAACTTCGCCTATAACCTTCTTTGATTTAGCGTCAACAATTGAAACGCTGTGGCCTGACTGATTTGCTGTAAAGATTGTATTACCATCCGGTGACAGCAAAATATAAAATGGTGATGGATGGTCAGTCTTTATACGTGTGCCCTGTATAAATCCAGCTTCAGATAATCCGCTTCCTATTAACAAAGAAGCTACCATACCTAAAACTAAGAAAAGACATTTTTTACTAATTTTCATTAAAAAATTCCTCCTCCTAAAAAATATATAAACTTATTAGTAAGACACATGCGGACATGTTCCCGACATTGTGCAAACAGACTCAAGTTTTGTCCCGTCATCCGGACATGTTCCCGCATCAACTAACCTGGGATGCTCTATTTTTGGATCAGTTTTATGCCCTGTTCCTGGTTCGTGATGATCCTTATCGCATTTTGAACAATGAAAAACAACACGCGCATAAACTCCCGTGCTTGTGATGTCATCCATACATGTATCACAAGATCCTGGATGTGGCAAGCATTTGCCATAATCTACGCATTCTGTGTTGATACAGCTAAAGGCTACTTTTTCACAAGCCCATGCTTCAGGCAAATCAGTATGAGGGTTTTTTTCATCTTGATGTTTTGAAAAATCCCAAATATACCCGACCGTTGGACATTCATTAAAAGCATGCCGTACTTTTTTGCAGATTTCACACCAGTATTGCTCCCCGATAATCTTTTTCACATTACAAGGTTTATCCCAAGCAGCAAAAGCCGATGAAGAAACATACAATACTATACCAGCTATCAAAGATAGCCCAATAATTCCTCTCCTCAAAATTTGACCTCCTTTCTATACTTTCGTTTAACTAAATACATACCCAAACTATGTATTGCAAACTTTAAGTTCTTTAGCCACCCACCTCCTTTCTCAATAAAATGATTTTTTATTTTAATAAAATTTTAAATTAAAAACAAATTATTTTTATATTACCAGAATTAAAAGGCCGGATATCATTAAAGCCGATACCAATAGCCCAATTATTAAAAGAGGTATTCCAATCAACTTTGTCATAAAGCCAGCCATGCATGATGGCGGAGAAGTCCTTAATTCATCCAGCTTACCCTCCTTTTTGAGGAGTTCATACTGGGCTCCGCGTTCGTGCATCATCTCTTCTTCTGTAATTTTGCCGGTAAACATAGCTTCGTCTACAGGCACTTTTTCAGGCAAGAGATGAGTGTGAATGAAATGAATGGTAAAAATGAAGACAGCGGCCAATATTCCTTCATACCGATGAACAATCAATGCCATGCTTGGCAAATCTATAAATTTAGTTAAAAACCCAGGCAACAATTTAGTCGCCTGAACCGGAAACCATAAAATCAGGCCTGAAACAGCCATAACCAACGTCCCCCACATCAGGGAAAGATATTCTATCTTTTCCCAATAAATCCATCTGCCAAATTGAGGCCTTGGGCCTAAGCCAAAAAACCATTTTATATCTCCAAGCACATCCTCTAAATCTTTAGGCTGCGGTATCATGGAATCAGGGCCCCATAGAACGCCTTTGTCCCTTTGTATACCTATTTTGTAAGCCAATTGCATAAAATGCATAAAAGCTACTCCAAAAGTAAGCAAAGCGCAAACCCTATGAATTATGCCGGCAGTTGGATAACCGCCCATAAATTCATATAACCATTTTGCCCAGGCTTCATCTCTAAAGACAAGCGGCATTCCGGTAAGAACAAGACCGAAAAAACTAATGATAGTCATAAAATGACCGAACCTATGAATGAACTCAAATCTTACATAATGTGTGCCGCTACTCATGATTATCGTCACCCTCCCCTTTCCGTTCGTCCAAGATAGTCCTAAACCATGTCAAAATGGAATGCAAACCAAATTTAGAAAAAAGCATCGTTAACAACCCTATATAAGCTACAAAAATAACAAA
Organism: Candidatus Anammoxibacter sp.; assembly: GCA_021777105.1. Taxonomy (GTDB): domain Bacteria; phylum Planctomycetota; class Brocadiia; order Brocadiales; family Anammoxibacteraceae; genus Anammoxibacter_B. The sequence continues at coordinate 87,208 of JAIQZQ010000114.1, forward strand.
CAGATAAGTTTGCGGATTTTTTCCGACATTTTTTACGCCTTCGGGATTAGACCTGAAATGCAACAACGACGAAACCAAAGACTTGTAAAACCCAACATCCTTAATCTTTGGATGCTCAATGTGCCTTACAAAATTAATATCCGCGCCTATATGACATTTGCCGCAAACCTCAATCCTGTTACTCTCTCCCATTTGAGATTTTGGGTTTGAAGAGTTAAGTATATCATGCGACCCATGGCAATCAGCGCATGTTGGTATCTTAAGAGATGTAACACCCAAAGCCGCAACCTGACCATGGAAATTATTCTTATACTCTTTATAATACTCCACATGACAATCAGCGCATGTTTCAATCGTCATTTTCCTATGCTGCTCGCTATCTGCGTGCGGCACAAACATTGGCTTCTCTTTGCCCCAAGTCTTCTGATGAAACGCCAGACCTATGTGACAATTTTTACATGAAGGCGGCGTTAGCCCCTTCTCTTTCATCAAACTAACATGATTGCTGTTACGAAAACTATCAGCCGGATCATCATGGCAAAACGTTGCGCAATCAACCGATTTAAGCTCTGGATTATGCATACCTTCCGACTCTTCCAGATCGCCATGGCAATCAATGCAATAAAAATCCTCTTTGCCGTGAATTGACGTGGCAAATGCCTGCTGGTCAACTATCATTGATACAGTTTGGATTTCCGCCGTAACCGGATCAATCTTTCTTTTTTCCAAAGCCCCAAAATCGGCGCACATTTTAGCGTCTTCATGACACAACAGGCAATCACTATTTTCCTGAGCATTTACTTTAGCCATTCCAAAACTAACCGAAACAACCAAAGCCAGAAATAGCATGACTACCCGGCTTTTTCCGCGACCAATTTTACAGTTTAAAGGAAAACGGTTTTTTCTGCTATTTTTCAAAAACATTAGTATTCTCGCTAACAAATTAAATTTGTTTAAAACCGAATTAAAAATTTAAAATATTTAAATAAATATTGTTTATTTCTTGTATGGTGAATACAGAATCGGATCCTGCGCGATAAGACCTTTGTATTTCGCTTTATCAGCATCAGACAATTTAGAAATAGCTATATCTATGCCGTCTTCATCTCTATGATCATCAATTTTGAAATATTCTTTAAATTTGAAGATCTTATCAGTTTTAGGGCATTTGTGTTTTGCGCCCGCGTCTTCCCAATGGCACTCAAGACACTGCTCTTTAACTGTTTTTGGAGAGTTAACACCGGCGATTCGTCCGCCTGCTTCAAACTGCACCTTGCGAGCTTCAAGAGGATCAGATTTCATCAATTTGCTGAAAGCGTCTTTGCCTTTTCCTTTGTAATTTTTCTTTACTTTAACATATCCGTCTCCAGGGCCATGACAAGCTTCGCATGTTACATTCTCAATAAAATTGCCATATTTTGATTTGCCTTTTTTTATCTTTTTTCCGTAGCCGGTAGCATGACAAGACAAACATTCTTCATTTTTTCTCTCCTCATCAGTAGTCAATCTGCTGAATGTGTTCCAATGTCCATTTTTATCTTCATAACCAACTTTTTTATACTCATTCGCTTCCTTTGTTTTATTCATATGGCATTTACAACCGCCACCGCCAAGATATTTATAATTTTTACTTTTCTTTGCAAATGCCGTGTTTGAAGTAAAAACAACCCCCGCAGTAAAAACAACAGCCCCTCCAACCATTAAAACCTTTCTCATCCCTTTAAACATCTATCCATTCCTCCTTTTTAAACGCCCGCTTTCGCAGATTGCTAAACAAAAAATAATGAAACTTTAAATAAACATAAGAAAAAAATTCGCTAAAAATCAACACCCTAAATTTTTGAACTTAGAATTCTATCACTTGAGCCCCTTAGTGTCAAAGAAAAAAAAGCAATACTATCTAACTCCTTTAGACAATGCGAGTTTCATAAATTTACAAATTTAAGAGCTCTCAAGGAAATTCTCAATAAACTTGGTATCGAACGTTCCGTTGACAAAATCTGAATGAGAAATCGCGCTCAAAGCAAGCGGTATTGTTGTCTTTATACCTTCGATAACACACTCATTTAGAGCCCTTTTCATGCATGCGATAGCTTCGGCCCTTGTGTTCTGATGCACAATAATCTTTGCCAGCAGCGAGTCATAGTTTGGCGGCATTTTATAGCCGGTATAGATGTGAGAATCAACTCTGACCCCTTTTCCGCCGGGCGGCAAAAACATTGTTATAGTCCCAGGACTTGGCATAAAATCATTATACGGGTCTTCAGCGTTAATTCTGCACTCAATTGAAACGCCTTCATTTTTCACTTTTTTCTGCCGCAAATCCAACCGTTCGCCAAAAGCGATCTTTAGCTGCTCTTTAATTAGATCTATGCCGGTTACCATCTCTGTAACCGGATGCTCCACCTGTATCCTGGAGTTCATCTCAATAAAAAAGAACTTCTCATCTTTATCAACCAAAAACTCTACTGTGCCCGCGTTTGTGTACTCGACCGATTTTGCAAGTTTTATCGCCGCCTTGCAAAGGTCGTCCCTTAACTGATTTGAAATATTTGGAGACGGAGATTCCTCTATCAACTTCTGATGCCTTCTCTGACAACTGCAATCCCTCTCGCCCAAATGGATGTAATTGCCGTAATTATCAGCCAATATTTGCACTTCAATATGCCTGGATTGCTCAATATACTTCTCAATGTAAACAGAGGGGTCTTTAAACGCGTTTTCCGCTTCTCTCTGGCACAACTCAAAGGAGCTACGCAGACTTATATCATTGTGCGCGACCCTCATCCCCCTTCCACCGCCCCCTGCGGACGCTTTAATTAACACTGGAAAACCTATCTCATGAGCCACGCTAAGGGCTTCCTGCTGGTCGTTTACAATAGAATCGCTGCCGGGAATAACGGGCACTTTATTTTCCATGGCAACTTTCCTGGCCTCCATCTTGTTGCCCATCAGCCTCATCACGTTTGAATTAGGCCCGATAAAAACAATCTTTGACGATTCGCACACTTCCGCGAAATGGCTGACCTCGGCCAAAAATCCGTATCCGGGATGAATAGCTTCTATATCGGTAATTTCCGCCGCGCTTATTATGCCTGGAATATTAAGATAGCTCAACTCAGGCTCGCCCGGGCCTATGCATATGGCGCCGTCGGCATGCTCTAAATACCTCGCTCCTTTGTCCGCTTCGGAACAGATGGCCACGGTTTCAATATTTAGCTCCTTGCATGCTCGTATAATGCGCAACGCAATTTCGCCTCTGGAAGCAATTAAAATTCGTGAAAACATAAGCCGGCGCTCAAATTTCAATCAATACTTAATTGAAACGCAAAATGTTTATGTAAATTAAATTTATTTATAAATATATTCGGAAGTTACCCACCCGGCGTCTCAGACTGTCCAGCTGTAAGCATGCATAGCCGCAGAGCTCTATCAAACAGGATTTTACTCTGAAACGTTCTCGAAGATTTATACGATAAAAACGGAAGGTAGTACAGGGAAGAATATTTTCTTAAGACGCAGGTTTAATATGAAAAAGCGGTTGACCATACTCAACAGGCTCGCTATCTTTTGCGAGGACCTCAACTATCTCGCCCGACATCCCTGCTTTTACCTCATTCATTATTTTCATAGCCTCAATGATGCACACAACCGTGTCCTGATCCACTTTATCGCCGACATCCGCGTACGGTTTTGACCCAGGCGAACTTGACCTATAAAAAGTGCCAACCATAGGCGCGGTAATTTCCGGATATTTATCCGACTCTTTTGCGCCCAACAGCCTGACATTGCCGTCTTCCAGCTCCGGGTTGTTGTTCACGGGCTGCGGCGGATGCAATGTTGAAACAGTATGGCTAATCTCTGAACCGGATTTCTTTACACGAATCTTTGTCGATTTCTCCTGAATCTCTATTTCAGCCAACTCATTGTCATTCATCAATGTTATCAAATGCTTGACTTTGTCTATAATATCCATATTAATCATCTCCGCGTCCCGGCGCAGCTTTTATCTGGAATAATTATCTTATTATGAAGGATAAGGAAAGCTCTGCGGAAAGCGCCAAGTTAAAAATAAATTTGTATCGGATTTTTTCGCAAAAACGAATAGGCGAAAAAATATTTTTAAGATTTCTGGTGGGTATTTTAGCCGTGCCGCATACTTATGTCAAGCTTGAATTTAAAGGAAGCGTTAATTTTTATTTAGTAAAATCTCAAGAGATTTCAATAATAATAGTAGGCGCGATTCTTAAGTTTTACAAACCAAAAACTTTAAATTTAAATCAATAAACGAAAAACCTATCACGCCTTGAAAAGAGCCTAAAAATACAGAACGCAACTCTTCACATTAATATTTCATCTTTTTTGTGCCAATGTTAAACACAAACGGCGAACCCTCACGGCCTACCTGCAACTCATTTATATCGCTAACCAAAGTATGCGCCCCAGACAATCTCTGCCCGTTTACAAATACCGGAGTGTCGGCGCCGCGGCCGGCCACCATAAACCTGCCCTCATTTTTCATAATCACAAGATGATCTGATGAAATGTAAAAAACCGGCCCCTTTTCCTTTATTGTAAGCCGATTGCCGCGAATATCACATCCAACATCTTTCATCTTCGCGGCTTTTCCGCCTATATTAAAAGGAAATGTATTTATCTCTATTTCCTCAAAGTCCAGAACTCTTTTCGTAATGCTATTTGCCCCTGTTAAAACCAGATACCTGCCGTCGTCTTCAAAACTCTCATCTCCCGCGCCGCTATTGCCGCCCGGAATTAGAGAGGTTATATCAATATTCTCCGTCATTATCCCGGCGATACGCCTCAACCTGTCAAAAAGAGCCTTAACAATAGGCAAAAGAGCCGTTTTGTCTTTTTTGTATTTCTCCCTAAACTCTTCACGGCCAACCGAAAGAACAACAGTGTCTTCCAGGGCAGTCACAGTGGCCGAACGCGGTTTGTCCTCAATCAACCCCATCTCGCCAAAAATCATGTTTTCGTTCAACGTCTCAACCACCACTTTTTTGCCGTCAACAAGCTGCGACACTTCAACTCTTCCCGATGAAATAGTGTACACAACCGTGCCGCGCTCGCCCTCCGCCACAATAACTTCGCCTCTCTTAAACATCAACTTTTTCATAACAATGCTCAACAAAAAAAGGGCAAAAGCCATAATTAATAAACGCAAAATAATTTTTGTATAGGAATTAGCAAACGCCCTAGAAACGTTTATTTTGACAATTATAGCGCTTTTTTAGCAAAAGTTTGCTAAATTATTTACAGTATCAGGTAAAATGTTTCTTCAAAAAGCGTAATTTCATACCGATTATTTGTAAAAATTAAAACAAAAACAATTAATTCAAAATCTTATTTTAAAAACGCCGGGAGATATTTCCCGGTGTTTTATTTTCAGCCGTTAACCTGCTTAATTGTGCGAACTTGATATTGGTTGCATTTTGCTTTTAAAAAGGATTATACTTTGAATTAATGACTTTAAGCGTGGTAATTGATTATGGACGCGGGATTAAATTTGAATTCACAACAGCTTAACAAGCCAAAGAAAAGAATAGATGGAAAGAACTTATGAATTGAAAATTGGCACAAAAACCTATTCTCGGACAGCCTGTTCAGGACTAACATCTGGATCTTCTGCTTTTACTCATTGTTTTCCTCGAATGGAATAAGCAGAATTTATCAGCATCCCACTCAAAACTAAGCGTTTTTTTCAATTGAAAATTCCTGAAATAGGATTAAAATATCTGTTTATTCAATATTTACACACATCTTTAACCAAGGAATTATATGAATTATTTTAAGAATAAAATATTATGCGGTTTGGCGTTTGGAGCTTTGTTGCTTTGCATTGCAAATTGCGCGGCAATGGCGGAAGAGGGACATGTTGATTACAACAGCGCGGTTCAACGTTTTAACGGCGAGCAGTTGTTGTTAAACTTAGTAAGGCTTCGTTATAATGAGACGCCTCTGTTCCTTAGAGTAGATAGCGTGGAGTCGCAAGGGGAATTTATTGGGCCCACAGGCCAAAACGCGCCTAAAAGTCCGTTGTTTACATACACGCCTGTACAGGGTCAAAAGTTTGCCCGCAAGGTGCTTGCGCCGATTAGCATTAATAATATTGCGCTGCTTTTCCAATCAGGGTGTAGCTTTAAACGCCTTTTGCATCTGTGCGCGCGGCAAATAAACGGGGTTAAAAACTCGCTTGGGGTTTCGGGGCCTACCCCTGAATACGCTCCGGGATACAAACATTTTACCCGTATTGCAGAGCTGTTCCAAATCCTGCAAAAACGTGGTTTGATTGATATGGTTTCTGAAAAGAAGAAAGCGGATGGGGCGCAAATATCCTTGCATTTGCAAAAACAGGCCTTAACAATGGAAAAGACTATCGAACTAACCGGCCTGATGGATTTGACGCCAAAGCCATATTATAAACTTAGCGCAAATCCGGCGGCAAAAGATCCAGGGGCAATAACGCTTCAAACGCGCTCAATCTTCGGCGTGTTGCGCTACCTATCCCATTGCGTCAAAGTCCCGGCCGAAGATGAAAAACAGGGCAAGGTTGCGCAAACCAGGACATACCCGGACGGCTCGTTTGACTGGTCAAAAGCAGTCAACGAGATAATGCAAATCCACACGTCAACAGCGCCGCCTGAAAACAGCAGCGTTGCCGTCAAACACAGAGGAAACTGGTTTTTTATCAACGACACGGACATGGATTCCAAATCCACATTCACGCTGCTTGCGCAACTGTTTGCGTTGCAATCGTAAAAAAAAATCTGCATGCGCCGCCCAGTCGACGACTCACCTGCCAAACGATATGCCTATAGTCTCGGCGCATTGAATCAATTGAGAAGAGTCCGGCACTTGCCTCACCTTTCCGGCAAGGTCTTTTAGCGGCACAAGCTCAAGATTAGGCGTCCGCAACGCAACCATGTTGCCGAACTTGCCTTCAGCCGCGGCCCTTACCGCGTAACTGCCCAGCCTGGTACCGAGAACCCTGTCAAAGGCATTTGGCGTGCCACCACGCTGAATGTGACCCAACACCGTGGTGCGAACCTCCAAATCAATTTCCTTTTTAATTTGCTCAGCTAAATAAAATCCAACTCCGCCCAGCTGGTCCACGCCCTGCAAACGGTTTTCACCCGACTCCATCTTTATCTCCTCGCCGCCCAACTCTTTAGCGCCTTCAGCCACCATAATAATGCTAAAAGGGCTGCCCCCGGCTATTCTGTACTTAATCTTTTCCAGCAAGCTTTCAACTTTATATGGAATCTCCGGGATAAGTATAATATGCGCCCCGCCGGCAATGCCGGCTTCAAGGGCTATCCATCCGGCGGTGCGGCCCATAACCTCTAAAATCATTACCCTGCTGTGGCTGCGGCCCGTTGTGTGCAACCTATCCATAGCGTCAGACGCCACCTGCACGGCGGACTGAAATCCGAATGTGTAATCAGTCTGCTCAAGGTCGTTGTCAATCGTCTTTGGAATGCCGATAACCGGCACCCCCCTTTCATAAAACTGGTTGGCAATTTGAAGAGTGCCGTCGCCTCCGATCACAAAAAGACAATCAAGCATCATGCGTTTAAAATGCCTTATCGCCTTTTCCGAATAGTCATGTATATCAACCTTGCCGTCAGCGCCGAATTCGCGAAACTCAAAAGGATTGCCCTTGTTGCTTGTCCCTAAAATAGTGCCGCCCATTGTCAATATGTCTTTTGTTGACTTTACCGTCAAATCCTGATCGCGGTCAAAAATAAGCCCTTCAAATCCGCCTTCAAAACCCACGACGGACGCGTGATGCTGAATAATAGCGGCGCGCGTAATTGAACGAATCACCGCGTTAAGCCCAGTGCAGTCCCCGCCCCCGGTCAATATGCCTATCCGATTTAATCCCATGACAACGCTTCCCCCCTTCCTGAAACAGATTACAGAATATAATTGCGCAGAAACAGGTTTAAAACATGCTCCTGCAATGGATATCAAAAAATCAAAGATGTATTATAATCATTTTCCGGCTGAAAAAAATAATTTTCTTGTAGCATTTCACTAATTGCGTTCTTTCTATTCAACGATCGGCCCGCTGTTCTTAGCGTCAATAAAATCTTTTTTTGCAAACGCCTTTTTGCTAAGGGCCAGATATATAAACCCGCCCGCAATGCCGCCGGCAACCAAAACGGTTTCCCACAAAAGGCCCAATCCTACAGATTTTGCGTATTGAACGCCAAACCGTTCAAGCGTAACAGCAAGCGCGGCTTCGCGAACTCCAAGCCCGCCAAGGCTCACAGGCATTAACGCCGAGAGTTTGGCCAAAGGCCAAGCCATAAACCAGACTGGAACGTGGATGTCAATGCCGCACGCACGGCCCAAAACTATATTGCAAAAGACAAACCCGGACTGGATAATCAGGGAGAGCGAAAACGCTGCCACAGCCCGTTGAGGATTTTTAGTCAAATAAACAATGGTGTCTCTAACACTACCAATCTTTCCATTTATACGTTCAGACTTAAACCCTGGAAACGGCAGAAAGATAAATGACAAAATTAAGATAACAACCGCAGCCGACAAAATTAAAAAACAAAAAAGAAAATTGCGATCCCCGGCGGATAAAGCCCCCGGCGACATTAACGCGCCGGCAAATATGATAACTATCAGGGACGAGATATCCAGAAATCGATCAATAACGCTTCCTGAAATGACGGACTCTTTGTCAGCGCACCGCCTGATTGCAATGCCCGCCCGAATCACGTCGCCGCCAACCAGTGATGGCAGGCACAGGTTGGCGAACAATCCGGCAAAATAACATCGAAATGAAACTGTAAAAGGCAAAACCGGTCTCTTTAAATTTACCAAAAGCCGCCATTTTACAACGCCGATTACATGCCCGAACAAAAAAACAAGAACGGCAAACGCCCACAAACCAATAGATATTTGCCCAACAGCCTCCCGCAACTCCTTTAGCGGCAACTTTGTCAGCAATACCGCGATAATCGCCAGGCTCACAACAACACGAAACCACGTGTTCCCTAATATTTTTCTTAAAAACAGAAAGCGCCCATTCCGATTAACGTCCATTTTCATTGCAAATAAAATATCATTTCTAATTTTTTAGTATTGGCTTTTTACTTGCTTTTGATACCTATCCAAAGACCTTCTGCAAAGCCACCATAAAAATAAGTATGAATATAAAATAGCTAAACAACATATAGTACATGCCCCGCCACTCGCGCTCCTGCTTAAACATACCGCTTGAGGCCAGGGTATAGCGATCTGTTTTTTCCGCCCCGGGCTTGGTTGTAAACAGGCTGACAATAAACACAACAATTATGGACACAACCAGCCCAAACAGGTTCCACCACATCCAATACACTTCAGGCATGCATATCCAGAAAAATATATTGCACCCTACGCCCGCCGGAACGCCAAACAACACCCCCGCCGATGTGGCGCGTTTTGACAACACGCCAACCAAAAATGACGCCAGTATAGGCCCGTAAAAAGCCGAGCCTATTTTATTTATGCTTTCAATAACCGTGCCGGATATATTGCCCACCACAAACGCAAAACCGGTAATTACTATCCCCCAGATAACTGTGCTGAGTTTGCTCAGAAAAAAGAGCCGTTTTTCAGGGATTTGACGCCCGCGTTCAACAAAATCCCTCATTGTGGACGCAGAAAGCGAATTTAGAGCGGAGTCTAGACTTGACATGGCGGCAGACAAAATAGCCGCAAACAGGACGGCCCTGACGCCTGTGGGCAGATTGTGAATAATAAACTGCGGCACGAGATAATCAAGGTGATCATGGGGAACAGCGTTTCTTAACTCCGTTGAACGCAAATAAACCGCGCCCACCGCCAACCCCAAAAGCATGTAAAGAAGAGTTAGAGGAAAACGCGCAAATCCGTTAAAGAAAAGAGACCGCTTCGTCTCATTCACGCTTGGAGCTGAAAGCTCCCTTTGCACCTGGCTTTGATCGGTCCCGTAATAGGCAATATAGAGAAAAAAACCTCCAACCAAAAGGCCCCAAAACGGCGATGATGAGCCGTCGCCAAGACCAGTCGCGTGGTTAATCGTCTTCCACCTCTCAACTGGAAACGACTCCAATATCGGCAGGAAGCCGCCCACGCTATTAACGGCGTAAAAGATGCAAAACCCAAGCCCGCAGATGAGGACGCCCATCTGAATAACGTCTGAATAAACAACAGCTGCCATACCGCCGATAGTGTCGTATATTATTGTGACGACGCCAATAATGACTATTGTTAGCCACAAAGGGATGCCGAGGCAGACCGAAAGCACAATAGCGGCGGCATAAACACCCACCCCGGTTGCCAATCCGCGGCTAATTAGAAACACTCCGCTTAGAAAGTAACGCGCCGAAGGGCTAAACCGCAACTCAAGATATTCATAAACGCTTACAAGCTCCAGTTTGCGAAAAAAGGGGATGAGAAAAACCATGACAACAATCAACGCCAACGGCAAAGCCGTCTCAAACTGGAGCCATGCCATGCCTCCCCCAGGTTTCAACGCCACAAACGCGGGAATTGAGATAAAGCTTATGGCGGAAGATTGCGTGGCCATGGTCGATATGCCCACGGCCCACCACGGCAGGCTTCGCCCCCCCACGTAATAATCGGCTTGGTTGGTCTGCTTTCGACCAATATAGACGCTAAGCCCGATCATTCCCAGCAAATAGAACGTAATAATACACCAGTCAACAATGTTCATTTAAACAAATCCATCTTATAAAAAAGAGCTAAACTGCTTTTAAAAATGAAAGAACATACCCTTAGAACTCACTTAAAAACAACGGATTTTATCTTGTGCTTGCAGATTTGGTTGTGGATGTAATTGGGGATGGGAGTATTTAAAGGTGTGATGCGGGAATGAGGAACCAAAAGCCCTTGCATGGCGGGCAAAGCCTCAACATCATTAGCCACACTTAGGCCGGCGGTTGAAATATTAAAAATTGTTTACTTTTGATAAACATACTCTTCGCTATTTATATAGAGGATGCGACCGCAGCTGTGGCAGTTGACCACTTCGTTGTCGCCCATTAACATATTTATTATTTGAGGCGTGACTGTAAAGAAACAGCTCTGACACGCGTTGTTTAACACCTCGGCGACCGCAATGCCGTTTTTGTTCTTTATTAATCGTTCAAAATGGTAGCGCGAATGTTTATCAAGGGTTTCCATCAGGCCGTCCCGTTTTGTTTCAATCTCTTTCATTTCCAGGTCCATCTTATTAATATCATCATCTATGCTCTTTTTTTCCTCATTCAGCTCATTTTCAGCTTTTGTGACATCTTCTTTGCAATCTTTGATATTTGCCCTTTTACTTTCCAGCTCGGTCATCATCTTTAAAATATCGTCTTCAAGGCGCGACTTGTCTGCTTCTTTAAGTTTTATGTCATTTTGCACCGCTGAATACTCTTTATTTGTCTTTATCTGGTTAAGTTGTATCCTGCTTTTATTTATATCGTCCTCAAAACCTTTTAGATCAAGCTCCTTGCCGTCAATTTTCATCTGAAACGCTTTCAATTCCTCTTCGGCATTTTTCAACGCCTCTTTCTTCTCCTCAATGTTGCCTTTACGGCCCTCTATATCGTTGTATCTGAGCTCTTTATTTTTGCTGATCTTTCTAAGATCGTTGCATACGGCCTGCAACCTTATTAATACCTCTGACTGTTTTATCATTTTTTATTGATCCATCATTAAATTTATTTATAAAAACACATTTTTAAACCATTAAAACCGCGTTTCCTAAAGATTATCTAAAAATCCCACAAGTTTCCTGCTTCGTATAGGATGTTGTAGTTTTCTAACCGCTTTAGCCTCTATCTGTCTGACTCTTTCACGGGTGACTTTAAAAATCTTGCCAACCTCCTCTAAAGTGTAAGTGTAACCGTTGCCGATGCCGTAACGGTACTTAATGATCTCGCGTTCTCTGAATGTAAGGGTATGAAGAACGCTCTCAATCTTGTCTTTAAGCATCTCCTGAGTCGCGGCGGTAACCGGCGATTCGGCGCGTTCATCTTCGACAAAATCTCCAAACGAGCTATCCTCGCTTTCGCCTACCGGCCTGTCCAAAGAGACCTGATGTCTTGAGATCTTCAACACGCGCTTTGCCTCTGCTATGGATATTTTTACACCTTTTGCAATTTCGTGGATTGTCGGTTCTCTGCCTTTTTCCTGAAGTAATTTCTTTGAAATGTTTCTGATTTTGCTCATAGTCTCAATCATATGAACAGGAATTCTAATCGTCCTTGCCTGGTCGGCGATAGAGCGGGTAATGGCCTGCCTGATCCACCATGTGGCATATGTGCTGAACTTAAATCCCCTTCTATACTCATATTTGTCCACCGCTCGCATAAGGCCCGTGTTTCCCTCCTGAATAAGGTCGAGAAAGCTAAGCCCTCTGTTTCTATACTTTTTTGCGATGCTTACAACCAGCCTTAAATTAGCGCCGGAAAGTTTACGTTTGGCGATTTCGTGCTCTTTGGATAAAGTATCAATTAATTTAACCCTGTTGCTTATTACTTTTGGAGACTCTTTAATCTCCTCGCAAAGGGATTTTAACTGTTTTTTCAGCTCTTTTATATTTGAGCTATTAGCCGGCGTCAATTTTGTGCCGTCAATAACTTTGCCCAAAGACTCGACTTTATTAAGCTTGTCAAACAGTTTCTTCATCAACGCGTATATCTTCTTTGTGCGAAAATTAAGCCTCTCTACAAGTATTATAGACTTTCTTCTTCTTTTCCTGATGTCTCTTAATATCTTAATCCGCTCATCCTGTGATACGCGGCCTTTTTGCAACTGCTCATAATCTTCATTATTCTTTTTAAGCAACGCGCGCAATCTGGTTTCATTTTCAGGAAATTTCTTTAAAACCTGCTCCCTATCCTCTTCGGAGAGCATATCGATTTTTAAAGTTCTTTCAAAAGGTATCTCCTCATTGTTTACATCTTCAATTATTTTCAGACATGCGTTAAGTGAAATGTCGGACTCAAGCACCTTCTTTAACAATCTTTTTCTTGTAACCTCTATTCGTTTAGCCAACATTATCTCTTCAGCGCGCGAAAGCAACGGTATCTCCCCCATTTGTGTCAGATACATTCGCACCGGATCGTCTATTTTCTCAGATATCTCCAATACGTCAACATACCCTTCCTCGCCTTCTTCAGGTTCCAGAAATTCGTCGTCATCCGAGTCGCTATCGTCCTCTTCATCAATGCCGTCTTTTATCTCGCCCTCTATTTCATCCTCATCCAGATCGTCGTCCTTGCTTTCAATTCCGCCTTCTTTGTTTCCCGCGACAGCCACATCGACCAGTTCTATGCCTTTTTCATCAAGCATCATAAGGATATCGTCAATCTTACCCGGCGATTCAATTGTGTCTTCCGGCAGTGACTCGTTCAACTCTTCATAAGTCAAAAATCCCTGCTTTTTTCCCTTGGCAATAATGGCCTTAATTTTTTTTTCAAGCTCTTCCATCTTTAATTCCTTAGAGAGAAACCGATATAGTTTCAGTTATATAAATATTGCGCTTCTATAATCAGAAAGTTCTAATTCTTGCACAATTTCTTATGCTTTCTTCTAAACTCCAACATTTTTTCGTCGTCGCCTTTGTGCTGCCTGTATTTTTTCCGTTCATTCAGGCGTCTGGCCAAAAGCGTGTTTATATCCTCGTCCGTTTCCCCTTCCTCTGCGGCTTTTTCATCTTGCCGGGACTGCAACATTCGCGTTTTTATCTTTTCAGACTCTTTAAAACTCAGTTGTTTATCAATATACTGTTTGCACTCTTTATAAGCCACGTCAAAGTCTTCATACGCGGGCTTTATGCTCACAATATCCGCCACCATTTTATGCAAATCAGATTCGTCGAAAATTGAAAACACCTCGCCACCGGCAATGCAGCCTTTAACATCAAATGTTTCAAACAGCCCTTTGCAAATGGTTCGCAAGCTTCCGTTTGAGAAATGCTCAAGCTTTATTTCCGATTTAACAACAGGTATAAACTTGTTGTCATAAATCATCAGCCTTATCAACTCTTTTTCCACAAGACACGCGGCCTGCTTCCGCCTAAACTCTCTGGAATCCGCGTTATCCTGTCCCGAGAACTTGGCGGAACCTGAATATGCTTTTTCCGCAAAGCCTGTTTTGGCTGCCGCCCCCCTTGCGAAATTCTTATTAATTTTACTTAAATGAATCCGCAATTCAGACTCGTCAATCTTTATCTTTTCAGCAATGTCTTTTATCTGGACATTACGTTTGAGATTATCCGGTATCTTCATCGCGGCGCTAATAATATCGTTAAAAACCTTTGTTTTGGAAGCAACGTTGCTTAACTCGCCCCGTTTCCCGGCAATGTTCAACTTAAAATCAAAAAAGTCCGACGCAGATTCAACCCTATTCAGGAACTTGGCTTTCCCTTCGGAAACAATACATTCACATGGGTCAACCCCTTCGGGGAGTTGGACTATTTTCACGTCAAACCCGCTTTCCATAAGCAAGCCAGCGCTTTTATCAGCCGATTTTATGCCGGCCGCGTCGGCGTCTAAAACCAACACTACCTGTTTGCAATACATCTTTAAGAGCTTGAGATGGTCGCCGGTCAGCGATGTCCCCATCACGCCGACCGCCCAGTCAATGCCGTTTTGATGCGCCATAACAACATCAGTGTACCCCTCCATCAGCACTGCTTCGCCGCGTTTCATGATAGAGTTTTTTGCTAAATCCAGACCGTACAGAATTCTCCGCTTGTTAAAAATGGGGCTTTCCGGCGAATTGACATATTTTGGCTGAACATCTTCAAGCGCGCGCGCTCCAAAACCGACCGCTTTGCCGGTCTCATTAAAAATGGGAAATATCAGCCTGTTACGGAAACGATCGTAATACCCTTTGCCGCTTTTTCTTTTCAGGATTATTCCGGCGTTTTCAGAGTCGTTAACGTCAAATTTTTGAGACGCAGCCTCTTTAAGCGAAGCATCCCATGAATCCGGCGCGTACCCTATACGGAATTTTCTTACAAACTCTTCATTTATGCCTCTGCCGGTAATATACCGCCTTGTCGTTGCGGCCATTTTTGAATTAAGCAAATATTTCTGATAAAAATCCGCAAAATACGCGTTAATCTCGATTTGACGGCTAATAACATCGTTAGTTTTCCCCTTTACAGAGCTTTTCGGAAGGACAATGTTTGCCCTGTTTGCTAGTAGCGTGGCTACTTCGGGAAACTTCATCCCGTTAACTTTCATAAGAAATGTAAAAACCGTGCCGGCTTCGCCGCAACCAAAACATTTGTAAAACTGCCTCTCCTGGTTTACGGTGAAAGACGGGGTCTTTTCATTATGAAATGGACAAAGGCCTATATAGTTTTTGCCTGTGTTTTTTAAAGCGACATGCTCGGATATTATCTGGACTATATCCGATGCCTGCTGAATCTCTGCAATCTTTTCTTGAGAAATGAGTTGGGACATATGGCGTAAGATACCGTCATAACGGTGTTTATATAAACCGGGAAATAGCCGGAGATGTTTAACTAATGCGCGTCCCGTGGGAAAAATATATTAAAAAAAAAACCGCAATTTTTTTTTGAAAACTATATTTACGGCAAACAATATTTTCAATAAAAAAACAACGGGTTTTCAATAAAAAGAGTGTTTTTGCGCGCCTTTTCAATTGCTTAACATAATAAACATTTGCATGGACGGCGCAAAGTACTTTTCTTGTAACTCTTGAAATATCTCAATGTTATAAAAAATCAGAATATTAAATTATATCAAGTTTTGCATTTTTGTCAAGTTTTGCAAAAAGCCGGATTTTGAACTTCGGCAAAACAGCCTGATTTGCCGTAACCTATTGAATTAAAAGCGATTAACTAAAGACGCGATTTTTATTAAATTTCAATTTTTCGGGCATTTTCAGGCATGTTTAAAGTGGTTGTTTTATACATAACTTGCCGGTGGCTGACAACTTATAGAAATTTTTTATTAACAAAAAAAAAATATTGCCGATACATATATGGTATAACAACCACAGGACAACACAAGATGTATGGGTTTCGTAAAAATATTTTGCGCAAAAAGCATATCGGGAAAAGTTTAGGGGTTGCCAAAAGAGCGGTGCGTCTCCATTTTCTCGATATGCTTTTTTTGCAAAAAATCGCGGCGAAACTTTTTGCGCCCGCCTTATTCGGCCTTAGCATCGGCCGATTCTTCATCATCGCCGGCTGACAACCCTCTTAAAACCGGCCTTCCAGTTGCCGCAAGCTTCTCAAGCAAGTCCGCGCCTGTAACCGCCGCATTGGTTTTAAGGTAAACGGATTGCAGGTTTTTAGCGCATTGCAATATCGTTTCGTCCGTCAAAACCTTTTGAACAGCGACACGCAAGCGTTTGGCTCTAAGTTTTGGATAAGGTATTCTTTCAGACACGCCGGCCACTGAACAGCGGCGGGCAACTTCATAAAGATCTTGCGAGATAGGAATCACAACAGACGGCAAACCGTGATAGATACAATCCTGCGCAATGCCTTGCCCGCCGTGATGGACAACGGCAGTCGCGCGCAAAAGTATCTTTGAATGCGGCACAAAACGCTCTATCCTGAAATTGGACGGAACGTTCTTAAATACCGATAAATCAGCCTCCTTGCCCACGCTCATTACAACATTATAAGGTTGATCTTTTAACGCGTCCATCACAACATTGAAGAAATTCAGGCGGCGAAACGTTTGCAATGTGCCCAGCGTAACATAAATTACAGGCTTGTTGTCCGGCAAAGCATCAATCCAGTCAAATGTATTATCCCCGTCAAAACTCTTTCCCCATGGAGCAGGGCCGATCAGGCGCATCTGTTCAGGCCAATCATAGCGTTTATATTCAAAACCTTCGCAAGTGGGGCTTAAAATCATATACGGCGAGAGGCAGCTCTCAATAGCGCAACATTTAACGGGATTTAAGAGAAGAGTTGAGCGATTATAATTAAACATGCCGTCAAAACTCTTAAAATAGTTTTTATGAACGATTCTAAGCATTGAGTAAAAACTTTTTGTAAACGCGTTTTTAGCAGGCGGCAACCCCCATGATGTAAAAGGGGGCGCGTCTTTAGTGTTTATCAAACCGGGCACTGAGCAATAAGTGGCCCACGGCAGTTTATAAACTTCCGCCATTTGCCCCCCTGTAAAGGTTAAAGAGTCCGCCACAATGACATCAGGTTTAAAATCTTTTACAATATTCAACATTGGGCCTATAGTCTCAAGGTTGACTTCGGCAAGCAGTTTATAAAAATTTATATGACTTCGCATTCCGGTATATTTAAATGTTTTCATCGCCGCTTTGCTTGTCGCTTTGGCCAAGTTAGCCGGGCCGATTGGGAAGAAACTAAAGTTTTCCGATGTTGCCGCGTTTTCAAAATCCGCCCCCGTGGCGTAACCTATCGTGTGTCCGCGTTTTTTAAGCTCAGCCGCAACGGGCATAGTGGGGTTTATGTGGCCGAGCGCGGGTATTATTGTAAACAAAAATGAAGCCATATGCTTTGTTTGAAAAAAATTTATGAGAAAGATTCTTAATTTATCGTCGCAATTATATTCCCATAAGCTGCCAATTACAAATGTAAATTAATGCCATTATTTGCGAAAACAGGCTGTTTTCGCAAAATTTTATTGACACATTAGATAAAAGAGACTAAAAATGTACCCTGTATGTGGCGCAGGGCACATTTTTAGCGTTTAAATATTGGCGCATAAATGAACACTGAACAGCTTGTCTGCTCTAGTGTGAATTATGCCCGGGGGGCGAAATGAACACTGAGCAGCTTGCCTGCTCTAGTGTGAATTATCCTCGAAGTGGACAATAAAACAATTGGAGGAGTTTTGATGGTGAAAAAGGTGTTGGTTACAGGTGGATGCGGTTTTTTGGGATCGCACGTGTGCGAATTTTACAGGCAAAAAGGAGCTGAAGTTATAGCGTACGACAGCATGACAAAAGGCGAGCTGAACAGAACGGGCTTTGCCGTTGATTCAGCGCGTGATCATAACATGAATTATCTCAAAGGCATCGGCGTTGAGATCGCAAGAGCCGATGTTTGCAATTTTGAAGAGCTGGCGGATAACGCCAACGGATGCGATTACATAGTGCATACCGCCGCGCAGCCGGCAATGACTATAAGCTGGGAAGACCCCCGCCTTGACATAAACACAAATGTAATCGGCACGTTTAACGTACTTGAAGCGGCCCGCAAGTTAAAAATACCGGTGGCCTGTTGCGCAACCATACACGTATACGGCAATAAAATTAATGAAACTTTGAAAGAGACTGAGAAACGATACACCAGAGAGCCGGTGGGCATAGACGAGACGCACCCAACCCTTGAAGGCAAGATAACGCCGCTGCACGCCTCAAAGGCTGCCGGAGACATATATGTTAAGGTATACAACGACACTTATAATGTTGATGCGGCCAGTTTCCGGCTAACAGGCATTTACGGAACCCGCCAATTTGGAGGCGAGGACCACGGCTGGGTCGCAAATTTTGGGATTAGGAGCGTGATGGATTGGCCGCTTACCATTTTCGGCACAGGCAAACAGGCCAGGGACATTATATACGCCACGGACATTTGCGAAGCGTTTGACGCCTTTTACCGCACAAGAAAACCGGGAATTTACAACATAGGGGGCGGCGAGGACACTGTTTTGTCCTTGCTGGAATGCATTGATATACTTGAGGAGATAAACGGCCAAAAGCCAAACGTAAAGTTTGAGCCGGCGCGGCATGGGGATCTTTCGTACTTTGTTTGCGATATTAGCAAGGCAAGGCGCGAACTAAACTGGGAGCCGAAAATTAAACCTCGCCAGGGCATTGAAAAACTAATGGAGTGGATAAAAGAGAACAAATCCATCTTTGGATAGATAATCCACCGGCGCATTGCCGGCGCAAACTCAAACCACAACAAAAAGAGACATAAAATTACAAGACATCAATATAATTGCGCGGCTATTTTTGAACAGCCGCGCAATTTCGATAACACACTATAAATGACATCACCGGAAAACAAATCAGGCGATTCTGCTTATAGCGACCGGGAGATTGCCGACTTTAAGCCGGTATTTATAATCGGCCCGCACCGTTCAGGCACCACCATACTTTACAAACTCCTTATGGAGACAGGCTGTTTTAATGTCACCACCGCGTTTCATGTGATAAATCACCGCCAATTGGCAAATATACACGCCGAAGGCAGGGAAAAACAAGCCAGGGACGAGCTTGAGCGGCTTTTTACAGCCAAGGGACTTAACGACAGGGAGTTTGATTCTATGAAAATAACTCCCGACATCCCTGAAGAGTACGCTTACGCTTTGGAATTCCAGGGGCGCACTCCCATGCTCACGGCAAAAAACCGCAAAAGTTTCACAAAGTTTTGCAACACAGTTTCGCGAATGCAAGACCCCGCAAAACCGTTGCTCCTTAAAAACCCTTTTGATGTAGTGAATTTTCTGGAGATTTACAGCATGTTTCCACATGCCCGGTTTGTGTTCATATATCGAAATCCGGCTGATGTTATCAACTCGCAAATGAAACTGATGCAAACCATCCTGAAAAACAGGAATGAATACGTAGCCCTTGTAAGCGAAGATTACCGGACCACGGTAAACAACCCGGCAAAACTTGCGTTGACAAGGCTTATATGCTCAGGCTATCTACCGTTTCTGTTTCGAACAATTTTCAAAAATGTCGCAGCCGCTTCAGATTACACACTGCAAAACATAGGCTATTTGGGCAACGCAAAGACCGGGCTTGCCTACCCGGAGCTATGCCGCGAGCCGGCAAAAACCGCGCGCCGGGTATTGGACTTTCTCTGTTTAAGCGAGGAATTGCCGCGAGATTATGCTAGCCTAATTCAACCGCGAGAACGCAACCTCCTTGCGCAAGTGGCTAAAAAGCTGCCCGTAATTGAAAAGCGCAATAAAGAATACTGCCGAACATTTGGAGTATGAGCGATTCCACGCCACCGGCGCCGCGAACCCTTAAAAATTTAGTAACTATTCAGCGTGGTTTACACACCACGTCCGCCATTAGGCTGCCACCCCTCTTTTTAGAGGGGAAATTAAATCGGATTTATTTTCACAAAGTTCCCTCTAATAAGAGGGGATTTAGCCTGCATTTCTCATCAAGCGACTATGCATATAGGCGTAAATAAGTTATGAACAAATGTGAGGGGGTTGCAGATGCAAACAGAGTGTTTAAGCGAAGAACTGTCATTTCAAGACTTATCTAAACGTAAAGTAGTAGCCAAATTCAATGGAAGATCAATAAGCACAGAGTCAGGAGCCTTGTTATTAAGAGAAGTAGAAAACGGTATCGGCATATTAAAATTATTTTCAGAATGTTTTATAGATTACCGTAATGCGAACAAGATAGAACATAAATTAGAGGAATTGATTTCGCAAAGAATATATGGCATAGCGTTAGGTTATGAAGACTTAAACGATCATGATAGTTTAATGACCGACACATTATTATCAGTGTTATGCAATAAAGCCGATCCAACCGGGCAGAATAGAAGGCGCGACGAAGATAAAGGCAAAGCCTTAGCAGGCAAAAGCACACATTGAATAGATTGGAATTAACACCATCAGATGCGACCAAAAAGAGTCCATATAAAAAGATAGTATATGACAAGTCTAAAATAGAGAAGTATTTTGGAAGGACTGACATAATAAGATGAACATGATCTCTTTGGATATTCAACTCTATCACTTCAACCAATACTTTTTGTTTACAAAGCGAATTTAACTGTTGCTTTGTAAATTCCACAATCTTACCTTCGGAAATCCGAAGTCGACATTTTGGACAAAACACAGTATAATATTCACATCCATACAGTGAATGTGATAACTTTTTAAACTATTTACTCACTTTGCACAGCCCTTACTTTTAAACGCCTCTTAGAGAGACCCATTATAACCCCTTTTACGACAGAACCTCTTATTAAACCACTACCACAAGGCAGTGGTCTAAGCCGATTAATCAACGCAAAATTACGTTAGCCAAAAGTTATGTAATATTCATCAAACAGCAATGTATAGATTGTTGTGTATTATAGGCCAAATTTCTATTAGGAAAGAAATTTGGTTCACCTTAACGATAAGTTTTAGCCATTTAGATATAGATTAAAGAATATTCATTTTTTTATATAGAAATCCTCGATTTATGAGAAATAGAATATTTGGTTTATTGTTGAGAAAAACTTTAATTACTTAAATATGTTTAGGAGTTAAATAAAAAAACATGAAAAAAAAATTGTTATTAATTTATCCTGAGGTTTTTTCTGTAAGTTATGCCGACATGAAAGCCGTCAGCTTTTTGACAAAAAAAACCGGCGGAATATTAAACGTAAGTTTACCGACCATCGCAGCCTTAACCCCTCCTGAATTTGACGTAACCATAATAGACGAGAGCGTTGAACCTATAAATTTTGACGCCCCTTATGATCTGGTCGGCATTACAGGATTTCCTACTCAATTGTTGAGGGCAAAGAAAATCGCCTTGGAATTTAGGAAAAGGGGGGTTCCGGTAGTTTGCGGCGGCTCGTCTGTTTCAGTAAGCCCTGAAAGATGGAGGGATTTCTCAGACGTTTTGATGGTTGGTGAAGCCGAACGCACCTGGCCTCAATTTATAAACGATTTCCTTAACGGCTCATATAAGGATACATATCATGAGACCGAGAGATTTGACCTTGATATAAGTCCCGTGCCTGATTACACACGTTTATCTGAAAACAGTTCCGGCCAATATATTGCCGGTATTGTACAAACGAGCCGTGGTTGTCCTTTCAATTGCGAATTTTGCGACGTCGTAGTTTATGTTGGCCATAAAATGCGTTATAAATCCATAGATACAATCTTACAAGAAGTCGAGCAGTTATATAAAATGGGTATTATTGCTATAGTGTTAGCCGACGACAACTTCTCGGCAGGACGTGAAAATGCAAAAAAAATCCTAAGGGCTTTACGTGATTGGAACAGAACGCTTGCGAGGCCCGTAACTTTCACCACACAGCTTTCAATTGATATTGCTCAGGACGATGAGTTTCTCGAACTAGCTGTTGAGGCTGGACTTAACAGGGTAGGAATAGGTATTGAGACGTCTAACAAAGAAAGTCTCAAAGAAACCGGCAAGGTTCAAAATCTCAAGGTTGATATGATTGAAGAGGTTAAAAAGTTTCACCAATACGGCATTATCGTAATAAGTGGCGGTATTGTAGGGTTTGATCACGACGATATTTCGATCTTTCAGGAACAATTTGATTTCTTTATGAAAACGGGCATACCTAATATACACCTGTATCCTTTACAAGCGCCCGACGGCACGCCACTTAAAAAGAGAATGGTAAAGGAAGGCAGGTACAGGGATTGGGACGTAGCGTGCAAGGATGGTTTAGAGAAGGCAAATAATTTTAATACATTTACAATAATCCCTAAAAATATGACTATCGAGCAATTGCAGCAAGGGACATACTGGTTGCAATGGAAGCTTTACAATCTGGCAAATTATGCTAAGAGGCTTGAAACATTTTTTGAAAATTTTGAAAGTTCGCCTAAAAAATATAAGGTTAAAATACCTAAATTAGGTTTTGCCAAGAGAGGTTACGGCATAATTTATAGAATTATAATTTATTACTTTACTAAGGCGCCTGCGGATGAAAAATCAGCCCTCCGCAGGATGATAAGGGCCGCAAGGCGCTCATCGCACCCAAACAGCTTAACATTTGCGATTATGGCGTTCCTTTCAATAAAGAACACCAGAGGATTGATACTTGAACTAAACCCCGAAGTTGATACAGTTTGCTTGCCCGAATAGAATAAGATGTTTTAAGTTTTCGAGAGGAAGGGTGGTGTAGGTGTTAGGTTACGAAAACAAAAAAAATTGTTTTGATGTTTAAATGATGAGAGGATAATAACTAAAAATGTAATTTTTGCAAAAATTGTTAACTTTTCAGAAAAACATTAAATCTATGCAGTTAAAATTGCACAGAATTAGCGCCGGGGCATAATTAAAAATCCAATTTCTGGATGGAAACTCTCTACACTATCTTTAATTAACTATATATGCATTGTTTTTGTGGGTAAAAAGGTATCTTTTATTAATGGGAGGGCTCACCGAAGGGAATCAATGATTAGCCCATTTGTAAACGTCTGAAATTAGGTCGTATAAATTTACGGTCTTACCTTGCCCATGTAAGTGTCTACCCCCGTGGAGCTTACGTATATTTTAAGTCAAAATCTACCCACAAATTTGCCTAACGAGGCTTATTTTTTTTCTTTTAAGACATATAAAAATATGTGAAAATCGCAAAAATCTGCTATAATACTTTGTTTGAAATCTGGAGTTCGGGATATTAACCGCCACTCATAATATAACCATATAGGGAGGTACACACAGTGGTAAAATTGTTGATGACAACCGCATATTCACCGTTTTTGCCCATTGGCGAAAATCACAACCCAAACGACCTAATGGAATCGCGTTTGTGCAAGGGGCAGGATATCTTTACGCTTAGAAGCAGGTACCCTCAAGTTGCCCTGCATTACATTTCGCAAAACATATCAGTGCCGACGCTGGTGCTTGAGTATCCCACGCTTGACGAGTTTAAGGCTGAATTGGAAAAAGGCTATGATTTCCTAGGTATTACCGTCACCACTATCTATTTTGAAAAGATACTCCATATGTTGAATTTAACAAAGGAGATTGCGCCAAAAACAAAGATCATACTTGGCGGGTTTGGAGTTACTTGCCTCACTGTGCCTATAGACGAGGTAAAAAAAATGTCACAAATCCCAGATTATATAGTGCATGGCGAGGGTTTAGCCTTTATGCGTGAGCTGTTCGGCGATCCGGTGGACGCGCCGATCAAACAGGAATTCCCACTGGTTGAAGTAACCGCCTTTGGGCAGAAAAATATGCCGCAGACAAGCGCCATAGTAGTGGCGGGATTTGGTTGCGACCAGGCGTGCGAATTTTGCTCGTCTTCATATTTTTACGGCGGCAAAGCCACCCGAATAGCCACCCCAAAGGATTTGTATAAACATATTAGACGAAATGTTGAAAAGGACAGACATTTAGTGCTTAACTATATATCGGACGAGGACTTTTTGGCGGACAAAGACGCAGCCGTTGAGCTTGGCAAATATTTGCGCGAAGATGAAAAATACGGACTGAAAAGACTCAATTATTCCACTTTTTCAAGCATTAAAAGCTTGTCGCAATACGAGCCGAAAGAGCTTGCCGAGCTTGGCGTGGCCACAATCTGGATCGGTGTGGAATCGCTGTTTACCGAACTTGAAAAACGAAAAGGCAAAGATATTAGAGAGGTCTTCAGCTCATTGCAGGAATACGGCATCTCTATTACAGGCTCGTTTATTATTGGATGGGACGAACAAAACCCTGACAACATTCAGGAGGATATTGATTTCTTTGCGTCACTTAAGCCTACATTTACACAGATTTCAACATTAATGCCTATTCCGGGCACCGCGCTATGGACAAGGTTGTTGAAAGAGGACAAGATTTTACAGATGGACAATATTAAATGGAATAATATGAACCTTTACGGCCCTCCAACTTTTTACAAACATAAGAACTTTGAATCGCAGGAGATAATGGACCGCGTGGAGGACACATATAAACTTGTTTATGAGGAGACAGGGCCGTCTTTAATGAAAGTGCTGAACATCCACCTTAACGGATACAAGAATTTCAAGAACGAGACCACAAAATATGGACAGGACAGGGCTTATTACCATAAAGAATACTGCAACAAACTCTTCCCTTTAACTCCTGTGTTTAGGGAGTATGCGCCGCAGAATGAAAAGATTAAAGCAAAAATCGATGAGATTGAGGCCACATATACTGAAGAATTTGGAGAGCCTGGTTTTGGATTTGAAGTAGCTTCAATGATGTTCCAGAAAGCCGCGCGCCTGGAGAAAGAGAAGGGGGTCGGCAAGGAGAGAAAGATGGAACAGTCCGAAGGACGGAGATACGAATACAATTTTGACGGCAACGGCAAGAAAATAAACGTCAACCTGAACGTTAAAGACAACTTTAAGAAGTTCTGCAGGTATGGAAAATTCAAGGTTTTTGATATGCTTGTAAAGAAATAGACTTAATCCAGGCAACAACACTGTCTTAATAACCGGTTGCGGCAAACTATTTGCCGCAACCGGTTTTAAATTATAGAATTTGCAAAAGCCATATGATTCCGCGACATTTCTATTCAACAATATTTTCCATCAATTCCGCTTTATTTACGCTACGCAACAAATCAACATATCTGTTTTGTATTCCTGTTTTTGATCTATTATTGTTAAATATTAAACAAACTACAACCAGCGCAATATTAAAATGATAAATATTATAGATTATTTTTTTGGTCTAATTCATTGCTATATAAATGATCAGTTAAACATAGTTTATATTGTAAAATTCACAAATTCCGACAAGCTCGATGAACTGAAGGCGGAAATGGATGAAACAATATCAGGCTTAAACAAATTCTACCGGAATTTATACGCGCCGGCCCTGCCTTTTAAAGACTTAGGCTTTAAAAGCAGTTTAGAGGAAGTTTGTTTATCAAAAGAGTCCAAATATTATAATCTAGACCTGAAGAATTATAAATTTGTAAAACTGAATTATATAAAAGACGAAAATGAAACAGAGTTCATAATCACATGCAGCCATATAATAATGGACGGCGTCTCTATTGTGGCTTTTGCCTATTATCTTTTTCAGGGCTATAGCCTGGAAAGGATCGCTTCATACATAAATTTCCCAAAAGCTAAAAAAGAGCTTAGCGACTTCTTAAAAGCGCGGCCAATTAAGAAAAACCGGTTTTCTCAAATTGCCAAATATTTAAGACGCGGCAAAAAAGGCGAAAGCCAAAAGAGCTATGTCAATTTTAGAAAAAAAGACAAGGACTTAACCTCTTCTCCATGTGTGATTGAAAACTTGGTAAAAACGTCATTTGTCAGAAAGACGGCTAGAAAGTATAAAATAAGCAGGGAAAATTACCTGACATTAAAACTGGTTGAATCAATTTTCCAGTCTTTTCCAAATGAAAAGGACGGCAACACATGCCTGCTCAATCTAACAAAAAATATAAGGCTGAACCCTATTAATTTTACAGACGAACCCTTGGGCAATTACTCAGGCAGGCGTTACCTTGAGTTTAAAAGGAACAAACTCTCATCTTTTGAGGAGTATATTAATTGTTATATTGATGAGCTTAACGACAAATCGTATTTTGACGACCTTATTCAGGAGTGGAGCCAAACACAAAAACTAAACTGGCTGCCTAAATCTATACTGGACAGGTTCACTATCAGGACGCTTACAAAACCTTCAGAGGGCTTGCCTTCATATAACATTTCCGCTTCATTCTCATATGTCCCGTTGCGGCTGGCAATGGCGTATCCGCCTGAGTTTCTTGAAAAATATAAAACAAATTTATTGTCGTTTAAATCTTATTTACGCGTGATCAGGCATCACGGCCCATGCTTCGTCGTGCTTCCCAACACAGAGGATGATTACGCTATAAGTTTAACATTTAACGAAGCGTTTATGGGCAAAACAGAAGCGGAAAATTTATTAGGTTTGTACAAAGAATTGATATTGGAAGGATAATTTTTGCCGGTAACGGCTAAATGTTTGTGATATAAAAATGATTAATATTGTCGATTATTTCTTCGGGCTTGTTTACTATTTTATAAATGATCAGCTAAACATAACATATTCCGTTAAGCTGTCAAGTTCCGACGAACTTAATAACTTGAAAAAAGATATAGATGAAAAGATATCAGATATTAATAGATTTTACAGCAACTTGTACAAACCATATTTGCCGTTGGATAAAATGCTTAAGGATAGCAAAACCAACGAGGTTTGTTTGGCTGACGGATCAAAATATTACAACCTGAACCTGGCAAAATATGAATTAATTAAACTCACGTATATAAAGGGCGAGAAAGAGACTGAATTTATTTTCACCTGCAGCCATATAATAATGGATTCCGTTTCATTAATAGCTTTTGTTTATTATCTTTTTCAGGGGTATAGCCTTGAAAGGATATTGTCGCATATAGATTTCCCCGGAACGATTAAGAAATACCGCGACTATTTAAAAACGCGAAATATAAACAAATCAGGATTTTCCCAACTTGCAAGATATATTAAACGCAAAGATAAAGGAAAAAATAAAAAAGCGTATGTCAAATTAAGAAAAGAGGATAAAAACGCGCAATCCACCCCAAATGTAATGGAAATCTTTGTCGACTTTGCCGCAGTTGAAACGATGTCTGAAAAATACAAAATTACCAAAGGCAATTACCTGACGTTAAAACTCGCAGAGGCCATATTTAAGACGTTTCCAGACAACAAAGACGGCGACGCCTGCTTGCTTAACATTACCAAAAGTTTAAGGCTTGAACCCACAAACTTTATTGACGAAATGTTGGGCAATTATGTAAGCCGCCGATTCATGACGTTTGAGAGGAAAGACTTTTTGGCCTTTAACGATGGTGTTAAATGTTATGGCAACGAACTTAGCGATAAATCTTATATTGACAACCTGTTTCATGAATTCTATCATTTCCAGAAATTAAACCGGTTGCCGAGGTTTATGCTTAATTGGATATTTAAAAAGATATTTGCAGAACCTACGGAAGGGGCTCCGTCCCTAAATATAGGAGCTTCGTTTAGTTATTTTCCGGTAAATCATTCGATCTTATTTCCACCCGATACGCTGAAAAAACTCAGCACAAATTTGCTGGAGTTTGCGTGTTATTTCCGGGTGTTTAAACGCCACAGCCCATGCTTTTTTGTTTTTCCAGACGTAAATAGCAATTTCCGGATATGCATGGCCTATAATGAAGCTTTCATGGAACAGGCCAGGGCCGCCAAATTTATCAACTTGTATAAAGAGCTGATACTTGAGGGATAACGCCTTTTTTTAGTTTTAATATTTTTTCTCTTAATTAATAAAATGATAAATATAACGGATTATTTATTTGGACAATTTCACCGCTATATAAATGACCAGTTAAACATAACATATGTTATACGGTTCGTTAATTCCCCGGAGCTTGATCATTTAAGAGCCAATATTGAAGGGAAGATAACCAAACTTAACGAAATTTATCGCAACCTGTACGCGCCTTTTTTACCTTTTGATAAAATCCTGCAAAACAGCGGCATTGAAGAAGTCAGTTTGTCTACAAGTTCAAATTATTACAATCTAGACCTAAAGAATTACGAGTTTATAAAGCTGGATTATATTAAAGGCGAAAACGAGACGGAATTCGTCTTCACAGTAAGCCATATAATAATGGACGCCATCTCTATTATTGCGTTGGCCCACTATTTTATGCAGGATTACAGCATTGAAAAGATAAAAACTTACATTGATTTCCCCGGCATGAAGGAGAATTACCGAAAATTTTTAAAGGCAAGGCCTTTAAAAAAATCGAAATTTGCGCAACTTGCCAAGTATATAAAACGCGGCAATAAGGGAACAAACGAAATTTCTTATATTACTCTTAGAAATAACAACGCAAGCTCAACTTCAGAGCCTACAATGATAAAGACCACGGTTGATTTGCCGGCTACGCGAAAGCTTGCCAGAAAATATAAGATTAGCAGAGAAAACTATTTAATTCTTAAACTGGCGGAGACTATATTTAAATTAAGGCCGAATAAAGAAGACGGCAACACATGCATGATAAATATGACCAAAAATTTACGATTAAATCCAATAGATTTTGTCGATGAGCAGCTAGGCAACTATGCCGGCCGGAGATGCCAAAACTTTAAAAGGCAGGAACTTTTATCATTCAGCGACTATATAGCCGCCTACCATGAAGAGCTAGCCGACAATACATACCTTGACGACCTTATTCATGAACTGTACCACACCCAGTCGTTGAGCGCTTTGCCGAAGTTTATGCTTGATTGGCTGGTAAAGAAGGTATTCTCAAAACCATCCAAAGGAGCTCCGGCGCTAAATATAGCGGCGTCATTTAATTACTTTCCAGTACGGGAAACAATATCGTTTCCGCAGGATCTTATTGACAAATACAACTCAAAACTATTGGAATTTAATTGCTATTTAAGGGTATTTAAACGCCACGGGCCATGTTTTGTAATTTGTCCGGATGTCTTCGGCAACTATTCGGTCAGCCTTACATTTAACAGGGCGTTTATGGAAAAGACACAGGCTGAAGAGTTTTTAAATCTGTACAAAGAGTTAATTTTAGAGGGTTAAGGATCAAAGGATATGATAGACGCAGTGGATTACATATTTGGCTTGCTGCATTGCCATATAAATGATCAAATGAACATGACGTACACGGTGAAATTCAGAGCTTCGCCCCAGCTTGACGATCTCTATAACGAAATCAGCGAGAAATTGCCGAGGATAAACCGGTATTACAAAATGTCTCACGCTAACTTTCTCTCGTTTCATGACAAGCTAAATATTAAGGCCGAATATTTCCCTGAATTCCCTGAAGGTTCCGTGTACCATAACCTTAACCTGAAAAATTACGAATTTATCAGGCTTGATTGCGTGAAAGACGATGGCTGCGTCGAGTTTATTTTCACCGTAAGCCATATAATAATGGACGGAATCGGCGTAATATCATTAGCGCATTATCTGTTGCAAGGTTTTAGCGTAAAAAAAATAATTTCATATATTGATTACTCTCAAATGAAAAAGGATTGCCGCAAATATTTAAAAGGGAACGCATCATCAGCATCAGAGGGTAGACACATATCCAAATTTTTAAGCAAAATCAGGGGCAAGAAAGAAGAAATCCCTATAATAAGTTTGAGAAAAGGGGCAACCGGAGCAAAATCAATGCCTGGAATGGTCAAAACAAACCTTGACCTCTCAGTCATCAGGAAGATTGCCAAAAGTCATAAATTGACTCGCGAAAACTATCTAATCCTGAAACTGACGCAGACAATATTTAAATTTAGCCCAGGTGAAAACGCAAATGAGGCGTGCCTGCTTAATCTTACAAAAAACGTAAGATTAACGCCCATCAATTTTGTAGATGAGGCTATAGGCAACTATTCCGCCCGTTTGTTCGCCAAGTTTAATCGGGCGGAAAATGACTGTTCCAATTGGCGCAACAAAAAATATGAAGAGACAATAAGCAAACCGTATTTTGACGAAATGGTTGATGAATGGCACGCTAGACAAATAATAAACAGGGTTCCACGATTTATCCTGAACCGTTTTATCGGCAAAAATTTTCGCCGGCAGGGAGAGAATGAGCCCTCCTCTAAAATAACGGCTTCATTTGCATACATCCCGCAAAAAGCGTCACTGCTGTTTCCGCCGGACTTGCTCAAAAAATACGGGACGGAATTATTGGACTACCAGCTTTTTCTGAGGGT
Organism: Candidatus Anammoxibacter sp.; assembly: GCA_021777105.1. GTDB lineage: Bacteria > Planctomycetota > Brocadiia > Brocadiales > Anammoxibacteraceae > Anammoxibacter_B. The sequence goes on from JAIQZQ010000114.1 coordinate 117,670, forward strand.
GATTAGAAACCATTGCCCATGTTTTGTCGCTTCGCCTAATGCCTCGGGCAAATTTTCAATAGGCCTCACATTTAATGAAGCGTTTATGGAAAAAAGCCGGGCTGAAGATTTATTGAAAATGTATAAAGACTTGTTAATGGAAGGCTAAAAAAAGAGATGGCTGATATATTAATTGGATTAACGTTTAAGTTTATTGTCGCATGTTTGACAGTAGGATGTGTTTTTGTTTTTAGATCATGGCAGCAAAACTTTCTCATTAGAAGATTTTGGGTCATGCTTGCAATGGACGCGGTTATTATAGCGTTAATTTCAAGATACCTTGCTCATTTTTCCGACCCATTAGAACATTTTGCTCAAACAATCCTGCCCACATCGCGGCATTTGTTGTCTTTTTCATTGCTGGTCGCATTGATTTTGTTTCTGATAATACTCGGGCTTGAGGCAAGAGTAATGTTGCGAAAACACACAATAATAAAAAATTGCGCTTTTGTGGCCGCATTGGCGAGCACAATAATATTTTATAAAAACAGCGGGATGGACAACGTTAGCATATGGAAGACATTCCATATACCATTCATGATCTATCTGGATATAATGTTCTTTCCAAGTCTTGCGCTGCCAAACAAGACGCCCGAAATGGATGGCGAGTTTGAGCATAAATTTGTCAACGTTAACGGCATCCGCACCCATTATGTTACAGAAGGCGAAGGCCAACCCGTTATTTTGATTCATGGCCTTCCTGAAACATATTATAGCTGGCGCAAGGTTATAAAGCCGCTGGCTGAAAACTTCAAAGTATATTCCATCGACACCATTGGCCACGGTTTCACAGACAAACCCGCTACCGGATACACGGTTAAAGAGCTTACCGACCATGTGCTAGGCTTTATAGAAGCTCTCAATATGGAAAAACCAGTGGTGGTGGGCCACGATTGGGGCGGGTATATAGCCTGGGAGATTGGCGTGTTTCACCCTGAGAGGTTGAAATCCCTGGTTGTAATAAACGCGCCGTTGCACAAAAACAGACACGCCATTCACCACAGATTATTGCGCATACCCGGAGTGTATGAGTTTATTGGCGTATTTAGCTCAAACAGTTTCCTGGAACGCATCTTCGAATCGTCGTGTTACAAGAATCTGGATCAATTTAATTTAAAAGAGTATATATACATAAAAAACCTCTTTAACATCAGAGGCACATACCACGCATCCGCCCAAATATTCCACTCCCTTTATAGCCAGAGAGAGCACTTGAAAAAAAGGAAAGAACTTGGCGTAAATGTGCCCACACTATATATCTGGGCTGAAAAAGATCCCCGGCAACCACGAGAACTTTTTGAAGAAGAAGTCAAACCATATGTCCGCGACCTCACATTCAAATCCGTCCCGGATTCAGGTCACTTTCTACAATCCGAAAAACCGGAGATTCTGGTCGAGTATTTGAAGGAGTATATTGGCGGGCAATGCGAAAAGGCATGATAGTTTGCAAAATCTCAATAATGTTGGCGCACGGCATCCTTGCCTGTGTTCAATTGATCACAGGCAGGAGCCTGCTTTCGTGTTGCAATTTCAAGAGCTCTTAATAACTTTTTGAAGGGAGTCATTCATCTCATCTATCTTGAACGGTTTGCTTATAACATCTTTAAACCCATACTCCTTAAAGTTCGCCATTACAGGATCGTTGGAGTAACCGCTGTACACAATAGCCTTTGCTTCCGGCCTTGTATCCAACAATATTTTTATAGCATCCTTGCCGCCCAATCCTCCTGGAATTGTCAAATCCATTAAAACAACATCAAAAGGTTTGCCGTCATTTAGAGCGGCATTATATTGTTCAATCGCATCATTACCGTCTTTTACGCACACAACTTCATATCCGATTGACGCCAGCATAGAGTTTAACATATCCCTTATCATCTCATCGTCATCCATAACCAGTATCTTGCCTGTGCCGGTAATAGATTTCTCTTTTTCCGGCATGTTTGCAGCTACACATTCAGAAGATGCAGGCAAATAAATTGAAAAGATGGACCCATTGTCAATTTCCGACTCAACCGTTATCAGCCCGCCATGGTTGTTAATTATAGAATATGACGACGCCAACCCCAAGCCGCTGCCGCCCTGCTTTGTTGTAAAATACGGATCAAAGATTTTTGACAAATTTAACTGCGATATGCCTACCCCATAGTCTTTAACGGATATCATTACACATCTTCCGGCTTTTAATGAAGGGATGCCGGCTGAATCCTCCTCGTTTACATTATTAGCTACTATCTCAATAGTCCCACCGCCGGGCATTGCCTGCGAGGCATTTATTATCATATTGTTAATTACCTGATTTATTTGCCCCTCGTCCACTTCAACCGCCCAAATATCGCCGCTTATGTAAAACTCGCATCCGACATTTGCCCCCATTAGCGAAAACGCGCTCACATCTTTTAACAAACCCTCAACAGGCACAATTTTTTTAACCGGTTTTCCCCCCTTTGAAAAAGTAAGAAGCTGTTGCGTTAAATCTTTCGCTTTCAGAATCGCTTTTTCAACATTAACCAGCTTGTTATAAACTTCAGAGCTATCTTTTGACATAATCATTGCAATGTTGGTATTTCCCAAAATAGCGGTCAAAATATTGTTAAAATCATGCGCAATTCCCCCGGCCAACACACCCACAGACTCAAGCTTTTGCGCTTTTAACATCTCATCCGCAAGCCTCTTTCTATCCCTCTCCAGATTAACACGCTCAGTTTCATCCAGCTTTACCCCTATAAAGTTGGTTATTTTGCCTGAGTTGTCCTTAACAGGGCTAATGTATTCGTATTCCCAATAGAGTTTGCCTTGTTTCGTTTTATTTTGAAACCTTCCATCCCACTCATTGCCTGTGGATATAAGATCCCACATTTTTTTATAAAAATCTTGTGAATGGGCTCCGGATTTTAAAAAACTCTGGTTACGGCCCGAAACTTCGCTCAATGTATAACCTGAGCTTCTGGTAAACTGCGGGTTTATGTATTCTATCATGCCCTTATCGTCTGTAATAACGACGGATACGGGGCTCTGCTCTATAGCCTGCGACAATTTGCGCAAATTTAAAGCGCGCCGATCCTGCTCGTCAACAGCATGCTTTATAGAGCGAAATGTGTTAATTATTATTAATGACAAGGCTATAACTATTGTCACGATTATGACATACAACTGAATGTGGTGCCCCTTTGAGAGATCTAATATCCTTTTTTCAAGATTAGCGCGTTCCACCCTGTGCAACCTTTTCAACTGCTCCAGCGACGTTATCAACCCTAAGAATTCATTATTTAGCCCCTCTGACAGTTCAAAAGTCTTTTCTTCAAATATCTTTTGTTTAGCTTTTAAAACCGCGTATAATCTCACAACATTGCTTTGTGCCATTTCAAATTTCTCGTCTTTAAATGAGCTTTGCAGAGCCTGAATCTTTCTAATGTTTTCATCCATAATGTAAAATGCGTTTACCAACTCTTTTCTGTTTACAATGAAATCAGGCAAATTTTCATCATTAACGTGCGACTCCAAAGGGCAGAGGTAAAACATAACACTGCGAAGACTAAGCTGAATTTCAGAGCAAAATGAAGAAGTTGCGCCGTGATAATCTTCGGAATAATTTTCCAAAGTTTCCACGTTAGAGTCCAACCAGACAGCGTACCCCCAGGCGGCGGAAATAATAGAGACAATTATAGCCGCCAGCAAGATCACATTGCGTTTGATAGTAACGCTCCACATTTTTTCAATATTCGCTTTCATCCCTATTCCTCTTTTACATTTTCAAGCAACAACATAGCCTCTTTTAAAAGCGTAAAATCAGTCTCCCCGGCAGGCACATAGTACTTTGCGTTAAGCTTATCCAAAATATTCCGATGCTCATCATCAGTAATTGAAAGATTAAGAAAAGCGTTTTGAATACCCAGAATGATGTATTTATCAAGCCCAGGCTGAATAGCCCAAACATAGTCTGCATAAGGAGGGGTTTCCATTATCACACTAACATCGTCAGTTTTTAATTTGCCGCTGTTAAACAAGTTTCTTAACACTAAAGAGTTTAAAACCCCCAAATCAACAACACCGTCCCGCGTTAAAAAAGCTGTCTTGTCATGTTTTCCTGAATATTGAACTTCGCTAAAAAACTGCTCCGGCTTAAATCCCCACTTTTCAAGGAAATACCTTGGCATTAAATGCCCCGATGTTGACAACCGCGAACCAAAAGAGAGCCTCATCCCTTTAAAACCGGCAATATCAGAGAGTTTTTTTGCCGGAACCGGCCTGGCAATAAAAGAGCTTGTAAATTCCAGGTCTTCCTTTCGCATTACAAGCGGTTTTGCTCCATGCAACTCTTTAGCCTTTAAAAATGTATATCCGCCAAAATAAGCAAGGTCTATTTTCCCGGCTTCAAAATATTTCAGCAAATCACTATAATTTTCAGGCACAATAAGTTTAAAAGGAATCTCAACTGTTTTTTCAAGATACCGCATCAAAGGCTTATAACGTAAAATCAATTCCGCTTTTGCTTGATCAGGCAGCGCCCCTATTGTAATTACTTGCGGTTCATTTTTGTTTTCACGTTTATTACAAGCCATAAAGCCAATCGAACAAACCAACAACAACACGCATATTAATCCACATTTACGCATCTCCACTCCCCATAAATTCACAAAATCGAAAAATTTATTACACTGATAACCGGCTTCTTAGTTAAAAATGCCATTGCCCGGCAAAAACCAAAATCTAATAATACAAAAAAAGCGGGAAATTTACAACGATTAGCGCAGACCATTAGCGCATTAATCTGCGAAACCAATTATGCGGCCATTTATATGCATTACACCATATTTTGAGAAATCGGTATTCACGTATATTTATACTCTTCGTGAACAACTTTACAAATATCCATATTAATATCTGTTTTTCCTTGTAAATTATAACTTAACGTTGCAATTTACAAGGATGACACCCCGTTTACCTGCAAAAAATTAAAAAGAGGCTTTAAACGCCATGCCTGTTGTCGCTTTGTAGGGATGAAACGCGGTAAGTAGGAAAGACCACCCTTAATCTAGGAATGAAAACAAGCCCTAACAAACGGCATCATCTCTAAAAAATGTTTGCCCTATAAATGAAGGTTGCTACACCGTATAACTCTGCTAAACCGTTACCCGCAATAACATTACGAGCGAAAAATCAATAAAGAAAACCATTTAAAGAAATTTCCCAATATGCTATATTTCCATATTAGAGAACGGGTAATATGTACTTGAGGATATATATAATATGCGATATAATAAAAAAACGAAATGGGAGGTACTCTTTCATGAAACATTTGAAAGTGAACTTTTGGAATTAGCCGAAGAAGTTAAAACAGGCTTGGCATCAAGCGCAAAAATGTTGCAAGAGTTTGGGCCTCAACTTGGCCGCCCTCATGTGGACACGTTGCGCGGATCTGATTATACAAATATGAAAGAGCTACGATTTAATGCTAACGATGGTGTATGGCGTGTAGCCTTTGCTTTTGACCAGAAAAGAAAAGCTATACTTCTTGTGGCTGGAGATAAATCAGGAGACAACCAAAAACGTTTTTACAAGCAACTAATTAAGAAGGCTGATGAACGATTTAAGGATTGGATAAAAAATCAAAAAGGATAGTGAAAAATGACGCTAACACTAGATAAATTCATAAGCAACTTACCTAAAAAGCAGCAAAAAGAAATTGACAAAAAATTTCAAACTATAAAAGCTGAGTATTTGGCTTTGCAAGATTTACGTAAAGCAATGAAATTAACGCAAGAAGAGGTCGCCCACGAATTAAACATGGGACAAGGAAATTTATCTCGACTGGAAAAACGTAGCGATTTGATGATTTCAACCCTTAGAAAATACATAGAGGCAATGGGAGGAGAGCTAAATATAGTTGCCCAGTTCCCCAATCGTCCACCCGTAGAAATCGCCGGCTTCTCGAAATAAACCAAATTTATCAATATACAAAACTTAAACTATCAATTCTTCACTGAATAGAAATAGAAACACAAGCGAAAGCGGCGATACCCGTACTTCATACAGCCACTTGTATTCTGCCCTCATTTTGGCTTTTTGGTTTTCGCTTAACGCTGACCGTCACATTTCGATCAAGCTTTGTGAGCCAATGCATGAGAAGATCAAGGGAGATACTATCAACACCCTTGCCGGTTTTAAGTCTGGAAACCTGCGTTTGATGTGTGTCTAGCAACTTTGCGGCGGCGGCTTGAGTAAGCCCCCTCCTTTTGATAATATCACGTATCATTATTGCCAGAGAGCTTTTTGCAAGCATTTCGTCCGCATCCTCAAAGCCAAGATCGGCAAATACATTCCCGCAACTTTCTGTAATTGTTTCATCTTCAATTTGATTAACCATCGTTTTGTCTCCTTTTATAGTCTTCCCGTGCCAGTCCAAACCGTAGCCGGATAAGTTTTATATCCTCCCTTGAAGTCTTAATTCCGCTTTTTGATTTCTTTTTAAAGCAATGCAGAACATAAATTATGCCGCCGATATTTGCCACATAAACAGTCCTATAAGTATCGGTATCATAACGATCAACAATTTCCATAACACCTGGCATGCCTTTAAAAGGTTTTGCATTAACCGGTTCCCCTCCGCATTGCGCCTCGTCCAGACTAAAACCTACTTCTCGCTTTACCGTTTTTGGAAAACCCTGCAAATCTTTAAGCGATCTACCAATAAATCTAAGGGGTTTTCGGATAGGTTTCATCATAAAGTTTAACTCTCGCGTTTTTAATTATGCGACATTGCGCATAAAATTACCAGCGTAAAATATGCTATATTGCGCATACTTTGAAGTTTTTTTACCTCAGCCACTGAAACCATATCAAAAAATGCGTATGTTTGAGGTGTCATAGCCATCGGCGGCAATAACTTCAGATTCAAAGGCTAAACAGTATCAGGTTAAACAGATTAGTAATATTGTTTTGAACGAGAAACTCAAAACAAGAAAAGAGCATAAGTAAATATGCGTCTTAAACGAGCAATTCAAGTTTCTTCACCCATTCATTAAAATGGGGGCATTTTTCACGAATGGTTTGCACACCAATAGCTTCTGCTATAGTTTTGCCCATAGCGACCTTACGATATTTTTTATAACATAAATTTTGCAATCTTTTTGATGGCGCGGTTTCTTGATTATCGTTTATCTCTTCCGGTTCGCCGCATTCACTTAAGATGCTATCTATTTCCGTTAAGCTTACACCAAGTATATTTGCAAGCTTAGACGCGTCGCTAAATAACATGGCCTCAAATTCATGCATTTCAATATATGGAATAAATCGTTTTTCAATATTCTTGTCAGGAAACAACTTTTTAATTTCCAATAAAGTTTTATCTTCCATCTTCTCGGCTTTTTTCGTTGCCGTATCATTACTTTGAATATCTGAACGCCCCGGCCAATTTGTTTCAATTCTGAAATAATCAAACATGGTTGACACATAAATATCAGACCTCTGTTTCAACAATTTGCCTATGTCGTTTTTAGCTCTTTCAAATGTCACATTTCCGCCTTTATGACCCGGCTTTCCAATTAAAACCGGATGCAGGAAGATTCCTTTGCAACTCAAATTCGGCCCAAGCGCCTCACGGATGAATGTCTGTTCAGTCGATCCTTCAACTATAACATAAACTTCAACATTACTCATGAACAGGCCCCCCGGCAATAACATTCTTTCGCCAGAGATCGCCAAGAGAATACTCATCCAGCCAATGCGCTAATTCCTCCGTATTCAACCTCTTAAATTGTGACTCCCCATTATCACGAACAACAATAATAATGTTTTCCGGGTTGAAATAATCAATTAGTGGTGGAGATTGCGTGGATACAATCACCTGCGTTTTTTTTGAAGCCGCTTCTATCAATTCAGCAAGGATCTCAATGGCATAAGGATGCAACCCAAGCTCAGGTTCATCAATAATCATTGTCGTGGGAGGCTCAGGTTGTAACAACGCGGTTGCCAAACAAATAAAGCGCAATGTTCCATCGGAAAATAGATGAGGCCGCATTGGATAATCAGAACCTTTTTGTTTCCAACTCAACCTCACCTTCTCTTCCTTCGAAGGTTTTAAAATAAAATCATCAAAAAAAGGAGTTACAAGTCGAATTGTTTCAATTATCTCACTGTAAGATGCAGGCATTTCATCCCGTAATCTTAACAGGAATGGAGCAATGTTTGCCGCGTCAAAACGTAAAAAATCGCAATCCTCCACTATTTCAGAACGGCGCATTGGAGCATGTTTACCGGTATCATGAAAATGATAAATCCGCCATGAGTTTATTGCTTTATATATGTAATACGATTCGCTTCGCCCTTCTATTACACCCTGCCACCCTTTCTGTTTCACCACTTCTGACTTATCATAACCACCGCCCATTTTCCACCAGTCGACAAGTTGATTTTTTTTGTAATAGATCTCTTCTTCGTTAATAATGACATTTTCGTCCAATGTTGGCGCCAATTCAAACCGGTAGCCGCCATTTTCAAAATGTGTTTCAATTTCGATTTCTTCCGTAACCTTAGGCCCATTAAAAAGGAAGTTATTAATTCCGCCGCCATCTTTAATGAAAGATTGAAGGCTTGCGTTTTTCAGTCCAGGCAGACTTAACTCCATCATTGCGCGTAACAGGCGGAAAAAATCAATAAAATTACTCTTCCCGGCCCCGTTGCCGCCTATAAGCACATTAAGATTTTTTAGTTCAAAATCTTCAATTGATTTAATTGATTTAAAGCCCTTTATTGTCAATTTATCTAAGGCGCTTCCCATGCTTCATGCTCCTTCTATACAACAAATTTTTACTTTGACGATGAAAATGAACCAGTTTCCGACTCATAAAACAGTGACATAATTGCTGATAACGACGACTTTAGACGCACCTTAGCGTCTGCTCAAAAATATTTCAACTTTACGGTCATAATTATACTTAAAACTACCTGTATCAACCATTAAAATTGCCGGCTATCTTGCTCAAAAATCCCAGTTTGGGAGCAATAGGTTTTACTTTTTAATTTAGACCTAAATTGTATTATAGTATCTTATAAGTAAAGTCTTGACAATTTTTGACAAGATATTTTGAAATACTAAGAGAGCTGGTTACCAAGCCCCTGCTTGGTAACCGGTAATTCGAGAAGCCCCAGCTTCGCGTGTAAAGGGAAGTCAAATATACTCATGAACTCGAAGCTGGGGCTTCTCGAATTATTTCACTCCCAAACTGGGGTTTGGGAGCGAGGTGGAATTTAAAAATTGAAAATTTTTACCAAAACTTTAGTTCACTTTTAACTTTAGCTAACTTTAGTCACTTTTCCGGTTTATCCGGGTTAGGTTCTTAAAGCTCATCTTCCTCTTCCAAATATTCAAACTTGCCGTTTCTAACTATCTTCTTAACAATATGCTTGTCAATAACGTCGCCGTTTTCAGTAAAGGTATGTTGGCCCGTCACACCGATCCATCCTTTAGTGGATCGAATAGTTTCGGCAATTTTTTCAGGAACCGTTGATCCCGCTTTTTCAATTGCGTATGCTAACAATTTCAAAGTGTCATAACCTTGCGCCTCGGACGGCTCTGGTATGATACCAAACTTTTCTTTACATATATTGACAAAATCACGCACCCCTTTTCTGCTTGAGTTTGGATTAAAGATTGACGCAATGATCGTGCCTTCTACAGCCTTGCCTCCATATTTTATCAAGTCCGGTGAGTCCATCCCGTCGCCCCCTATAACCGGGATATCCATCCCCATATTGCGCGCCCTTTTAATAAAGATAGCCGCCTCCTTTGCCATTCCCGCAAAGAATATTGCGTCGAAATTAATATGTTGCCATCTGGACAATATCTCCTGAAAATCGTATTCGCTAGCTTCATTATACGGCAAACAGTCGCCTACTTTGATTGACAGCTCAAAAGTCCTTTTTTCAAAAGCAGTAGCCAAACCTCGCCCATAATCATCCTGCACATAACAAATTGCAACCTTGTTGTATCCTTTTGCTTTAGCAAAGTTAGCCATCTTTGTTCCAAAAAGATCATCGTTCGGAATATTTGAAAAAACAAACTTAAACTTTTGGTTTGTAAGTTTTGGGCTGGTGGAGAACGGCGTTATCAACAGAAGGCCTGAAAATTCATAAATTGCCGAAGCAGGTATTGATATATATGAATAATAGTGGCCTATAACTGCGACCATATCGAGATTGTCCGCAAAATTTTGGGCAATAAGCCGCCCTTTATTTACTACGCTATCGTCGTTGCCGTTAACAATTTGTATCCGCCTTCCAAGCGCCCCGCCTGCCGAATTTATCTCCTCAGCCGCAAGCATAATACCACTTAACACCTTTGCATTATCCTCATTGTCCCACGAGCCGGCAGCTCCTATTATTATATCGCCTTTTCCTTTGGCGGCTCTATTCGCCCGTTCCGCCGCATTATCACGCGCCCCGCCGCATGACGCGATTAATATGGGCAATAATAATATTATTAATAAGAATTTATGGTTGTACATGTTTTGTTTTCTAAAAATTATCAAATTTATTCGCTAAATTTACGCCCAATTAAAATTATACCTTAATAGTGGCGCAGGCATCCTTGCCTGTGTTTCAATTGATCACAGGCAAGGATGCCTGTGCCACCGGCAATCACCCAAATTGAAAATCCTTTACTAAATTAGACTATCTGCCGTTTGGCCAGTTCCGCAAATGTTCCCGGCTGCTTAACAAGCTCATCATATGGGCCTGCCTGCACAACCCTGCCTTTATCTATCACAATAATTTTATCAGCCTTTATAACAGTGCTAAGCCTATGGGCAATAACAACCCTTGTGACTTTAAGGTTTTCAAGACTTTCACTTACAATTGATTGAGTTTTGTTGTCAAGGGCGCTGGTGGCCTCGTCAAAATATAGTATCCTGGGTCTGGTCGCAATTGCCCTGGCAATTATTAAACGTTGCGCCTGTCCGCCGGACAGGGAGCTTTTGCCCTCGCTGATCAATGTTTGCATTCCCATCGGCATCTGTTTAATATCTTCGTCAAATCCGCACATGCGAGCGGCTTCCCAGGCGTCGTCGATAGTCAACCTTGAAGACCCGACTATGTTGCTGAAGATTGTGCCTCCTAATAATTGCGCGCTTTGAAGCACAACGCCTATCTGCCGGCGCACGGCTTGCAAATCTATTGCGGATAAATCCTGCTTGTCATAATATATCTCCCCAATCTCAGGAACCTCAAAACCCAGCAATATTCGAAACAGCGTTGACTTGCCGCCGCCTGACGGCCCAACCAATGCCACAAATTCGCCGGGCTTAACCTGTACCGACACATCTTCAAGGATAAGAGGCCCGTCCTCTTTATATCTAAACGAAACATTATTTACTTCAAGTTCGCCGGATAGCTCGCCCGGATCGATCTTTGTTTCGTCTATTTCAGGCTCGGCTAATAAAATAGGCTTAAGCCTTTCGTAAATAGGCACTATGTTTATTGACGAGATTACAACTGATGAAAGCTGAAGCACGGACATTTGAAATTGCCCGTAAGCGGCGCTAAATGCCAGGAATGTGCCGGTGGACATGCTCTCTTTTCTAAAATAGACTATAACCGCAAAGACTATAATAATGGTTACTATTCTATACACGGAATTAAAGACGTTGACAATGTTTGAAGTTATCCTTGCATTGTAAGCAACCTTCTTTTTCCTGCTAAATACCTTTGCCCATACGGCAAAAGCCCTGTTTTCAGAGCCGGAGACCCTGAATTTTGAGATACCGTTTATAAATTGAAAAACAAGGCCGGCAATGCGGCCTTCAAGATCCATTAATTCTCTCTGTTGGCGCACCTGAATATATCCCATAACAGTGGCAAACAGCAATGAAAATAGGACTATTCCTGTTACAAAAAGCGCAAGAATATGATCGTAATAAAAAAGAAGCCCAAAGTTAAATATTGAAAACACACAGGAAAGAACCGTGGTAAGTGTATTGCCTGACAATACTTCTCTTATATTATTAATGCCCATTGCCCGGTTTGCCAGATCGCCTGATGTAAACTTTCTAAAAAACGGAGCGGGAAGGCTCAACAATCGGTTCCATACGGCGGATTGTAAAGACGCGTCCATTTTCCCTTCAATCCTGAGCATTGCGACGCTTCTGGTTAATTGAAATACCGCCGCCGCCAAAGCGCTTACAATCAGGGCAAATCCTATCTGCAAAATCTGCCCTCGCTCAGCCTGGGGTATTATAGAGTCAAACAACAGTCCGGTCGCCAATGGAATCGCCATTCCCAACAACCCGCCGGCCATCCCCATAACGGCAAGCATAATAATATCTTTAACGCAGCCTTTAAGTCCAAATCGCATCAGTTTAAGCGCGGTGACTGCGTGTGTTGGAAACGAACGGTAAAATGTAAACCCAAAATCCTCAATATTACGGGTCACATTCTCATCCACAACAGTTTTGCCGCGTTCGGCCGGATTGTTAAGCATATATTTTGTGGCGGAGACGGGTATAAGCGCCACCGGAGCGCCGTTATGTTTTAAATACGATAATAAAGGGCCGTTATCCGTTTTCCACCAATCTTTTTTGAGCCCGACTTTTCTGGCTTTGATTTTTGAGCTTCGTGCTATGCTTATTACCGGGTCTTTAAACTTAACGTCGTTATTTAGTCCTGATGGAGCTTTTATTTCAATATCAAGCTCATTACCCACCAATTTGCAAGCCTCCAAAAGTGGCTCAAACTCTAAACCCTCAAAAAACATACCGGATTTTTTTGATTCCAACACTGAAGAGAGTTGGGAAAAAGCGTTTTCAACATGCAAACGGTCATGACCTACCCTTGCTCCAAACCGAGAGCTAATCTCTTCCTGCTCTCTCTCTTTTCTAAGAAGCAAGCGCTTCAACATCAATTTATGAAACTCTTCAAGGCCGGACAGAGATGGATCCTGTTTCATGTAAGAAGTTGTTCGCAACGACAGGAGCTTGCCGTTTCCCAAAGAGTTCAACCAGGAGCTTGGCGTAATCGGCACAAAACCTGAGTTGCTATCAATAACAATCTCTTTGTTGCCCATAAAACAGGACTCGCCTTCCAATTGTTTGACCCAGAAAATATCGTCCTTTGTCAAAACAGAATCGTTGTTTTGCAACAACAGTTCACTAGTATCGTTTAATCTTTTAAATATTTTTGGAGGCAACGCGTCGCGTATGCCGGAAGAGACGCAGGCCACCCAACTCTCAATTATAAAAATAGTCTCCATCTTGTTCGGCAAACGCATAAGCTCGGATTTTTTTAGTTTTAAAAGCCTTGACCCCAGAAAGCAGCATAGCAACAGGCCCACGCCATGTTTGTCAAAATTTACGCCAAACAAGGCCTGCCCCGGTTCAGCGCGAAAGAAATGTTTGCGCCTGCCGACTTCCCGACCGTCTTCCACTTTGACGACAAAGATATCAGCCTTGCCGGACTGCAATATCCATACGCTTTCACTATCGTTCAACAATATAGGCTTGCCGCACTCCACTTTCTGAAACACGGCTTGTTTAGCGTTATCGGTTGTATTGTTTTCGGTCAAAAAGAGTTCTCCAAATACTGGATACTGGATACTGGATACTGGTAGCCGCGCAGCGGCTACCAATTACCAATTACCAATTACCAATTACCAATTACCAATTACCAATTACCAATTACCAATTACCAATTACCAATTACCAATTACCAATTACCAATTACCAATTACCAATTACCAATCACAAATCTTATGAAAGTTCCGGTTCTATTAAGCTTGCGTAAGGGCCTTTTACTTTGCTCATCTCATCATGAGTTCCTCGTTGCGCTATTCGCCCTCTTTCAAGCACAATAATTTCATCGCAATCTCTAATTGTGCTTAACCTATGGGCAACTACCAGGCAAGCGCAGCCGCGCCGTCTCAAATTGTCGTCGACAATTTTTTCGGTCTTAGGGTCTAACGCGCTTGTCGCTTCATCAAGCACGAGCAGAGTCGGATCGTTCACCAATGCTCGGGCTATTTCCAGGCGTTGGCGCTGCCCCCCGCTAAAATTTGCGCCGCCTTCGTCAACCTTGCTGTTGTATCCATCCGGCCGGCTCACAATATCGTCATGAATGCAAGCGTCTTTTGCGGCTTGCATAACAACGGAATCAGGAATAGTTTCATCCCAGAGCGTTATGTTATCGTTTACACTTCCTTCAAACATGAATATATCCTGATCCACCATCGCAACGGAATTGTTAATAACTTCTCTAGGTATTTGATCTCTGGTTTTACCGTCAAAAAGAGCCTCGCCCGACCACTGTTTAAAAAGGCCGGTAATGATTTTTGCAAGAGTGGATTTGCCGCTTCCCGACCCGCCGACCAATGCGATACGATCGCCGGGCCGCAAGGTTAGATTAAAGTTTACAATTAAAGGAGCCTCCAACTTGTTGTACCCAAAAGTCAAATTCTTTATCTCCAGATAACCATCCAATTTCTTTTTAGTTGAGGATAACTCTTCAGCTCCATTATGAATGTTGCCATCGACATATTTGTCTATCCGGTTGCGATAAACATCATCCAGCCTATATAGACTGCCTTTAATCTCCTGCAACTTTCCCCCTAAATTAACAACATCATTAATAGGCGCCAGAAAGCTGATCATCAATGTCTGGAAAGCGTACAACATCCCTATGCTTATGTAACCGTCCATAATCCGATACCCGCCAAGCACAAGTATTATTGTTGTGTTTATTGCTGAAAGAAAAGGCGGCACAACTGAAAAAAGTTGGGTAAAAAGTCCGAATTTTTGCTGAACATTTATTAACCGCGCCTGATTATCAGCCCAGTCCGCAAAAAAGTCGTCTTCAGACCCCGTAGCCTTGATAGTCTCAATTATTTGCAATCCGCTCGTTGACTTGCCTTGCATTTGGCCGCTTTCATGCAGCAGATTCAGAAAGAGGTCGGTTCTGGCCCGCGACACATATTTTAAAAACGCAATATTAAACAACGCAATAAACAAGCCTACAAGTGTAAGGATAACATCATATTGAAACAAAACAATAGCGTAGAAGATTATCATGACAATGCCTATCATTGTGGTAGCCAGATCGCCTGAAAGCAACTGGGCAACATTGTCATTTAGACTGACGCGCGAGCTTATCTCGCCTGCCCGGCGTTGCGAAAAAAACTCCACAGGCAACCTAAGCACATGCCAAAAGAATCTGCATGAAGAGCTTAATGATATCTTGCTTTCCATCCGCAACAGGTGGTGTTGTTGAAGCCATGTTAGAGCCCCAAAGACAAAAGCGGTCAGAACCATGCCCATCAGTAGCGAAGAGATCCAGTCAATCTTGTTGCCTACCATAATCTGATCGACAAAGACTTTCATAAAGACCGGAATAATCAACACGGGAAAGACGAGCCCCAATCCCGCAAGGGTCACATAAAAAAGGGCTGATCGCGAGCCGGCAAGATGATTCTTAAGCGATCTGAAAAGGTTCTCCTTTTCCCCGCCTTTTTTAAAGTTAGGGCTGGGTTTGAACTCTAAAATTTTCCCGGTAAATGAGCGCTCAAACTCATTGATCGGCGTCTTTTTAGGACCGCAGGAAGGGTCGTTTAGAAAAACAACACCATTTTTAAAACCTTCAACAACCACATATTGATTAAAATTAACAATTGCAATATATGGAAAAACAACAGACCTGAGCTCTTCAAAAGCTGTGTCATTTTCATTGGCAAAGAGGCCGTATCTGCGCGCTGCCCTGAGTATGTTGTAAACTTTGCTGCCGTCTCTGGAGACTCCGCAATCGTCTCGCAATTTCTCCAAAGTCACATATCTACCGTAATACGCAAGCACAATCGAGAGCGCGGCGGCCCCGCCTTCCACCGCCTCCATTTGCAGGATAGTAGGCGTCTTTACCCTGGCGTTGCGGGCTTGTTTATGATCTGTTTTAAATAAGTTGTTAGCCATGATATGATGGATATATTTTTGTTACATCCAGATTCGTTCAAATTAGTTTCAAAAAACTTTTATCGCATCTTTTATAGAGAGTGGCTAAAGTGACTAAAGTTAAAAATGAGCTAAAGTTTATGTAAAAATCTAAGATTTTTGATAATTATTCAGCATAAAGATAAAACGAGTTTAAAAAGACAATTCCCCCTCCCCTTTGTGGGAGGGGTTAGGGGAGGGGGTATTTAAAATCGATCAATTTAGTATCATAAGTTAATGAGCGCTATAAGCGTTTGTTTTAAAATAAAATACCATAACTTTAGATCACTTTAGTCACTTTCCCGCTTAGGCTCTAAAGAAAGCGCAACCGACTCAGATCATTCTGAATTTATCCTACCTCTTTAACAAAGGAATAACCAGGCCTATGGGGCGATCTTCGCTAATTGTTATTGATACGGAACATGGAGTGCCTGTAAAATTTACCATGGCCGGCCCTTTAGGGGTTGACCACTTATAGCCGCTGATTGTTTTATCGCTTGGAACCAAATGCACGGACACCTCAATTGGCGGGCCGGATGCTGAAAAAGATTGCGCAAGTTCCTCATTTTTAAGTATGCGCATCATGCCACGAAAAGTCGCCGGGTATTCTGAAACCGACATTACATTGCCAAACATAAAACCATACTCTTCCCGTTTAACGGTCGTAGGCGATATTTGCGACTTCATCCCAATGCGCACCTTTTTGCCTTCGGATGCCGGCAAATAAATTACGGCTTTTAAAGCCTGTATCTCTTTGCCAACCAACTCAAGGCTTAATATCGAAGCCCCCTCGTCAATATGGCTCCCTTCATCCACCATTACCTCAAGTATACGGCCCGTGTACGGCGAAATTATTTGCGATTTCAGATACAAATTATCTTCCATCAAACCAAATTCACGCTCGGTTTCGCTTATTTTCTGCTCAACAGAGTAAAGCTCCTGCTTTCTTTGAAACTTTAACTTTAGCTCTTCATCCGTAAGCTGCATTAAAATGTTGCGCGTCTCTTCAATCTCATTTTTCGTCGCCTCATAATCGTGCCTGGTGTTCACATATGTCTGCTTTGTGATTAGTCCTTCCGAATGCAGTTTCTCATGAATGTTTATTTTTTCCTTAAACCATTTAACACGCTCTTCCAGTATCTTTATCTTGTTCTCGGTGCTTATCCTTTCGTTGTCGTTTAACTCTTTTTGCATTTTAAGGTCTTTGCTTCCAAACTCGCCAACTTCCTTGTACTCCTTTTGCAACTCTTTTAATAGAGCCCTGTTTTTATCAATCTTATCCATTATCTCATGTTGCGCAATGCGCGCAACAACCTGTCCTTTTTGAACAATATCTCCCACTTCCATCCTCAAGTCTGAAATCTGGCCCGAGCCTAAAGCAGTCACGTCAAAAACGCCTCCCGTCTTTATCAAAATCCCATTCCCTTCAACCCTTGTGGAAATGTTGCCTATAAACCCCCAGATAATAGCCGCAAGAATCAAAACTCCTATAGCGCATATTGATATCCAGCCTAACGGGCTTATAACCTGCAACAGAGTGTCCAGTTCCGCGGGGGAAGATATGTTTTTATCCGAATCCCTATCCTTTGATCTATTTTCGTTATCCATTTATTTGTCGAGCCCTAAAATCACACAAAGTGTGATTAGTAGTGGAACAGGCATCCTACCTGTTTTTAACATGCTCACAGGCGTTCAGCCTGTGTCTTTTTCTCTCTGTTTACAAAAACACATTGCGTCTATTCGTAGGCTTGCAGCCTATCATATTGATAACAGGCAGGATGCCTGTTGTGCTAAACAGCAGCCGGTAGAACAGACTGAAAGCCTGTGCTTCTGCTAAATATTGCCTTTTGATCTCAAAATATCGCGCGCAAGTATTACTTTAACCCAAATTGAGAGATTCTTATGCACAATTAACATCTAACCCTTTTAAAAAAGGCAGTTACAAAGAATTAGACTTGCGCTTATTAAGTGAACATTAATTACAACCGTGTCGTTTCGAACGATAGAGAGAAATCTTCTGACACTTACGGGTTTAAAGATTTCTCCCGATGGTCGAAATGACAAATCATATTTCAGTATCACGTAAGTTTTACTTTAGCCTAACGTCTATGGCGCTAACCTTGGATCCGGCGGCTCTATTAAACTACCAATGCTAACGGAAACATCATCCATATTTGATGATATTATTGTGCCGGTTTCAAACCTCAATCGTATTATTGCATTGGCGTATTTAAGATTTGCAAAGACTTCGTTTAGGAGCGCGCTGGTCAGCCTATCATCAACATCAATTAAATCTATAACCGTCCCCATACCCAGCTTTAGTTTCATTTTCTCTTTATCAACTGCGGTTTTATAATAGAGAACAGACTCATGCGCTTTTTGAAGCTCCGCTAAACTATTCCTTACATTTGAAATAGCCACGGAAACTCTGGATACAATATTCCTTGTCAGATCGTTGGTTCGTATAACAGCCTGATCGCGCAATGCGTTTTGCAATCGAAACGTCCCCTTTCTGAAATCGTTTTTTATCGGCCATTCATAACTAAACATAGCTTTAGCATTTAAGCCCGCCTCATTTTCATTAAACGCTGAAAAATACTGGTCAAAATCGTTCCCCTCATTAAGGCCTGAATACCCCAAATCAATATTAAGATCAAATTGAGGCTTTAAATTGCTTTTTGCGCCCCTGGCCAATACTTTTGCGGCCTGCTCCCTCTTTTTTAAAGCCGCAAGGTCGGAACGCTCGCTTAAAGATATATCAATCAGGGCCTGATCATTCAACACGCCGCCGGCGGTAACCGAGCCTGCGGCAGGCATTAAATCAGAAGTCAGAGGCGACGCGGTTATTTTGTCAAAAGTTAGCCCCATTGCAAGGCCCAACTTTTGCCTTGCCTCAAAAAGGCTTTGTGTCCTGCTAATGCGGTTAGCGGTTTTGCCGGCCATGTTCGCGGAAAGCTGATTAAGTTCCGATGCCGGCTGCTCGCCGGCCTCAACCAGCACTTTTGCGCTTTCATACATTGTCTGCGCCCTTTTTTCAGTCCCTTCGGCAATGTTAAAGTTTCTTATCGCAGCCGCCGTTTCCCAATACGCCTCAACTACGTTCAAAATAGAGTTTGAAATAGTGTGGCGAAGGTTGTATTTGCTTGATTCATATACATAGTTTGCCGATATTTCATCCGCCGCGTTTGCGGTTTTACCCCTTTCACGCAACAATGGAATTTTTATAGAGAATTCCACCGTCCCGAAATTTGTGGTCTCGGCGCCGGTGACAAGGTCATTAGTATTGGTCATCTTTATATTAGGACTCAACTCAATGCCTGACCGCAACTCCTTGTTTAACCCCAGACTGTACTCGGTGGTCTGTTCAGTTGTTTTTGACGTTCCTAACGCTTCTTTTTGGCTTGATGAGAGAGGAGAACTTTGCCTGCCGTGCGCTACTTGCGATCTTAATGTAACATCAAACTTGCCGCTTTCAATTTGAAGTTGCCCTTCGCTTGCTTTAACAAAATGTTCATCAAGGTGTATATTGGGGTGATTTTTAATGGTTTCACGAACGGATTCCAACAAACTAATCCGCTTTACCGGAACAGCGGCAGTTATGGACACAGCATTTTCCAACGCAAATAACGGGCGTTCTAACAGCAAAACCGGCAAAGCCGCAATAACAATGCATAACAACAGCGGCGAGTTTTTGAGAATATTATGAATATTTAAATTCGTATTTTGTTTCAAATCAGCCCTTTTTCATTAAAATGAAAACCTTGGGTAAACTATAATTTTATAATATTTTGTCTTTTGCTCGTTACATGGCTCCTGCCTTGTAACGCGGTGTCCTTAGAGGCTCTGCCTCTAGTTTACAAACAAGATAACAATTGTATTTCGACATTTTAATTGAAGACAATAATACATCAATCTCTATTGCTTTAGATAAGAGGTAGAGCCTCTAGGAACAGTGTGTTACAAGGCAGGAGCCATGTAACAAGCTTACTTTTTTCAGATTTATTTGAAAAAAGTTTGAACTTACAATTAATGTTCCATTGTGGAATAGATCTTTTTCATTGTTTCCATTAGACATTTATGTAATTCCTCATCGCTCATACCGGGATTTCTATGTTTAATCCCCGCTTTCATAACTTCAAATTGATCATCAATCAATTGCCCCATTAATAAAAATCTTTCCACCGGGGTCTTTTTCCTAAGCAACTCTATTTGTTTCAGCTCAGACTCTGACATTGACATTAAAAACATGCTCCAAATAAAATGAAACTTCCCTGTTTATATGCGGGCCATGAATAAACCGGCAGTTGCAATCTCTTTTAAAAGAGGGAGTTATGATAAGATAAGGGTTATTCAAATTCAAGAAGTTTCCGGCATGAAATATACCTAACCCGGATAAACCGGAAAAGGAAAAAAGCAAAAGCGGATTAACCACTTATCTTCACTAATCTACACTAATATAAGAGCAAAAGCAAAAGACTGAACTCACAGGATCTCCTCGCTCCCAAACCCCAGTTTGGGAGCGAAATAATTCAAGAAGCCCCAGTTTCGTGTTTGAAGCATATTTAACTCCTTTTTGCGCACGAAGCCGGGCTGCTTGAATTCCCGGTTACCAAGCAAGGGAGGATGGGTCAAAAAGCGTAAGCGTTATAAGCAACTATTTCAAACCGTAATGTTAGCTTCGTAAATGAAGCTGGAATTATGCCGCATAAAAGATAAATTTCGTCAAATTTACTGTATAGCGTCTTAAATTCAGCAATTAAAGATAGAAATAAAAGATAAAACCTAATACAATTTACAAGAAAATTTAACTAAAAACAGAATAAGAGTAAATTGAATACCAATAGAGGTTGTCGGCTTTATATAGCCTCTTTCCGATAACCAAGGGTTATGCTAAAATAGGCTAAATAAAAAACGATTTATACAAATTTAATTTAAAGGAATAAGATGGAAACTCTAAAGAAGGAAGCAATGAATGCGATTGACAAATTACCGGAAGCGGCCAATGCCGATGAAATAATGTACCGCATTTATGTAATCGATAAGGTTACAAAAGGGCAAGAGGCCATAAAAGAGGGGAAAAGTATATCTGTTGAATCATTAAAAGAAGAAATAAAATCATGGTAATTTAGTCAATATCCGCAAAAGCAACTGATGACGCTTTACATATAGCTTTAAGTTCTGTCCATAGTATCAATTACCTATTGACATGGAATTGCCGTCACATAGATAATGCACAAACTAAACCAATTATTCGGGCCGTAATTATTACAAACGGATACTTTTATCCTGAAATTTGTACTCCACAGGAACTTATGGGAGAAATATTAAATGAAGAATGAAATTTTAGAAGAACTATGGAACATAAAAGACCAAGTTGCCAGAGAATCCAATTATGATATTGACAAGCTAGCAAAAAGTTTACGAATAAAAGAAAAAGGAGGAAAAACCACTGTTGTCGACCTTACATCTAACAAACAAATTCACCATAAAAAGTTGGGAAATGTTTAGGGGACGTTTAAAAATATTACAAAGAATATTTCAAAACACAAAAGAACATCCTTAAAATGATATTTCCCTCTGTTTGTAACAGTAGAGCCGCGCCATATAACGAAACATTCCACCCTGGTTACAAAGCTCCGCTTTGTCCCCCAAATCCAATAATCCCCAGCTTCGCGTTTAATTACAATCTCAATCCCCACAAAAAACCAATCTTTTCTCCGTGCATTCGTGCCTTCGAGGCGCCTTTAGCCTTTTATTTACGCTAAAAATCTAAAAATATTTCCCAAAACAAGCTAATAACATCGCCAAACTACATGGTAACACCAATGCCATTTACTGTCGCTATTAACAAACAACACGCTTACGTAGTATCTGTTGCGGAAAGGGTAATTTTGTTTGAAAATTTTGGCCGAAAAACCTCCTGTGCCCTAACTCTGGTTAGAATAGAAAATATTTTCCGTTTTTGATTAATTTCTAATCACTTTTCATGTATTTAATTGT
>JAIQZQ010000115.1 GCA_021777105.1 Candidatus Anammoxibacter sp.
CCCATCAAGGGAGGGGAAATAAACGGTATATATTAATTACAATACTTCACCCATTAGGTGAAACTTTTTAACTTTACGATTAGCGCCTAAACGAGCTGAAAAAGCCAAATCCCCCTCCCCTTAGTGGGAGGGGTTAGGGGAGGGGGTATTTAAAATCGCTCAATTTAGGTGTTAAATATTTTTTACGGAGGGTAAATTATGAAAGCAACATTTATTGGGCATTCAGCAATAAAACTTGAAGGCGCGCATATAGTTTACATTGATCCTTTTTTGACAGGCAATCCATTGGCTACAACTTCAGTGGATCAAATTGACAAAGCCGATTATGTTATAGTCACCCATGACCATGACGACCACAAGGGCGATGCATTTGACATTTGCAATAAAACAGGCGCAACCCTGGTAGGCGTTCATGAAGTATCGGTAGACGCGGGCAAAGAGGGCCTTAAATCTGAAGGCATGAACATCGGCGGAACCCTGAGTCTTGAAAATATTAACATACACATGGTTAACGCCCAGCATTCCACGGCAAACGGACATCAGGCAGGCGTGGTAATTGAAATGGACGGCGCTACCGTTTACCATCCCGGCGACACCGGCCTGTTTGGCGACATGAAAATAATAGGCGAATTCTTTGATATTGATCTCGCCTTTTTGCCCATTGGCGATAGATACACAATGGGGATAAGGTCAGCCGCAAAAGCGGTTGAATACCTAAAACCCAAAAAAGTAGTCCCAATGCACTACAACACATTCCCCATAATCATGGCCGACCCTCAGGAATTTAAAAGCAAAGTAGGCGCTCTTGCCGAAGTTGTTATTCTAAATCCGGGTGAAAGCGTAAGCGCGTAGCGCAGGGCGCATGGCGCGAAGAGCAAAGCGCAAAGCGCGGAGCGTAAAAAAAGCAAAAGCTATGCGTGTTGCGATTTTGGCTGCTCAACATTTTACGATCCCTTAGGTAAAATTAATTTTACTGAACACATAAATTCAACTTTAATGATAAATGAACAGCTGTTAAATCCTAAAAGCATTGTGGTTGTCGGCGGATCAAACAATGTCCATAAACCGGGCGGCAAGGTTCTAAAAAACCTGTTGGACGGAGGTTACAAGGGCCGGCTTTACGCAACTAATCTTAATGAAGATATTGTTCAGGGAATAAAATGTTACCGTAATATCGAAGATTTACCCTCAATTGATTTGGCTATTATCGCGATAGAGGCGAGGTTGTGTCCGGATATTGTCGAAACTCTCTCCAAACATTGCAACGTTAGGTCTTTTATAATCTTATCAGCCGGGTTTAGCGAAACAGACTCAATAGGCAAAGAGATTGAAGATAAGGTAGTGTCAATAATTAACAGTGTAAACGGCTCCCTTATTGGGCCGAACTGCATTGGCGTTTTAACTCCTGTTTATCATGGCGTATTTACAGAACCCATCCCAAAATTGAGCGCAAAAGGGTGCGATTTCATATCAGCATCAGGCGCGGCGGCATGTTTTATTATGGAATCGGCAATGTTAAACGGTTTAACTTTTGCCAACGTATTTTCAGTGGGCAACTCAGCTCAAAACGGCGTTGAAGATATATTACAACATCTTGATGAGACTTTTGATCCCGCAAAAAGCTCGTTTGCAAAACTACTATATATTGAATCAGTAAACAAACCGCGAAAGTTGCTTAAACACGCTGCTTCCCTAATAAGAAAAGGGTGTAAAATTGCGGCAATTAAAGCCGGTGTTTCTGAAAGTGGAAGCCGGGCGGCAATGTCGCACACTGCCGCTATTGTAAACCCGGATGTCGCGGTTGACGCTTTATTTCGAAAAGCCGGCATAACGCGTTGTTACAGCAGGCAGGAGTTGGCAACCACCGGGGCTATATTTATGCATCCACAATTAAAATGCAAAAACATTGCCGTAATAACTCATGCAGGGGGGCCGGGCGTTATGTTGGCGGACGCGCTTTCAAAAGATGGTTTTGATATTCCCCGTATTGACAATGAAGATTCAAATATTCTTTTAAAACAATTGCATCCCGGTTCGGCGGTTAACAATCCCATCGACTTCCTTGCCACAGGCACGGCAGATCAATTAAAGACAATAATTGATTGCGTTGAAAACAAATTTAGCGATATAGACGGTATGGCAATTATTTTTGGCTCTCCGGGATTAGTTGATGTTTTCGATGTGTATGATGCGCTGCATGAGAAAATGCAAACAACTAAAAAGCCTGTTTTTCCAATATTACCTTCAATTATCACGGCTAAAAGAGAAGTTGAGAGTTTTTTAGCAAAAGGACATATAAATTTCCAGGACGAAGTTGTATTTGCCGGGGCCTTGGCAAAAGTATACTACACTCCAAAACCCTCATCTGAAAATATTGATTTGCCAAATATAGACCGGACAAAAATTCGCAAGGTTATTGATGGCTCTGAAGATGGATACATTCCGCCGGATAAAGTTCAAAATCTGCTCGACGCAGTTGGCGTCAATAGAGTAAACGAAGAGATTGTTTTTAACAAGGAAAGCTTAGTGAAAGCTGCAAGAAAAATTGGGTACCCGCTTGCAATGAAAGCCGTCGGACCCATTCACAAATCAGACGTTGGCGGAGTTGTGTTAAACATAACGGCGGACGATCAGATGCAGGCCGAGTTTGATAGAATGATGAGTTTTGACGGAGTTACCGGCGTATTATTGCAGCCTATGCTTTTGGGTATCGAGCTGTTTGTGGGCGCAAAATTAGAAGAGAGGTTTGGGCGCCTTATACTATGCGGCCTGGGCGGCTCTTTTGTGGAAGAGTTGAAAGATGTAAAGGCCACCCTTGCGCCGACAGGCAAGCAGGAGTGTTTAGACATGATCCACTCCCTGAAATCGCAAAAAATATTAGCCGGCGCGCGAGGTCAAGCAGGGGTGAACAAAGATAAATTTGCTGATATTATGGTTAAAATTTCAGCGCTAATTGACGCGGCTCCTGAAATAACGGAACTTGACCTTAATCCAATTATTGCCCACAAAGATGAAGTTGTTGTGGTTGACGCGCGAATTAAAATTACCGCGTTTGCAAAGCCTCTTTAACCGCGTTGCGTAAATTTCTCAACATTTTTTCAGTTTCCGGCCAGCCCATGCAAGCGTCTGTTATCGAGATTCCGTATTTTAGATCTGAAAGATTCTCGGCCATGGGTTGGTTTCCTGCGTGAAGATTGCTCTCAATCATAATGCCTATGATCGAACGGTTTCCATTATCAATTTGAGCGGCAATATCTTTGCAAACTATTGTTTGTTTTTCATGTTTTTTTTGTGAATTATCATGGCTGCAGTCAACCATGATTGTTTCAGGCAATCCATTTTTGCGCAATGTATTTTCGCAAAGCCCAATTGAGCCTGCGCCGTAATTAGGGCTGGTTGTTCCGCCCCGAAGCACAATGTGCGTATATTGATTGCCGGTTGTGCGTATTACCGCGACCCTGCCTGAAGGATCAACACTTTTAAAATGGCTGGGCAGCTTTGCGCTATGGATTGCGTTGACGGCGCAATCAAGATTGCCGTCGGTAGCGTTCTTAAATCCCGCGGCTGAAGTAAAACCGCTAGCCATTTTCCTATGCGTCTGCGCCTCTGTTGTGCGGGCGCCTATGGCCGTCCACGAAATAAGATCCTGAACATATTGCGGTGTAATCAGGTCAAGCGCTTCGCCGGCAGCGGGCAGACCCATTTTTGCCATGTCCAAAAGCAGACTGCGGGCCATTTTCAGCCCTTCGTCAATGCGGAATGAATTGTCAAGAAACGGGTCGTTTATCAAGCCCTGCCACCCGCCCCTTGTGCGCGGCTTTTCAAAATAGACTCGCATGACAAGATACAGCGAGTCGCCTACTTCATCCGCAAGGGCGCGCAGTTTTCCCGCATACTCCATGGCCGCCTTCGTGTCATGAATAGAGCAAGGCCCGGCCAGCACAAGCAAGCGGCGGTCTTTGCGGTCAATAATGTTTTTGATGACATGCTGCGCTTCCATAACCGTGCGCACGGCTGTTTCATTTAGAGGGAACAGATTCTTCAGCTCTTCCGGCGTGATAATCAAATCCTCAGATACTACATTTATGTTTTCAATACGTTTATCCATTAATGCTTCCTTTTAAATTTATTTCTCTATTATCTTCCATGAACCGCCTTTTGCGGGGCCTATGCGTTTTATATAAACATGCTCTTTTAAATACTGTATGTTTTTTTCTATTGCAGTCGCGCTTATGCCAATTAATTTGCTCAATTCAGGGATAGTGATGGCAGGGAATTTGCTCATTATCAGTAAAATGTTGGCCCGGTTTTCACCCAACTTTTCGGTCAAATTTCCACCCAACTTTTCACCAAATTTTTCACCCAACTTTTCGCCAAACCGTTCATTTTTACTTAACTTCTGAACCTGTTTGTCGCCTGATTTTACAGCTATCTTTCCTCCCGCTTTTTCCTTTTGGCCAAATTCATCATTTAAATTTCTACCCAACTTCTCGGCCCGGTTTTCACCCAACTTTTCGGTCAAATTTCCACCCAACTTTTCGGCCTGGTTTTCACCCAACTTGCCATCTTTATTCAACCTTTTTGGCGTCTTTTTCCTGCAGTATTTGTCTTCTAACCCGTTCACTTTATCATCAAATAAATTTTGCTTGCGGATTTTGTTTAGCATACCGGTTGCGTCTATTTCCAACATAAAATTTGAAGGCACATATTTATATTCCGGTATAGGAATGCCATGGTTATGGCATTCAAATTTGATTTTTTCTATACCCCGTCCCCACGATTCGATTAAACCCGCGCGGAAGAACGCGTTGGCTATATCCGGGTTATAAGGGCTGGATGGATGTTGTTGCTTTAAGCGTTCTATTGTCCAGTGTTCAGGAAGTTCGCCTTCGTTCCAGAATATGATCTTGTTATCATAGACCTTTATTTGTATAGGAACTCCGCTTCCATAATCTTTATGAACAATAGCGTTAAGCAGAGCTTCCCGTATTGCCTCATGAGGGAAAAGAAAACGCTCAACTCTTGTAATCCCCTCATAGCTTATATATGCTTTGAGGTATTTTGTAAGCAAAAGATCCATTGCTTTCTCGGATTGTTCAAATAAATTGCCGTGAATTTCGTCTTGGTAAATCAAGTCTGCGTCTGTTTGAAAGAAACCAATTTTTATATATGCGCCGGTAAAAAATGACTCAGGATCCGGATGAAACAGTAAAACTGCGGCGCGTTTTAAGTACTTGCCGTCTTTAATGCGTAAGTTTTCAATAAGTATTTTGTTGTTTTCACTTAGAACTTCTTTGCTTAATCGTCTACTTTCCGCCGCCTTTGCTCTGAACAAATCCAACGCTCTATTTTCTAAATGTTTAACAGTAACATTTGGCACTGGCACACCATCCCACCGTTTGCCCTGTTTTTTTAGCAGAAATTTATCAAGCGCCGGGCCTTTTAACTCCTGTTTAGTGCTGCCGCTTCGGTAATGATACTGTCCCTTGTAGCTTACCGGATATGGATAAGGTTCTACTACAATCTCTAAAAAGTGTTTATTTTTCTCTTTAACCAGATTAACATCAATGATAATTCCCAGGAGATCTCTAACTTTGTTAGGGATCTTT
The DNA here is from genome assembly GCA_021777105.1 of Candidatus Anammoxibacter sp. Taxonomy (GTDB): domain Bacteria; phylum Planctomycetota; class Brocadiia; order Brocadiales; family Anammoxibacteraceae; genus Anammoxibacter_B. The sequence continues at coordinate 5,610 of JAIQZQ010000115.1, forward strand.
TCCATCAGCTCAGATGCCGCTGGAACTCCGGTTACAATACCTTTATCGTTTTTGCCGATAAAAAGCGTCCCGCCTTGCGCATTGGCGAATCCGCATATCCATTTGATGTATTCGTCTCTCCAGGACTCTTTCCACTCTAAAATCTGATTTTCTTTTATACCCATTCAAATTGCCTTATGACTAATGCGTAAATTTTGCGCATGGACTTTTTCGTTCAGCGCGCTGAATACGGTTTCTATTTATGTCAAAAAATCCGCTAATGTTTTTTGTGCAAGCCCGTCCGCTTTGTCTTTAAGGAAAATTTTGTCATTAACTTTTCCGCCACCGGATTTTCGTTTCCCTGCAAGCGATTTTATAGCAATATACTATCGGAAAGTATATTAACCAATTGGCTCGTTGATGTAAAAGTTAAAATCAACGCTACAGTTTTGTTTTTTACTTTCCAGTCTGGATCTGGTAGATTTATATCACAAATCCCGTTTAAACCATTAACCTTTATTTAAGATATAATATGGAAATAAAATTAACAGACGATCAAAAGATAAAAGTGACCAAGCCAAATGAGATTTTTATGATAATGCAGCAAATATTACTTCGTGAAAATAAATATTCCAGAAACAGGGAACATTTTTGGGTTGTGGGTCTTGATATTGATAACACTATTTTATATATCGAACTGGTGAGTATCGGCAATATGGAAACAACCCTGGTAGACCCAAAAGAAGTTTTCAGAGTAGGCATCCTGAAATTCGCAAGATATTTGATATTAGTGCATAACCACCCTTTTGGTCATTTAGAGGCCGGCGACAATGATATAAAAATTACTAATCATTTACTTCACGCCGCCAGGCTGGTCAGGCTGGAAGTAATAGATCATTTAATAATCAATACGAAAAAATTTTCAAGCTTTGGCAATGATGGAATCCTGAATGTGCTTGAACAAAGCGAAGAGTTTCTAACCAACGATATGAAAGAGGAGAAGTACAGGAAGGAAACTGAAATTGAAATAGCAGGGAATTTGCTAAAAAACGGGGTGGAAATTGATGTAATTGTCAAATCAACAGGACTCTCAAAAACTGAAATTAATAAATTATCTAAAACCAAAACCAAATCAAAAACCAGGAAGAAAACCGTCTAACCGGATGCGCAAATGCATGAGTGTGTATGATTTTAGCCCTAACCCGGATTAACCGGATAAGTAAAAAGTAAAAAGGCAAAAGTAAAAAGGTCGGAATTATTTTTTTTAAAATATTCCGTCAAAAATTGTCATAATTTAACTCATAAGATCCTAACAGTTAAGCGGCCTGTTTCTTTCCGAATCATAAATGTAGTGTAGGCGCGTCCTCGCGCCGTGGCGTTTGAAGGAGATATTTACACCTAAATTGAGCGATTCTGAACGTCGCCTCGTTCCCAAACCCCGGTTTGGGAACCAGAACGTATACTTAAAAGCCGCCCCGGTCTTTTTCCAGGGATAATAAAAGTTATGGATAATAACAACGTATCAGAGAGAATAAAAGAATGCCGGCAAAATCGCTCAGCCGTGTTGGATTTGTCGCATTGTAACCTTAAAGAGATTCCTGGCAAAGTTTGTGAGCTAACCTGGTTGACAGGACTGAACATCATCTCCAATCAAATATCCGATTTAGAAGGCCTCAAGGGCTTAACGTCTCTAACTGAACTATATCTAAGTGGTAATGAAATATCGGAAATAGCAAGCCTCAAGGGGCTAACGTCTCTAACTAATCTAGAGCTTTATAATAATGAAATATCGGATATAGAAGGCCTCAAAGGCTTAACGTCTCTAACGAATCTATATCTAAGTGGTAATAAAATATCAGACATAGAATGGCTCAAGGGCTTAACGTTTCTAACTAACCTACATCTAAATCGTAATGAAATATCGGAAATAGCAAACCTCAATGGCTTAACGTCACTAACGAATCTATATCTAAATGATAATGAAATATTGGATATAGAAGGCCTCAATGGCTTAACGTCTCTAACTACTTTAGATCTAAGTGATAATGAAATATCGGAAATAGCAAGCCTCAAGTATTTAACGTCTCTAACAGAACTATATCTTAATGGTAATGAAATATCGGAAATAGCAAGCCTCAAGGACTTAACGTCTCTAACGAATCTATATCTTCGTGCCAATCAAATAACTGAAATATATCCGGTACAGAATTTGTTTAAATTACGAGTGCTTAATTTTAATGATAATAACATTACGGATATCACTGCATTAACCCGTTTAACCGAATTAATTTATCTGAATTTAGCAAATAATGGTGTTACAAGCGTTGAGCCTTTAGAACAATTACAAAAACTTAGATTTCTTGATCTAAATAATAATCAAACCACTCATTTGCCAAATTGGGTTGGTCAGTCAAAAATGGATATCGTCCTTCGGAAACAAGCCTCCTCGTCAGATAATGTGTTTAATTTGTACTGTAACCCGATTGAGAACATACCTCTTGAGATCATTGATTTGGGCAATGAGGCGATACGAGGATATATGGCGACATTGGATGAAAAAGCCAAGCCGATTAATGAAATAAAGGTCATCTTTCTGGGCGAAGGGGCGTCGGGCAAGACATCGCTCATGAAACGCTTTTGCGGGCAAGGGTTTGATAAAAATGAGCCTCAAACACACGGGATTAATATTAAAAACCGGGATAGCGGCGTTCATTTAAAATTGTGGGATTTTGGCGGGCAGGATATTATGCACCACACCCATCAGTTTTTTCTAACCCCGAAAAGTGTTTATGTCCTTGTGCTCAACGCCCGAGAGAAAAGCGCCGCCGAGTATTGGCTGCGAATGATCGAAGTATTTGGCGGCGATTCGCCAATTATTGTGGTGATGAATAAAATCGATGAAAATCCCGCCGCGCAGGAAAACATGAAGGTTCTTACTGAAAAGTATCCCGCCATCAAAGGTTATGTTCGCCTCTCATGTCAAACAGACGACGGTTTGGAAGAGTTCCATAAAACCATTGTCAATATCACAACTGATCTGCTTCATGTCAAGACGCGGTGGGGCGCAGCCTGGCTGCTCGTGAAAGAAAAGTTGGAGGAGATGAGGGGCGGCAACAATTTGAAAGACTACATCTCTTATGAAAACTATCAGAAGCTCTGTGAGGAGAGAGGCGTCACCGCTGAACAACAGGATATTTTAATAAAGTGGTTGAACCGGCTGGGAATTGTCACCTATTTTGAAGACACGGGTTTGAATGAGACCAATGTGATTAACCCTGAGTGGTTGACGGAAGCATTTTATGCCGTCATTAACAATAAGACGGTTGCCAATCAATTTGGGATACTGGAGTTGAATCAACTGCCGCGAATATTGGATAAGGATCGTTATTCAGATAAAAAATACGATTTTTTATTAAAGCTAATGATTAAATTTGAATTATGTCAGCAGATCAATCCTCAAACTTACCTTTTTCCCGATCACCTCACCAGGCTGGAGCCTGAATTTGCGTTTGATATTGAAAGCGCGTTAAAGTTTCGCTTTAAATATGACTCATTTCTGCCTAAATCCATTTTGCCCAAATTTGTTGTCCGTCGATACCATCAAAAACGAGATGAACTCTTGTGGCGTTCAGGGATGGTTATTAAGCACGATTTTCTGAAGGCCGAGGCGTTCATACGCCTGGATGAAGAGTTGGGGGAGTTGAACATATTTGTCGCCGGCGATGATAAAAGGGGGTTTCTATATGATATCGTTTCAGAATTTAATAATATCCACCAATCCTTTAAAGGTTTAAAGTATAAGAAATTAATACCCTGTGTATGCAGTGAATGTAAAAACCAACTCAAACCATTTTACTTTAATTATGACATGCTTGAAAAAGCCGTGGAAAAGGGACGAAAAGATTACCCCTGCGACAAGTCGTTCATTGATGTCTCAATCAGAGAGCTGCTCGGCATTTTATTTACTGAAAAGGATATTGAGCATATCATCACCCAATTCATAAATTCCCGTCCATTTCAAATTAAAAAACATTTAGATTCATGCGATATTGACGCTTTTATTGAGTTCGTCAAATCACTTTTCGACAGTATCCCTTACCTGCTGATTGGAAAAGAGGAGAAGTCCTACCACCTGCCTTTCCAAATCTTGTTAAGGTCCACCTATAGCGATCAGGCCCGCGCGGAAGAGATGGGAAATAAAGGGAGAATAGATAGCTTTGTTGAAACCGATAAATACATCTATATTTTTGAACTTAAATACAACGCCTCCGCAAAAACCGCGATGAAACAGATACATGACCGGCAATATTACAAAGCCTATTCACAATCTCAAAAACAGATCATTTTGGTAGGGATCAACTTCTCTGAACAAAAGAGAAACATTAGCGACCATGTTGTTGAAAAGATGCCGCCGGCCGCCAATGCCTAACTCGGTTTATTCGGGTTAGACGCCTGTTCCGTTAATCGCAAATTCGATACACGATGACAAGGACGTTCATGCGTTAAGGATATATATACTCAAAATCATTAGGTTTTCGAAATTAGTCAATGAATAAAAGGCTAAAGCCTTAACTCCGGCAGCATGGTATTGTCGGAATTTACCATTTAGGGTTTTATTTAATTGCGATTGAATATAACCATACATAAATATTATTTCTCGAAAACCTGATTTGTTTGACTATATTATATGGTTGAATGGTTAAAAATATCTTTTGTATGATTATTCGTTTTGGTTATTTGTAAAAATGGAAAAATTAGATTATGTAAATTTAGTTACAAATTTCATTGGTGATTCTGCGGGCGGTATTCCCGGTTACGGAGGTTTTATTACCGGTATAAAAAATATTGGACAAAATATTGCAGCAGTTAAACAAAAGGAAAGAATTTTTAAATTTTTGCATGAATTAGAAGGTCGAGTCAAGAATATTGAAAAAAAATTTAATGCTTTGAAAAATAATGAACAGTTTATCGTCCACTTTTACAAAACATTATTCATTATTAGGGATACATTCGACAATAATCAATATCAAGCTTTTCTTGCTTTTATTTGTGAGTATCTGGAAGGTGACTTTGAAGATGATGAGATGTTTTTTATTTTTGATTTGCTTATTTTTATAAATCCATATGGATGGAAAATATTAAAAAAAATTTATGACGAAAAATCACAAAAATGGATTTCGGCAAGAGAGTTTTTTTTAGGAGCTATAAAAAATGAAAATAAAGATATTGATTATAAAGATGTCGATTATAAAACCCATAAAACTCTAATGGATTTCGTCCGATTAGGCATATTAGAGGAGGAACATACATTTAATTATGGTGATAACAGCAGTGGAAAGATTGGTAATATTAAAATTGGCGAAATAGGTGAACGGCTAATAAAATTATTACAAGAAAACCAAGCATAGTTCAACTAATTTGGAAGTGAACCAAGTTTATAGCTTTTCACTGGCAACATTTAAGCTGGTTATAAGCAAAAACGCTGACAACTCACCAAATAGAGCAATTCGCAGTAAACAAACCAACATAAACAGCTTTAGTATATCAAAATTTAGCGATAATAATAGAAATCCAATAGGCGGCTGCTTAACTAATACAATGAAAATATGCCATTGTGAAGTCTCCTTTTAGTTTATTGTTTTGCAATTCAATGAACGTCTTGCATTGCGAAATGTTTCAGTTCACAACTCATAAAATCTCGTTTTGAAACATGCACGCAAAAATTGGATTAAAGCAAAAATATGCGTTTGACAACAGTATAAAATGGAGTTTTTTAATGATAAACAAAGATGATTTTAAGAAAAAAATTTATGAAAAATTAAAAAAAGTTCCAGATGAATTTTGCGCGGCGTTTGCGGCGCGTACTGCCATGCGTGTATTGCCGTTAATGGCAATACACGGATTAGACAAAGAGCCATTCTGGTATTGGGAGCATAAAGACAAGCCAAAATATCTTATAGCGATAATGATGGCGCATCAATTAAGCGTATCTTTTTCCATTCTTAATTTTAAGAACTTCGATATTAATAAATTTTCTTCCAATGCAGCGCTTTCTGCCGTTAAAGCAGTCAGTGATGCAGCCAGGGCCAACGGTACTTACGCTGAAGGTATAACAAGTAGATTAGCTCCTATGCATATTGGCATGTTTGAAGAATACACCAGCGCTGCGGAGGAAACCATCCGCACTGTTTCCTCCGCGCCCACATCAGCCGGTACTGCCCCAGCAATCTTTCCTAAGTACATAGAAGCTCAGGTTGTTCGTAGCGTCTCAGAATCTACTGCCCATACTGCTTTTTATACTGCTGAAAGAGCCGGCGCAGCCATAAACGCTATAAATGTAGGCCGCATTTTCATAGAAGGCAAAGGCAGAACAATGCTTTCTGAAGAAGATAAAACGGCTCGAAACGACACATTAGCAAAAGCTAATAAAGAGGACCGTATTCGCGTTCTTATATATAGCGCAATATTAAATGATCTTAATGTTATTGCAAACAGGTCAAAAACAAGCATATTTAAAAGGCTATTAAAAAGTGGTAGACGCGAAGTGTCTTTAAGAGCATTAGAATTTATGCAAGCTCCACTTTGGAGGGACAAAGAGTTCCCTAAAGAGTTAATGCCGTTTTGGAACTGTTTCTGCATATGGGTAAGGGAACTGGACTCTGGTTTTGATTTTTGGATTGATTGGTATCTTGATCGTGTCGCCGGGATAAAGATGGATATGGAGTTGCTAAAAAAACAGATAGAACTACCCGCAGAGATTAAAGCGCAGGGGCATAAAGCTGTTAACGCTTATCTTGCAATGCTTGCTAATAGGAATGAGTTAAAAAATTTAAATATTGTCCGCGCCATATTCATAGGCAACGGTGGCGCCGGAAAGACATCTTTGGTGCGCTTGCTTTATAATGAGGAAGTTGTAGAGGGCAAGGAGGAGATGACTTCCGGCATTGATATACGCACATGGAATGTTGGAGAAACAGCGATTGACGCTCGGTTTTGGGATTTTGGAGGTCAAGTGATGGCGCATGCTACACATCAGTTTTTCCTGCGGGAAAGATGTCTTTATATAATTGTGCTAGACGCAAGAACTGAAATTAACGCCAATGAACAAGCGGAGTACTGGCTGGAGCACGTCAAAGCGTTTGGCAAAGATGCTCCAGTGATGGCGGTTGGCAATAAATCTGATTTGGCGCAGGTTAATATTGATATGCAGGCCTTGAAAGAGAATTATCCAAATATTGTGGGCTTTTATTCCATATCATGCACAAATAAAACAGAAAGATTCCGGAGGTTGTTTGATAATTTTCTTGCAGATTTTATTCAACAATTACAACGTGTGGGAAACGGTCAGGTCAGTTTTACAGATAAACAGTTTGCCGTTTTGGAAGAATTGCGCAAACGTTCGCCTAGGAATGCTTTTTTACCGCATAGTGAGTTTGAAAGATTGTGCGAAGAAAATGGCGTTGGTAATAAAGCTGAGATGAGCCGTAAAGACTTCCTTGGTGTGCTTGACAAACTTGGCGAAGTTATCCATTTTCCGTTAATCGCTCGCCTGGATAGTTATGTGCTTAATCCTCGCTGGCTTACTTATGGTGTTTACACTTTGATCTATTCTGAGGAATTAAACAAAAAGAATGGGAAAATTAGCGAGGCCGATGCGATCAAAATTTTAAGTTCCGAAACTGTTAAAGATGAGCGCGGCAATGTTCTTGAATATCCGAAGGATAAATGCGAGTTTATTATTGATGCTATGGAGGAATTCCGTCTTTGTTACCGATTGCCGGAAGATCGAAGCCTGTTTGTAATACCGGATAAACTGCCTGCTAAACAGCCTAAACTGAAATTTGATAAAACAATGGATGGGACATTGTGTTTTGAGTTTGTTTTTCGAGGGTTTTTGCCCAGACATGTCATGCCAACACTGATAGTGTCGCGTCATGAAGAAATTAAAGATGAAATGGTTTGGCAGAACGGGGTTGTTATTTATAACAGGTCACATGACGCAACCGCTTGTTTGCAAGTTGATTATCACAAAAGAACATTAAGCATTTGGGTTCAGGGCGCCGGAGCAAGGGAGGTGATTGCAATACTTAATGATGAGGTAGCGCAAATACTAAGAAGGATGGAGAATCTTGAGCATGAGGAGAGGGTTGTTTTGCCCATGGCCGCGCGCATTGATGATAGCTATGAATATGAGGGCGTTATTGGCGTTGAAACTGTGTCTTACAAACGGCTTATGAAATCAGCGCGTGTTGGAGAGGTAAAAATACTTTCCGACAACGGAGAGTGGTATGATTTGAATAAAGTGTTGGGAACTTTTTTGTCTGGCGAACAACGGAAAAAGGAGAGAGTCGGGGATCATTATACTTTTAACGCTCCGGTAGAGAATGTTTACAGTCACTTTTCTGGTGGAGTTATGGTTAATAAGATTGAGATAAGAGAAACTGCCGATAAACTTGATGAAGGGTTGAATGGGTTGCTTGGCAAAATTATGGAATACAAATGCGACACTAAACGCAAAATATCAGCTTGTCAAGAAATAACTGAAATATGTTCGCTTTTGAAAAATATTGATATGGCTCGACCGGAAGAACGAAGCATGCTCAAAGTTTTGCTTAGCAAGGTAAAGGATGGAGGGCTTGGATTTATATCGTTTACAAAAAAGATAAAGGACAATGAGGATACTTTAGGTTGGGTATTAAAAAATGCGACACAGCTACTCTCTCTCTTGGGAGGGTGAAATGTATAGTTTAACTATATGGGTAAAGTTTAGAGTCTGATTTTTCCAGGTTGGGAGATAATGGAAAAAGGTTGGTTTGTACTGATGGATTAATTAAAGATGTTGATTTAAAAAATGAATTATACGGTTTTAAATTGTTTTCTTTGTAGAAGATTGGTGGATTTAAACGCCAATCTTTACGTGGTAGTATAGCCACGTTATTAATTTCTTCCAAGATTCCCAGGAATTTGATGGTGTTTTTATTTATCACCATCTTTTTGTCCGGTAATCCGTTTTATCTCTTTATCAAAATCAGAGATATAGTTTTGATCCTGTGTTACCCGGTACTTTTCATATTCCTGCTCCGCTTTCAGCTTTGCCTCAAGGGCGGATACTTTGCCTTTATCTTTAAGTATTGGGTATTGGGATAATTCAAGAAAACCATCCAAAAATTGCGCCCAGTCCTCCATTTTGGTTATGATTTGTCGTTTAGCGCGGTTTTCAGCAAGGTCAAGATAGGCTGAAATTATTTGGTTGAGTTCGTTGATATGGGCTTCGTCAAGGTAGTTTTTTGCGATGGCGACATCGGATTTCAATATTTTGCCATCGGGAGCATGTTTCCATGTGGTTAGCCCCATATAAATCTTTTTAGCATCCGCTGAATCGTAAATGATTCCCGCGGCTGTTTTGCCGGTTATAGCCCAGTGGAGTTTGTTTTGAACCTCTGCAAAAAACTCTTTTGTAATCGATGTGTTTTTATCGTAATCAGCGGAAAGGGCGTATATATCTGTGATTTTTTGATAAAATCGACGTTCGCTTGTCCGAATTTCCCGTATTCGTTCGAGAAGCTCGTCAAAATAGTCTTTTCCGAAAACGGTTCCGCCTTGCTTAAGCCGCTCGTCATCCATAACAAACCCTTTTATTATGAATTCTTTAAGGGTTCTTGTTGCCCAGATGCGGAATTGCGTGGCCTGGTATGAGTTGACGCGGTAACCGACGGATATGATGGCGTCAAGGTTATAGAATTTTGTATGATAATTTTTACCGTCTTCAGCAGTATGTGCAAATTTTGCACATACTGAATTTTCACTCAACTCATCTTCGTTAAAGATGTTTTTAATGTGTTTTGTTATAACCGTACGGTCTACATCAAAAAGTTTAGCAATCGCTTTCTGCGTCAGCCACACCGTTTCGTCTTTAATGAAAACTTCGACATTTACTTTCCCGTCGTTTCCGGTATAGAAGATAAAATTTGTTTGGTTATCTGTAATATTGTTTTTATTCATAATATTTATCATCAACCTAAAATCATTGGATTATTTATTATGTATTCACGCTGAGAGAATTTTGTTCATCAGAGATAACAAGTTTATAACATTAAATAACATTAACCTAATTTTTAATATATGTTCGTTTCCAGGCAAGCGATTTTATAGCAATATACTATTGGAAAGTATATTAACCCATTGGCCCGTTGATGTAAAAGTTAAAATCAACGCTACAGTTTTGCTTTTTACTTTCCGATTTATTCGGGTTAGACGTCTGTTCCGCTAATCGTAAATTCGATACACGATGACAATGTCATTAATGCGTTAAAGCGATATATATCCGTATTCGTGATGTAGTATAGGCGCTTCCTCGCGCCGTGGCGATTGATATGGGTATTGACATTTAGAGTTCCGCTAAACAAATTAAAAAAAGAGATAATTCTTGGTTCAAGTCTCTGTATTGAACCTGTCCGGCATAAACACGGACTTTTTAGATTGCTATTTTATTCTCGCATTGATTTTGTGGAAAATATGGGAACCGGTATCGGCAAAATTAAAGCTCTGGTAAAAAAAGCCAAAACCCCGACGCTGCGATTTGAATTTGGCGATTTTTATACGATTATTTTCCCAAGAAGTTCAGTTGAGCCTTTAAATGCGCCTTTAAATGGAAATGAGCCTCTAAATGCGCCTTTAAATGAAAATGAGCCCCTAAATGAGCCTCTAAATGAGTTGTTAAAAGAGATAAAACAGAACCCGTCTGCCACGAGAGATGACCTTATCGGGAAACTTGGAAGAAGCCGGGCAACGATCACACGGCAGATTCAAAAACTCAAGGAGATGAATTTAATTCAACGAATCGGATCGGACAAAAGCGGACATTGGGAGGTTTTGGATGAAGGAGCTGGGGTATGAATAAACCAATTTCAGTAATTGCAGACATTAATCCGCCTTTATCACCAAAATATTAATCCGGTTTTCCCCCCAGCTTTTTTGGCGTCTTTCTTTGGCTGGCTTTTCTGATTCGTTCACTTTGTTATCTAATAAATTTTGCTTACGAATTTTGTTCAGCATTTCAGTTGACTAATGTGCGCTTTTTGCGCATTGCTTTTTTCAATCAGTTTGCCGCTGTCAAAATATATTTTAGATGTCTGGTTATAACGTTTCTATTTTAATAAACAGATTCATTCATCGTCTGGTTTGTGCTCATCAATTATTCTATCTGTTTCTTTGCTGGAGCAATATTGTAGACTGCCTCCACACGTTTAAGCCAAGCATTAGAACGCGCGCAAAACTCATCGTTATCAATAACGCCAATGGTTCTAAGAAACATTTGGAGCAATCTACAAGATTGCTCCTGCCCGCGTCCGCCGAAGGCGTTATTTAATAAAAACAACATTACTCCACCTCAACAAACATGCCCCAGGCCAGGCCGGCGTCAAATGCTTTTTTGTTGAATCTAACGGTTCCGTTATCGTTTGGGGCGGCCCAGGCTATCCAGTCTACTCCTTTGTTTATTGCGGTGATTGTAAAGGGGATTTCGCCGTTGGCGTCTGTAATCGCTTTGGCAGGCTCTACTTTTATTGATTGCCTGTTGCCGGAGATTTTGGTTGATATTTCAACTTGAACGCCGGGTTCTACTTTTGAGAGCGCTAAAACACAATTTTCCGTGTCGCCTACATCAAGGTTTAATCTTTCAATTCCTGTAAAATGCGCCTTTTGCAATTCAGTGTTGCATTTGAATGTAAATATTTTGTTATCGGGCGGCTCCGGCGTTTCTTCCGGCGTTGGTGATGGCGGTTGGTCAGAAGCAATTTTGTAAATGGCTCCGTTGAGGTCAACAACGTATATTTCGCCGGTTTCGTCTTCGCCGAACGAGCTTATTGAAAGTTGGGTTTGCAGGAGTTCAGACCGCGTCCATGTTCCTGTTAACGATTCTTCAATAGTCCAGATTGTTGATGAAACAAAATCCGCGAACAGGTATTTGCCGGCTAGTTCCGGTATTGCTGTTCCGCGATACACATATCCGCCGGTTATTGAGTTGCCTTCGGCATGGGAATACTCTGTGATAGGGGGGATCAAACCTGTCCGGTCGCAATCTAAAACGCTTTGGAAACAGTGGAGCCCTTCCATAATGTTCCATCCGTAATTGCCGCCTTTTTCAATTATGTTAACCTCTTCAAAACTATTTTGACCTACATCCGCTAAGAACAGTTTTCCGGTTTGCCTGTCAAACGAGAACCTCCAAGGGTTGCGCAACCCATACGCCCATATTTCGCCAAGGCCGGTTTTGTCAACAAATGGGTTGCCCGTGGGGACAGAGTAGGGGGTTGCGTTGTCTACATCTATGCGGAGAAGGGAACCTAACAATGTGCCTTTGTTTTGCCCGTGCCCCAGCGGATCGCCTCCGCTGCCTCCGTCGCCCATGCCTATGTAAAGGAAGCCGTCCGGGCCAAACTGTATTTGCCCGCCGTTATGATTGCCGAATGGTTGGTCTATTTCAATGACCACTTTTTCTTCAGAATCGGCTTCATCTTTATTGTCCGTTTTGGCTCTGTATTCCGCCACAACTGTTTTAAGGTTTGTGTCAAATGCAGTGTAGTTTACAAAGAACCTGCGATTGCTCGCAAAATCAGGATGAAACGCCACGCTCAACAGCCCTTTTTCCCCGCCGGAATTTACCTTGCTCTTAATATTCAAAAAAGGAGCGGGCATTAATTGTCCGTTTTTTAGAATTAAAATTCTACCAGGCTGTTCAACAATAAACAGCCTGCCGCTGCCGTCTCCCGCGTGGGTTGTGAAAACCGGGCTTGAGAGGGCCCCGGTTATTTTTTCAAGATTTATTACAGGATTGCCGGCTGCATTTTTAGGGGCACTGATAAAACTACTTACGCCGAGGAATATGGTTAATATAAATAGTTGTTTTTTGTTTATGTTGTATCTCATAATGTTATCCCGTATAAATTGTAGAATTTAGTATTATAGCTCTTACTTGAATTCGGTAATATGATTTATTTTTCATCGTCTGGTTTGTGCTCATCAATTATTCTATCCGCTTCTCTATCATAAGTGTCTGCGACACCACGTATAGATGCGGCTAGTCGTTGAAAACCGGCGTTTTCAACGGCATTGGCTTGTTTCCTATATTTTTTTGCCAACCCTCTTTCCGGTTTGCCGGTAGGGTCTACCGTATGAACACCTCGAGAATTGTAAGTCGCTGTACAATATCCATCGCGCATTTCCTCGGTTCCTTTCCTGTTAAGCACTTCTGCGAGCGCTTTATGTATCCACAAACCAGAAGGGTCTGCAGGGCTGTAAAAAAGGATTTCACCTATGTTTAAGAGCGCAACGTCAACATGTCCTGTTTCGGTGCATATGTTCAAAGTTTTTTTTAACCATTTATCAAAATGTACTGCATCAAAACTTCCATCTTTTTGCATTCCTGGAACAACATGCCATTTGTCAAGCAAGCTCCAAGCATTTGTAGCTATTGCTTTTTCTTGTTCAGTTAGTTCTTTATCAGTTTTAGGCACATCCTTTGAACAATAAATTAATCGGATTACTTCACAAAAAAAAGATGAGTCTGTAGCTAAACGATTTTCCAAATATTTTGGGGTTACGTCATGGTCATTGTTTAATAATGGCAAATAAGCCCATTCAACACGAAACAAATCATCTGAAGTTACGGCTTTGTCATTCTGCAACGCTTTAATTATTTCCGCAATTTTATATGTGTCATTCTGTTGAAGTTGTTCTTGTGTTGATAATGATGACATAAGCACAGTGACTGTCCGTGGTATATCCAATGTTTTTTTGTCATAAAGGTCTTTAGATATACATTCTAATGCAGCATGCGGCCTTCCATGCTCAACTAGTTTGTCTATTGCAAAACTTAGATCACAATCAGTTTGGTATGGATTTACAAATGTCTGTTGCCAATACAACGAGTCTTTATCCGTAAGGATTAAGCTAACTCTTTGCCATGTTTCTATTGTAAATGGCAGAAATGAACAGAAGCGAGCTATTTGCGGTTTTGTCCACTCTTTGGCAATTGTATTATCCACCCAATCCCAATCTTTATGCAGGTGTCTACTCAATACATAAGCGCTGGCAAACAGTTTTAATTCGATTTTGTCATAGTCTAAAAAAGCAGGAAGAATTTTGACGTCAATTGAATCATTCGCAATCTCTCCTAAAGATTGACCAACGTTTGAAGGTGAATTTATTCTATTTACAAAATTAAGAACACCGTCTATTCCGCAAACGTTTAATATAATTTTCAATGCTTTTTGACGTCTTTGTTCAATTTGTGCCCTTTGTTTTTGCCAATCACCTCTTTTTTCATACAATTCAAAATCTCGACCATTAAATAGGCGAACATAGAGATTCAATGGATTTGTTGGTTCAAGTTTGCCGGCAATTTTGTCAAGTTTTTTTATTGTATTAGAATCAAGTGCCCACTTGGCATCGGAATAACGTTTATGTTTTGTTGTGAAATTGACCAATCCGGTCCACAAACCCATTTTTATTTCTTCTGGTTTAGACGCAATCGAATCAGAAGATAGATAAGTCAATAGCATATCTAAAGCTTTTTTGGGTAAATTATCTAGGTTCGTAATGAGATCATTCAACCTGTCTATATTATCTTTTGCTTTTTCAACGGCAAATTCCGAATAGAAATAAATTTGTTTCCAATATTCTTTGATTGAAATTTTTACATTCCATTCTTTAGGAATAGATTCCCTGAATGTTGGTTTACGTGATCCCATAGTCATCTGCCTCTGTTTAGGGATAAGACATAGCAGTAGTTTCCAGGCAACATCAGGCAGTTCCTTTTCAAGTGTTTTGACTGCTACTTTGCGTTTATCTAACGTAGCTATTGTCTGAGGATGCCATGGTAAAATTATTGTCGATAGGGAGCTTGATGGACGGTTGCCCGAATTTCCCCCAGGGTCGCGTTCTGCGAGCTCCCCAAGAATAATAAAAACACGAACAATAAATTCTTCCTCCCAGGCTAGCGTTTCAAGCGCCCATAATAAACCAGTCATGTAATTACGTCCCGTAATATCGCTACCCTCTTGTGTATAAATGTTATCAAAAGGGCAGGGCTTTTTGTGAAATGCCTCTTCGACTGTTTTCAGAAACTCATTGGGCGCGGCTTCTGCTATTAAAGGCAGTAAATCGTTTAAGCTGGCCCAAAGCTGCCAATCTGCTTCTTTGAAGATTTCTCGAATAGATAAGATCGCTGTGCCTTCTGCTTTATTCAGAGAACAATTTGTTAACGATTTTGAACAACAACCAATCAACGCTAAAGTTTCAACAAAGCCTTTTCTTAGTTGATGTGAATGTTTTAGAATTTTTCCATGAATGCCGGCCGTAAATCTATCTTCTTTAGGCAATTCAAATTTTGGGTCATGTTCTGTGAGTACTTTAACCACACATTTCGGGAAAAGGTCTAGGTTGTTATCAAAAATCCTTGTGCCTAAAGTCTGCCAAAGCTTTTTTCGGTCTTTTACACTCCAGATGCCATTTTTTAGAACAATTGGGCTTTCAGGTTGCTGTAAAACATCGCGTAGTTTAGGAATCCAATTACTGTATTCGTTTCTAGCTAACTTACTAATGATTGCTTTATCATAATCTGAGTTCTCGTTCCATGAGCCAACAATGTTTGCGATTGCCAATTCCGGCGCATTAGGGTGATTATTCCAATTTTTAACAACGATTTTTGTTGTGTCTGTTACATATTCTTTTGGAATTTCTAATGCCGGAACTTTTTTAAATGCG
Source organism: Candidatus Anammoxibacter sp. (assembly GCA_021777105.1). Lineage (GTDB taxonomy): Bacteria > Planctomycetota > Brocadiia > Brocadiales > Anammoxibacteraceae > Anammoxibacter_B. The sequence goes on from JAIQZQ010000115.1 coordinate 21,354, forward strand.
GCTCTTATTTCTTCGGGAAGTGAATCAACTGTGATTAAACCAGAGTTTTCACTTATCCTTTGAACATGGTCATTTATTTGCGCTAATATATTATTGGCATTATTGCGGGAATATTGATTGATTAAAGTGTGCAACAATGAAAGAGTCACGCCCTTTATATCCAAATCGTAGATAAGCACATGAAATGATTTTAAAAAGCGCAATAACTCGTCTTTTGTCAAATCTGTGTTATTATTTGCCTTTTTTAAATGAGTTCTAAAGACATCTAATTTTTTGCGTTGCCCATTGCTGGTGAATGTTGCGCGTTCAATTCTTGTGATAAAATCTTCCGCGTTTTCAGAATATCTTGCTTGTTCCAGCAGCCTTCTTACATCATTCGTGTCAGTGGCGGATAATGGGCCGCTGATTAAGGCTATTGCATCATTAGATGCTGCGGAAAAGACTGTTGGATTATTAAAATCTTTCCATGCGGCCTGTATTACCTCAAAGAATATTTTATTCCTCTCTGTAATTTTTACAGAATGCTTGATTTGGCCAATTAATTTTGTATGTTTTCCTGTGTCAGGCGCCTTGCAATAAACAATTAAGTCGTCAGTTTCAAAACCCTGGTATTTTCCTTGAAGCTTAATTTTCTCAATAGGCCATGTTGGAAGGCATGGTGAAAAGCCGCCGGCAAGCATTAATACTGCAAAAGCAGACTGCACACGGTTTTCAAAATGTGGGCCTAGGCCTCCAGTTGATGACGGATTGCTAATTTGTTTGCTATTTTCGTTCACAATTCCCCCCTCAAGCCGTTTTGTTGTCAGATTACCTGTCAAGATCTTCATCTGTTGAATAGCGATTTTGTTAAGACGTTTAAGTTTTGTCTTTTGAGATAATCTTTCATTAATAAAAAACGTGTTCAGGTTTTTTATCCTGAGCATATTTAAGCCTGCCTGATTTTTAATTCCCTCGAATTCGAGGGGTTTAAAATCAGTGTTGTTCAATTGTTCCCAAATACCAATTATGCTGTTTTTGCCCGCTGTCTGCGTGTGGTTTGCCGGCTCAAGCAAGTTTCAACTACGTCTCAAACATATTAATCTCATTATTAGCTTTGCGTCATTTCCAGTCTTTCTATAAGTGTAAATGCTTCTATATCAAATTTTGAGAATGCAAACCACTTTTTCCCCAAGTCTTTTAAGGAAGCCCCGAAGTGGTAAACATCTTTGTTGTCTATTATAATAAATCTGTCATGAGCATTTTTAAATTCTTTAATTTCAATCATTGGGTATTGAGAGTTGTATTTTTTTACATCTAAGGCCATCTGTTTTGAAATTGTTTTTGTAAAAATATTAATTTTGACACACTTTTTTCTTTTAGAGAGTAAAGTAAGAACCGTGTCATCAACGTAATTGTCAATAATGATAATTGATTTCTTTGAAGCTCTGATAATATCCGATACAAATTTATACGCATCAAACACCTGTCCGTCAAAAAATATTCCCTGTTTAGGTTTATGATCCTTCTCTTCTAATGCATTAAAAATAATGTTAAACTTTTCATCAGTTTCCAGCCTATGTTCGAGTTGTTTTCTTTCGAGAGTGTCGATACGTTGAAAAATACTGCCATTAGATGCGATGAACTTTCGCATTGCGACGAAGGTGTTTATTATTTGTATGCTTATCTGTACTGCGGTTTCGCTCTTTAATACCGCAGAAAGCATGGCAACTCCTTGTTCGGTAAAAGCATAAGGCTGATAACGTCTCCCGCCTCGGTTTGTGTTTGAGGTCGCATTTTGCGACTTCAAACTTCTGTTTTTTGAGGTCGCATTTTGCGACCTCAAATATTCATTTTCTTCTAATGTCAGTTGGAAACAAAATTCGGCGGGAAATCTTTCGAAATTTCTTTTAACTTGTTCATTAAGCCGTTTCGTCTCAACTCCATAAAGTCTTGCCAAATCATCATCTATCATGACTTGTATGCCACGAATTGTATAAATTAGGTTTTGTATTATATTAATCATCACTATCTCGGTTTTTGGCTTGAATTTCGCCTTTTTCATAAAATTTTCAGCAATAAACGTTTTCTGTTGCGCTTTGTGGCAACTCGTTTTCAGTAGATATGCATCGGGAAATTATATTAACACATTGATTTCTTATGTAACAGTTAAAATCAACGCCCCGTTTGCGCTTATAATTAAGACTTTGGTCGGTCAATTCTACAAAACTTACAGATTTTGCGCAATTAGAAAGCATTACAAGACGCGAAGTAAATTGTTGTATTATTAATGTTAAAAAATGTCCGGGTTTGTGATATGAACTAATTAGCTGTTTGAGGTTGCTTTATCTCTATGAGAAAGAATGTGGGCCTCTATGCGGACGGGGTGTGAAAATCAAGTCGGCCTGAAGATGCGGGTAAAAAATACCAAGTTATTTCTTTCCGAGCCCATAGTCAAACAAATATACCCTGAGCTCTGGAGTTAAGGCTTTAGCCTTTTATTCATCGACAAATCTCGAAAACATCATGCTTTTAAGTATATTGGGGTTATGTGTTGACAATAGATTGTTAGCTTTTATAATTGATGGATTATTTTGAAAAAGATTTTTACTTGCCGTCTAAATATCAATTCACAGTTTTTTTTGAAAAGGAGGTTTGATTATGGCTTATGTTAACCTGGCAGTTATGGGTTCTGAAAATAGAGGCATTTTAAGTTGTTATCTTGGCAAATGCCGTGATCTTGTTTCCACTGCGCGGCGTTTTCTATATTCAATACTCTTCGCTACTTTGTTATTGCTGCCGGCGTGTTTACTTTTAAATTCATATGCCCGGGCGCAATCTGTAATTGCGGCTATTGATGTTGGAAGCCTGCCCGGCGCATTAGCCGTAAATCCCTCAACAAATCTTGTGTATGTTGTTAACAATGGCGATGAGTCTATAAGTGTAATTGACGGAAAAACAAACCAGGTTGTTGATACTGTTAATGTAGGTTTTGAACCTGCGGGCATAGGCGTAAACTCCACAACAAACCGCGTATATGTTTCCCGTTTGGATAGCAAGGTTCGCATAATAGACGGGGAGACCAACACTGTTGTTACAACTATTACAGTTGGGAGGCAACCTTCCGGCATAGGGGTAAATTCTGTAACAAACCGTATATATGTTAATAATACTAAAGATCTTTCCGTCAGTGTGATAGACGGCAACTCAAACACGGTGGTTCAAACTGTTGATATTAAGAAAATAGGCGCAGAGTTGGAAACAAAGCCCACATGGATAGGAGTAAACACATCAACAAATCTTGTATATGTCCCCAATCCCGCCGGCAATGTAGTGCATGTAATAGATGGCAGCGCAAACTCGGTTATCGCAAATGTTGAAGTTGAAGGGCAACCTTCGGGTATAGGGGTAAATCCCGTAACAAACCGCATATATGTCGTCAATATTACCGGTGATACTATAAGCATAATAGAAGGAAGCGCAAATTCGGTAATTGGGACTGTTTCGATGGGGGGGGCTCCTCAATCGGTTCCCGCAGGCGCAAGTGTAAATCCGGCAACAAACAGTGTGTATGTTACCGGTAATTCCAATAAAGTAAGCGTAATAGACGGCTCAACAAATTTAGTGACCCAAACTGTTAAAGTTGGGTCCGGCTCCTCCGGCGTATGTGTAAATCCCGCAACCGGCCGTGTATATGTTGTTAATGTCAATGACAATACTGTCAGTGTAATCGATATGTCTAAGACAAGTTCTTCATGCGCGTCATCCGTGTTGCTTGATGATAATGAAAGTTTGGATGATCTGAGAACATTCAGGGACGGTATACTATCTAAAAACTTGACAGGCCTTGGTTTAATCAAACTATATTACAAACACTCGGCGGAAGTAACGAGGATATTAGAGTCTGACCCGAAACTGAAATCAAGGGCGGCTGATGCTTTAAAAGAACTGGTAGTTATTATTAAAGGGACTTCATCTGATGATTCAGTTGTTGATGTGGTTAACCACTCAATTCCAGCTTGGTTAGAGAAGGATGTTAACGCATTGTTTGATGAGATATCTATGTTAGGCTCTGAAGCTCTTAAGGATGCAATCAGGAAATCAAGGGCGTCGTTATATGAATAAAATAAAATTACAAATTTAAACACAGGCGAATGTTAGTATTACGCCTGTGGCTATTGGTATTATCAGGTTATCCATTGATTTTATAGGAAACGATTCGATTATGCACGCTGCAAACGCGGCTGCAAGGGATATGGGCCATGGGAAATGTAATGCGGCGCAGAAGAGGGCGACTACAAAAAAAGCCATGGAGCCTTCTATAGATTTTTTTCTATTATAAAATAGTTTATGTTTTCCATATTGTTTGCCTATCAGTGCCGCTGCGCTGTCGGCAAACGCTACGGTCCAGATAGAGGTAAACGCCACGTTTGGTTGGAAAAATAGCATTGACGTTACAATGCCCAGGGCTAAAGTCACGGGCGCAAACGATATGGCGCGCGTCTCTTCGTTGCGGATTGAGGCTTGTGTGATTTTGTTTATGACAGGCATGCTTATGCCGTTTGTCCGGAGGAATTCCGAGAAGAGGAATATAAACGTCGTTAAAACTATTAACAGGGCTATAATATTGAAAAGAGCTTCAGGAGCAAATGGGATAAACGCCGCGCAACTGTGAAAAAACTTGCGGACTATTTCATGTTTTTTTGAAGAAAGCTCTCTCCTTTTTAAATCAAGGCTTAAAAAGGACGAATCAAGCCTGCCGTCTTCTCTATCGATCATTTCCAGTGATTCCGCAAGATTATCGCTGTCTATAAGGTATTTAGCCTTTTTTCTGATAACGTGGTCGGAGTGCACGCCGATGCTTACACGCGCCATTTTCATGATTTCGAGGTTGTTTCGATCGTCGGCAATAATAACCGTGTCGTTCCAGGTGATATTTTTCTCGTCCAGTATGTCTTGAATTATTTTTGCCTTGCCGTATAAAAAAGCGTGTCCGCCTGTGATTTTGCCGGTGAGGCGGCCGTTTTTAACTTCGATATTTATGCCGGAGTGGTAGTCTGCGTTTAAGATTGAGCATAAATCGTTGACTAGAAAGTCGGGGACGCCGCTGCTCACAATGGCGACTTCATACCCTCTCTTTTTTAAAGCCGCCAGGGTCTCTTTTGCGTGCTCGGCGATTGTCATTGTGTTGTAAACCGCCAGCATGTCCTTAAGCTTTATACCTTTGAACTCTTTATACACATATTTAATAAACCTGCGCGCGCTAAACCTGCCGGCGTCAAACAAAACGCTGAAACACGCCACTTTTATGAACACGACCAATCCTGTAGACCTGGCGATTTGCAGTATAAACTGTTTTTTGAATATTACGCCGTCTAAATCAAAGACTACGAGTTTGCCGCCGATATTTTTTGTTTCCATATTTATAAAGTGAAAAAATCAAAAGCGGTTAGCGCCACGAAGACACAAAGACACTAAGAAAAGCAATAAAAGCTGAAAGCTAAACAAACCACAGATTTCATGGATTACACAGATAAAAACCAAAAGCTAAAAGCAAAAGCGCGCCCACGAAATAACACGAAAAAGAGCATAAAAGCAAATAAACCACGGATTACACAGATAATAACCACGAATTAAAAGCTAATTTCAAACAATTGAACACGGAATGGCGAATTATGAAGTAAAAGCAAAAGCGCATAAACCTGTAATTATAACTAATACCCACAAATTAAAAACGGAAAGCAAAAGCTAAAAGAATTTTTTGCCGTATATCCACCGGCGTTTATCATGCTATCATTTCCCGTCATTTGGTTACAAGCTCTTTTATCCCCTCCGAGGATAACAATAAGTAAAAGCAAAAAGACCCATGCTGTTATCCTGTGTCTTTTTGCTTAACTCAAGTTTATATTGAACAAAGCCGTATTTTCTTGTATATTCACATTTTCTTTAAATTTCAATTAAAATCATAGAATTTATTATTTAGAGGCCCACGATTATGGAAAAGATTAAAACCGCGCTGGTAAGCGTATCGGACAAAACAGGAATTGATGAATTTGCCATGGAGTTAAGCAAGCTTGGCGTCAAGATTATATCAACGGGCGGCACGGCGAAACAGTTGATGAACAGCGGCGTTAAGGTTGTTGAGATCTCGGAACACACGGGGTTTCCAGAGATGCTTGACGGCAGGGTAAAAACTTTGCATCCAAAGATACACGGCGGCCTTCTGGCCGTGAGGTCGAACGAGGCCCATGTTAAAGCGATGGAGGAGCACGGCATTACGGGCATTGAGCTTGTTGTTGTAAACCTTTACCCTTTTGAGAAGACTATTCAAAAGCCGGGTGTTTCCCTTGAGGAGGTGATTGAAAATATTGATATCGGCGGGCCTTCCATGATCAGGTCGGCCGCAAAAAACCATAAATTTGTGGCCGTGGTTTGTGATCCTGGCGATTACTGCTCAATTATAGAGGAGTTAAAGTCAAACGGTTGCGCGCTTTCGGACGATTTCCGTTTCAGGTTGGCGGTTAAGGCGTTTAACAGGACGTATCGTTACGACCGCGTTATCGCTAAATACTTAGGGGCTTTACCGCAATTCGCAGACAAAGAGGGCGGAGCCATGCCGGTGGATATATCAATAGACATGGAGATGAAACAGGAGCTTCGATACGGGGAGAACCCCCATCAAATGGCCTCTTTTTATGTGGACAAAAGCGTTAATGAGCCTTGCGTGGCAAACGCCGAGGTTTTGGGCGGCAAAAAACTTTCTTTTAACAATATTATAGATCTAAACGCGGCGTGGGAAATCGTGTGCGAGTTTGATAAACCCGCGGCTATTGTTATTAAACACACAAATCCATGCGGAGCCGCTTTTGCCGCGGATTTGGCCACGGCTTTTGCAAAAGCTTATGAGGGCGATCCCGTCTCGGCCTTTGGATGCATACTCGGCTTTAACAGAAAGGTGGATGTGGCGACCGCCGAGAAGATAACCGAGCCGAATCATTTTGTGGAGGCGATAATCGCCCCTGATTATGAGGAAGAGGCGGTAAATATATTAACAACCAAGAGGAAATGGGGCGAAAATCTTCGTTTGTTAAAAACAGGCGCTTCAGCAAATGCATCGTCAATGGATAAGACTGCTTTTGATATGAAAAAGGTGGGTGGCGGTTTGCTTGTGCAGGAGAGAAACCTTGAGGTTTATGAAGATGGTAAGCTTGAGTTTGTGACCAATTGCAATGCGCCGTCAAAAGATATTGTGGATGACTTGAAATTTGCGTTTATAATTTGCAAACATGTAAAATCAAACAGCATTGTGCTGGCTAAAGACGGGGCCGTCACCGGTGTGGGCGCGGGGCAAATGAGCAGGGTTGACTCCGCTGAACTTGCAATCAAAAAGGCGGGGGATAAAGCAAAAGGTTCGGTTATGGCGTCCGACGCGTTCTTCCCGTTTAGGGACACTATTGATCTTATGGGCAAGGCCGGCGTAACTGCGGTTATACAGCCGGGCGGGTCTAAAAGGGATGACGAGGCTATTGAGGCCGCAAATGAGCACGGCATAGCAATGGCGTTTACCGGGATAAGACATTTTAAACATTAGAGGGCTAAGAGCTGAGGGGTGAAGTCGGAAGGTATATATGGTTAGAGTTAAGATTTGCGGGATTACAAATATTGCCGACGCGGAGGATGCTGCGTATTTGGGGGCGGACGCGCTTGGTTTTGTGTTTGCTGAAAGCCCGAGGAGGATTTCAAAGGAAGGGGCAAGGGCGATTATAAATGAGCTGCCGCCTTTTGTGACCTGCGTTGGGCTTTTTGTTGATGAGGAGATCAATAAGGTTGCCGATATTTGCGGATTTTGCAATATTCACGCCATTCAGTTTCATGGAAATGAGACGCAGCAGTATTTAGACAACTTCTCAAATTATAAAATAATAAAAGCGTTCAGAATACGCGACAAGCGCGACTTGTTAAAAATAAACGATTTTAACGCGGATGCTTACCTGCTTGACAGCTATACAAAAGGCAAAATGGGCGGCACGGGCAAGAGTTTTAACTGGGAGCTTGTAAACGAGGCGGAGTCATGCGGGGTAAGCCGCGAGAAAATTCGTAAATTTATAATTGCGGGCGGTTTAAACCCTGAAAATGCGGCGAAAGCCGCTCAAATGACTAAACCGTACGGGGTTGACACTTCTTCAGGAGTCGAGGCAAGCCCCGGCATTAAGGATAAGAATCTAATAAAGGCCTTTATAAATAATGTAAAGACTGAGGCATAAATGAGGTCATAGGCGATTAATAGTTTACCTTTTTGCGGCTCGCTATAAAAAGCTTGTGTGTTTATAAACTATATAAACGTTTATCTTGAGGCGCGTAAAGAAACAACCTGGACTTTTTTACTTTCATTTTCAGGCCGGCTTTACCCTACTTTCAATCGCCGAATCCTTAACTCTGCTATGGTTGCGCATCCGATTTGACTCAATCATGTTGAACAAATTCAACTCAAATCTGAAGGCAAAAAAGACCAGATTATTGCTTTCCGAACCCTTAATACCTTTTTTCTGTTTATTTGGTTCTTTTTTCTTGAAAACGCGGCATAAATTTGGTATTAATGTTAAGCATTTTTACCGAATTTTGTATTCTATCTTATAAATTTTCTAGAATTTATAATGAAAAAGGGGTTTTAGATGAAATATCTTTTAGATTTTTTTGAAAAGATCAGCACAAAATTGCAAAAATTTAACGGCAACACAAATCATGAGTTGTTTGACACGATGACTGACGATTTGAGCCTTGATATTAATAACGGTGGGCGATTTGTTGAAGAAAAACAACCTGTAAATTTTGAGGATGAGGTTGAAAGGGTTGTTCATAAAACACAGAGATACCTTTTAAGCGTTCAAAACCATGTGGATGGCCACTGGTACGGCGAACTTGAGGCCGACGCCAGTTTAACGGCGGAATACCTGATGTTGATGCATTTTGTGGGAAGACTTGATCCTGAAAAAGAGAAAAAAGCTCTAAATTTCATTTTAAACAAACAGTTGCCTGACGGTGGCTGGAACATTTATTATGGAGGGCCAAGCGAGATTAGCGTCTCGGTTAAGGCCTATTTCGTAATGAAACTGGCCGGGTACGGCGATGACCACCCAAAGATGATAAAGGCCAGGGAATGCATTCTAAAACTTGGCGGGTTAATGGAGTGCAACTGTTTTACAAAGATATATTTAGCTATCTTTGGGCATTTTGACTGGCGAGGGGTGCCGACTGTGCCGGTCGAAATGATCGTATTTCCTCGCTTTTTCTACTTTAACCTCAATGAAATCTCATACTGGTCAAGAAGCATTGTAATCCCCCTTTCAATTATCACCGCTAAAAAACCAAGCCATTCGCTGGGAGACAATATTTCACTGGATGAATTATATGTTGTCCCAAGAGACAAAGTTAGCTACAGGATGAAACGCGACGATGGAAAACTCACATGGAGAAACCTGTTTATCGGTGTAGCTGATCTATTTAAAAGGTATGAAAAGGCTCCAATTAAATTTATACGCAACATAGCTATAGAACACTCTGAAAGATGGGTGAATGATCATCTGAAAAAGACGGATGGATTAGGCGCTATTTGGCCTGCTATGGTAAACACTGTTGTCGCTATGAAATGTTTGGGGTATGAAAAAAGCAATCCTGAGGCTTATGACAAAGCCATTAATGAAATTGAAAAGCTTGCAGTAATTAATAAGACTGAGCTTAATATACAGCCTTGTGTGTCTCCTGTTTGGGATACTGCATGGTCGTCGCTTGCGCTTATTGAGTCCGGTGTGCAGGGTAGCCACCCTGCTTTGATAAAGACTGGCGAATGGTTGCTAAAGAAAGAGGTGCGCGATCCGGGCGATTGGCAGCATAAGAACCCGCATGTTGAGCCGAGTGGCTGGTATTTCCAGTACGCTAATGAATTTTTTCCAGATGTTGACGACAGCGCGGTTGTTTTAATGTCGTTGCAGAACATCTCAATGCCTGCGGACAGCGGCAAGGAAGAGGTTATATTAAGGGCGTTGCGATGGATACTTGGCATGCAAAATGACGATGGAGGATGGGCGTCATTTGATAGAAATAATAATAGAACTGTATTTGACCACATTCCTTTTGCGGATTGGGCTGCGCTGCTTGATCCAAGCACTAGCGATATAACGGGCCGTTGCCTTGATATTATGGGCAGGCTTGGGTTTGAAAAAGACCATGCGGTTGCCGCTAAAGCGATAAATTACCTTAAGAGCGAACAGGAAGAGGACGGCTCATGGTTTGGAAGATGGGGAGTTAATTACATTTACGGCACTTGGTCTGTTTTAACAGGTTTGTCGTATATAGGCGAGGATATGTCTTCTGATTATGTGCGAAAATCCCTTAAATGGTTAAAAAGTGTTCAAAACAGCGACGGGGGGTGGGGTGAATCGTGCAAATCGTATGAAGACCCAAACCTGAAAGCCATTGGGCCGAGCACTCCGTCTCAAACCGCGTGGGCGCTTTTAGGCTTGCTTGCCGCTAATGAGTGGCAATGCGAAACTGTGCGAAACGGCATAAAATATCTAGTAGAGAATCAAAATAGCGATGGAACATGGACGGATAAAGAATATACCGGCACAGGTTTCCCCACTGTTTTTTATCTAAAATATCATATGTACCCGAAATATTTCCCATTGCTGGCTTTAGGCAAGTACAGAAAGTTGTCTAAAGGCGAGTAACAGGCGGAAATGTGGTTGTATAGTCAGGTAAATCAGGTTTTTGAAAAACAATATTTACGTATTGTTATATTCAACCGCAATGAAATAAAACCCTAAAGGGTAAATTCCAACAATACCATGCTGCCGGAGTTAAGGCTTTAGCCTTTTATTCATTGACTGATTTTGAAAACCTAATGATTTTTAGTATATAAACAATAGCGGGCTCCGCCCGCTTCTGGGCTCAACTAAAAGCTATAATGTTGTTATTGGAGTTTTTAGATTGGCATGCAATGACGAACGCTGTTTGCGTTTGAAAATAACACGCATTAAATGGCTTGATGAAAATGATTTTGCCGGCTTTTTGCCGGTATAAAATCTATGGAATGGACTATCTCTTCTTCTTCCCGCAGTGAAACGCCTACTTTTTGTCTTCTTTAAAACGCGCCCTGGAATTTCAGGAAAATTTCTTTATCCGTGGCATATTTTGTGGCTTCGCCGAAATCTATTACTCGTGTTTTAACAAATTCCATAATAGATTGATCCATGGTCTGCATGCCTTCCTTCTTGCCTGTTTGTATAGACGAGAATATTTGATGGCTTTTTCCTTCGCGAATCAGGTTTGAAATCGGCGAAGTGCAAAACATTATTTCATGCGCCGCTACCCGTCCGTCATCGGTTTTTGTGCTTAAAAGTTGTTGAGAGATAACCCCGCGTAAAACTTGCGAAAGCATTATTCGTATCTGGTTTTGATGATCGGCAGGGAACACATCCACCAATCTGTCAAGGGTGGAAGACGCGCTGTTTGTATGCAGCGTTGAAAATACAAGGTGACCTGTTTCTGCCGCGGTTATGGCCATTTGAATAGTCTCAAGGTCGCGCATCTCTCCGATTAATATAATATCCGGATCTTCCCTTAAAGTGGCTCTTAACGCGGAAGCAAATGAATTTGTGTGAGCGCCGACTTCGCGATGCGTAATTAAACTTTTATGATTTTTATGAACAAACTCAATCGGGTCTTCTATGGTTATAATATGACAATCGCGATTTTTGTTTATATAATCAATTAACGCCGCTAATGTTGTTGATTTTCCGCTGCCTGTAGGTCCGGTCACCAGTACCAAACCTTGATCCATATTGGCGAATTCGGTGAGAATTTTAGGCAGGTTTAGATTTTCAAGGGGGATAATATCGCTTGGAATAACTCTGAACACCGCCCCTAACCCGTCCATAAATTTAAGAAAGTTTACTCTGAATCTGCTTGTTCCTGGAATTTCATAGGCAAAATCCAGCTCCTTTTTTTCGTCAAAAACGGCTTTTTTCTCATCGTTCAGGATTTCGTATAAATATTCGCAATTGTCTCCCGGCTCTGCGCTATTCTCGTCAAGGTTTCTTAGTTTTCCATGTATGCGCACTTTTGGCGGAAGGCCTGCGCGCAAATGCAGATCAGACGCTCCGCATTCAACGGTTTTCTTTAATAATTCTTCTATTTTAGACATATTATTATGATAAAAGTTTTAATGCTGAGATATATGTTGAAAAGACGGAAAATACAATTAATGAAGTAAACGCGCCGATAACAAGCAAAAGTATGGGCTCAACCAACGATCCTAAATTCTTTGTGATTTGTTCGACTTCGTCCTGATACGCGTCGGAAATCTTAATCATCATGCTGTCCAACTGTCCGGATGATTCGCCGACTGTTATTAAATCAATAACAAATGTTGGAAACAGCTTAGACTCCGCAAGGGTCTCATAAATCTTGTTGCCTCTTTCAACCGAATTGTATGTGTCCAGAAAAATGGCTGAAAATACCCTGTTTTCCGTATTTTCAGACAACAATCTAATAGACCGCAAGGCCGGAACTCCGCTTTTAATCAACATGCCGAAAGAGCGCGTGAAGTTCATAATCGCCACTTTCTTCATAATAACGCCCATAATAGGCACTTTTAATTTAAATTTGTCCCAAAACAATTTCCCGCCCGGAGGTTGCGCAGAGAAGTATATGCCGAATCCTGCGCCGATAGCTCCCAACAGCAGCGCCCACCAATAACCGTTAAAGAAATTAGCGACATGGAACAGGCCCCTTGTTATTGTCCCCAAATTCTCTGCGGACCCGAGGATTGTGCTTATAAATGTGGGTATAACATACGCAAGAACAAACACAAAAACGCCGACCGCTATAAACAGCGTTACAGCCGGATAAAGCAATGCCCGTTTTATCTGGTTGCGCGTGGCATCTTCGCCTTCGGCAAAATTAGCCAGACCTCGCAGTGTGTCTTCCAGAGACCCGCCTTGTTCCGCGACGACTATCAGGTTTATATGCATTCTGGTGAAAATTTTTGGGAATTTTGCCAACGCAGACGAAAGCGACTCGCCTTTCTCAACATCGTCAGCCACTTGGGAGATTATTTTGCCGGTGCTTTCCTTATCGTTTTGCGCAATGGTTCTCAAAGACTTTAACAGCGGCATGCCGGCTCCGATTAAAGCGGCCAGCTGCCTGAAGAAAACAGTTACGCCTCTTGGCTCGATATTAATAACAGAAAACCATCTTGCGCCTTTTTTAAAACTTCTCTTAGAATTTCGCAGTTCTTCGTCGTAAACAACTTCAGGTTCAACCTCAACGTTCGGATTTTGTGCCGGGTCGGGATTTAGGTTTGGCGCGCTGTTTTCAGCGGCATTATCGCCATTTCCGTTTTCCATCATAATTTACCTCCTTTTAAAATAATTTCCCTCATAACCTCTTCAGGTGTAGTTACTTTATCAGTAACCTTTTTTAAACCGATTTCGTGAAGGGTTTTCAGCCCCTCCTTAATCGACAATTCTCTTAATTCATTCTCCTTGACTTCATTAATAATTGCGTCTTTTATAGTGTCTGTAATTTTTAAAATTTCAAATATAGCAGTTCGACCACGAAAGCCCAACCCTGAGCACTTTTCGCAACCTTTGCCGTAAGCAAGCTCAACATCCCAATCGCTCTCCTTTAACCCTATCTGTTCAAGCAACCTTGTTGCCGGGCTATACACCTCCTTGCAATGTTCGCATATCTTCCTCACAAGCCTTTGCGCTATTATCCCGTTTAACGCGCTGGCAATCAGGAACGGGGGCACATCAAAGTTGCGCAGTGTAGTAACGGCGCTTGCCGTGTCCACCGCGTGTAAAGTGCTAAAGAGCAATTGTCCGGTTAATGCGGCTCTAACCGCAATTTTAGCCGTTTCATTATCCCTGATTTCGCCTACCATAAGTATGTCTGCGTCCTGCCTCAGCACGGACCGCAAACTGTTTACGAAATTGAAATCTATCTTTGGATCCACTTCTACCTGGCTAATGCCTGATATTAGACATTCGACCGGGTCTTCAATCGTGACGACCTTGTTTTTCGAGGTGTCAAGTTCGTTCAAAGCCGTGTAAATAGACGTCGTTTTACCGCTGCCGATAGGGCCGGTAATAAGCGCCATGCCGTGCGGTCGCGATATAATTGATTTGAAAGTTTTTTTCTCGCCCTGATCCAGTCCTAATTTCTCAAATCCATTAAAAATATTGCCTTGCTGTATAATCCTGCAAACAATGTTTTCGCCCATTTTTGTCGGTAATGTGGCTATCCTTAAATGGTAATCCGTTTCGCCGATCTTTAGAGACATACGTCCGTCCTGGGGCAAACGCACCTCTGTGATGTCAAGGCTTGACAGGACTTTTACCCTTGATACGGTTGCGCCTATCAAATGCTCAGGTATCCTGAAATAATCAAGCAGCATTCCGTCAACTCGTAATCGAACCCTCATGTCTTTAGTGTCCGACTCAAAGTGTATATCCGTTGCCCTTATCTCCATCGCCTTTTTTAAGATCGTGTCTATCACGGCAACGGGCGAGCTGTTGTTAATGGTTGTTACCTGGGAGCTTAAAAGCGGCTCTGTTTTTTTTACTTCCGAGCCGGTTGCCGTGGATTCGCCATTTTGAACGCTTTCTGCTTTATTACTATTTTTATCATCGTGAACGTTTGCTTCGCCGGAAATAACTTTGCCGATATCCTGCCTTGAACTTAAGACAAATTGAGGTATGTATCCGTTTATATAAGGCAGTTTCTCAATAGTGTCAATGCTAAGCGGATTTGCGACAGCTATGGATAGTTTGTTGCCTTTTTTTGCAAAAGGCAACATCTCGTTTGCCTTGGATACTTCTTTGGGAACAATTGACGCCGCTTCGTTATCTATCTTTTCATTAAGAATATCCAGATATGGAATTGACAAAAATTTGCATAACGATTTTGTTGCTTCTCTTTGAAAAAACGGGTCTTTATTATCAAACAAAGCGTCTGCGCGCTCTTCGGCTTTTTTTAATATTAAGAAGTCTTGTTTTCTTTTTAAATTGCCTTTTGCTTTAACAGCTTCTCTAACTAGTTCGCCATATGTATAATTATTATAGCCATCCAGTTTTTTCTTTGCCTTTTTATCCATATCGTATGGGCTCTGCAATGTTTGGGCTGTAATAGCTCCAGCGCCTAAAGAGAAGGTTTTGTCTGTTAAATTAGTCCCCAGTATTTTACTAATATTTTATTATGTTTTCTTTCAACTACGGCTTCTATGACCTTTTTGCCTCGCGCTGCGTTATGCCCTGAGCCGGCCGTTCCTGTTGAAACAATGCAAAAATTGCTTGAAGTTACTGTGAAGAATTTTTGAAAGTCTTCAAACTGTACGCCGGTTACTTTATCAAAATCGTTTGCGTTCTTAAAAATGCCGTCGTCAGACGTGCCTTGAATTCCGTCTTTGCCGATTCTAAAAGCCAGAATGGCGTCAACTTCAATAGTTTTCAATTCAGGCGTCGCAACCAACACTTCTCTTGAAGCTGTGTTGATATTTATCCTGCCGTCGCCCCAAACCGTCACAAGGTCTTTAAGGCGTTTCTGTTCCTTAAAAAGCCTTGATCCGTTAAAAACCGCGTCGCCAATAATTCCCCTTGCGACTAAATCCGTTGGGCTATGAAAAATAGCTCGTTTTCTTGCCGATACAATTTCCTTTGCGGTTTCCCTGTCTATCCCGGTCAACCCGGCAAGCATCTGTTCCGATGCGGTGTTTATGTTGACCTTTGATTCTTCATCAACAACTCCATACACCTCATCGCCGCTGTTATTATACGCGACAGTAAAGACGCCGCCGCTTAACTTAACATCTTTAAAATCTCTGTCATTTCCGCGCCAATGGTCATTTAAGCAATCAAAAGACGAGTTGTCCTCCTTTAAGACTTTCGCGGCCTGCTCAAATCCCGCCCTGGCCAGAAAACCCGCCTGTATATTGTTTTTAAATCGCATGGTGGCCACAAGATCATTACCTACAATGCTGCTGGACGCCATCGCAAATATTGAAATGGCGAATATTATAAACAACGCCATTGTTAATGCCGACCCGGATTGCTTTTTTAAATTCATTCAAACCCCTTAGGAGATAACGCTAACTACTGTCTGTAATTTTTCAGGAGACGATTTTAACTGTTTTGTGTCTATTAAAATCGTAATCTCCACTGCGTCAGGCAAATTGCCTGATTTCCATTCGCTATGCCATGAACCGTTTTTTAAGTACCTGAAATTAATGCCTTTTACATTGTCGCACAACGCCTTTGAAATTCCTGTATTTTGCCCGTTATTTAGTTCCCTGCCTCTGTTTAAAGTAGTATGCCCCTGCTTTTCATCATAATTCACAAAATATTTAATTGTAATAACGCTGCTTTTATCGGCATCGACGCTTGCCGGTCTTTTTGAGAACAAGTTTAAAGAGAGGGAATCATTGTTAACCGCTGCTCCTTCAAAATAAGTTTGTTGATCGGCGCCTCTTAATGCATTGTTTTGCGAGCGCGCAACATTCTGGATGTCTCTATTAATCAATGCCATCGCGCGCCTGACTTGCTGAAAACCTTCAACTTTTTCCGCTGTTTTGTTAAACAGGTTCTTGGATACGGCGAGAGTTTCAAAAACCATTGTTCCCACAATGCCCATTAACGCCACTACAACCAGGATTTCAATAAGTGTGAATCCGACCGAGCCGTTTCTTTTTTTATGTTTGCCTGCTGGATTTGTCATGCTTTTTATCTGTTAGCCAAAAAGGTTGAAAATTCGACATGCCTCCCATTTTCAGGCCAGGGCCACACCACGCGCACGTCCATTTTAATGAGGTCTTTTTGTTCCTGCGCTACTTTTAGCTCCCACCTGTATTTAGGGCTGACGATTTCGCCGTTTTCTCTGAATTCAATAGGGGCGTTTGAGTTGGCGCTTTGACGTAAAACAGAGCTGTAACCTGATTGAACCATCTCCTCCATCTTCTTCTGTCCAAGAAGAGAAGCAGTCAAGATGTCGTCGCCTTTATTATTGATTTTAATGTTATGCCTGAAGATTGTGGCCATTAAAGTTAGACCCATTCCCAGGACGGCGATCGCAATCATTATCTCCATCAGCGTAAATCCGCGTGAACCGTTGTTTTCAGTTTTGCCGGTTCTGATGTTTTTTGAATAAAAGTTCATAATTTTATCCCCTTTGAGGATAATTCTCACTAAAGCAGACAAGCCGCTCAGCTCTCATTTATAATGAAGAAAAAAGATCCGCGCTGGTAGCAAAAGCCGGCGAGAAATCCCATTGTACAAGTGATTCAAAGCGCAATGTTACATTTAATAAAGATTTTAAGTCGTAAACGGCGGCAACATATATCAGCTCGTTCTCAACTTTTTCGGGCTTATAAAGGCTTGTAATAAGGTCTATATCATCCGGCCATTTTATTGAGCCGGCAATTTGCATTACTTCTTTCTTGTTTTCAAGGGAGAAATATCCGGTTGCAATGAAAATTGTCTTGCCGTCGTACGCGTCATTAAACCGTTCCGGTTTGTGCGATGCAAGGGCGAGTTCAAGTTCGCTGTATATAAGGCTTTCGCTTGTTTGTTCCAGCCTTTCAGCCATTTGGCGCATCAAATTAATGCCGAATGCCGGGTCTTCTTTCAATAACTTAAGAAGGCCGTTTTTGTCAATCTGGATAACTTCAGTCTCGGAAATTGTTTTTGCGGAGGCTGACCTTTTTGCGCCGGTGATTAAGGACATTTCGCCAAAATATTCGCCGTCTCCGATATTATGCAATACGCGGGTTGCGCTTTGAACGACTTTTTTAAATATAACAACCCGTCCGGAGGCAATAATGTACATAAAGTCGGAAGGATCGCCTTCTTCAAAAACGATTGATTCTGCGGGGATTTGCCGTCTGACGCCGTTAAAACTTTCTATATTCATAAAATTTATTCGGGCAAGGGATTTTAAAAAAAGGAAATGCGCAAAATTAAATTTCGATTATAAGCTGAATTAAATAATTTTGCAATAAAAACTTATGGCATATATTGTCGGCGGGTAATAATTACCGCAAAGACGAAAAAATACTCAAAATCATCATGAAAACAGGCGGCGATTGTTCCCGCGCATGATTAACGCCGGCGCGCCGTTTGTTTGGGGTAGGCAATGGTAAAATGTAATTTTATAATCATATTTTTTCGCGTTTGCAAAAGTATGGTTATAAAACCGTTGTAAACTATTTTTGCGTCTTGATAGTAAGAAGCTAATCATACGATTGCATTCTGTACAGCATGCAGTATTCGCCGTTTGCCTCAATTAGCTCATCATGCGTTCCTGTTTCAACGATATCTCCGTCCTTAAGAACCAGGATTTTATCGCAATCTTTTACTGTGGTTAGGCGGTGCGCCACCACAAGCGTTGTCTTGCCTTTCATGAGGCTGTTCAACTCATGTTGCACTGATTGCTCCGCTTTTGTGTCTAATGACGAGGTTGCCTCGTCAAGTATAAGAATTGGAGCGTTTTTCAGGAAAGCCCTTGCAATGGCAATTCTCTGCCTCTGCCCACCGGACAATTTTACGCCCATTTCTCCCACGATAGCTCCGTACCCTTGGTGGGAGTTTATTATAAAGTCGTGTATGTTAGCCGCTTTAGAGGCATTTTCAATCTCGCTACGAGAGGAATGCTTGCTTCCGTACCTGATATTATCTTCAATGCTCCTGTTGAACAAAAACGTCTGTTGTGTAACCAAAGCGATATGGTCAAGCAGTGATTTATGCGTTAAGCTCCTGATATCCTTGCCGTCAATTGTGATATTTCCGGCGGTAGTGTCGTAAAACCGCAGAATCAGGTTAAGCAGTGTGGATTTGCCCGCGCCGCTTTGGCCCACAATGCCCACAATGCTTCCCTTTTTTATCTTAAAGCTTACGTTTTTAATAATAGTCGCGCTGCTGTAGCCGAAACTTACATTATTAAAAGCAATTTCATCGTTTATGCCTTTTAGCTCCTCGGCGTCTTCATGTTCCTGCGTATTGATTTCATAGTCCAGAAGCTCGAAAACCCTTGTGGCGCCCGCAAGAGAGTCTTGCAAAGAGTTGTAACTCTTTGACAGCTGCTTTATGGCCCTGTATACCATATAGCCTATTGCCGTAATAAATCCGCCCAATTCGCCTGTGGTTATTTTGTGCGCATTTATTATATACCCGCTGAGGATTACAACTACGGCCAACCCAATGCCGTATATAAACTCAGTGGATCCGTTGCTGGTCGCCCTGGCCATTGACGACTTCATCCTTTTTCTAAAAAAACTCTGATTTATGTCGTGAATTTCGCGCGCCTCCTCATCTTCCATGCTATACGCCTTAACAATGCGGATGCCGCTAAACATCTCCCTCATAATGTCGGTCAGATCGGCAAGGTGCTGGAGGCTGCTTTTACTATGCTTTTTTACTTTGCCTCCAAAAAAGATAACCGGAATCGCAATTAATGGAAACCCCGCAAATGACAAAAGCGCAAGCTTCCAGTTAAAATAAAACGCCAATGCAAGTCCAAAAACCAGCTTCATCGGTTGCAGTAAAACATGGCTGAACAGTATGTTAACGGCCCCATTGGTAGTTGTTATATCATTCGTTATTTTTGAAATTAACTCGCCGCTCTTTTTATTCTCAAAAAAACTAAGAGGTTGCGGCAACAAGTGCTCGCACACCTTGTTTCTGATATCGCGCGTAATTCCCCAAATTAACAAATTGGAGAAATACCGTTGCCCGTAAAATGAGAGGAAAATAAAAGGGGCCAATATTGCGGCCATAATGCCTATAGAGGTAAACGATTGTGTGGCTTTGTCCCGAATTTGAATGAGCTTTTTTACAAAACCTATTTTTTCTGCCGAATTTTTGGTCTTTTCCTTTAATCCGTATAATCCTTTAACGGATTTAGCGCTTTTGCTCTCAGCTTCGCTGTCTACGTTAACCGAAAAGTGGCCGGCTTCGTTGGTCGTCAGTTTATCCAGCACCGGCTTAACCAAGGCAAGCTGCGCGCCGGTAAGGGCGGTATATATTACCATACAGAAGATGGCCCCCATTATTATCTTCCAATGAGGAACCCCAAACCCGTATAACCTGCGGCAATCACAAACCAGCTCGCTTTCTAAAAACCGTTGAAAAAGAGATTTATGCATTGATTTTTCGATAAAAAATTCAGAAAATTTTTCGCAACAAAACAGGTTGCGAAAAGTAAATAAGGAGGGTAATTAAAAAAGAGAAACAAGAATACCCCAATAAGAATCAAAAATCAAGGTTTAAACAGCATTGCCGGCCACGCCAGTGTCGATTGCAATAAAACGTTTTTTTCAGCTTCGATTTTGGAGCTACTTCATCATTCTGGTTGCAAAGCCCCAGCTTTGTAACACCAAATTCGAGAAGCCCCAGCTTCGCGTTCAGGTTCATATTTGCCTAACTTAGATTTTGGCTGAACAGGCGGCTGTTTTAATGGGTTTTTGCGCATAAATGTATATCTTGACATGCCCGCAAACAATGCGATACAATTATTAGAAATGAGATACACATGGAAAGGATGGTGAAATGCCTTTAAGTCTAAGAATACCTGCTGAAAAAGAAAAACTGCTGCGAAAGGCCGCCGCAAAAGCCGGAAAAACAAAAACAGCGTTTATCCTTGAAGCTCTGGACGAAAAGCTTGGCCTAAACAAAGACCGTGAAAAAGAGGCGCGGGAACTTGCCGGCTGGATGAACCATAAGGAAACAGAAGAGTTAAGAAAAGCGGTTAATACTTTTGATAGGATTGAAGAGGGTGACTGGGATTGAAACTGGCGCTGGACACTAATATATATTGCGATTACGCCGAGGGTATTTCTGAAACGGTAGATATAATCGCAAAATATAACAGGAGCATTTACATCCCATCAATTGTAATTGGCGAGCTTCAGTACGGTTTCATAAAAGGCTCCAAGTGGGATTTTAATAATAAAAAGCTAAACCAGATAATACGCCGGCTTGATATCGGCATTATAAATGTTAATCAGGATGTGGCAAAAAAGTATGCCGTTATTTATAAGTCCCTTGTTAAAAAAGGCAAGAAAATACCGATAAACGACGTTTGGATAGCGGCCTGTTGTATGGAAATCGGCGTGGCGCTATTAACCCGGGACAAGCATTTTAAGAATGTAGAACAAATTGAATCAATCTTAATGCCATGAAATATGGAATGTGTTTTTAAAACATTTCAGTTCTGACTACAAGTCTGAACCAGCAGAAGCGAAAAGCTAAAGCAATAAAGACGGTATCACAGGATAAAAGCGGATTAAAAGCAAAAAGCGAAAGCGTAAACCACGGATTTCACTGATTAAAAAGCAAAAGCGTGTTAACCACTAATCTGCGCTAATCCACACTAATATAAAAGCAAAAGCATATTGCCCACGAAAACGCGCGAAAAGACACGAAATTAAAAACAATGGTAAAAGTTTTTATTTTTTATAACCGTTCGAAAACACCGATTTTGTAACGCAATTGCGCTGGCAACTCTGTTTTTAAGTCCTCAAAGCTCCTCCACCTAACTTCATCACGGTCGTTCTGGTTACAAAGCCCCCAGCTTCGCGTTGCATAGGGTACAACCAAAGGCGCTATGAATTTTAAACCGATTTTAATATGGCAAAGACAAAGCAAAATGTATAAAATTTATTATTGTAAGACTAGAAACATATATGTTTTCTTCGTAAACCTTGCTTTTGCATTATGCGTTTGTCTATGCATAATACGAATTGAGAAGATAAAGATGGTTATTAATAATCTAAAAGGCGCTCCAAACCTGACAAAAACCGAAAAAGAGGCGATTTCTGAATTTGTTTCCATTTCGAGGCAACAATTAGGGTCCTTGATAAAAGAGATCATTTTGTTTGGGTCCAAGGTCAACGGCAAAAGCGATGAATTCTCTGATATAGATATCCTGTTTGTTCTCAACAGGGTTTCATGGGATATAAAGGAGTTGATTTCAGAGATAGCGGCTGATGAAAATATAAAAAATAACGTGCTTATCTCCACTTTAAGATATAGCGTTGATGATTGGGAGAATCCGGTTATAAAATCATCGCCTTTTGCGGTTGCTGTTAGAAATGAGGGGATAAGGTTATGACCCCTGAACAGAAAGAACTTGCAAAGCACAGGTTTGAACGGGCGGAAGATACACTTGCGGAAGCAATAGACGAACTTTCCGAACCCTTATAGCATAGAAAAACAATTGTTAAAGAATGGTTCCAAAACACCGATTTTGTAACGCAATTGCGCCGGCAACTCTGTTTCCAATCTACTTCATCCTGAACAGATCCACACGAAAAAAGCAAAAGCGTATTAACCACTAATCTGCGCTAATCTACACTAATATAAAAGCAAAAACATGCCCACGAAAACGCGCGAAAAGACACGAAAAAATACGAAATTAAAAGCAATTGCAAAAGCATGGAGCGTTACTTTTACGAATCGTTCCAAAACTTCGATTTTGTAACTCAATTGCGCCGAAAACTCTGTTTCCAGTCTTCGGCGCTATCAAGTATATTGCCAATCACCTCTAAAATGATTGACGTGCCTATTACGGCCACTTTTAAGATTTCTGCTTTTATATAAATCTATCAATAGGAACGTCAAAGATGAGGCTCAGTTTTTTGGCTACTTCTTTGCTGATACTTCGTTTGCCGTTTTCCATGTCGGATATCTTTTGCCTTGTGTATTTTCCAAGCTTTTTGCCCAATTCAGATTGACTAACGCCTATATTTTCCCTGTATATTTTTAATGTATCACCGGGAGTTATCGCTTTTTTAATCTCTTTGTGCCAATTTGTCTCAAAAACATTTAGAAGCTCATCTTCGTCTTCAAGAACATTTACGTCTTTGCCGAACTTGCCCCTGATGTAATCAAGCACATCAGGCGGTATATTGCCCTTTATCTCAAAAAGAGTATTTTTAGTACGGCGCTTTTTCACGGCTGCCAACATAATACACCTCTATAGTTATTGTTGTTTTGCGATGTTTCCAACATTGTACCCCTGATTAGGGTACAGACAAACAAAATTTAAGACATGTCTGTTTTCTGATGGGGTATTTATAATTACAAGGCTTATCAATCCCGATCCATTCTGGTTACAAAGCCCCTGCTTTGTAACCGGCAATTCGAGAAGGGCCGGCTTCGCGTTGTTTAGGGGACGCGCAAAAATCTAATGAATTTTAAACCTATTTTACTATGGCATTGACAAAGCAAAATATATAAAATTTAGTGTTATAATACAATAATAAGACGGGAAACTACAAACAAGACCCGTGCCGTTAGCCCATATGGCCTGATTTGAGTTTGACAATTTATCCTTATTGTTATAATATTAAATCCGTTATTTATGCGCAGCCCCTTAATTGCTAAACCGGAAATAACATTTGCTACTTACCGAAAGGCGCAAAACCATCTTTTAGATGTCCCGTAGGCGGTAGTAAATCTCAAAGCCCAGTGGTCTCTTACCTTTATGGTGTTTGATAGCTGGGCTTTTATTTTGCTTAAAAAGTGGAAATAAAAAACAGTTTTCTATCCTTGCCGTCCAGTTCTTCCCTGATATGAACGTTTACAATAACACCTTTAGGTGTTGCGCCTCTGTATCCATAAGACATTCCGTTTTGAGTCTTTTGTTTAGTGGTTAAGTCTGTAGCGCTTACTTTGGTTATTAGTTCTATGCCCGCAAAAAAACTTTGCTTTCGCCTGGTTTTACCTCTTCTGTTTTTTTGTACTTCTAAATATTTCAAAAGAAAGACGGGTCATTTATTAAACGCTTTACAATAGACTCTTTTTTTCCTGTTAATAAAATCATTGATTTCCTTCTGCAGGAGAGTTCCATGCTTACGAGAAACTTCAGTTTTTAATTTAATTATGCCCACTATATTTTTGAATTGATTTAATACGTTAAATATAAATTTAATGATTTAAAATAAAATATTAAGCTGTTTGGATTTTGCTATTGCTTCACATAATATCATCTTTGAATCCGGCTTCCTGGCGCAATATGCAAATAAAAAATCAAGGGAAGTTGATTACCGGAACATCAGTAACACGATATTGCATAATCGTGTTGCTGATGTCAATGATATTTCCCCTTTTTTCTGATTTGCGCAAGAATAACTTCAGAGTCCCTGATCTCACGGATTTTCATTGATACCAAGTCCCGTGTATTATTTCATCAAAATACAGCTAACATGCCGCAAATAAAAGGGTTATGTTTTATTGATTTGGTTTATTCCTGATACCATCAAAATTTGGTATCACATAAAAATCCTATCCAAATTTTAGCAAAGTTTTATAACTAACTGACACTTATATAGTTATGACAAATTTGTTAAACATGGGATCCTGAGCTCTGAACTTGGTATATATGGCTTAGATTTAAGTTGAATTTTCATCCTCTGGCCACAAAGGGCCGGCTCCGCGTTAGAAAGTGAATGTAAAATTAAAACTAGCTGGTAAATAACTTTACAATTATTAGTAATCAAATCAATACAACTCCTTATATACATTATGTTTTACTCTTTTGTGGCCTTGATTACACCACTCCATTAGAAATCGTAATATATTTTCTTTAGAAATAGTTTATCTAACACCACGATACCTCATCAAGTTCCTAATAGACAGACATCAAACATAATGATAAAATCGTACGTTAATATACAGGCGTCAAACAGGTTCTGTATAACCGGTTAAATTTACAAGATAATAATACTATGGAAAACAAAAAAGCTATTCAACTATATAGGCAAGGCAGAGAACAGTATGAACAAAATCAATTTGTTCAGGCATTAAAATGTTTTGAGGAATCAATTATATTTGACCCTAAATACGTAGAATCTTGGTATGGTAGAGGGAAAGTTCTTAATAACATAGGGCGACACAATGAAGCAATTGATGCTTTTGACAAGGCCATTGAAATCGACACAAAAAACGCTTACCCTTGGAATGGCAAAGGAAATGCGCTTGATAATCTGGGCAAAAAAAATAAAGCAATTGATGCTTTTGACAAGGCTATTGGAATTGACACAAAATTCGCTTACCCTTGGAATGGTAAAGGAAATGCGCTTCGTGACATAGGCCGACACAATGAAGCTGTTGATGCTTATGGCAAGGCTATTGAAATTGACCCAAAATACGCTTCCCCTTGGAATGGTAAAGGAATTGTACTTGATGATCTAGGCAGACAGAATGAAGCAATTGATGCTTTTGACAAGGCCATTGAAATTGACCCGAAATTCGTAGAGGCTTGGCATGGTAAAGGAAATGCGCTTTATGCCCTAGGCAGACAAAATGAAGCAATTGATGCTTATGACAAGGCCATTGAAATTGACCCGAAATTCGCAGAGCCTTGGTTTAATAAAGGTATCCTTTTTAAAAAAATATACAAATATTTCGATGCGCAAAGTTGTTTAATGCGTTCATATATACAATCGCCCTGTTGGCATCGTCCGCAACTGTATTGGCGGCAAAGGTGTTAAGATATTTTAAACCCAACAATATGAAAAAAACTACTACCTATACGGAATATAAAAAAGATTTTATAAACTTTGCGCGAAAAAAAGAGAAAGATAAAGAAGATTATCCTGTTGTTGATTTAAATAATCTTTTAGATGTGATTGAGTAAAGAAGGCTTCGTAGTGTGGTGTCTTAAATATTAAGAAGTTGATAAATGAAAAAGCGAAACAATTTAAGAAGCTCCTGTTTCGAGTTCGATAGCGAACAGAGCTGTAATTACACGCGAAGCTGGGGCTTCTTGAATTTCCGGTTACCAAGCAGGGGCTTGGTAACTAGGGTTTCGTTTGAAATAATTTCTTAGGTTTCTGCTATGCCAATGGCGGGCTTTGCCCTGAGGATAAACTATTCATCGCCCTTGTTACTGCTAGCCGGATGAGCGCCCCGGTTGGTTCAAGTCTCACGACTTGGCAAGCCTCATTATGGATTTGCTTTTTCGTCGGTTTATAGCTGCGCTAATAACTTGCTATATTCTGAATGTGATCCAACCCAAAACCAAATAATTTCAGAATCCTGAAGTATTCCCGCCGCGCGATAATCGTCTGTAATTCTTACAGAGTAAACCGGTCTTGTAGAATGAACCCTTTTAAAATGCAAACTTGGATAAAATGGGTCTTGCTTGAAAACAGAATATGCTTTATTAGTTTTTTCCTGGATTTCTATTGGCAGGTGTGAAAAAAGCTTTTTAAAACGCGCATTTTTATAAGAAATCATAAGCTCTTCACTCAAAGAGGTGTGGTTTTTCCTTTTTTATGATCATCTAACGCTTCGTCAGCAAGCATGGACAATACATCCTCTGATTCCGCGAATAATTTGTCCCATTTTTTCTCCGCCGACAACTCTTTAAGTATCTGTTTTGCAATGATATTTTGCTCTAAATCCGGGAGTTTCTCCGCTTCTTTAAATGCTTTTTCTAACATGCTAGTCATAACATCGCATCCTTTCACAATTAAGCCCTTAAACAACCAAACCTGCGATAATGTTTTTAAGTCTGATGGGATTAACATCTAAGTAATATAATGTTGTTATCCTTTGTAACAATATTATTCAGTGTCTAATCTTATAAATCAAGAAAATAACGATTAGGAAGCAACTTTACAAATGGTGGTTGCCAATGGGATGTTGTTAGTCGTCGTCATCTTTGGAGCTCAAATAAGATTTTCACGTTTTGATTCCCATTTTTTTTTGATATTTTCATGAGAAATAAAACGCCCGTCTTTGGCTGCGTTTAATCCTTGATTGATGGCGTCAATTTGTCGGCTTTGTAGTTCGCAATATTGCTCAATGGCTTCTTCAGCCAGAAATGTTTGTGATCGGCCCGTTGCTTCTGCAAGGCAAGCGAGTTTCTTTTTTAATGTTTTATGAATTCGAAGATCCCCGGACTCTTTTTTGGTTGTCTGTGTTGTTGCCATTGTTATTTCCCGCAAATTAGATAATGATATAGATTCATCTACAAGTATATCATTGCGCTTCTTAAAATCAAGCATTTATGATTATGAAATAAATATAAAGCGCAAATTTGACAAGGGTTTTATTCTTCATAACAGTTCCCCTTGTTCAACTATTCGGCTCGCTTAGTAATGGAGCCCTCCACGTCGTCCAGTATATTGCCGACTATTTCTAGGATGATTGAGAGGCCTATTACGCCATTTTTTAAGATTTCAACTTCTTTGTTGCTTTGGCTTGCCAGATCGTTTAAAAAGGCGATGAGGGATTTGGCGTAGGCGAGTTGATCAATTGGGTTTGTTGAGGATTCCTTAAATTGAAACATCTGTTTTTCCGCCTTTCTTTTTTGTTAAATGGTGGACGTAAATGATACGAGGCGGAGCCTCGTTGGACGGTGCGTAACAAAGCGGGCGCCTTGTAACGAGCACGATATTGGTATATTTCATGTGTAATATACCAATATCGTCAAGTTAATATTTGGTATTGACATTACCATTTGTACCTGATATAAGGATTTGTTAAGGAGGCAAAATGAAACAAGACCAAAAACTTATTATTCAAGTATCAAAAGAGCTTATTGACAAGATTGATGATTACCGCTTTGCAAATCGCGTTAATTCAAGGGCGGAGGCCGTCAGGCAATTAATAGAGATGGGCATTGCCGGGCAAAAGAAGGAGCCTAAAAAGAGGTAGGGCAGGCGAACTTTAGCCGGCGCAGTTTTGTAGACTACTTTTACTGGTTTTGGCCGCAAAAAGCTGTGCCTCATAGGCAAACCGCAAAAGTTTTTAAAACGTTTCGGTTCAGACTACAAGTCTGAACCAGCAGCCGGCATCCAGAGGCTAAGACTCTTCATTAAGATTATCAATAGTTTTCTTGTAACAATCCGGGCAAACTCCGTGGGTGGGCGCATAATCAGTGTGCCTTTCAAGGTATTCGTCCAGAAACAGCCAGTCGCCGGTCCCATGCTCCCTGTTTGTGTCGTCCCTGATCTTTTTACAAAAACTACAAAGCGGCATAAACTTCTCAAAAGCTTTAATTTGCATCTTCATTTCAAATTTTTCAAAACAGCCCGCTACCCTGAAAAATATCTCTTCGTTTTTGCAAGGCTTAAGCAAGTAATCCGACGCGCCGGACCTCAACGCTTTTATGGCAGTGTCAAGCTCGCCGTGGCCGGTTATAATTATTACCATTGTTTCCGGCTCAATCTGTTTTACTCTTTCCAGCGTCTCTATGCCGCTAATGCCGCCCATCATCAGGTCGGTGATTACAAGTTGAAACTTTTGCGATTTAAAGATCTCCAGCCCTTTTTCGCCGCTTTCGGCCATTTCAACTTCATAGCCTTTCTTTTTAAGCGCCCTTCCCAGGCCTTTTCTAATGGCCTCTTCATCATCAATGATTAATATTGTCCTTTTTTCCACTATGTTCTCCTTTCAAAAGGCAAGTCTATTATAAAACTAGCGCCCCGCTTCGGCTTGCTTATAACGCGGATATCGCCACCGAAGTCCTTAATTATCCCATAACAGACTGAAAGGCCGAGCCCGGTGCCCTTGCTGCCTTCCTTTGTTGTGAAAAACGGCTCAAATATATTCTCCATATTCTCCGGTGAAATGCCGGCTCCGTTGTCGCTGATTTTTATCCTAATTCCCGGATACGTTGATTCCGTGACAACCTCTACCATGCCTTGGTCGCCGGTTATGGCCGCTTCGGCGTTTTGAAGCAGGTTAAGGATTACCTGTTTTAGTTTATCCTCGACAATTAATATTTTTGGAAGGCCCGGTTCATACTGCCTTTTTAATGTGATTTTGCGTTGCGACAGTTTTTTGTTCATTAACAGGACAACATCGTCAATTGTTTCGTGCAGGTTCACAAATTTTGGAACAGCGGTTGACGGTTTGTAAAAATCGCGCAGTTTTCTAACCAGCCCCGCCATTCTTTCGCACTCCTTAATTGCCAGGCATAAAAGGTCTCTATCCTCTTCGTCCAAAGGCGCGTCGTCGCGGATTTGTTCCAGTATATTTGTCATGCCGAACAGGGGGTTGTTAAATTCATGGGCGATTGATCCTGTAAGTTTGCCTAATGCCGATAATTTATCCGAGTGTATTAACTGTTCGTTGGATCTCTTTAAATCCTCTTCCGCTTTTTTGCGTTCGGTTATGTCCTCCTTAACGGCCAGAAAGTGCGTTGTAACTCCGTTTCTATCTTTTAAAGGGGAGATCGTGGCTATCTCCCAGAAATGTTCCCCGTCTTTCTTCTTGTTGTGAAACTCGCCAATCCATGTGCCGCCGCCGGTAATTGTGTCCCAAAGTTGTTTATACATTTCGTCAGTGGTTTCGCCGGACTTTAATATGCGTGGATTCTTGCCCAGCGTCTTGGACATTTCATATCCCGTAAGCTTGGTAAACTTAGGATTAACATACTCTATATCGCCTTTTGTGTCGGTGATTATAACCGCCGCCGGGCTTTGCACCACGGCCTGGGAGAGTTTTCGCAGCTCTTCCTGGGCTCTGTCACGCTCAATTATCCTGCCTACCTGCGTTCCTATATGCGACATTACATCCAGCAGCCGTTTATAAGGGCGCTCTTCCTTGTCTGAAAAGAATTCCATTACGGCAGCCACTTCGTCGCCAATTAACACGGGAAATGCCAATCCTGTTTTAACTCCAATATCTTTGCCCATTTTAGCTCTTGGGAAATTCGAGTCTTTGTTCACGTCCATTATCCAGTCCGGCCGTCCGCTTGCCAAAACTCTTCCAGGCAAACCCTCGCCTGGGCTGAACTTTATATCCTTGCTGATATTTCTAAATATCTTAAACCTCTCTTCGTCTTTAATGTCCCATAAGCCGGACGAAACCAGGGCATTTGCCGCGTCTTTTGCAGGCTCCAGAATGTGGCCGATCGGCCATCCTGTAATTTTGCGCACGGTTTTAAGGCATATCATCATTGCTTCGTCCAGTGTCTTTGCCTCGTTTGCGGCTGTGGCGACTTGTTGAAGGGCCTGCACATAGAGATTTTCCTGCTTAAGCGCTATTTCCGTCTCTTTCCTCTCCGCGTTTTCTTTTAAAAGCCGTTCATTGGTCTCTGTTAGCTCAATGGTCTTTTCTCCTATTAAATCTTCGAGATGATCGCGATATCGAGCCATCTCATTTTCCGCCCGTTTTCTTGCCGCCGCTTCTTGCTCTAACTTAAGGTTTGTTTCGCTTAGCTTTTGATAATTCTTTATCCGCGTATGTTCAAAACGGCGAAAAGCCAAGGCTATAAGGAAAGAGGACAGCATGCCGGCAATTATCAAAACTATCTGGGTTTGCCTGAAACGCCGCAAATCATGATGCATAATCTGTTGAAGCCTGGTTTCAACCAAATCGGCCTTGGTTATGAATTTGTCAAATTTAGCGTCATATTGCTGGTCTATAACGCTTCCGGGGCCTGAGGTTGAGACGGCGTTTAATCTCAGCCTGGTGATCTCTATAAACTCGTTAAGTTCATTATGCACAGCGTTAATTATGCGGCGCATCTCTATATCCTTTAGAGGGCGAAACTTGCCTTCCGCGTTTTCGCCTCCTTCAAGCATGGCATGCGTATACCAATCCGCCTCTTTTAGACGCTCCCACACAACTTCAATATTTTCATTGCTGTCTCCGCTAATTATCTCCTCAAACCACAAATGCGCTGTTGTCGCCTGCAGCTTGATCTCCATGGCGGCATCAACCAACGGCGCATATCTTGAACTCATCCTGTCTCCTTTGTAAAAGCTGTACCCCAGCATACAGGCGACTGAGAATCCTATTGCCCCTATTACCAGATACATTTTCCAAAGGGAAAGTCCCGGCGGTTTAATGTTGGCAGTCATAATGTTTCCTTGTATTGCAGAACTGATTGAAATGTTTTTTTACTCAATTAGAGAGTATGTAATAACATAATGACGGCAAAATCACAAGCGCATATTACTTTGGTATTTTTGCGGGAAAAACGAACATGGTTTACGATATTATTGATTAGCGATAACTGCAACAGGTTGATCAGTTTCCGTTTTGTAATTATTACAAAAATGCGTCCCGATTTTACAACATTTATGCTAAAATGGCAGTTGTTAACATGTTGTAATTAAGACCTTTATATTCAATTATTTATATTACAGGCCCTGGAAACCCAACAATATTGTGTAAACTTTAAGTTGAGGCCATTACTGATATAATCTGTCAGACTGATTGCCATAAAACGGCGCTGTTTTTGCTTTTTAATTCTATTTATTATAAATCGAGAACTATTTTGAGCGAAAAAAATGAAAATATTACTTAAACAAATGGGCTGCCGCTATTTTAAGCATTTAACCTTTATCTCTATAATTTCAGCTTTTGTTTTTTGCCAATTAACAGTCAAGGCCGCCGGCAAAATAGACGGCAATGCCGCTATAGCAAATGTTAATGCAACTGCGGAAGTAGTAGCAATCGCTATTGAAGCGTCGGCGTCTGTCGTAAGCATTGACGAGTCTGTAAACATATCCGGCTCTGTTGTTTTATCCCCTAACAGCCGCTTTGCCCGCGGAAATTTGTTGCGTAATAAGGTAAAACTTATAAGCATAAATTCAAACGGGGAGTATGGCGAAATAATTGAGACAGGGCTTGTTCTAAAAAACAGAACAATCAGATATGAATTTAAAGATGTAAGGATGGATGTTTTGGGGGTATGGAGATTTCAGGCAAGTATTGAGGCCGGCTCCATTTCGTCGTCCGAATTGATTAGCGTAGAAGTAAAGGGATCGCAAAGGAAGGCTGCCGGCTATGCCGTTATTGTTGAAGGCAGGGCAAAAGGCGACTCCGGCATTGAGTCGCACAACCTTACAACCATGGGTATATACAACCTGCTGTTAAACCGCGGATTTTTAGATGATGATATTTACAATTTTAATTTTGACGCATCTCAAGCCGGCGTGGATGAGGAGCCGGCCAGAGCTAATGTTTTAGACATAATCACAAATTGGGCGGGCGACAAAATGAACGACGTTCCCGCTCCATTGTATTTAATATTTGTCGGACATGGTGAAAGGGGCGAGTTTCTTATATTTCCTGATGAAATTGAGGCTGATGATCTTGTGAATGCGTTACAGGGCCTTGAAGCCAGTTTAACCGGCGAAGCCGGTAATCAACCTATTGTAACCGTTATAGGCGCAAACCACTCGGGTAGTTTTATTCCGGCTCTTTCAAAATCAGGCTCCAACAGAGTTGTTATAACAAGCTGCGACAGCAATGAAATTGCGTATAAAGGCGGTTTGGCTATTGGGGACGCAATACGGCACGGCGATTATTTTGTGTTTGATTTGTTTAATCAGGCAGCAAAAGGGCACAGTTTGAAAAGAGCGTATGAAATAGCTACGCACAATATTTCAGAATACACTGAAAATGAGATCGGCAACGGCATGATAGGCGCCGACGCAGGCAACGGGCAATATTTCGATAAATCGGGGCAACACCCTTTGTTGGATGATAATGGTGACGGGGTCGGAAGTTTCGGCGAGCTTTCATCTTTTGGCGGCAAGGATGGGAACGTTGCGTTTGGCGTTTTTTTGGGAATTGACGCGGGCGTAGGGTTTTTAGAAATAGAAGATGTTACGCAAACTATTGTGGTTGAGCCGGGTGAATCCGGCCCGCAACTGTTTGTCGATGTTAACAACTCATCTTTTGTAAGCGATGTATGGGTGGAAATAGCGTCGCCGGGCCACATTTTAACAACTGAAAATAAAAACACAACGGAACAACAAACAATTGAGCTGCCTGTTTTTCGTTTTAATGATTTTGACGCTGAAAACAGTAGGTACATATGGAATGATTTTAGCGAAAACAGCGGTTTTGATGATTTTACAAGAATAGGCGAATATGAAGTGTTTTATTTTGCCAAGGATAAAAATGGATTAATTGCGTCATTTAAAGAGTCTGATGTGTACAAGAATGAGGAGTTTAACAAACCTCCATCCAGCTTCAGCCCTGTTTCGCCTAAAAACGGCGCGCAGACCGCCGTGGCGCTTGTATTTGATTGGGAAGACAGCATTGATCCGGACATTGATCCTCTTGAAAATGAAAAAGGGGAAGAGGAAAATGTGTCATACACGTTGACGCTTTCATTGGACAAATCATTTAATGACATCTTTTTTCAGAGAAAAAAGTTGAAATCAAGCTTTGCCGTTGTTGATCGGGAGGCGAATTTACGAGACAAAACTACATATTTTTGGACTGTAACGGCATTTGACGTGGCAGGAGGAACAACGCAAATGAGCGGCAACTCCGCGGCTTTTACGCTTAATGAACAGGCGGAGCCGATAAGTTTTACGTCAAGTCTTTCAAACGGTTTTCCCGGTTTTATAAAAGGAGTTATCTTTGACAATGATACGGCCTCGGGCATTGCCGGGGCGACAATTGCCGTAAATAATCAAACCGTTTCAATTGAGACGACAAAAAACGGGTCCTACTTCATTGAATTGCCGTCCGGCCAATATTCCGTTTCGTATAGCGCAGGCGGTTATGAGTCCAAAAACGGCGCTGTCGCGGTTAATTCTATTTCCACTACTTTAATGAATATAGGCCTAAGCCGGGTTAATAATATAGCCGCTATTTTTGGGCGTATTGATGACAATGAGACGCTTGAGCCGATTGGGGCGGCTAAAATAACTCTGGCGAACAAAACAACCAGAATGTCAACCAGCTCAGACGATGAAGGCAGGTTTGAGTTTAATCAACTTAAAGCCGGAACATATATGATTACCGCCTTGAAACCCGGGTACAAAAAGGCATCCAGATCAATTAATCTTGGCGCGGAAGATAGCATGGAGTTAAATTTAAGTCTGCAAAAAAGGTAGCATACGGTTTTTACGCTCAATATTTTTCAAAAATACCGTATGTTAACTATTGCTTTATTAATCAAAAAAGTTTAGCATACAACGCTTGTGAACCATAGAAGGCTTGGAATTGCAGGTCAAAAATTGTTTGCGGGCTTTATTTTTGCCGCTAACTTTAAATATAAACTTTCAATAAACGAGAAGAAATTATGAAACAGAAACCATTTATAAAATCAATGAAAGTCGTGCCTATTGCGATAGGCGGAATCCTTATTATTAGTTTTATTTTTCTTACATTCTTTTTGGGCCACTCCATAAAATTAGGGGTTGAACGTTTTGGGCCAATGATAACAAAGACCTCGGTTACGCTTGAGGGCGCGGAGCTGTCGTTGTTTACAGGGAACGGCCAGATAACAGGGCTGGTTATAGGCAATCCTGAAGGGTTTAAAACCCCGTATGCGATGTCTATGGGCAAGGTTCGGCTTGAGGTGGATACAAGATCGCTTTTTTCAAACAGCATAGTGATAAGGCAAGTGCTGATTGAAGGGCCCGAGATCACTTTTGAAGCGTCTGAGAACGGCAGTAACATAAAGGCTCTTCAAAGGAATATTGAAGGCGATCCTGAAAAGAAAAAAGATGATGATACCGCGAAGGCGGCTGCGAAGGCTGCAGCTGAAAAAGAGGCGAAGGAAGAGAAGGCTAAATCAAAAACAGATAAATCGGAAAAAAAATCACGCAAAAAGATATTGATTAGAAATCTTGTTATCAGAGACGGCAAAATAAACATCAGCGGCAAAAGAATGAACGGCAAAACCCTTACCATACCGTTGCCTGCTATTGTGCGCGAAGATTTAGGGAAAAAATTTAATGAAAAGATGTCTAAGGGTGTTGGGGTAAAAGAAAAAAAGAGGGAGAAGTTGAGGGAAAGGATGAGAAAACAACGCGCCAGGGGGCTCCGTCCAGATGAATTGGCCTCAAGCTTATTTGACATTATATCTGAAGGAGCAGTTTCCGCAGTTTCGTCATCAGGCGCCTTGAGGGTTCAGAATAAACCCGTTGAGAAACTGAAAACATCGGTTGAAGAGGGTAAAACCAAGGCGATTGATAAGTTAAAGGCGTTAATGGGCAATTAACTCCTTCATTCAGATATTGATATTGGTTCAGCAGAGAAATAGCCATGGTTGATGATCAAAAAGATAACACGCGTGTCCTTATAGTTGACGACAATGAAAAAAACCTGAAAATACTTAGCGTTATATTGCGAAAAACAAGCTATCAGGTAAGCGAAGCCCGAGACGGTTTGCAAGCCATTGAAATTGCGAACAAGATAGTTCCGGATATCATCCTGCTGGATGTTATGATGCCTGAACTGAATGGGTATGAAACATGCGAACGAATAAAAGCCGACGCAAGAACAAAAGACGCGCCTATAATATTTATATCAGCGAATATTGCCACTGAAGATGTGTTG
Organism: Candidatus Anammoxibacter sp.; assembly: GCA_021777105.1. Lineage (GTDB taxonomy): Bacteria > Planctomycetota > Brocadiia > Brocadiales > Anammoxibacteraceae > Anammoxibacter_B. Next base: position 56,651 of record JAIQZQ010000115.1, read on the forward strand.
AAGGGGTTTGAGGCCGGAGGGGCCGACTATGTGACCAAACCTTTTAATTCCGCGATACTTTTGGCAAAAATCAAAACCCATCTGGAATTGGCGCAAAAAACCAAACAGCTCCAAACCCTTGCTGAAAAAGACGGCCTTACACAACTTGCAAACCGCAGGAAATTTGATGAATTTATAGCTGAGGAGTGGCGTCGATGCCTTCGCGATAACGCGCCGATTGCCGCGATAATGATTGATATAGACCACTTTAAGCTTTACAACGACACTTACGGCCACCAACAGGGAGACGCTGCGTTAAAAAAAGTCGCCGGCGTTATTGGAGAAGTTTGCCGACGGCCGGGCGATCTGGCCGCGCGTTACGGCGGCGAAGAGTTTGCCGCTATTTTAAGCGGCACGGATATTGAGACCGCCTCCAACATTGCCGAGAAAATCTGCAGAATAACCGAACAGCTTTGCATACCTCATAAAACCTCAAAGGTAAAAGACACCGTCACCATTAGCGTCGGCGTGGCCGCGACTGTGCCGAACAATGAATCGCAACCCGAACAATTAATCAAAATGGCCGACAAACAACTCTACGAAGCCAAAACCACGGGCCGCAATCAGGTCAAATCTTAGAAAATCGTAGTGAGTAACTACTGATTTGGCCGCCCTTTTAAACACTCAGATAATTATACTTTACGATTTTAACGGGAACTAAAACATGCTGATACTAGGCATTGAATCAACATGCGACGAGACTGCGGCGTCTGTTGTTAAGGACGGAAACGAAGTCCTGTCAAACATAGTTGCTTCGCAGGAAAAATTGCACCTTGAGTTCGGCGGCGTTGTGCCGGAGATTGCGTGCAGGGCGCATCTGGACGCGATTACCATTGTTATAGACAAAGCCGTTTCCGGCGCGAATATTGAGCTTAAAGATTTAGACGCTATAGCGGTGGCAAACACGCCTGGTCTGGTCGGCGCCTTGCTTATCGGCGTAACAGCGGCCAAAAGCATGGCGTGGGCGTTAAACATCCCGCTAATTGCGGTAAACCACCTTTACGCGCACCTATATTCAGTAAACCTTTCGCAAAAGCGTGTTCAATATCCGCTTATTGGACTTTTGGCTTCAGGCGGGCATACCAGCCTGTTTCTGGCTGAAAACGTCACTGACTATAAATATCTGGGCGGCACTCTGGACGATGCGGCGGGCGAGGCGTTTGATAAAGTGTCGAAAATATTGGGGCTGGGTTATCCCGGCGGGCCTGAGATCGACAAGGCGTCAAAAAGCGGCTTTAGAGATGCCGTGAAGTTTCCGCGTTCATACCTTAAAAAGGATTCGCTTGATTTCAGTTTTAGCGGATTAAAAACAGCGGTTTTGTACCACTATTACGGCAAACCCGGATTCAAAAACAGCGTGGATAGAGAAACAAAGGCATGCGCGTCTCCTCATTCGATTGGCGACATAGCCGCCAGTTTTCAGGAGGCGGTCGTGGAGGTGTTGGTAAACAAGACCATGTTGGCCTTTCAGAAACAGAAGCGTATTTCAAGCCCAGCCGGCATTGCCGTTGGCGGCGGAGTTACAAGAAACGCTAGGTTAAGGGAGAAGTTTGAAGAGGCCGCAAATGATATGGACATTCCCGTGCATTACCCTGAACCGGAACATTGCACGGACAACGCCGCAATGATAGCCGGGCTGGCCTTTCACAATTTCAAAAAAGGAGACGCCGCAGGCCTGGCGCTGGAAGCCTTTCCCAACTATAGGCGGTAATGCGCAAAGGTTATATAAAATCATGTTGATTTGCTCGTAAAGGTGTTGCCGCTCTTGTTTTTGTCATTTTAGCCCCAGTTTGATATAATAAATTCAGGTTTCAATACTTTGTCAAAATAGAGAGTTTTGATGGTTTGGAAAGGGAATTTAGCGTGAAGAAAAATGAAAACGGCAAAGGAAATGGCGGAGATCAAGTATTTGCTTGAGAATTCTAAAAAGGAAATAAATCAGGATCTTGAAGTGTTTAAACAGGATGTAAGAAGGAAAGTGCAAACAAGGCCTGACGTTGCGAGTGTAATTTTAAGAAAATGGCTTCGCCGGTGAGCCTTGCGTTCTGGAAAGCCCGGTTTTTAGCTGTAAACCGTTATTTGCCGTCCCATGCGTTGACTGTCTTTTTTATGTATTCAAGAATATTGCTGAATACGCCGTTGTCTCCGATTTTAAACTGCTTGTCCAAAAATATGATTGACTCGCCCTGAATTCCAACGTCAAATTCTATTGCCAACGATCTCTGAGTTTCCGTATATTTGCAATTGTCGTCAATCTCATGCAGAGTGTAACGAAAGTCTATAGACACTGCAAACTTAAACGCGCCTGATCTGTTATTGTATTCCGGTTCTTCAGGATGTTCAATTACGGCTTCGCCGCATTCCAGATATGCGGCCAGGCCGTCCTTAAAGCGTTTCATATTGGCCTTTGCATGATAACAGGCAAAGTCGTGTTCGTTTTTTCTTTTGCCGCACAGCCGCGCAATCTCGTCATATTTTGTGTTTGCCAATGCTAAACCCTTTCATTATTATGGAACCGCAATATTATAAATTGGCCTTTAAATGATTGATTAAAGCGCTATTTGTAAAAATATCAACTTTTTTTTGTAAAAAAAGATGTTATTTGTTAGTTGCTGCTAATAAATAATCTAATTATTGCCGCCTGAATTTGGTATAATTTTCTCTTTTTCTAAGAATCCCTAAATCAAAAACAATATCCGCGCGCAAATAGATATGCCTGAATTTGAATTGTCATCCGAGTTTAAACCGCAGGGGGATCAGCCAAAAGCCATTAAGGAGCTGGTTAAGGAGTTTCACGCAGGAAACAAGTTTCAGACATTGATGGGCGTGACCGGCTCGGGCAAGACGTTTACAATGGCAAACGTTATAAAGCAGCTGAATAAGCCCACGCTTGTTATGTCGCACAACAAAACCCTTGCCGCGCAACTTTACAGCGAATTTAAAGGTTTTTTTCCAAATAACGCAGTGGGGTATTTTGTCAGTTACTATGACTATTACCAGCCGGAAGCTTACATACCGCAACGCGACATATATATTGAAAAAGAGGCCACTATTAATCAGGAGATTGACCGGTTGCGCCTGGCCGCCACAAGTTCGTTAATGTCGCGCAGGGACGTTATTCTGGTCGCAAGCGTATCGTGCATTTATGGCCTTGGCTCCCCGGATGAATACAAAGAGATGTTTATATTTCTCAGGCGGGGCGATGAAACCGACCGCGACGATATGCTGAAGAAGCTGGTTGATATTCAGTACGAGCGAAGCAGCCTTGATTTTACGAGAGGGTCGTTTAAAGTGGCCGGCGACGTGGTTGAGGTCTACCCCGCTTATGAGGAGTTTGCCTACAGGATAGAGCTGTTTGGCGACGAGGTTGAAAGGCTCTCTATTATCGATCCTTTGGACGGAACTGTTACCGGCGAGGTTGATGAGATCTCTATCTATCCGGCCAAGCACTTTGTGCTGCCCGATGAAAAGATTGCAAAGGTTGTCGAGTCTATTGACGAGGAGCTTGTGGATTGGCTTGGGCAGTTGCGCTCGCAGGGCCATAATCAGGAAGCGCAACGTCTTGAAGCTCGCGTCAGGTATGATATGGAGATGTTGCTTGAGATAGGGTATTGCCATGGAATAGAAAATTATTCAAGACATTTGAGCGGCAGGTTACCCGGCTCGCAGCCATACACTTTGTTTGATTATTTTCCGGACGATTTTTTGTTGATTATTGACGAGTCGCATGTTTCCGCTCCGCAAATTCGCGGCATGTATCATGGCGACAGGTCGCGCAAAGATACGCTTGTAAAGTATGGATTTCGCTTGCCTTCAGCTCTTGACAACCGTCCTATGCGGTTTGACGAATGGGAAGGTATGATTAAGCGGGTTTTGTTTGTTTCGGCGACGCCGGGGCCTTATGAGCTTGAGAAATGCGAAGGCAAGGTTGTTGATCAGGTTATTAGGCCTACAGGTCTTGTTGATCCAAAAATCTTTGTCAGATCGGCGCGTGCTCAGGTTAAGGATTTGATTGTTGAAATAAAGAAACGGGTGGAAAGAAAGGAGCGCGTGTTGGCCACAACGCTTACAAAAAGGCTGGCCGAAGACCTGAGTGAATACATCCGCGATGAGGGCATGAAAGGCATGTATCTGCATTCGGAACTAAACGCTATTGAGCGTGTTGAGGTGCTGCGCGATTTGCGATTGGGCAAGTTTGACGCCCTGATTGGCGTAAACTTGTTGCGCGAGGGGCTTGACCTGCCTGAAGTCTCTCTTGTGGCGATACTTGACGCGGATAAAGAGGGGTTCCTTCGTTCTGAAACATCAATAATACAAACCATAGGCAGGGCCGCGCGAAATGTAAACGCTGAGGTGATTCTTTACGGCGACAAAATTACCAAATCAATGGATCGCGCGATTAAAGAGACTGAGAGAAGAAGGCGTTTGCAAATGCGGTACAACAAGAAAAATAACATTACGCCTGCCACTATTAAGAAAAGCATTAGGGGCGGCATTGAAGCTGAATCGGCGGCGCGTAAAATAGTTAAAGATGTTGTTCGTGAAAGCGAGGCGGAGTATATAACGCAGGAGTACATAAATGAGCTTGAAGAGGAGATGAAGGAGGCCGCCAAAAATCTGGAGTTTGAAAAGGCGGTGGAGTTAAGGGATAAGATTAACGAGCTTAAAAAGGAGTTTGGGACGATAAATTGCTAAATTGCTGGATTAATATTTAATAAACCAAAATCATAAAGGCGCATAAAATATATGGAAAATTCAAACACAATTGAAGATTATGATGAAAAAGAGGCGATAGCCGAGATTACGAAAAGCAGGGATATGATTAAAAAGGAGATAGGCAAGGTTATAGTGGGGCAGGAGAAGGTTGTCGATCTGCTGTTAATAGCCCTGTTTTGCAAAGGCCACTGCCTGTTTGTAGGCGTGCCCGGGCTTGCAAAGACAATGCTTGTAAGCGCGCTTGCTTCAATATTGGATTTAAATTTTAACAGGATACAGTTTACGCCTGATTTAATGCCCGCGGATATAACAGGGACTGATATTTTGGAGGAAGACCCTTCCACCGGCAAAAGGGTCTTCAGGTTTATCAAAGGGCCTATTTTTGCGAATATACTATTAGCCGATGAGATTAACAGAACGCCGCCAAAGACACAGGCCGCTCTGTTGCAATCCATGCAGGAATATAAGGTTACGGCCGGCGGCGAGACTTATCCGCTGGAGTTGCCTTTTCTCGTGTTTGCCACACAAAATCCTATTGAGCAGGAGGGGACGTATTCTCTGCCCGAGGCCCAGCTGGATCGGTTTATGTTTCAGATAAACGTGGATTATCCATCAGAGGCAGAAGAGATTGAAATAGTAAAGAACACTACATCGTCATTTCGCCCGGAATTAGAAAAAATATTTACACCAGAAAAAATCCGCGTCTTTCAGGATTTGATCGTAAAAGTTCCTGTTGACGATCAGGCTGTTAAATACGCGGTTAATCTATCCCGCGCCACAAGGCCAAATGAGAACGGAGCCCCGGAATTTATTAAGAAATGGGTTCAATGGGGGGCCGGGCCGCGCGCGTCCCAATATTTAATACTTGGCGGAAAAGCCCGCGCTATCCTTAATGGGCGGTACACCGTCTCATGCAATGATATTAAAGATGTTGCCGAGCCTGTGCTGCAGCACAGGATAATCACAAATTTTCACGCCGAAGCCGAGGGGAAAACTACGTTTCAAATAATTGATCAGTTACTGCGCGAAGTTAAAGAATTTGTTTAGGTTAAACATGTTTCACATAACGATTTTTCAAGGCAAATGTTTTTTCGCGCAAAATTGCGGCATATGCGCCATCATCTTTGTTATGTGTTTGCGGATTTTATTTTCTTTAAGCAAATGCCGTAAATGGCCTTGTATCAATCTCTTAAGAATATACTATCCGGCTTAAGTCAGATGTGTTTTGTCTGGGGCAAATGACAATAAATGTTAGAGTGGATTTTGAAGAATTTATTAGCTATGGTTCATTTCGACAATTATACTCTTTTTGCTTGACTGAAAAATGGAGATATGTTATATTTTCCAATTGATTCCGGCAATTTTTAGCTCTGGATTTTACGATTAACGATATTTCAATTATTTGAAGGGCTCTTTTGTTTCGTTTTTATCCTTGAATCTGCACAAGGATTTGGACGTTTTTCTACCTTGATCTATATGGCCTCGTTGCCCGTATGTTTATGTTTTTGTAAAAATAAATTAGCATTGTTTGGGTTTTAAATTTGATTTAATTACGGTTGAAATTAAAAAAAAACTGTTCGCAATAAATAACAAAACTGGGATTTTGCAGGTTTCGTGAGATCTTTTTTTGCGGATCCGCTTTTTTTCTTGACATTTATGGCCGTAGTTGTTATTTTCTAAAAAATTTTTATATTTGTTTGATAGTCTGGGAAGGGAAATAGTCCTCGGGAGATATTTCACATCCCTCATCGAAAACTTAATTAAAAAAGGAGGTGAGATTAGGGTAAAAAAATATCTGGTAGTTTTGGTTTAGTAATTTAATATTTTATTTTTTAAATTATCGAATGATTTTTCCTGGGGATTAGATTGTTCCCTTAAGCTAACTAAGGAATACTAACGAGAAGAAATTCTAAATAGTTTAAAGAACTTTTAAGTAAAAGGAGACAAAAGGATGAACGAGTTGTTTAGAAAAAAATATGGGTTTATATTTTTGGCAATAGCTCTGTCTTTTGTTTTAAACACGGTTATTGGTCAGAATGTTAAAGCGGACACCGCTAAACTTGACCCTATCGTTGTTTTTACAAAAACAGTGCAGGTTCCGGCTGGTACAACAACCTACGGATCATTGCAAACCGCAATTAAATTAAAATTTGATGATGTTGATGATATTCTTGAAGGTGGTCAGATAGTTCTTACTTCGCCTTCAGGGACAAAATGGAGTCTGTCTCCGTCTGGTAATGGTACTGCTACAATTTTGCAAGGTGGCGTAGCTGTTCGTACTCAATTTGCAAGTAGTTTAGAGTCCGCCGATGATGCTATTGCATCTACAGCTCTTTCCGATAGTGACACGGTTATTACACTTTCAGTGGATGCTGCTCTTACGGCCACCACTACTGTTAATATTGGTAGCTCAACTACGGGCAATATGCTTGGTTTAGTGCCAACCGACGCTACAAGGAAAGCTAACTCACAATCGTTAAACCAGAAGATAACTGTGGCTATAACAGGCGCGGCCGACTCTGAGGTTGGCGATGTTGATATTCTTTCCAACCCGGAAATTGCGTCAGCTGTGAAAAATAGCGATACTGAAACGATAGTTATGATGAATGTTGATATAACAAGTGTTAGCACTTCAGATTTCGAGATAAGCAATGATGTGCAGGGCACAACAACTTTTTCATCCGGCACTTCAGCGGTACAGGATACATCTGATAAGAAAAAGATTACTATTACTCATAGTAGTTTAGATTTTGATGAGCATCCAACTGTAAGGATAGGCTCTTCTTCGGTTACCCTCACTAATAATGATGGTATCGCTGCTACAAATTTGAACACCAAGGCTTTCCCTATTGCTTTAGAGAGTGGAACTGTTTCAGCTATTACAGTCACTAAAACAGAAATGGGTATTCAGTCTGAAGCGGGCGCTAGTTCTTTGTCTTCAAACCAGACTCAATATAAAGTTACAAGCACGTCCGGGCAGCCATTTAAGTTCTATTTTGCTAAAGCCACCGATGATGATCTTCAACCTCTTGATACAACTTCTTCAGGAACACTTACATCTACCGGCAATGGAACTGTAACTGCCATGGCTGTTAAAATTTCCGGCGTTGTAGTTACAAGAGAAGATAATGAAGGTGTTAAAGTTGTGGCAAACACCGACCAATTTGGAACTTTAAAGAGCGACAATGATACAGACAGTTTAAATGTTGATATTTTCACTGTTGATGGTGATCAGGCTTCAGGCGAAACCACAATTGATGTGACTTTTGGTCAGGAATTTGATCCTTTCACTCGCACCGGCGATCGTGACGGTTTGGCTCTTACCTTACTTGGTGGAGGCACCCTTACTGTAGGCAGCGAGACAAAGATTGTAATGGTTGCCAGCCATGACGATTTTAAAACAATGGTGGTTTCTCCGGAAGTATTAATTGATAAAAAAGGTCCTTCATTTATCTCTTCCGGCACAGGCAAACCTAAAGCTGTTTCAAGAAAGGTTCTTACTTTGACTGCTAAAGAGGATTTAAATTCCGCCGCGGCAACAAAGAATGAATTCTGGGAAGTATTTGTTGACGCCAGCACTGGTTCTACACAGACGTTGGACGCTTCAGATACTCGTATGTTAATTGAATCCGTTAAGTTGGATTCAGCTGATAAGAGCAAGGTTACTATTAACTTGAAAGAGTTAGCTGAATTTGAGAAAAATATCTATATTTTAGTGTCAAACGCTGGTACTCCAACTGATTCTGTTGAGGATGTTTGGCATAATCCGGTTTTTGGAACAGCTACAGCCGCTGACTATGGAACAGCAACAGGAAAACCTTCAACTTCCGAAAGTGGTGTTGTTGTAAATGCAGTGCCTACAACGGCAACTGTTGCAGAGTTTACAGATGCTGCTCAAGCTGGTGTAGGTTATATTCAGGTAGCAAAAATTTCTGAAGGCGTTCCTACGGCCGGAAAGACTGCGACAAGTGTGACTGCTAATCCAAATACATCAGGCAACACAGGCGTTTCAGATAACGATAACCTTGTTGCTTTGGAATTGCTTGCTGAAACAGGCATTGACGGCGGTAATATTCATGTTCAGGCTTTTGACGCTGAAATTGGATTTATTAAACCTCAGAGTAGCCAGAGAACCGGTTCTACTTTGGATGCCGACACTAGCGGTGTAGACTTTACTGAGTCTAAAACTGGTGTTTACGAAGGTAAGTTGAGGTTATTTGATATTCTTGAAGCTACGAATGTTGAGGTTTGGGTATTAGTTGACACAACAACAGGCGCAACCGCTCCTGCTCAGGAAGCTGATTGGACAAATGCTATTAAATCAGGCACTATTCCTGTGGATAATGTAATACCTGTATTAGCAAGCGCTCAGTTTATCACTACTGATAAAACTGTTAAAGTTCAGTTTAGCAAGAGCATGAATGCTAAAAACTTAGCAGACTCTACTCTGTTCCCTACTATTTCTAATAAGACTAGTGGAGGGGCTAATATTGAAGTAACTGCCGCTACAGGCATTAGCTCTGATCAGAGAGAAGTTACATACATCTTGTTGCAGGAGATTGATCCTGCCAGCCCTGATACTTTTAACATTGATTTTGATGAGAGCACAACAGGCAGTATTGTAACCGACGTTTCAGGAAACCCATTGGCTGATAATGACATAGTCGGTGAGGATATGGCTGAGTTTGACACTTCTACTGTTATTGAAATTTGTAACAATGAAGTTGATGATGACGGCAACGGCCTTATTGACTGTGAAGATACTGTAAGCTGTGGAGCTGATGAGAATTGTATTGTAGCTCCTACAGAAACAGCGACTGAAACTTCAACAGCGACAGAAACAGCGACTGAAACTTCAACAGCGACAGAAACAGCGACTGAAACTTCAACAGCGACTGAAACAGCGACTGAAACTTCAACAGCGACTGAAACTGAAACAGAAACTGAAACAGTGACAGAAACTGAAACAGTGACAGAAACTGAAACAGTGACAGAAACTGAAACAGTGACAGAAACTGAAACTGCAACTCCAACTCCACCGCCTGTTACACTTACTAAGGTAAAAACAAGCCCAAGAAGCTTGGGAACAGGTCTTAGAGAGAAGGAAATTACAGTTACAGCTACAGGTCAGGGCGGAGCCCCAATCGAAGGAGCTAGCGTATCAGTTAGTGTTTCACCTATTCAAGGTGTTTCAACAACTTCAAGCGCTACAACCGACGCTAACGGTGAAGCTACTGTAACATTGAGGTTTAGAATTCTAACTGCCGACATTCCTGGTTCTGCAACCATCACTGTAACAAGTGGCGGAGAGACCAAGACTGCTAAGATTAGAAAGAAAGCTCCTAAACCACAGTTGTAAATCTAAGTTTTTAAGTTAAAGTTCTATTGTTGTTGTTTTAATGTAGAACTGAAAACTGGATGTTGTAAATAAGAGAGGTGGGCCATGAAAATGGCCCACCTTTTTTTATTGGTATTTAGCTTTACATAGCGATAAATATAGAGAATTATTAAAAGTAGAGGCATTATAAATCTAAAGTAAAATATTTAAGCTTTAAAGAGCTCTTTTTGTCTTTAAATGTTTTATTTCATTTTTAATTCGCTTTCCATTTAAATAGATTTTTTATTTTAATTATACCGATCCACATATTTCTACAAATATACATTCCGTTTATCCTTTACGAGGATAATTCTCATTAGAGTAGACAAACGCTCGGTTTTTATAATCCTTTACAAGGATTATCCTCTTCAGAGCAAAAAAGCCGCTCATTTTTCATTTATATAATCAAAAAATGACATCAACAGTTTTAACAGTGCCGGTTTCACATAAATCCCTTTGTCAAATTTTGCTTGATCTAAGCAAAGTGTCCAGAGCTGATGTTGACCGTGTAAATCAGGTTCATAAGCAGAACGGGCAGAGAATAGGGCGTATATTGATAGATCTCGGTATTATCCCGGAAGAGGATTTGCGATTGGCGTTTAGCAAGCTTTATGATCTTTCTATTTGGGAAAAAGAGGAGGGGGAGACTTACCCAATTGTTGATTTTTATCCTGAAAATTTTTTGATGACAAACAAGGTTTTGCCTGTTCGTTTGCATGATGACGCAGTGGATATTGTTGTCTCAGACCCTCAAGACGGCACTCTGCTGGAAGTGTTACAGGCGGCTAGCGATAGGGATGTTAACATCTTCCTTGGATGCGAAAAGGAGATTACGCAGGCTTTGGAGGAGATCTTTGAACCTGAAAAGGCAAACGAGGATGAGTCGGAATATGATAGCGCGGGCGGGGGCATAGGATTAGAGGATGATATAGAGCATTTACGCGATATGGCATCTGAAGCCCCTGTAATACGCCTTGTCAGCAATATTTTAACAACGGCTATTGAAATGGGCGCCAGCGATGTTCATATGGAGATTTTTGAAAAAAAGACTTCATTGCGGTATAGAATTGACGGCGTATTGCGTGAGTTTCCACCGCCGCCGGCTGAACTTTACGCGGCTGTTATTTCGAGAATTAAGATTATGGGGAAGCTTAATATTGCGGAAAAGCGCCTTCCTCAGGACGGCAGAATTATTCTAAAGATTGCCGGCAAGGAGATTGATTTAAGGGTATCAATAATACCTATGAATTATGGGGAAGGGGTCGTTTTAAGGATATTAGACAGGTCTTCAATTGCTCTTGATTTAGAGAGACTGGGTTTTTCAGAGGAGCCGTTAAAGAAATTTAGAGAAATTATTGCCAGATCGAATGGGATTATACTTGTTACGGGACCAACCGGCAGCGGAAAAACAACAACTCTCTACGCTGTTCTGAAAGAGAGGATCTCTCCTGATATAAAGGTTATTACCGTTGAGGACCCTATAGAATATAGCCTTGAAGGTGTGAACCAGATTCAGGTGAATCCGCAGATCAATCTTACATTTGCAAACGGTCTTCGATCAATTCTGCGTCACGACCCTGATGTTATCTTAATTGGAGAGATCAGGGATAAAGAGACGGCTGATATAGCCATACAATCCGCGTTAACAGGCCATTTGGTTTTTTCAACGCTGCATACTAATGACTCTGCTTCCGCGTTTACCAGATTAATGGATATGGGCATTGAGGATTATCTTGTTTCGTCAAGCGTAATCGGTGTTATGGCGCAACGGCTTGTAAGAAGGCTATGTTTCCATTGCAGGGAGGAGTATACGCCCGGCGAAGATGTTTTTGACAGGATTTATGGGCAATTTGCCGTCTCTAATGACGGAGTTGCGCTTGACAAGGATGACTCCAGATATATTCTTAAGGAAGGAGCTACACTGTTTAGGGCAAAAGGCTGCCCTGAATGTGGTTTTGCCGGTTTTAAAAGCAGGATGTGCATATCAGAGTTTCTGATAGTTGATACTTCTATAAGAGAGCTGATTAACTCTCATTCAGACTCAAACACCATCTTCAGGGCCGCTTTAAAAAATGGCACAAAAGCTTTATGGCAGGATGGTATGGGTAAAGTGTTAGAAGGGTCAACCACAATTGATGAACTGTTTAGGGTTACAGACACTAATGAAGAAGCGGGCATGGAGTAATTTGCCTGCGCTCTACTTTTCGCATTTTCAGAATTTTTTTTTTGCGCCCTTGCAGGAACCGTCTTGTAGACTGTTCCACTGGTTTCCTGATCGTGTTACATGCATGGCAAATAACTAATCGCAAATGATTTTTAAACATTTTGGAGCAATCTGCCGGATTGCTCCAGCCATGGTCAAAATACAGTATGGCATATTTCCGCCTCATTGATTAATTACCGTTATGAACTAATATGGCATTTGTTATATTACTTATTACTATTGCAGCCACTACCGGATATTTAATAACATATCTTCTTGATCCTCTAATTTCCTCCGCAAATCAAAATCCTGAAAATTGCAGCCCTCCGCCGGTATGCAAAGAACCATGTTCATTCTTTGAAAGGTTTTCATATGGATTTGTTATTGGATTAGGGTTGTTTACATGGATAGCGTATCTTTTTTCGTTGTTTCTGGGACTTTGCTTTTTCGCTATTTTTTCAGCTGTTTTAATAATGGCGGCTTTCAGTTTTATATTTACTTATCTCAGGCGGGAATCCGTTAAGATTAGATTTATAAATGAAATTTGCGATATAAAAAGCGGCTTTTTAGCAAATCGTACCTTTTATATTGTTGGTTGCGCGGTATTTTTAGTTTTTGCGGCGATATTTTGGGGCTTGTTTTCCAGAATAATAATGTGGCGAGGCGGCAACATGTATACCGGGCTTGCAAATAACCTGGGCGACCTTCCGCTCCATTTATCATACATCACTTCGTTTGTTTGGGGAGAGAACATACCGCCCCAAGACCCAATCTTTGCCGGCGAGAAATTGGCGTATCCAATTTTGTCTGACTTTTTGTCGGCAATATTTCTAAAATTAGGCTTGAATTTTAAACAGGCCCTGTTTATCCCCGGTTTTTTATTGTCTCTCGCGTTTTATGGGACATTTTACTCTTTTGTTTATCGATTAACGAAAATGCGGGTCGCCGCATTGGCCGCGCAGTTTATTTTCTTTTTTTCCGGCGGGTTTGGATTCTTCCATTTTATTAAAGATTTCATCGACCGTCCAACTGGGATATGGGAATTTGCGGCTAATTTATCATCTGATTACACTAAAATTCACACTCTAAATTACCACTGGATTAATCCTTTAACCTCGCTTAATGTTCCTCAGCGGGCGTATCTGTTTGGTTTTCCCATTACGATTATGATATTTGCGCTTTTGCGCAGTGGGCTTGAGGTTGCCGGGACGAAAACTGAGTCAAATAGACCTTTAGGGGCTTCGGCGTGGAGGTTCTTTCTGTTTGCAGGTGTTTTGGCGGGAGCTTTGCCTTTTTTTCATACGCACAGTTTTATGGCCATGTTGATGGTTACTCTGCCTATGGGGGTTATATTTTGGAATTGGAGGAGATGGTTTTTATTCTTTTTTCCCGCTTTTGTATTGTCATTGCCGCAAATTCTTTATTTCTCAACCCAGGTTGACGGTGGAACATTTTTTAAGTTTCATTTAGGGTGGATGGCGGGAAATGAGAATTTTGTGTGGTTTTGGTTAAAAAACACCGGGATTTTCTGGTTTGCGGTTATTGGCGGTTTTATAGCTTTGTTTGTGTTTAAAGACTTTAAGCGGGCAGGCGGCAACAGGCGTTTGTCCGGATATTTTTCATTGACCTTTTTGTCTCTTTTTCTATTGCCGAATATTGCTCTTTTTGCGCCTTCTGAATGGGACAATATTAAGCTTCTGATATACTGGTTTTTAGGCTGCGCTCCAATTGCCGCTTATGGATTGGCGCGTTTATATGAAGCGAAAAGTTATAGAATACCGTTAAGGATAATATTTTTTACGGCGCTCTTTTTTCTATCGTTTTCAGGCGCAATTGATGTGTTTAAATACGCGATAGCTCCGAATCCCGGCGTGTTTGAATACACGGGCGAGGAGGTTGCCCTTGCCGAGCGTATTGTGGCTGATACGCGGCCTGACGGCGTGTTTCTAAACGCGCCGACTTATAATCATGTTGTCTTTTTGTCCGGGAGAAAGTCGTTAATGGGCTATCCAGGGCATATTTGGAGCCATGGATATAAAGATTACAGCTCCCGGGAGCGCGATATTAAAAGGATGCTAAAGGGAACCCGCGACGCAGTTAAGTTGATAGAGAAGTATAAACCTGATTACGCCACAATAGGGCGGCATGAGAGAAGCCTTGGGGCAAATAAGATATTTTTTGACAAACATTATGAATGCATAATTAAGACCGGAACTTACAGCATTTATGATTTAACGCAAGAAAAACAACTTGATTTGAATTCAGCCCATATTGCCGGAGATAAAGATGCTCAACAACTGATAGCTCAAGGGCATGGTCTTTCAGCTAGCTTTTACGCAAATATGCATTGGGAGGGAGCGCCTGCATTTGAGCAAATTAGCCCCGGCATTTCAATCAACTGGTCAAATGAAGCGGATAAACAAATAAACAGCCCGTTTAGCGTTATATGGAAAGGTTCTATAGATATCCCGGAAGCAGGCATCTATGTGTTTAACCTTATATCAGACGACGGCTCATGGCTCTATATTGACGATGAGTTGTTAATTGACAATGGCGGATATCATGCGGCCAAGTCAGCGAGGGGGAGTGTTTTCCTGGAAAAAGGGGCGCATAATATATTTGTTAAATATTTTGACGCCGGAGGCGGGGCTATAATACGGTTGTTGTGGACTCCGCCCGGCAGTGATGATTTTGAAGAAGTTGTTCCTCTGGAGATGTTGCGAATTAAAAGTTTGTGATTATGGAGATAACGAAAGCTTTGGTTCAAATAAACCGGCGAAACTCTTAAAATTTTGCAAAATTTAAGAGTTTTTAACACTACGCAAAGTTTTAATGGAAAACGTCATTTTAATTAAATATAATGCTAAATCTATTTTTGGCGTGGACGCCGGCTATAATATGGGTATAACATGATTTACGCGTCAATTATTAATAGATAACATAAATTTGAAAATCTAAAAGCCGGCGTTTGATTGCGACGCCGTTTTATTTTGAAGGCGGTTATAAAAGATATGAATAATCAAAAAAAAGATAGAATTTTTCTACTAATAGCTTTTTTTCTGCCCCTTGTGGTTTCAGGGGTTTTTCGGTTTTGGGATCTTGATCTCAGGCCTTTTCATTCCGACGAGGGCGTGAATTCGCATTTTCTGTTAAAACTGTACAAGGACAATTATTATCATTACAATCCAGCCAATTATCACGGCCCGTTTCTCTATTACATAGGGTTAATACCTTTTTACATATTAGGCATTAATGATTTTTCATTCCGCATTATGCCTGCTTTGTTCGGCATTATGAACGTTGCGTTGCTCTATCCTTTGCGCCGCAAATTAGGGACAATGGGATTGCTTGCGGCCGGCTTGATGGTTGCCATATCTCCGTCAATTTCATTTTTTGCGCGGGACACTATTCACGAAACATATCTGATATTTTTTACGTTGGCCGTGGTGGTTTCATTTTATCTCTATTACGAGACCAGGAAAGCTCGGCACATTTACTTTGCGTCGGCAAGCCTTGCGTTTGTTGTTACAATCAAGGAGACTTTTATAGTAACATTTGCCGTGTTTGCGCTTGCGTTGGCTATTGCTTATTTCTGTCAAATAACATTTTTCACAAAAGGCCCGTGGTTTCAAGCTCTGAAGGACGTTTTCCGTTCATTAGGCGGGCAATTCAGACGGCGAAAATATACGATAATTATTAGCTTTGCAATGTTTTTGCTAATTAATTTCCTGTTTTACTCATCGTTTTTTACATATTACGACGGTGTAAAGGGGATTTTGACCACGCTAATGATATGGACAAAGACCGGCACAAAAGAGTCGGGCGGCCATGTGAAGCCGTTTATTTACTATTTTAAAATATTGTACAAATTTGAATTGCCTATCCTTGTGGTTGCTATTGTTGGGTATTACTTTGTTGTTAGGGAAAAAAGGAAATTTTCAATATTTGTCGCGTCATGGACGCTGCTTATCTTTTTAATTTATTCCCTGATACCATACAAAACACCATGGTTGATTATAAACGTTACACTTCCTTTGGCCATAATGGGCGGCATATTTTTTAACGGCATATTCAGTTTTGTAAAGAAGGGGTGGCATCAAGCTGTTTTTTATCCGTTGACGGTCTGCTTGTTTGGGGTTTTGTGTTATAACTCTATTCTTCTTAATTTTGTGTATTATGATGATGAAAGGCGCGAGTTGGTGTATGTGCAGACTCATCGCGATATATATAATTTGTTGGACTCTATGGACGCGCTTGCTGAAAAAGGCGGCAAGGATATGGTTATAAATGTGGTGTCTAAATCGTATTGGCCTCTGCCGTGGTATTTACGGAGGAGGGGGTTTACAAAACCAAAATTCTGGGGAAAGGTTATTAAGAATCCAAATGCGCCGGTTATCCTGGCCGATAGAAAAGGCGAACCTGAATTAAAGAAAAAGTTAAAAGGCGTCTATAAAACAAAGAATTTTATTTTGCGTCCCGGTGTCTGGATGTTTGCATACATCCAAAAGGATTTGTACGAAGCTGTTTATGGGCGGGAAGGCGAGGTGGAAGCTGAGGAGTATGTGCCTATCGTTAAGGTCTCAAGAGATGAGCTTGAGCCCGGATTAATAGCTAATTATTTTCATAACGCCGAATGCGCCGGTGAGCCGTTTTTAACAAAAATGGAAACCGGCCAAATTTCGTTTGAATATCGCGATAAATCCAAACGGCCTTATCGGACGCCTTTTGGAATTAGGTGGGAGGGGTATCTGTTTATTGAAGAAGAGGGTGTTTACCAATTTGCCACCAAATCAGACGACGGATCAAATGTGTACGTAGACGGGTATATTGTTGTTGACAACAGCGGTTTGCACGCGACACGGCATGTGGCGGCTGCTGTATTCATGGATGAGGGCTTTCATAAATTTAAAGTGGATTATTTTGAGGGAGGCGGCGCCGCGATTATGAATTTGTTATGGACGCCGCAAGGCGGCAAGGAGACCCTGATCCCAGGCGATCGTTTTTTTCATAAAAAATAGCAGTTTTATTATTGGCGAAAGCCTCTCATTTTTATAACCAAAAGGTCTAAAAACATTTGTAATGAGTGCTTTATGGGGTTTACCTTGCTTAATGTCGCGTCTTTCCACGAAATGGGGACCTCTTTGATATTATATTTCTGTTTTCGCGACAAATAGAGGGCTTCCACATCAAATGAGAAGCCGTTAATTCCGCATTTGTTAAAAACGGTTTTAGCCGCCTCTTTTGTAAATCCTTTAAATCCGCATTGCGTGTCTACAATGCCTTCCAACAATATAACCGTTACTATAAAGTTGAAAATCTTCCCCATCATTTCTCTATACCAGGGTTGATGCACAATAATATCGGAATCCGGCAGGCTTCTTGAGCCTATTACGACCTCATAACCGTTTTGCAGGAAAGGCAGGCATTTCTCCAACTCTTCTATAGGGGTTGAAAGATCTGCGTCGGTAAAAAAAATATATTTTCCGTTTGCCGATAAGACTCCATTTCTAACCGTGAAACCTTTGCCCCTGTTTGCGCCGTTGGCTATGATAGAGACGTTGTTCTCCGGCTTAATGAAGTCTTTGATCAATTGCGCCGTATTGTCGGAGGAGCCGTCGTCCACAACAATAATTTCATACGAATAGTTTTGCGCTGCAAGGTAATCACACACTCTTTTTATAGTGGGCAATATACGTTTCTCTTCGTTATAGGCGGGTATTACTATTGAAAGGTAACAATCGTCCATAGTTCAGTGTCGCTCCAGTGGCCGGGCCTCGATTTTTGGCTTTTCAGTAAAATGCTGATTGATGTAAATGTATGGTATCTTTACAGTTAAGAAATAAGGGGTGAATTTATCATATTATAAGATACTTGTCAATATTTCTTTGTTTTTAAAAAGAAACTTTAACTATTTAACCCGTTTCTGATACAATATATATGAATTTAATCCTTTTTCAGGGAGCGGAAATTGGCAATTTTAAGTCTAAAAACATGAATTGTTGTTATTGGAATATTAAACCATTTGTTTTTAACAGGAGGAGCTAAAATGAAATCATTGACGGAATCTCTAACCCAACGAACCGGCGATTATCATTCAAAGTTTGGATTAATGGTTGAAAAAGAGTTTTTGATCTTCAACAAACCGATAGTGTCCTCAACAACCAACATTTGGCAACCTTCAATTGACATTTATGAAACCTCTGAAAATGTTGTTGTCAAAATGGATATTAGCGGCGTTGATATTAAAGAGATGAATATAGAGTTTGACGGCTCTATGTTAACGATATCGGGTGAAAGAAGCGACGAATCCGGCCACCTGAAAACATGTTATCATCAAATGGAAATTAGATACGGTCATTTTGAGAGAAAGATTTCAATCCCAAAACCAATCAAAGAAGAAAATATTGAAGCTATGCTTGAAGACGGCATTTTAATGATTGTGTTTCCAATAGACGCGCAATTTAAGGCATGCCTTCCAAAGCCTGTGTTTCACATAAGTTTTTAATGTTTACAATGAGCCCGCCTGATATCATGATGCAATTTGAAGGATGTTTATTCTCGCCTTTTTTTTCTTCCCGCTTCTAAAATTTTTTGATTTTTAACCTGCCTTTGCGCAAATTATTTAAGTAAACGCCGGGCAATGATAAATCAAAACAATATAACATTTTAAGGCGCGCATTGTTTTTTAATTTTCCCCTTTTCATTTACTTATGAATTGCTTAAAATCCAGTTGTTTTAATTGAAAATAGAATGGATTGTAATAGACTCCGAAAGGATTATGAATAATGGTATCAAAAGCTAAAGAAAATAATAAAAAAGAGCTTAAAAAAACAAAGAAAAGCTCCCAAAAAACGGTAAAATCGCCACCCCCGGCCAAGCCGGCCAAAAAACGCCCCAGATTAATCGGCCCCGTTAAAACTATGCCGGTTCTGGCAATTAAAGACACAATAGTTTTTCCTCACATGGTAACCGCTTTATCGGTTAATAATGAAAAAGAACTTAAACTTATTGACGACGTGCTGGCCGGCGACAGGTACCTTGTCTTGGCGGCGCAAAAAGACATAAGCAAAGAGACTCCAGATATTAACGACCTTTATACGACCGCTACGCAATCAACCGTGCTGCAAATGTTGAGGATGCCGGATAACAGCGCAAGAATATTGGTTCAGGGGCTTCATCGCATTAAGATTGTAAAATATACGGAAAAAGACCCATATTTTAAGGTTGCCTCAAGAGTTTTGGACGACATTTACGATTCCGATAATAATGATGAGATAAAGGCCATTTCACAAAACATTTCCGAGCAGTTTAAAGAGATGATCACAATGGTTCCCAATATTCCCGAGGATTTGAAGATTGCGATCATAAATGTTGAAACTCCAAGCAGACTTGCCGACCTTGTCGTTTCTCATTTAAACATTTCAGTGGCTGAAAAACAGTTGATCCTTGATGAAGTTAACGTGAAAAAGAGGCTGACAAAGCTAAACACATACGTCACCAGAGAGATGCAGGTTCTTAAACTCGCTACAAAGATTCAGTCACAGACTAAAACGGAGATGGACAAGAGCCAACGCGAATACTACTTGAGACAGCAACTCAAGACAATTCAGGATGAATTGGGTCAAAAAGATGAGCGGGTCGTTGAAACGGATGAATTAAGAAAGAAGTTAAAGGATGCGCGGCTGCCTGAAGAGGCCGGCAAGGAGGCGGATCGCGAGCTTAACAGGCTTGCAAAAATGTCGCCGATCTCGGCTGAATACACAGTTTCAAGGACGTTCCTTGACTGGATGATATCACTGCCGTGGTCCATTACCACCCAGGATATCCTTGACATTAAAACCGCGCACAAAATACTGGACGAAGATCATTATGATCTGGAAAAGGTAAAGGAGCGCATACTTGAATATCTGGCGGTTTTAAAGCTCAAAAGAGATATGAAAGGCCCTATACTCTGTTTTGTAGGCCCTCCGGGCACGGGAAAGACTTCGATAGGCAAATCCATAGCAAGGGCTATGGGCCGCAAATTTGTGCGCATTTCATTAGGCGGCGTTAGGGACGAGGCTGAAATTAGAGGCCATCGCCGCACATATATAGGCGCCTTGCCCGGCAGGATAATTCAGGGCTTAAAAAAGGCGGGCACGAGCAATCCCGTGTTCATGCTTGATGAAATTGACAAATTGGGAACTGATTTTCGCGGCGATCCCTCTTCCGCGTTGTTGGAGGTGCTGGACCCTGAGCAAAACAACGCATTTTCAGATCATTACCTTGACGTTGCGTTTGATTTGTCAAAAGTTATGTTTATTACAACCGCGAATCTGCTTGACCCAATACCTTCAGCTTTAAGGGATAGGATGGAGGTGCTTGAGCTGCCCGGATACACTGAAGAGGAGAAGCTCTCTATAGCCAAAGAGTTTTTAATCACCAAACAGATCAAGGAGCATGGGCTAAAGTCTACAAACATAACAATACCGCCTGCAACGGTTAAAAAGATCATTGCGGATTATACGCGCGAGGCCGGCCTGAGAAACCTTGAACGTGAAATAGCTTCGGTTTGCAGAAAAAGCGCCAAGCTAATCGCCGAGGGCAAAGCAAAAAAAGTAAACGTAACTTCGGATAAATTGGAAAAGATGCTGGGGCCGATCAAATTCTTTAAAGAGATTGCCGAACGCGTAAGCGAGCCCGGCGTTGCCACTGGATTAGCCTGGACGCAGGCCGGCGGCGATATTCTTTTTATAGAAACTACGCTTATGCCCGGCACAGGCAAATTAATCCTTACAGGCCAGCTTGGCGATGTTATGAAAGAGTCGGCGCAAGCAGCCATGAGCTACATCAGGGCGCACGCAAAGGATCTAAATATTTCGTTCACAAATTTTAATAAAAACGATTTTCATATCCATATCCCGGCCGGCGCCATACCAAAAGACGGCCCTTCAGCAGGCGTCACCATGGCCATGTCGCTTATATCGCTGTTGCGAAAAGAGCCTATTCGGCCAACAGTTGCCATGACCGGCGAGATAACCCTGCGCGGTCATGTTTTGCCGGTGGGCGGAATTAAAGAGAAAGCCCTTGCCGCCAGACGGGCCGGCATCAAGACCGTAATACTTCCTAAAAAGAATGGCAAGGATTTAACGGAACTGCATGACGATGTGAAAAAAGATCTCAAATTTTCATTTGTGGAAACCCTAAATGATCTGCTGCCGGTTGCTTTTAATAATAAGGCCAAAAACACAAAAAAACGGTAAAGATGCTATGTGTTGACGCCGGATAAATTGCGCGCTACCTGATTTTGTTTTAAATGAAGTCTGTAATATTCGCTATAGCCTCTTGTTTGCCCTTTAGTTGAGCATGCGCGTATGTTTCTTGATAGAAGGTTTAGCGCGTCCAGGGATATATCTTGCCGTAATGACCGGCGAGCCGCTTTCAATCAGAAGTTTGCATCGCTCCGTCTCAAATTGTTAAATAACAGGCAGAAATGTCTCCCTATCTTTTAAAAAGTGAAAATCTCCAAAAAAAAACTTAAGCCAAAGGCATTAAGATCATTTTCTAAAATTATTAAATATACGGTTAGTTTTCCGTTAGAAATATTCCTGACTAACTTTACACCGCATCCAATTTGTCCCACGTGAACAATGTAACCTCTTTATCTTCGTTTTTCGCCTTGTAGTGTCACACCACTACGTGGTATAGGGGAATCCCTTACATGATGTAAGGGTGTGGTGTAAGGTGGTTGGCTATCTCATGTTTTGACTTATATATATCATATAATGGGTGTTGAAAAACAATCGTTGATAATGTATATTATTCTCGTCAAACTTGATACTGCATCGCCCTACGTATTTTTTTAATAGGATCAGAATACGATTGCCGGCGCGCTATTGCCGGCGCGCGATCTGTTTAGAGATATCGGACAATACAAATAGGAATTGGAATGGGCAAGGGAACGGCAATATATAAGGATTGCCTAACTCGGATAAACCGGCAATTTGCAGTTAGCAAGTAAAAGCTGGAGCAGTCTTTCAGACTGCTTCCAAACGTTTTGATTTTCGATTACAGTTACCCTTAAAACATAACGTATTAATCATTGAATTTGATGGAACCCAAAAATATTTTCTCAAAATTTGTCAAAACTTATTTTATAGGAGACTAAAAAGGTTAGGATTCTCAAATCAAACATCAAATAATATTTTAGGAATATTTTCGTCTTTGCGCCTTACAATGAGCGAGAAAGACAAAGAACTTTTTAAATTTTTTAACATAAAATCAGAATTTAAATTTTTACAAGAATAGAGAATTTTGAAAGAAAGTACGAGGAGGAATAATATGGACTTTAAAAACCTATTAAAACATTTAACAGGTGAAGAGCTTACAATAAATATTAAAGAGAGAAGGGAGGGGTTCAACAAGGACGTTTTCGCGGAAAAATGCAAAGAGGCCGTCCTTGAGGTGTTAAACAAAGAGATAAAACGATGCTTTGAAATAAATTTACAACCTGGAAATGCCAGAAAATTTATCGTCACAAATATAAGGAAGCGTGAAAATTGCAACACAAGTTACGAAAGATGGAGATTTACACTATATGAGCTTACCAACGGCGAATATGTGAACTTAGGGATAGTTAACACAAACGATCTGGAACACAAACAAAACGCAAAAGAGTATATTGCAAAGAAATATTTTTCAAGCTCTAAAAATACGAAAACAAGCCCTGTTGATATTTTTGATAAAAATGCTGTGCTTTTTGTTCTATAATGATGCGTAAAATACGCTGAATCTCCGGGTCGAGACTGCTCACAATAGTTATTTTTGAGCGAACTCTTAGATGCGGCGAAAGCGCAACGTAGATTAAAGGGCAAAGTATGATTCTATTACAAATCATAAGTTTGGATTTTTTGGTGAATTACCTCGGTTAATTAAATGATTAGCATCTCTCTAATAATTCCCAGCTACAATAGAGGCCCGTTGTTGAGCAAAACATTAGACTTTTTTCTTAAAGATGAATCAGTTGACTTTGAGATAATTGTTGTGGACCAGAGCGATGAAATTGACGCCGGAGTAATTGACCTTGCGGATAAACGCGGGGACAAGATCAGGCTCTTTAGAGTTAAAAAAAAAGGATTGCCTCATGCCAGAAATTATGGAGTTTCAAAAGCGTCAAGTGATTGTGTGATATTTTGCGATGACGATGTTGTCCCACAACCCGGTTTTGTTGCCGGGCATCTCCGCAATTTTGTTGAAGACCACGCTGTCGGTTGTGTTGGCGGCAGGGTTGTTTTTAACAAAAAAGCTTTAAATGGAATTAAGCATTTTTCCAAAGTAGGGCGGTTTAGAGAATGGGATGGCCGGATTACCGATAATTTTGACGCTGCCCACAAACAGCCTATAGACCACGCCCAGGGATGCAACATGTCGTTTCGAAAAGAGCTTATTGTAAGAGCCGGCGGTTTTGACGAACGGTTTGGCGGTAGCTCGCATCTTGAAGAGACGGATATGTGCGTAAGGATTAAACATCTTGGTTTTAAAGCTATATATGAGCCGGCCGCCGCGCTGATCCACCTTAAAGACCCTAGTGGAGGTTGCCGGGCGGAAGACTATCGAGACTGGTTTTACTGGTTCGGCCATAATTATTCGCTCTTTTTTCTAAAAAACGCTAAACCTCTGTTTTTCCCCGTATTCATAGCTACAAGAGTTGCCATGTTGATATTTTCCGCAATTAAACGGTCAAACATCATGATAGTCGGCTGGGGATTGCGCGG
This sequence comes from Candidatus Anammoxibacter sp., assembly GCA_021777105.1. Lineage (GTDB taxonomy): Bacteria > Planctomycetota > Brocadiia > Brocadiales > Anammoxibacteraceae > Anammoxibacter_B. Next base: position 80,739 of record JAIQZQ010000115.1, read on the forward strand.
TTTCCTTGATGGGGCGCTTGCTTATTTCAAGGCGGGACGGTGAGGTTTGCTAATTAATGCGCAACAGTTCTGCGTGGTTTGCTTTGCCGCCTGCTGTTGGGCAACTCTATTCTTTAAATATGGGGGCAAAACGAAATTTATCATCAAAAGTCCCCTCTAATAAGAGGGGATTTAGGGGTGTGTATAATCGTGTCTCAAATAACGCGAAACAGTCGCATTATTTCTTTATTAGGCTGTACAGCAACTTAATCTCTTCCGGCCATATCGTATCATCCACTGTTTCCAGAACCATAGGAATGTTGTCAAAACGTTTATCATTCATAATAAAACCGAACGGATCCATCCCCAGCTTCCCCTTCCCTATGCTTTCGTGCCTGTCAACCCGGCTGCCCAGGTCCGGTTTTGAGTCGTTGAGGTGCATTCCCCTGAGGTATTTAAATCCAACCACCTTCTCAAACTCGTCAAAAGTTGTTTTAAACGCCTTTTTTGTGCGCATATCATAGCCGGCTGTAAAAGTATGGCAAGTGTCAAGGCATACACCAACGCGTTTTTTATCCTTAACATTGTCAATAATCGCCGCAAGATGCTCGAATTTATATCCCATATTGGTTCCTTGCCCTGCGGTGTTTTCAATAACCGCAGTCACATTTTTTGTCAACTCCAGCGCCATGTTAATGGATTCAGCAATCCTTTCCAGGCATTTATCAGGATCTATTTTTTTTAAATGGCTGCCCGGGTGAAAGTTGAGCAACCCCAGCCCCAACTGCTCGCATCGTTTCATCTCATCAAAAAAGCTTTCGCGCGATTTTTCCAGTCCCTCATCCTCCGGGTGGCCCAGATTTATCAAGTATCCGTCATGTGGCAGAACATGCTCAGGCAAATACCCCGCCTCTTCGCAATTCTTCTTAAACTCGGCAATGCTTTTCTCCTCAAGCGGTTTTGCCTTCCATTGCCGCTGGTTTTTAGTAAATAGAGCAAACGCCTTCGCCCCAATGGCCTTAGCGTTTAAAGGCGAATTTTGCGCGCCGCCCCCCGCGCTAACATGAGCGCCTATAAATTTCATAGTTAATGTCCTTAATAATGGTTGAACAATATTTATCCGTATCATTCTAAAGGTTTGCTCTTAAATGTAAAGTTGTTTTTCAATGAATCTTTAAGGTAATTTGCCGCTGGTTGCAAAGCTCAACAGACTCCAAAGCTTCCGCATTGACAAAATATCTTTCAAATGCTATGATCATGTACATACTTAAAGGTGCATGTACGTGTATATATGAAGAAAAGGATAGTTTGCAATGATTAAAGTCTCCGCCACAAAATTAAGAAATAATTTATTTGATTATTTGGATAAAGCAGCCGATGGTGAAACAATAGTTGTGCAAAGAAACAACCATGAAGTTGCCCGGATAGTTCCTGTAAAACAGACGGACTGGCGCGGCAAAATGAAAACAAAAGCAAAGCTTCTCACTACGCCGGAAGAACTTATTAAACCTCTGGATGGAGTATGGGATGATTATGTCTAAAAAGTCTCTCTATTTGTTTGACACTCACTCTTTAGTATTTTGGAGCAACAAAGAGATTGTCTCAAAAGAGTTTATTAAGTTTTTTGATAAGCAGGATCAACAATGTAATCTATATGTTTCCTCCATATCTTTCTGGGAGATTGCCCTTCTGGTAAAAAAGGGAAAGCTTGAAATTGAAGATATCCATGCCTGGAAGAACGAACTACTGAAAAACACAAACATTCGTTTGATTCATCCTTCTGAAGCAGAGCTTATTGATTCAACTCTTCTGCCGGATTATCATAATGATCCTTTTGACAGGGCTCTAATCGCTCAAACAAATCACAACAATTTTAAACTTGTCACAAAAAATGAAATTATCAAAAAATATAAAGTCCCGGTATTTTGGATTTAAGGGCTCGGAAATAGACGAAAGAAAAGCAAAAAGCGAGCCACGGATTACACAGAAAGAGCAGAAGCAAATTAACCGCTTATTCTAAAAACAACTTCGGGCATCTGTCGCTTTTACCCACCCATTATGCTTTCAATGCCGGTTTCCAGATTAAGCTTTCTAAATGGATATGAAGATTGGCATGAAGCTTCTTAATCATATTTAAAGTAAGATTTCTTTTGTGGTTAAGTATTTCCGACACACGGCCCCGTTTTCCTATAAAAGGTTCCGGATCCTTGCGGGTTAAATTCATTTGTTCCATTCTAAATTTTAATGCATCTACCGGGGCCGGCGGGTCAATCGGGTAATATTTTTCTTCATATGCATCCACCAGAGTTAAAAGAATGTCTAGTTTCTCCCCTTCTTTTGTACTTTCTTTAGCCCCCCAGAGTTTTTCAATATCAGAGAGCCCTCTTTTGTAATCAGCTTCTGTTTTTATTGGATAAACTTCCATTATATAACCTCCGCATTGGATCACATTGTATTTCTTTCCAAGCCCTAAATCTATAGTCAAACAAATCAGGTTTTCGAAAAATAATATTTACGCATTGTTATCTTCAAACGCAATGAAATAAAAACCTAAAGGGTAAATTCCAACAACTAAAGTGGACCCAAAATCAAGACTAAAAAACGAAGCTTTTTAGTTACATTCAACTATCAAATTAATATATTATTAACCGTCACAATGAGGGGGGGCTTGGGGGGGAGACTGATAACTCCTCCAAAATGTAGATAACTTTGTAAACCATTTGGTATACTGATGTTACGCTTTTCCTCAATGTTCATAACTTTGTTGATAACTTTTGATATCACCTCCTTCCGGACTTTTATTAGTTTTTTATATTATAATGGGCTTCATAAGGCGTCATATACCCTAGTGACTGATGGTAACGTTCGTTGTTGTAAAATGGAAAATAATTGCTTAATCCGGTTTTTACATCGTTTACCGTCTCATACCCTTTTAAGTAAATTTCCTCATATTTGACCGTTCGCCAAAGCCGTTCTATGAAAATGTTATCAAACACTCGACCACGACCATCCATGCTTATCCTTATATCGTTTGACTTTAATACTCCTGTGAACTCCTTGCTTGTAAACTGCGAACCCTGATCTGAATTAAATATCTCTGGACTACCTTTGCTTAAGGCTTTATTCAATGCCTCTATACAGAATCCGGTTTCCAATGAATTACTTATTGACCATGATAAGACATAACGGCTATACCAGTCTATTATCGCAACCAAATACATGAAACCGTGACTCAGCGGGATATACGTTATGTCTATACTCCATACTACATTAGGACGGTCTATCTCTATTCCTGATATTAAATACGGATATATCTTGTTTTCCGGATTAATTTTACTTAAATTCCTGCGGGGATATATCGTTTTTATATTCATTAAACGCATTAATCGAACCACTCGCTTGCGATTTACAATATATCCCAACACTGATAAATATTTCACCATTCTTCGGCTCCCATAAAATGGCGTTTTCATGTATTGTTTATCTATCTGTTCCATTAAAGCGCAATTATACGCTGACCTCTTTACCGCTTTGTAATACGGGGCTCCTTTAGAAAGTGAAAGCAATTCGCATTGTTTCGTTATACTCAAATCTGCATGCGCCGACCGTTCTATCAAACTCTTTTTTTGCTCTATCGAAAGGTCTATACCTTTTTTTTTAACCAATCTACTTCGACTTTCAACTGACCGATTTGTTTATATAATTCATCTGTCAGTTTTGCGCTGTCTTGCGATTCTTTTGCCTTGTTACTTGAAAACACGTGCGACATGCTCTCTAAGGCTATTTGTTTCCATTTTTGCACTTGTACCCTATGGACTTCATAGATTGACGATATTTCGGCCATGGTTTTATCGCCTTTTATCGCTTCCAGCGCTACTTTACTTTTAAAATTTGGACTATATGTTTTACGCATTTTGCCTCCTTTTCGTGATCTTATTTTATGATTCGAAATTATAGCAAAATGTAACTTAAGCGGCAGTCTAAATTATGGGGTCCATTATACTAAATTTGGCAATTTTACGTTTAAATAGACAAAAAGATGGTTTATCAAAATCTTTTCTAAATATTGGAAGTGTTTTTAGTAATAAAAGAAAGGTTGCTAACAAAATTAAAGGATTATTTGATAAGCTAGTCTGTTTTTTATCCAAAAAATTAAGCTCTGGGATTGAAATTTACAATCTTGACAATAGCATTAAAGTTAAATTTGATTGTCCCTTAGAGGTTAAAAACGAGATCAATTTGATTTTTGATAAAAACGCGTTAATAATTAAAAAAGGGAGTGAAGATAAATGGAAAATTGCGCCGGAATGTTATGTTCCAACTGAAAGGTTTAATAGATGGCCATATTGGATCGTGCAACTCCAATCGGAGGTTGACCCGAAACAGGCGCGCGCTGTTTATAAGGACGGCATCTATGAAATAACCATTCCTAAAAAGAAGAGCGCGGGAAATTGTTTAAACTGAGTAATTGTTTTGTTTTGTCCTTGTCTCCTGAAAAATCGTCATCTTTTTTAGAAAGGAGGTGTATTATGAGCATTCGTTTAATATATTCATCAATATTTGCAATATTTATATATATAGTTTCATGCGGCCTTTCTTTTGCGGAATATAAATTGTGGCCGCAACCCCCGGTATACGGCGCCGCGGATAACGCATACAGCCAGGTTTCAGCCAATCAGAGAGAATTAAAGACTTTAGAGGATTTTAATAATGCCTTTATTGAAATTGCGGAGAGCGCAAATCCATCGGTAGTTACGGTTTTTTGTGAAAAAATAGTTGAAGACCGCAATGGTTTTAGAGATTTCCCTTTCTTTATGAATCCTTTTGAACCCCCTCGGGATTCCGGCCGCCATCCCGGCAAAGGCGAGCAAAGGTTGCAAGGTTTTGGATCTGGCGTTATTTTCAGCAAAGACGGCTATATTATAACCAATAATCATGTTGTGCATGACGCCGATTCCATTTATGTCGGCGGAATAACCGGTTCCAGGATTCCGGCTAAACTTATCGGCGTTGATCCTAAAGCCGACATAGCGGTTATAAAAGTAGAGAAGAATGATCTTCCTGTTATTAAAATAGGCGACAGCGACAAATTGAAAGTCGGCGAATGGATACTGGCCATCGGCAGCCCAATCTCGGCAAACCTGGCGCATACGGTAACCAGCGGCATAATAAGCGGCAAAGGCAGATCCGGCGTTGGATTGGCGGAATATGAAAATTATATCCAAACCGACGCAGCCGTTAACCCCGGTAATTCCGGAGGGGCTTTAATTAACATAAAAGGCGAATTGGTCGGCATTAATACCGCAATTGCCACCCAAACAGGAGGATTTCAGGGAGTCGGCTTTGCCATACCAATTAATACTGCTAAACGAATCGCTGATATGTTGATTGCCCAAGGAACCGTTACCCGTGGTTGGCTGGGGGTTTATGCCCAGGATATTACAGAAGATATCGCAAAAGCAATGGGATTGGCGGCAACCCACGGCGCCCTTGTCAATGGAATATCAAAGGATAGCCCCGCTGAAAAATCAGGCATTAAAGAAGAGGATGTGATAATTGCGCTTAATGGGAAACAAGTAAAAGACCTGGCCTATCTGCACAATAGCGTAGCTTCTCTATTGCCGGGCACAAAAACGGACATAAAACTGTTGCGCAATAACATTGAAATGACCGTTACCGTCGAATTAGGCAAATTAGAGCCGGATACCGCAGCCCGAATAACTTTAGACGAATTTGAAGATATAATGGGAATACAAGTCGCCTCTTTTTCCGATGCATTAGCTAACAAATACGGGCTCCATAAAGCGCTTAACGGGATTGTCATTGTTGATATAAAGGTAGAAAGTCCTGCGTTTGAGGCGGGTTTGAGGGAAGGCGATTTAATAGTCTCTATTAATCGCAAAAAAGTAAAAAACATTGAAGAGTTTAAGGAAAATGCTCAAAAGCTTAAAAAAGGAGAGCTTGTGTTATTAAATTTAGAGCGCAAGGACAAACGCTCTTTTGTGGCGTTTAAGTTATGATTTGCATGCAATTTTTTATAATGTTGACAGCAATGTATCGATATAGTATAAGGTATACAGAAAGGATATCGATATGAATACTGTTACCGTTTCACCAAAATACCAGATTGTAATACCTCGCGAAATTAGAGAAAAGATGGCTATTTCCGCCGGCGCAAAACTTCAGGTAATAAGTTTTGACGATCGTATAGAATTAATTCCTGTGCGGCCAATGCGCGAGATGAAAGGTTTTTTAAAAGGTTTTGATCCTGATTTTAAGAGAGAAAAGGTAGACCGGGCATGAACCTTGTTGACACATCAGGCTGGATAGAATACTTCTTTCTGGGAAAAAACGCATCTTTCTTTTCCGCTCCTATTGAAAAGACGGAAGAACTGATTGTCCCTGTTATATGCATATACGAAGTTTTTAAGAAAGTAAACCAGGCGGCGGATGAAGCGCGCGCATTAATGGCCATTGCGCAAATGAAACAAGGGCGTGTGATTCCTGTTAGTGAAGAAATAGCGCTGAAAGCCGCATTGATTAGCATAAAACATAGCCTGGCAATGGCTGACAGTTTAATTTACGCTATAGGCCAAAATGAAAAAACATTAATCTGGACTCAAGATGTTGATTTTAAAGATTTGCCGGGCGTGAAATTTAAAGCGAAATGACGGGATAAACTGAAAACAGGCAATTTACCTCAAAAATGGGCAACAAGCCAATACGTCCACGGCGTGAACCTTGCTTTACGGCTTTTGGAACATGTTCATCCATATAAAATTTGATAAAATCATCCAATTGGGGCGCCGTTAAGCTTTTCCGTTAATATTGAAGAGCTTTCCTTCTTTAGTTCAGCGGCAAAAGCTTCATCTGAACGGATTGAGTCGTCAATATTTGCCCTGTTGCCATCATAATATGCCAATGCCGCAAATACATTGGATAACGACAAGCCAACTCCGTTGCTATTTCATCCGCGTCCATTCCCATGCGTTCTGCCATATGACAATGTTTTGCGCTGTTATGCGCCGGCCCGCAATCCTAGGTTTGCCGCCGCAGACTCCATAGGTTGTACCGATGTGTTCATCCAGTGTTTTTGTAACCATTTCTATCCTCTAAAAAATTATTATGTTATTGGATATATTTACACTAAGGCCGTATTTATAAATTGTAGCTGAAGGACTTAATGTTTCAATGGAAAAACCGTAGGTTGGTAAATTATGGCAATTTAACTTTTGGCTCCCAAAAACGTTATTGTTGGACTTAAAATGACTGAAAACTGAGTTTTTGAACGAATTGGCGTCTTAAAAACAAGGTTGGAACCCGTATAAGCCCAATTAAGGCAACATGTTACGGAAGGTTTGTGCATGAAGATATAATCTGGGGGCGATTTTTGCATGAAGTTCGAATGAGTTTATTAAATGCTGCAGAGGTTGATAAGTTTTTAGTTTACTCCTATTTTAACCAAATCACGATTGACGAGCTAAACCAAGGTAAGTGTTTGTTGTCTGTATCTACAGCATGCGTTGAATATGTCTTTAGCTTTATTTACATCTTCATAGCTCTATTCTTCTGCTTCTCTTATTGGTAACATTTCCTCTTGCATAGCCTTTAATTCTGAATGGCGCTATTTAGATTTTAGTATTTTTTTTGCATCCAAATTATAATAATTGATTTGCCCTTAGCTCCTCTTCGTATTTGCGGGATCAGCATATAAAAATTGGATTTTTCCAGGAACATTGGGAAAAAAGTGAGTTAAAATTAAATATAGGGAGGGGTAATTTAACTGAAAAATTGAATATACGATAGTTATTTTATTTTCTGAGACCTGAAGTGGAAGGGGGGCGTTATGAGACAGCTTGAGAAAATATTGGTGGCAACCGATTTTACAAAAGCCGCGGACAATGCTTTAAAAATGGCCATTGACGTAGCCAAAACTTTTAACTCCGAGATTATTTTAACACATGTTATCCCGGGCATCTTTGCCTTCAAGAAATCATCTGAAGCGGTAAGAGATGCGGCTGATGATAACCTGGAAAAAAGGCGAATCGAGATTGTTAATAATAAGGTCAAGGTAAACAGCGCGCATTTAGTTTATGGCAGCGCTTTCGACAATATAATAAAATTTGCTGATTTTCATGATGTGAACTTAATAATAATGGGCTCGGGAGAGAAAGAAAAAGGCGACCATTTTAAATTAGGCATTAATGCCCAAAAAATGATCCGTAAATCAAACAAACCTGTTTGGATAGTGAAACAGAATGCAGAGCCTGTTGTTAAAAAAGCCCTTTGTCCTGTGGATTTCTCATTGCCGTCGCGCCGGGCTTTGGAAAATGCCGTCCATCTGGCTAGAAATCTTGACGCGGAACTTACAGTTTTAAATGTAATCCAACCTCTACACAACGACTACACGGGCATCGCTGTAATGCCTTATGAAAAAGAGGAAACATATGAGAAGTTTGAAGAATCACAGTTTAATAAATTTCTTCACGATTGTGATTTTTATAATGTTAAATGGAATAAAGAAGTTCGCAAAGGCGAACCATATAAGGAGATCCTTAAAGCTATTGCGGATGAAGGGTTTGATCTCTTAATTATGGGAGCTACCGGCATGTCCGCCCTTGTCCGGGTTCTTATGGGAAGTGTAACTGAAAAGGTTGTCCGTGAAGTCCCATGCTCTATTGTTACATTAAAATCTGAAGACGCAATCAGAGTACGGCTGGAAAAAGAGGTGGCAAACATAGAGGAATTCTTTAAAAACGGCAAGGAATTGATGGGAAAAGGGTTTAACAAAGAAGCATTAGTTCAATTTCACAATTGTTTGAATATTGACATAGACTTTGAACCCGCGTTGGAATCCATGGCTGTTGTCTATGATAGATTAGGCCAGAAAGAACAATCTGAAAATACCAGGATGCAAGCAAAGCGTGTAAGGGAACGGGCCGGCCAACAAAAAATTGAAGCCGAAATGCTTAGCCGGCACACATTGTTTGGCAAACATTCAATATAATGCAGCCAACAAAAAGTTTGCTTATTGGATATATGGCAAAGCTTATGCCTTTGTTCAGACATTAATTTTGCGATTTTAATAATTTACACAAATAGTGGCACAGGCATCCTTGCCTGTGTTTCAAATGATCCTTGGCAGTATGCCGGCGCCGTTAACCATCGCCCTTAGGTGGTTTTCAGACAAAAGTATCTCTCAATTCAGGCGCGAATTAGTTGCCCATGGGACATATTATAGTCAAACAAATCAGGTTTTCGAAAAATACTCTGGTTACCAAACTAGGCAGACTGGGTCAAATGAGATTTTAAAAATTAGCGTACGCCGGTTGTCGGGATTATGTTATAATATTTTCTATAATATAGAAAATATAAATAATAGGAGATAACAATGGCGTATATAAATGCGAACAGAGATCAACAAATGTTTTTTCCCCCACAATAGAAGATTATGTAAGATTTGACAATCCAGTAAGAGCTTACGATGCATTTATAGAAGCATTAGATTTCAATGGGCTAGGAATAGTCTTAAATGGAATGAAAGCAGTAGCAAAAGAGTATAATCCTAAGATGCTGCTGAAAATAATAGTCTTCGGTTATTCTTACGGTATAAGGACATCGCGTAAACTAGAGAGAGCGTGCCATGATAATTTGTCATTTATATGGTTGACGTCAGATTTAAAGCCGGA
>JAIQZQ010000116.1 GCA_021777105.1 Candidatus Anammoxibacter sp.
ACTGCATTGTCTGTAATACCTGCTGGTACATCCCCACGCATGTGGGGAACAGCCTTAACATTTTCATCAACAGCCTTTATGTAACGGTACATCCCCACGCATGTGGGGAACAGATTGTTTCTTTTGTATCAGAGCGGATTAAAATCGGTACATCCCCACGCATGTGGGGAACAGGTTAAAACCATATTCAACGTTCAGCTCAAGAACGGTACATCCCCACGCATGTGGGGAACAGGCGTGGATAATAAACGCCATTTATATTGATGTCGGTACATCCCCACGCATGTGGGGAACAGTAATGCAATTGCCCTGGAACTTGCAATTTTATCGGTACATCCCCACGCATGTGGGGAACAGAAAGCAACGCGGTCACTACATTAGTGCCACCGCGGTACATCCCCACGCATGTGGGGAACAGTTGTTGGCACAATAACGGCCACTGGGGGGGAATGGTACATCCCCACGCATGTGGGGAACAGATCGGCCGTCACGCAAGGTAGATAAATGTGGCCGGTACATCCCCACGCATGTGGGGAACAGTCGCGGAGGGGGAAAACGCGGCTGATTCAATACGGTACATCCCCACGCATGTGGGGAACAGAATCTCCTATGTTGCTTCCCCCGCTTAAAGGACGGTACATCCCCACGCATGTGGGGAACAGACTATAATTGCCGTTTTTAACATAGAACACCTCGGTACATCCCCACGCATGTGGGGAACAGGCAGTGTCCCGCCAGGAAATTTGTATGCTGAACGGTACATCCCCACGCATGTGGGGAACAGTTCTGTCCATTTGCTTCCAGCAACATCAAGAGCGGTACATCCCCACGCATGTGGGGAACAGCTCGTCTACGTCATATTCAAATCCGTTGTTAGCGGTACATCCCCACGCATGTGGGGAACAGGTTTTGCATTAGTTTTTACAAAGTCGTAAACTCGGTACATCCCCACGCATGTGGGGAACAGCTTGCCTTCACTAAAAAACTCAATCCTGTCTGCGGTACATCCCCACGCATGTGGGGAACAGTTATTCCGTTTTTAGTTTCTGAAGTATCGCGACGGTACATCCCCACGCATGTGGGGAACAGTTTTTGTTTTCGTTTTCATTTGTTGGTGGTGTCGGTACATCCCCACGCATGTGGGGAACAGTTCTCCCTGTCTCCAGCTATTAATAAACCCATGGGTACATCCCCACGCATGTGGGGAACAGGCTAGTATAAGAGACTGTGTATCCACTGTCCCCGGTACATCCCCACGCATGTGGGGAACAGGCAGAACTTGACGCGGCAATTATTGCAAGCTACGGTACATCCCCACGCATGTGGGGAACAGGTCTAACCTGTCATCTGCTTTTGGTTTAGCCCCGGTACATCCCCACGCATGTGGGGAACAGACACCTAATCACATACGTCAACCACGCCAAAACGGTACATCCCCACGCATGTGGGGAACAGGTCATAGAGTTGTGTAAAATAGGGCTGTAATCTGGTACATCCCCACGCATGTGGGGAACAGTGCAGTATACATGCCTTGGCGTGAAATTGTAATACTATATATTGTATGTGTAAATGGTCGTGATGTTGCTTTTGATTTGCAAAAATCGGATTTGTAATAACTGGAGGCTGTTTTCAACCATACATTAAACCTAAAAATGCAGATCAATAATTTTTAGTTTGATTTATTAGGCGATAAAGACTGTTTCTTTAATGGGATTATATCAAAAACAGGGCAATCCTCCATTACTTTATTGCAAGCCTTAATTATTATATGCTCTAACGATAAAACATCCTGAGTATTGTATAAAATTAGTTGGTTAAGGGCGTTCTTATCATTTTGGTTTTTATAGAGGTTCCATAGTTCCACTGCGTCTTTGCCTGTTACATCCTCTACCTGACGTTTAATCCCCAGCATTCTCTCGCTTTTCTTGAGCCCCCCATAGTATCCTAACTTGTGTAGAACCGGGCATAGATCAATATGGAAAAGATTTAAGCTCACTCCAAAATATTTTTTTATAAACGGTATATCAAATTTTGTTCCATTATATGTGACTATAATGGAGGATTTGGTTATATCCGCTATAAAATCCCATAGATTTTGACCATTTATATAGTTTTTTACAACCTTGCCGTCGTAAGCTGCAATTGTGGTTATTGAATCTTTATTTATAGAGAGGCCGGTTGTTTCAATATCCACAAACACTGTATTATCTTTAAAATACGGATATAGCCTTACTTTTTGCTCTATTGGAAGTCTGGAAAAGAAGAAGTCTATAGACGGCGCTTTTAACGCTATTTTAGATGCTGTTATCTCTTCCCTTATGATCTTATCCTTTTTTTCAGAGAAAATTTTAGATCTATTTTTAAGATAATCGTCCCAGAATATGACGCCGAGATCCCATAATCGTTTTTCAGCGCGGCAAGACAGGCCTTTTATATTGCAAAACGTATGAGTAAGCAACTATTCGCCCTCCTCTTCATCCCATTTTTCAGCAATTAGATACAAACCCGCTTTTTTAACGGCGGTTCGGTTTACACTGCCAAATGTTTTAACAAAAAAGCCTTGCGAACTGTTATCCGTTGCGATAACTAGCAGGCCAAGCCCTGGAGCGTTGCGCCTGATATATTCAATGGTCTTCTCTCTTGTTCTGCGATTAACAGTGCCGACAAACACATTTGGTTTAGGTTCGATAAACCATCTTTTTAAAAGCCCCCTAATGGCCGGCGGGGTGTCATTGGCTACTATAACGGTCATTTTAGCAACTCCTCTATATCTTTGGGAATTTTACGCAACAATTTTTCCTCTTCAATGCGCTGTTTAAGCAATGTAAACACATCTTTTTCACTTGCCTCTGAATTTAAACTTAGGGCGTGAAAAGCGGCGGTTAGCGTTGTTTCAGGTTTATAAATATCAGCAATGTCACAGACAAACGGTATGGTCCCCGCAATATGGATAAATCCCAATTGCGGAAGATAACCCATTGAACAGATAATGGCGGAACATAAGGAATATAGAGCGGCATTGGCGGTGGATATCGCCTTGTTGATATTGTCGGCCAGGTTCCAGTTATCCGGATTATAATTCCTCCCTTTCCATGTAACTCCATACTTTGCGCCCATTTCGGAATATAGGGCTTTAACGCGCTTTCCCTCCATCCCGCGCAATTCATTAATGTTCTTGCCGGCAACATCAACATCGGCAAACCGTTTTGAAAACATCATACGCGCGATTTCAGCTCGTTTCTGTTTTGAGGCATGAAGCTGGGATTGCCGCCTGGCCCTTTCGTTGTCGTGCGTTGGCGTAATACCGAATGAATAGAATCGCAAACCATCTTCGCCAATCCAGCAAACAGGGGTATTGCAATCGCTGCACGCCTTTATGGCCGCGTGTGTTATTGTTGTGCCCGGCCCAAGCATCAGCGCGCTCAGGGTTGCGACCGGTATGCGCAATATTGTCCTGTCGGCGCCAATCCACTTCACACTGGAATCATCCACCTCAACACGTCCATGCTCAAGATAAAGAGGCGTCCACCGCTCTTTAGCCGGGGTTAGGGTTTCAAGCGGCGGTTTCTCAAAAACAGGCATATCTAATCCTCGTTTATAAATGGTTATCTGAAATACGTCTTACGGAAAAATCTCTTTTTAGAAAATCCACGGGAACATCCCTGATATAATCAGTCCCGTCTTCAAAGTTGTCAACTTCAATAACTTCTCTTATGGGTTGTGTATTTGTAGTATGGATAATTGATTGCAAAGCCTGGCCGGCGTCTTCATAAACGCCCTGAAAAATTGGCGACGTTGGGATGCATGACTTGCGCCCGCACCATACGCCCCAAACAGGATCCCTGAGATGCTCGCCAATATCACTAATAAGCTGCTCATCACCGCCAAATATTACCGCAAACTTTACATCCATTAAATACTCGCGGTTTGTAACAACTGTCCCGCCTGCGCCGCCGCTTGCCTTTCGAGGTTTATTCTGTTTTTCATTGTCCTTATAACCTCCGCCAACGGTATGGAAATCTTTAATTCTTCTTGCTTGTATTCCTTTTCGTACAAGTGAATAACTTTGCATTGAGAGTTTCGCAAGCTCATGCAATTTGTCGTTGTCATCTCCGGCAATACCCATGGCAGCGCAAATAATGCCAAGCGTTCCGCTCTTGGTCGGGTATGCTAATGTTGTGCGTTGATCAAAACGGCTTTGATGCCCCCATGACTGTAATGGTGAATCCAGAAACATCCCCAAATACTTTATAGTTTTATCCATTAGTAGCCTCTCATTATTTGTTTTCAGAGTCGTTTAACGAATTTATTATTCCGTCTACAAGGGAATTTAGATTAGTTTCAGGGATGTTTAACTCTTTTACCACATTTAGCCCGTAAGTATCATTAAGTGTTTTAAAATGCTCCGCCATCCTTTTATTTGATTCATCAATATAACCATTTGACGAAATTACAGGGGTTTCAAAGGCGTTTGCAAGTGAGAGCGGCTGCCCGTCTCTTACCAGCCCTAAAACATGATTTGGTAGTGTAAAACCACTCATAGAGTTTTTCCTTGCCTCGGGAACGGCTTTTATTGAAGCCTCCAAAAAGCTTTTAACAACCGCCCCTAACTCCTCATCGGAAAAGTGGGCTAAATGATCTTTTAAAAGACTAACATTAAGCCCTATATAACGATAATAACATGCGCTGTTAAACTCTAATGTGCCTATATGGCCGGCTCCTTCAGCATCTTCAGGTTTTGAATCGTCCACCGCTGAAAAGAAGTCTATCTCGGCTCCAACCTTATGCGTTGACAAGGCATGGCTAAATAGACCGGCGCCTTCAAGCATAAGTGTATGATCGTCTGCAACCATGCGGCCAAAGATGGCGATATCCGCGTTGTCTTTTACCTTATCTTTTAGCGATTTCGCTGCTTTTTTTGCAAAATCACCCATTGTTTTTTTTGATTTATCCAAATCCTTTTTATTTGGTTCATTGGAAGGGTCGGAATTAAGCATCACTTCAAGGTCTTTAGAAATATCCTGTTTAACCATTGCCTCTGCCACACTATCAATTTCGCCGGGCGAAAAGTAGAGAAGTGTTTTCACATTTCCTTTTTCAGCGTTGTCCATTTTGCCAAGCGCATCGGCAACTGTTTCCGCAAGTAATTGCGCGGCAGCCTGTTCCTGCCCTTTTTTAATAAAAGCGTCTATTAACGGCTTAACAAGATAACGAGTCCTTTGCCCCTCAAATAGACCCGGCCCGTTCTCTTTTGCCAGTTCCCTTATTGCTCTTTTCCAGCACTGGCTGCTCACCCTCGCCCTTTGCGTTCCGCCGAAAAAAGCCGATTTAGGCGCGCCTACATCGTCGCGGTTCAGGCACGTTACAGGAAACGATTGCAGTATGTGAAGTTCTATAAGTCTCATTTTATTCCTCCTTTATTGATGATTTGTTGAAAATTTAGATATTGCCGTTATTTTTTATTGGTTGTAAAACCAACATGCCGAAGCTAAATGACTTTGCCGGGCCAATGCCGTTTGAAAACGCGTTTTTAAATAATTCCCTATTACAAACCTTTAATACACCTCTATAATCAACCCTTGAATGTTTGCCGAGCGTTCCATTGCGGATAAAAGTCTGTTTTATCGGCTTTGAGATCTCCAAAATGTCTCTGTTTATCTCAAAGCCGGCTTCTTCCGCCTTGTTGTTTATCCATTTTTTCAATTCATTATGATCGCAAATGGCGGTTCTGTTGCCGTTCTTTTTTCGGTTTCCGTCATCATCCCTGACTACGCGTTTGACGGTGGGATTTGCGCGCAATTCAAACTTGTACATACCGTGGGTAAGAAATGAATCCGCCACCTCTTTTGTTTGCCACTCTCCCCACTCAGGCAGAGTCGGCCTTTTAGTTGAAAGGAGCAGGGCGTTGTAGCGTGTATCCGTTGAGTCGATCCTGCTTAAATATTTACGCTGCTCGCCGTCCAGCCCTGGAAACGCCTCCCAAAACGCCTTATGCCAGGCGTAAGAATCTTTAAAGTCTCTCCTTATCGCGTCTTTTTTATCAATAATTATCTTAGATAAGTAATGCATATTTATTCGCCCTCCACTTTCCAATACACCGAAGCCCATTGCAGCCTCGTAATGTCCGACCAATACCATAAGTCTTTAAACAATTGTCTGAAATTGATTGCGATATTTTTTGTTGCCGCCGCCTTTATAATGCCTGTCAAATGTTTGCACAATTCATCTCTTGATGAACAGGTTAAAAGCCTCCTGAATCTTGCGTCAAAACTCTTTAACCCATCCTCTCCCCTGTTATCTCCCATTGCAAGCCTTCTGCAAACATCCCCCATATTGCCGTTGTTTATATTTAAACCTTTAGTAACGGCATAGGATGCTGAAACCAACTGATATATTTGCCTCTCTCTATCATTAACAATATTGCAGCCCCACTTTGCCAGGTATGGCCATGAGCGGTCAGCCGTGGTTTCGCTAAACCCTCTCTTTAGATCAGCCATAACGCCGCGATCATCTTTAGCCTTGTTCTTTTCCAAAGCTGATATAAAGCGTTCCATACGCTTGCCAACTTTTTCATCCATAATAAAACCTCCTTAATTGTTATCTTTTTTATTTTTTTTAAAGAGTCCTCTTTTGCCTATTGCAAACGCCTGTATCTGTCGCGGTGTTTGATGCGGGCAGGAGTCCGTATATGCGTTTAGGGCGGCATTAAATAGCAGCTTTTTCCACTCGCTCAAATCGTCGGCATCATTTGCTATATCTAACAGCAGCTTATATTCGTTATTAAGCGTGTTCCAATACATAGTTGTTGCTTTTCGCAATAAAGCGGGCTTTAAATCATTCGCGGAAAGGTATGCGCAGTATGATATTATTGAAGCTCTCAATATCTGCGCTTTTGTTTCTGCGTTTGATACACCATCTTGATATATAGACAAATCCCCTTCTCCAAAGAGGGCTAGTGGAACAGAGAAATTCCATTCCACTAAATCATGAAGTTTGGCTTCCTGACTGCCTGTCTGAAGCCCCCCAACCCATATGTCAACATGATCATGTTCAAAACGGTTAAAGAATGAATGGATATTTTGCAAACAAAAAGAGCCGCCGTCTTTTCCTGCTTTTGAAAGCATGAGAACAGAGCCCAGTTCCCTCCAGATATGTTTTTCAGCAGAAATGTAAAGGTATTTAAGTTCTCCATTGTCCTTGGCAATAACAGTTGTTGAAGGTTCCCTAAACTCGGTTGGTTGGTTTAATAATTTAAATGATTTTTGGGTTGGCCCTATTATGCATGTTGTTTCCTTATCACCTTTTAGCATAATATATCTTGAGAGCGGCACAAGTCGTCCCAAGTAAGTGGAACCAGCGTTTTTAAAGCATTCCTCGTTTACAATGCCATCAGGAAAAAAATCCCAAACAGGTTTGCCCCATTTAGAATTTGGCATTGTTGCAACTTTCTCTTTTGATAGTAAATTAAAAAAAATTGTCTCAAGCATGTTGCCGCTTTTTATAAAAGTATGGGCAACTTTTATACAAGGTGTTTTAAATGTGCTATGGCTAAACTTGTTTCCATTCCATTTTGCTTGCCCTATTTTGCCTCCAGGAGAAAAATTCAGAAAATTTATTAGATTAATGATTTGCCGCCAAGGCGTAATCATTCTATCGGGCGAAAGAGCTTCATGATCATGAAAAGTTGAGGCCTGGGTCATATCTAACCTGGCAATAACGGCTTCCTTGTCAGTTTCAAGCCCCTTGATCTGCATGAATGGCCTTTCTCCATATAGGTTGAATATCTCTCTTCTTTGATCAAGATAATGCAAACTTTCAGGTATTATCCGGTTACGGCAATCTAGCCATTCGTTTTTATCGTCCGGTCCGTCAAGGGCCGCTTGTGTGATGCAAAGCAGAAAACGCATTAGCGATATTCGTTCAGCCGGATTCACTATCAGGTCGTTTATATCGCGCGCTTTTTCATATAGCTCTTCAAGGCTTACAAGCCTGTTTAGGCCGTCTTTAAAAACAACAGGCAACCATGGATCACCAATCAGATTCATCGTCATACTCCTCTCCGGCGGTAACGCAATAAGCGTCTTCGGTTTTATAAACTCCTTTAAAATTATCATAAGCAAGATTTGTCTCTTTCCCATCAATTAAAAGCGCTCCATCTTCCTGGAGTTGCAGGATTGCAAGTTCGCCATAAATATGTTTTGACAAATAGCGAGGAACACGAAAGTCGGACAACTTCCTGAGACTGTTTTTATTTAACGGCACAATATTCTGATACAGTTTTCGAGTTGTGTTGATATCTTTTTTGTAATAATTTACATGGACGTTGTCTCCGTTTATTAATAAAATATTTGCTGTGTTGCCTAACGGTTCAATGTTGTTTGTTAATAAAGCCTGAATTTGTGGTTGGCTGCTGTAACGCGTTGCCACGGAATCATTATCATCCGACATCGGCTGGCTTTTGGCCATTGAACCTTTAGCTTTAAGGCTTAACTTCTCTTTCTCCTTATTAAGCTTTTCATTTAGTTCTATAATAAATTCAGGTTCGTTACTTACAGGTTTATATGTTTCCTCAAGAAGTTTTCGGATATCGCATGGTATTGAAAGGGTGTCAGTGGTATTCCATATCCGGTAACTTCTCCACAGAACATATGGCGCGTAAACATAGCTCGACTTGCCCAGCATCTCTTCAATATATTCTGATGAGGTTGCAGAGTTCAGGTTTTTGCAACGTATCATGAATTCAGGCTCCGGGCATGGGCGGTTAGCGCGTATATGGCGCCAAAGTCTTCCTATTCTTTGTAAAAGCATATCCGTGGGGGCTAGGTCGGATATCATAAAATCCGCGTCAATATCAACGCTCTGTTCGGCTATTTGCGTGGCGATCAGGATGCATCCGTTTGGTCGCGCTCCGTCTTTTCCTAATGCGTTTATCCACTCGTTTTCCAGTTCATTGCGGCGGTATGCCGGGAAGCGCGAGTGTAGAAGGCCTACTTTAAAGGGGGCGTCATCGCGCTTTTCACTCATTATTGCTTTATAATATTCCTGACTATCGTAGACTGTGTTTGCTATCCATATAACACACATCCCTTTCCCTGCATTTTCAACGGCAATAAGCGCTGTTTCGGGAATATTGATATCCGTCATCCGAACCTTAAAATGTTTATGCCCGGTTTTGGTTTTTATCGCTTCTATTTGATTGTTGCCGGTCTGAATTGTAATAAGAGGATAATCTTCCAGATTCGGCAGGCTGTTTTTAAAGAAAGTTCTTTTTCGCCCGGTAGTAAGTGTGGCTGAAAGGATGAATACGGAACAGCCTATTGCCGTTAGTAATTCTATAAGCTCATCCAGCAATGTTCCGGTATAAACGTCATATGAGTGCACCTCATCAAGGATAACAACCTTGCCGGCCAGCCCAAAAATTCGCACAAAAAAATGTTTAGCCCTGAGCGCGCTTAGCAATGCCTGATCAATTGTTCCAACCCCAAACGGGGCGATTATAGCCCGTTTCGATGGATGAAACCATGATTGACCGCTATTAAACTCCTCGCCGCCCGCCGGGCGAAGCCACGCTTGTCCATGGATAAGTTTGCACTCTGTTTTGTCGGCAAGTATTTTTAGCATGTATTCTTGCGTTCGTTCATGAATCTTGTCGCTTGTCAATCTGGTGGGCAGGCCAAAATATAGCCCGCTGTTGTGCCCTTCGCTCATTAATTTATAAGCCCCGTATAGAGCCGCTTCAGTCTTGCCTATGCCCATGGGGGCCTCAAGTAGATAAACGCCGGGGCCTTTAATCGAATTTATAAACAGGTTTTGAATTGCGCGCGGTTTTTTGCAGTCAAAAATATCTTCAAATGTTAGACCTTTAACTATTTCCGGAAACCGCCATCCACAAGCGTCAAGCGCGTTATTTACATGCAAATCAAGGTTAATGTCTTTTGTAAGACCGCTATTAGGAAAGTATTGTTCATCAGACGCGATCCAGTCAGCCACCGTAACCAGCCCGCTAACAACATCCCTCTGCTCTTTTGAAAACGGGGGTGACGCCGGCGGCGCTCCAAAGCGTTTAATTAATATATTTATAAGCTTGTGGCGTTCGTTTTGCCATTCAGCGCCTCCGTAAACTCTTGCGCTGTCAGGCATTGGCAAGTCCCTTTTCCCATGATGCCCGCCTAGTGCCTCGCCCCATTCCTCTAGATTGCGCCCATTTTGGTTATATTTAGCGACCCATGATATAAAGCTTGATTCGCTAATTTCAGCATGATTGGTTTTAAAACCGTTTGATGAACCCGATGTTAAAAGTTGCAGTTTTGGGTTGTTTATCTTTTTCTGGAACCCTGGGGAGACTTTGCCTATGTCATGCAGTGATGCCATTAGGGAGGCGCAATTAGGCAGTAATTCTGAAAATGGACGCGGCAATCGTTTTATCAGTTCCCTGGCCACTACTCCTGTATAAACTGAATGTTCTTCAACCGGTAATCCTAATTCATTATCATCGTCTGATTTGGCTATGCAATCATCGTATTTTAAACTTTCCAACTGTGTTTCGGATTTTATTTTGAATCTGCTCACTATTTTTTGGCTCAATAATAGAATAATAACGTGTGGTTAATAGCTAAAAAAGCTATTCATATATAATTGCGAAACACGCCAATTCTTATGGCAACCACCAAAACGGCAAATATATTTTTGTTTAAACGACCGATAAATTACAACCTAAGTTTGTTTTTTTATAGGTATGTCTGCATATTATATAGTTTGTAAATAATGTAAATATACATTTTGTATAAATAGTTGCAACAAAAAAATATATACTTGCGGTTTAAACAGCGATTATATTGAAGGTTGTAGTTAAGATGGGCACTATAAATGCTTATTTTTGATTTTATTTTTGATTTGAAAACAATATGTATAAATGTAACTTTATGAGAAGGGCAATTTGTAATGTATTGTTACTGGAGAGTTTATGATATTTTCAAGTCGTTTTAATGGAATACGATTGACGCGCATGGGCTGTTTAACAAACTTAAGGTGATATCCTGAATGAGGCGCGCATCGAGATATAAGACAAGGACGAGGCGGAACGGATTAACAACGATCTGCAAAATGCTGAAAAATAGAAGACCGAAGTTATTTTTGAGGAACCCTAAACTCTGTAATTGCATTCTATATGTTGACACTTATAACACAATGTGTTATAAATAAAAATATGATCATACTCAACACAAAATGGTTTAGAAAGTGGGCAAAGAAAAACAAATTAACTGATTATGATTTAATAGATGCAGTTGGAAATTTTCAAAAAGGATTAAGCTCTACGGAATTAGGCTCAAATCTTTTTAAAATTAGGGTAGCAAGAAAAAATCGTGGAAAGAGCGCGGGATTTAGAACGATCATTGCTTATCAGGAAAACGACAGGACTATATTTCTTTATGGTTTTGCAAAAAATGATAAGAGTAATATAGACAAAAAAGAACTGATAACGCTAAAAACCTTAGGGCGTGATTTACTTTGCCTTAATAGTGATCAAATCAAAATCGCTCAGGAAGACGGTCTTCTCTTTGAGTTAAAGGAGGAATAATAATGAGAAAAAGTATGAAAGAAGCAATATCAGACACTGTTCAGGGCATGATTAATCTTGGATTTGGAACGTCTTTTACAGAAAAGGAGTTGAAAGAGCTTGGAGTGAAAATCCCTGAGATTAAGATTTCAGCGGAAGATATAAAAAAGATAAGAAAATGCGCCAGGCTAAGCCAGTCTGTTTTTGCCAAAGTTTTAAATGTGAGCCTTTCGTCTGTGCGTCAATGGGAACAAGGCTCCAGAGTGCCGACCGGTTCAACTAAAGTTTTGCTTGACCTTCTAAAAAAAGAGCCGCATCTTCTCGATTATAGAATTTCCGCTTAATATCTTTTGATCTTCAATGGCTGTTATTTTAATTATGTGGCCACAATGCATTTTGCCTTGTTTTCCAGCCTTTATCCTGTAAATTATGTTAATCCCGCCTAAAAAAGTTTTTGCTTCTAATCAAACACGCCAAAAATTGTAAATTTTTACCACAACTTTAGTCCACTTCAACCTTTAGCTCACTTTAGTCACTGCTTCACCACACTTTTCTCTACTCATTCTTTGCAATCCGTGTTCCATAATTTTAAGATTCAGCAGAGGCTCCTTATTTAATGATTGATTGATGAATGCAGTAATTAGTAAAATATTTTTGTCCGATTATTATTTTAACTATTATCATAAGTTCTAATAACTACAGAATCTGGAGGGTTCTAAAATGTTTCTTCAAAGAATCACAACCAACCCTGAAGTTTGCGGTGGCAAACCGTGCATACGCGACCTGCGGTTCCCCGTTTCACGCCTACTTGGCTTGCTAGCCTCGGGCGAAACAGCTGAAACCATACTCAAATCATATCCTTATTTAGAAAAAGAAGATATAGAAGAAGCTTTTAATTACGCGGCTAATTTAGCTGATGAACAAATTATAGAGTTTGCCAAATGAAGTTTTTGCTTGATATGCCGGTATCTCCTTTGTTGCTTGATGTGCTTGAGGCATTCGGGCACGAAGGAGTCCACGCTTTTCAAATAGGGGAAAGCCGCGCTGCTGATATAAAATTACTAGAGTTGGCGCGTAATGAAAATCGTGTTATTATCACGGCAGATCTTGATTTTCCGAGACTTTTGGCTCTAAGCGGATCAGATGGGCCAGGTGTGGTATTATTTCGTGGAGGAAATTATTCTGATGCTGAAATGTGCGAGCTACTTAAACGGTTATTGAATGAAGCAGCTCCTAATGTTATTTCATCCTCAATCTCTGTTGTTGATAAAAGACGGATACGCATCACAAAATTGCCGTTAAAATGACTCTTTTATCTGCGTAAATCCGTATCATCCCAATTCCATGCGTTTGCTTCTAATCAAACACCCCAAAAATTGTAAATTTTTACCACAACTTTAGTTCACTTCAAAATTTAGCTCACTTTAGTCACTGATCATCCCGCTTTTATCCGCGCAAATCCGCGTCATCCTTGTCATCTGCGTTCTATGCTTTTCCTTTTGCCTTGTAAATCTTTATTGTTCAACATACTCAATCACAGCTTTTACTATCTCATCCATCTTTGCGCTAACTTCATCGCTTAGCCCTTCGCCGAACGATATATCCTTTGGTTGTATCCCTATAATCTTTATCTCGGGATTTATATCCAGTTGTTTTAATAAGCTCAGGAGATCGGGCAGGCCGAAGCCGTGGGTGGATAGGGAATCGGATTTGGCGTTTATAATTGCTTCGTCGGGAGAGAAGGTTTTTACTGTTCCTGGGGGCAAGCCCATATTGACGGCGTCTATAATCAGAACTTTTTTATATTGCTTTATGCTGTCAATTAAAGCCAGGGCGTCTGTGCCCGCGTCTACAAGATCGGCCTTTTTTGCGGCATCGCCGGTTTTCAGCAGTTGTATGATTGCGGGGCCGATGCCGTCGTCGTGGCGCAACGTGTTGCCGGCCCCGGCTATTAGGATATCTTTATTCATCTTGATTGTTTAGCGAAGCTTAGCATAAAAGAATCAAAGGAATGTTAATCATTCAAATCCCCACGATCCCCCTTTGCTAAAGGGGGTGGAGAGTTGTTAAGGTTGGCTAAAGTGGGTGATTGTTGTATGCGTTTATTAAATATGGAATTAGTTGGAAATAATGTAAAACATATTAAGTATTTACGAATTTAACGTCAAGTAAATGGGTTGAGCATGAAATGCATGGGTCGTATGCGCGAACCATCATCTCAAGCATCAATGTAATCTCTTCTTTTGGCTTGTCAAGAATCATGGGGGTTATTTTGCGCATATCATCTTCAATATTTTGAAGGTTTTGCCCGGTAGGTATTATGCAATTTGCCTTGTCAATATGCCCTGTGTCGTTATAAGTGTATTCATGGTAAAGTATGCCTCTGGGAACTTCAACTGCTCCAACTCCGTTGCAGGCCTTTAACGGGAATGCCCTGTCTTCAAGTTTCAGATCCACATTCAGCAACTCCTCGGCTTTTTTAATGCAATCATCGGCTATGTGAACAAGCTCAACAAATTGAGCCACGGTAATCATATATGGATTGTGGCACGGAGCCTTTAACCCAAGGCTTTCGGCCATCGCCTTTGCATCGTCCGACAACCATTGGTTGCTGTTATTAAATCGCGACAATGCGCCGACCATATAAGATTCCCTTTTGTGCTTGGTCCGTTTCGCGGTTGAGTGATCAACAAGATATTCATTAGTCGCGGTTCTATAGTCCTTATACGAAATCTCGCCGGCGTCGCTTGAAAATATGTTGCCTTCTAAAAGGGCGTATTCGCCGGGCTGGTAAAGCGAAATGTACTCTGTTTCGCGCTCAAAATCGGGTATTTTCAGCGTTTTTAATATTCCCGCGCCGATCTCAAGCTCTTTTTTTGCGTCTTTAAGCCTGGTTATTATATCTTCCAGTTCCTTTTGCGTAGGCAAATTAGAGACGGCTTTCACATTCATTGATATGGCGTGAATCAACCTGCCTCCGATTGTGTCGCCTATATCATGGCCAAGTTTTTTCAGTTTAAGGGCTTGCAGGACCGCGTCTTTATGAGTGTTGACAAGAGGCAAAACGCTTTTGGCGCCGACAAAATCAGGAACGGCCAGGAAATAGACATGCAAAACATGGCTCTCAAAATATTCGCCGCAATTTAAAAGATAGCGAAGCTTCCTCTCCTGCTCGGATATTGTTATTCCAAACGCGTCTTCAGTCGCCCTTAACGATGTCAGCAAATGGCCGGCCGAGCATATGCCGCAAATGCGGCACACAATTGTCGCGATCTCATCATAATGGCGGCCCTTTAACATCGCTTCAAAAAACCTGGGAGCTTCGACAACGTCAAGTCTGCACTCTTTTAATTCGCCGTTAGCGACGTCTACAGTAATATTCCCGTGGCCTTCGATACGAGTGATGTGATTAACATTTATTTTTACGCTATTATTTGACATCCTTAAATATCTCCTTGTTTCTTCCAAAAAACAATTTGAACCGATCATCTATCTTATCAAACGGCATGTTGTATTTATCCATAATTTCCCGCATTGATTCCAGATTGGCGTCCGGTATCAAGCCCCTGCACCCAAAACAGTAACCACCCTTGCCCGGACAAATCGCGCCGCATCCGGCCCTGATAACCGGGCCTAAACAGTGGCGTCCCTCTTCGTAAACGCAAACATTTTCGCTCTTTTTGCACTCAATGCAAACCGGGTATGTGGGAATGTCCAGATCCTTTCCAAGGACAAGGTTTTTCACCACCTTCACAAATTCCGTTGTGTCAATAGGGCAGCCAGGGATATGCGCGTCCACTTTAACAATCTCGTCCACGGCCCTTGCCAAGGCCGTCTCATACTTGTTCGGAGCTTCCGGGTAAACTTCATTTTGGCAAGCCTCCATCGTCTGAAAGTTTTTTAACGCGTTAATGCCGGCCATGCTTGAGCATGCCCCCAAACATACCAGGACGCTCGCGGTTTCCCTGATTTTCTCCAGGCGCGGTATGTCTGAATCTCTGGTTATGCTACCTTCGACAATAGCCACATCATAACCGTTGTCGGACGTCTCGCTAATAGCCTCTCTGAATTCGACAATATCCACAACATTCAACAAGTCTAAAAGCTGCTCGGCAGTTAAATTCAAAACGCAAAGTTGGCATCCCTCGCAACATGAAAAATCAAAAAATGCTACCCTTGGTTTAGCCATTAAAACACCTCCTTATTAAGCGCGACATCGGCGTAATTAAAAACCGGCCCTTCCTGGCAGACGTAAACCCCTTCCATCTGACAATGCCCGCATTTTCCCACTCCGCATTTCATCCGCCTTTCAAGCGAAATATAAATATTTTTTTTCGGTATTTTTAGCTCCATCAAACTCATTATCACAAATTTGTACATAATAGGAGGCCCCACAATAACCGCAACGCAATTATCAATGTTAATGTCAACTTTTGGAATAAGAGTGGTGATCACCCCTGCATTCCCTTTCCACCCGTCATCCGGCAGGTCCACAGTCTCAAGCATCTCAACATTGCCGCCCATTGCGGCTATGTCCGTCAGCTCGTCCGGAAACATCCTCTCCTGAGGGGTTTTGCAACCATAAAGGATTGAGATCTTGTTATAATCGTCTTTTTCAGCCAAAACTTTGTTGATTAATGAGCGCAAAGGCACATAACCTATACCGCCTGCCACAAACAGCAAGTGTTTGCCCTTTAATTTCTCAAGTATATCTTTGTCAAAACCATGCCCAAACGGGCCCCTTATATAAACATCATCGCCTGCGTTAAGCGTGTGCAGTTTATTTGTCAACGTCCCAACCGCCCTTACGCAAATTTCAAATTGATTGCCAATGCCCGGCGGGGAAGTTATTGAAATAGGGGCTTCCCCTATTCCAAGCACTGAGACTTGCACAAACTGCCCGGGATCATGATCTATGCTTTTGCCGTCTGCAAGTTCAATCGTAAAACATTTCTCTTTTTCCGTAAAGCTTTTTACATCCGTTATTTTCGCGGCTTCGGGCAAATAAAGCTTTTCATTCTTTTCGCTAATTTCTAATTGTTGAGTCATTGATATGAACCCTGTTTATAAAGATTTAAAATAGAAATATCTAAATAAAAAATATCAACTCGCGCCCAAACCCAGTGTCAACTCGACGCATGAGCGTCGAATCGCGCATTCCAACGCAGAGCATTGGAACGAGCCGGACTTGCTACGTTTTCTCCTTTTCGCCGGTTATAACCTCCACAATCTCTTTAGGGCTTATGTCCGCCAGACACGCCCTTACGCACCTGCCACATCCCACGCAGACGGGGCGGCCGTGTTTTCTCATAAGGAAGTTAAACTTTCTGTTTATCCTGTGTCTTACCCTGTTGGAAACATCTTTTCTAAAGCTTTCGCCGCCCGCTACTTTTGCAAAGTTGCCGAGCATGCACGCGTCCCATCTTCGCAACCTTTGACCCTCTTTTAAATTAAGCGAAAGCTCATCCGCCACGTCAAAGCAGTAGCATGTTGGGCATACCATAATGCACGAGCCGCAGCTTAAGCAACGCTTGGCCTCCTCATCCCATATAGCATGATCTTTTGTATGCTCAAAAACACCCGGCAAATAATCAAGGTCTTTAAACGGGCCTTCGTGTTTTGCGAAATTATCATTTTTTGCGCTCTGAAATTCGTCGTATAGACTTTTATCCGCGCTTTCAGAGCCTAAATATCTTGCGGCGAAGTCAACTCCTTTATCATTGCCGCATTCAAAAATATATTTATCCCCAAACTCATAAAGCATAATATCAAAACCACTTAAGGCTTTGTGCGAATCAACCCTGTTGCAAAACGAGTCCTCATCGCAAAGTTCAATGCAGTCCATGCCTATAATTATGGATTGTTCCCGTTTGGCAAGATAATTTGCGTCGCCGTGGCTCTCGGCAAACGCCTCGTCCATTATGTTATTGGCGTTAATATCGCATGGCCGTAAACCAAATAGAACCATTGGATACGACTCAATTTTGGCGGCAACTTTCCCGTCCATTGTGTATTCGACCAGAACTTCTTCTTGCGGGAAAAAGAATTTTTTAGGCGACAAGACAGTGGGTTTATACTCCTCTGCGATCTCCACGCTGCTTTCAATAAAATCAAACAGTGTCTTCCCGTTCTTTTCCGTTAAAGCGGCAACACGGTAATCATTCAGGAAATTATCAATTGCCTTTTGTAAATCCTTTTTCGTTATCTGAAAAAAAGACTTTTTAATAGCTTCAATCAATTTAGAAATCTCCTTTAAAGTTTAGGTTATTTAATCCGCGCAATCCGCGCTTTCGTCTGCTTTAACCCTCTAATTTTATTTTATCCTCAATTTGCGCGTCTAGCCAATTAATCCATTTATCCATGCCAATTTTTTTTGCGGCTGAAACTTCAAGTTTTGTTATTGCTCCATTTAATTTATTTACGCCATTGTAATACTCTTTTTTATCAAAATTTACCGCAGATATCAACTCTACTTTATTTAACAACAAAAGCGTTGCTTCGCGAAAAAGCAATGGATATTTTTCAGGTTTATCATCCCCTTCGGTAACCGATGAAACAGCGACCTTAAAATCCTCCCCTAAATCAAAGCCGGCAGGGCACACAAGGTTGCCCACATTTTCAATAATAATGATATCAAGGCCTTCCGGATCAAACTCTTTAAGCGCTTTTGCCACACTAGCCGCGTCAAGGTGGCAGTTGCCCCCGGTGTTAATCATAACAATGGGAATCCCGTATTTTTGCAATCTCAACGCGTCTTTGCTTGAAGCAATATCACCTTCGATAACAGCAGCCTTGCGCCCTTTTGCCCCCAACATCTCCAGAGTGTTTTCAATAATAAGCGTCTTGCCGGCGCCGGGCGAGCCTATCAGATTTATCATTAAAATTTTTTTATTTTTTAACAACTTGCGCGTGTCATTTGCAGTGTCAATGCCGGCCTGCATAGCCCTTTTCATCACCTTAATTTCCATCTACCGGTCCCCCTCAATAGTTTCAACAATTATGTCATTGCCTTCCAGTGTTTTTAAACTGTAGCTATCGCAATTGCCGCAAACATAAGCCCCGTTTACAATAAATACGTTTCCGCAACCATCGCATTTCATTTTTATAGGAGTTAATTCCACAATCATTTTCGCGTTCGCCGCTATTGTGTCTTCCGCCGCAAAATTAAACGCGCTTTGCAGGGCATCAGGGCAGATTTGTCTCAACTTGCCAACCTTCAGTTTCACACTGTTTATTTTGGTCAGCGAGTTCTCTTCCGCGACTTTTTCAATAACCTCAAGAATATTGGAAGCTATGGTAAATTCGTGCATATTTTCAGACCCACCCCAGGGATAACCCTGATAAGTAAAAAACCAAAAGCGTTTTAACCACGAATCCTCACAAATCTTCACTAATTAAAAAGCAAAAATCCAAAGCAATAACTTTTAAAGGCTCAATTTTGTGGGTACTGGATAAAAGCGCGGAGAGCGTGGAGCAGATGGCATAGCGCAAAAAGCAAAACACGGAGCGTCAGCCTTAACCAGCTTAATTTAAAATCTAAAATTCAGAATTTAAAATTCCGATCCGGCTTCACCGGACTAACAAATCCTTGGCAGCTGCCCGCCGGCAAGCATCTCTATTATCCTTCCACCGCCCGATACTGTATCCAGAGTCACAATACCTCTATGTTCTTCTGTAATTTCGCCAATAATTCGGCTGTTTTTTCCTAAATCATCTGATTGCATAGCTTTTAAAACCGCTGCCGCGTCTTCGCGTTTAACAACAAAAATAGCTTTGCCCTCGTTTGCAAGGTAAAGGGGATCAAATCCAAGCAATTCGCATATGCCGTTTACATTTTCACGGACGGGCACTGAGCTCTCATCAATAGTTATCCCAAAATCGCCCATTTCTACAAGTTCGCATAACACGGTTGCCAGCCCTCCCCTAGTGGCGTCCCTGATAAATTTTACGCTGTAATTTTTGCTTAATACTTTTCCAATCAAATGGTTCAGCCCGGCGCAGTCGGATTCCACATCTGTTTTAAAATCAAACGAGTTTCGTATGCCGAGCACGGCAATTTCATGATCGGCAATAAACCCGTTAACAATTATTTTGTCCCCAACCTCCACATTTGCGGCCAGGGATATATCTCTAAAATTATCATTTACAGCCCCTATGCCCGCGGTATTAATAAACAGTTTATCGCACGCCCCCTTTTCCACAATCTTGGTGTCCCCGCACACTATTTCAACCCCGCATTTTTTTGCGGTCTCGCTCATTGATTTAGCCACAACATCAAGCTCGTGTATTGGCAGCCCCTCCTCAATAATAATACCGCAGCTTAAATATAGCGGCTTAGCGCCTGAAACCGCCAAATCATTAACCGTTCCGCAAACGGCAAGCTTGCCTATATCGCCACCGGGAAAGAATATGGGATTAATAACGTATGAATCGGTTGTAAACGCCAGATTTTTATTCTCTTCTATTTTGAGGAGAGCAGAATCCGTTTTGTTTTTCAGGGCAGGGTTGTCAAAATATTTAATAAAAATATCATCAATTAACTTATGCGTTAATTTGCCCCCGCTACCGTGATTTAGAGATATCTGTTTTGTCATTTTTTAAATCTTATAAACAGTTGCGCAGGCATCCCTGCCTGTAGTCAATTAAAACACAGGCAAGGATGCCTATGATACTCGCTACCCTTTGCGAACCCTATATTTATAATAAGTCGCGCACGACCCTTCGCTTGATACCATGCACGCCCCAACAGGCGATGAAGGCTCGCAAACGCTGGCGAATAGTTTGCATTCATTCGGCGTTTTCAGCCCCTTTAAAATTTGGCCGCAAATGCACCCTTTGGGCTCTTTAGCCACTTCAACATCAATGTTAAAATGTTTGCCTGCGTCAAACTCCTCAAACTCTTTTGACAAAGTTAAACCGCTACAAGGCAAAACGCCAAGCCCGCGCCAATAATCATCGCGCGGAACAAACACCCGGTTCATTATCTCCTTTGCCTTGATGTTTCCCTCAGGTTTAACCGCTCTTTTATACTGTATCTCAACCTTGCCGATATTTGAATTAGACTGTTTTATCAACATATAGATAGATTGCAACAAATCAACCGGCTCAAAACCTGATATCACGCAACCTATGGTGTGCTTTTGCGCAATAGGCTCATACATCTCAGAGCCGGTAATTGCGCTGACATGACCGGGGCAAATATAACCGTTAATTTTTACCCCTTCCACTATAATAGCCTCCATAGCCGGCGGCATAACCTTGTGCGAACTAAGCATGAAGAAGTTCTTTAAACCTTTTGATTTCGCTTCGATTACCGTTATAGCGCTGGTTGGAGCTGTTGTTTCAAACCCAATGCCTGGAAAGATCACATATTTATCCTTGTTTGCAACCGCTATCCCAAGCGCTTCAAGCGATGAGTATACCACCCTGATATCGGCCCCGTTGGATCTTTCACGTTCAAGGGAAGACGTTGAACCCGGCACGCGTATCAAATCACCAAAAGTGGCAATAACAACATTGTCAAGCCTACTGTAAGCAACGAGTTTATCTATAAACCCAATGCTTGTAACACACACAGGACACCCGGGCCCTGACAGAAGCTTTACTTTATCAGACAGCATCGACCTCAGCCCAAACCTTTGCATTGACATTGTATGCCCGCCGCAAACCTCCATCAAAGCGACATCATCTTTAACCGCGCTGTTTATTTCGTTTGCAATAAGTTGAGTTGCGTCCTTATCTCTATACTCGTCAATATATTTCATAGAATGGCCGTAGAAACATGCTTTAAAATTGTTTTTTTAGGAAACATGTAAAACTGGAATTAAATAAGAAAGAAAATTAATGGTATATAATAAAGGAGAATTGCGGCAGTATTAAAGTAAATAATTAGAATAAATTTACATTGCCAAATACGAGGAAGCTGAGAATAGGGTTTTAATAATTATATTGTTGCTACTTAAGCGGATTATCAACTATAAAATCTTTTGGGGTAACTATTTTTATTGGAAGATTAGCGCGTATAATAGCCTCGGTGAAAAAATATCGACGGTCTAAAGTAATTAAATAATCACTTTTGCTCTCAATAGACGCGGACAAAACATGCATATCTTTAACATTAATAATGCCTTGATATCGGTCGCTGGAAATAGCGGGTGGTTGAATTTTAAGGAAATTTGAATTGATCCAATTATAGAAATTATCTAAAACTCTTTTGCCCAGTTTATCAGAGATGTTCCCGTTCGGTTAATTTTGCTCAAATTTGTGGCCTTTAACAATGTGTTTTTATCTAGACTATCTTCTTTAATCCATGCGTTTATTGTATCAGCGGTAAAGTCCCGGCCCTTATTAGAGTTTTCTTTAGGTTTTAAGATTATAGCCTGGTTATCCAACAATTCAGCGTCTATCAAATCACCTTCATTAAGGCCAAGAGCGTGGCGTAATTTAGACGGCAAAGTGATCTGAAAATTGCGTCTTATTTGCAATAAAGACATAATTACCCTTCCTGATTCTTGAGTTTCAGATTGGTCATTAAAAATAATAATATTTCATTGATTTGTCAATTTGAGAATAGCAGAAGCAAATATTATTGTCAAACATAAAGCGGGCATATTATGTTTTTATTAGAGTAGTTTTGAGATTTATATAAAAACCTAATTGTTTTTTAATGAGTGATAATATTTTTTTGCATCATCCAATGAAAGCCTTTCGTCATCTTGAACTTCATCTATTAATTTTGCTAATCCATAGTTTTCTATCACTTCTTCCAGTTGGTCAAATTCATCAATAGGAATTTGAACGGCAATAGGTTTTTGCTTATTATCAAAAATAATATTCTTATGTATTTTTAACATCACTATCTCCTGTATCTTTACGCTTCTTTTACTACGCTTTCCATCTTTTTTATAGGCATATTGCGCTAAAAAATCAAAAGCTTCGTTTTTTATTTTTTCCTATCAGCGGTATTAATATTGCTTATTAATACCGCGTATTTCTTTCCAAGAGTCTCAATTATAACCTCTTGAATTCTGATTTGCTAATTTTTATTTAATTACGACGTAATTTTATGTTTCCTGTCAGAAAAAACAATGCAAGCCGTGGAGTAATAGAGCTCGTTGCTAAAGATTCATGGTTTGAAACGCAAGGGGACACCGAAAACATTCGGGGCAAATCTTTATTGTTGACAAGTGTCAACAATAAACAGATTGACCCTGCACTTTTAGAGCTTTTCTGAATTCAATTGCGCCACCACATCACGCGTAATACGCTCGCTATAGACATGAATCTTCCAGTGGCCCGGACTCCAACCTTTCATAAAACGATGAAAGTCGGCCCAGGCAACCGGAAATAAGGCGCGCCAATCCTCCTCAATACTAGCGTGATTGATGGGCGACTTACGCTTCACCAGCGCCTCTTTAAGTTGAGCAAAATACCAATCCAACAACTCCTCTTCATAGCGTTCGCAATCTTCTTCATAGAGACAGCTGCTGATAAAATAGGCCACATCCTTAATGCCGCATCCACCACCAACGTATTGAAAATCCACCGCCGCAACCTGCCGGCCATCTGAAGAAAAACAAAAATTAGCAAGCTTGGCATCGCCATGCACAAAAGTTTGATAAGGACTCGCGCGAAGTTTTTGGTCGATCAGGGTTGCGGCCTGTTTTAGCTCAAAATCCTTCATCACTTCAAGTTCATCTGGACGAGTATCCAGATGCCAATAAGTCCCCACCGGCCAAAGCCCCGCGGGTTCTTTGCCCATAAAGACGGCATGAAAGTTCGCCAGCCATTTCAGGCAGGCCTGCATCTCAATCATGGAAGCCGAATATTTACGGACCTGAAAACCATTGGCATCCAAATCCTCAAGAACCATAAGAAACTCATCCTTAGAGGATTCAAGGACAAGGCTATGGGGCACGGTGCAGCCGGCATCACAGAAGTCGGCCCAGCCGCGGTACCAAGCGGTTTCAACCTGATAGGATCGAATCTTACGTTGATGAGAAAGGTCGGTATTCCAACCGCGAGGATGCAAACTTTGATCCGGTAGCTTGACATGTTTGATCACAACGCTGTTTCTATCGCTGCCCTTTAGGCCATAGCGCATGATCTTGCCGTAACCACTCCAGAGTGTTTGGATATCTTCAATCTTGAAGATATCGGCCCCAACCGTTCTACGAGTAATGTCTTGAAAATTTTCGTTCATACTTGAGAGCTATTAAAGTGATGGGAATAAATCGATGTTTATCATCATAGACTTTTTCGCGCATGCATTCGAGAATAAAGAGAAACTTCATGTTCATGCTACAAACATGAATCAACGGTATGAGAGACCTCATTAGATTAGTTGTAGATTCAAACTGAATTCAAAGATAATATTATTTATGTCAATTAAGAGAGCCCAAAGGCGCCGTATAAGGAGAGTGACTAAAATGATCTAAAGTTAAAAGTGAACTAAAGTATAGGTATATATATTATTTGTCGGCGACTATGATGTAAGTGTGACAAATCCAAAAAACTCCTTTAATTTAGAGCTTGTCTTTTAATAAAAAACATACCTAAACTTTAGCTCACTTTAGTTCACTTTACACTTTAGTCACTTGAACATTACTGAGACGCGAAAAATACAGGTATAACTTCTGAAATCAGTTTAAACTTAGATTAGTTTTTGCCTGATTTAAGTATTTCCGATACTGTTTTGACCCGTAAAATCCGTTCGGGGCTTGGAGGGTGGCTACGAAGAAAACTTTTTTTCCTGGTTTCAGGCAATTCTAACGCAAATCGTTTCCAAAGCTCTATCCCTTTTTCTATATCATAACCCGCTTTTTGCGCATAAAGCAGCCCTAAATAATCCGCTTCACGCTCATTGTTCCTTCCATATGGCGCATATAACGATTTGAATGTAAGAGGCGCAAATGGACCGGTGAGTAATCCAGCAATTCCACACAATGCGCCAATGCCAATACTTTTTGATATATGTTTTGATGTAAGATGGGCCAATTCATGCCCCATAACAACCGCCAATTCGTCATCATTTTTTACGAAACGGACCATCCCCGTTGTAAATTCTACTCTGCCTGGTTTTGCAAATGCATTAATAGCTCCTGATTCTTCTACATGAATTTTAACGTAAGGCATCGCTTCCGGAATAATTTCAAAAATCTGTTTAATCCCATTCCTATCAATAACTATTTCTGTATATTTATCTGATACAAATTTTACACGATCCAAATCATTAACCTTTTTTTCGTCTATCTCATTTATAAGGTCTCCTGGTTTAATACCCGATAAGCCGGCAACAAAATTATCAATCACACCAATTACAACATATCCTTCCTCCGTCTCAAGATTATAATATTTTGAGATATCTTCTGAATTTTCAATTACTAACGCGCCTATTTCGCCACTATTCTTGATTGCGTCGGCAGGCATATCTTTAAGAATATTAAAGCCTACCTTCCATGTCCTAACCCAATCATCAATATATAATCTTGTTGCTTCAAGTTCAATCTCATCCTCTAATTTTTTTAGTTCATCTAAAGAGATTAGAGGGCCTGTGGCGGCGCAACCAAACACAAACACAACAAAAAAAACTAAAGTAGTTAATTTTCTAATCATAATAATAATGTCCTTGTTATTGTGCCAATTATTCATCCGGTTCATTATTTTAATGCCTGCCATTTTAAAGTACTACTTTAAAATGGCAGCTTCGTTGCCTATCATTTAGAAGGTGTGACAAAATAATCGAACTACCATTGTATGAAAACAATACGAGGAATTGATATTGAATCTGGAAGAAGCTTTTCCGTCTGGAATGACATACCTATAAAACCACTACTTGCCATAGTATTTTCAAAAGATAAACAGGATAGATCGGTATTGCATATTATGTTTTTTGGGTCAGCCACTGAAACTTTTTGGAACAGGACAATATTCATATTTTAAACGACTTCCTTCATTGGCCGAATGCTTGATTTTGGGAGCTCGCGGCCCTCGGCTCTAAAATGGCGAAAGACATCTTCAACAACTTCGCATAATTCACCATACAGTTTAACAGGGTCGTCTCCATGCATACCGGTAATTAAATCAGGACATTTTCCTATGTGCGTCTGATCATCTTCGCGCCATTCTATCCATTTATGATACTGGCCATTTTCATTCATCGCTTTACCTTCTCAATAGCTTTTTTTGCTTCTTTTTTTTGATAATATTTTTAGATCAAACGCGGCAACTCGTCAAGTGATATTAATAATTGAATTGATCTAGCTTTCCTTGGTATTCGACTTATTAAATTTTTTTCTTCTAACTTCAGAACCATCTGATGGACGGTTGGCGGAGTTACACGAAAGTAATATTGCATATCAGATTCCGCAGGAGCTTGCCCATTCATTTTGGTGTAGTTATAGATGTATGCCAGATATTGCCCTTGCTTTTCTGTGAATTTTGTCATTAGGATATCACTATTATTATTTTATTGGTTAGAAAAATAGTGAGCGTTCAGGATGTTTCCAATTGCCTGTCTAAAGTGGACCCAAAATCAAGACCAAAAAACAAAGTTTTTAAGTTACATTTAAAATTATTATTAACAGTCACATTGAGGGGGGGCTTG
>JAIQZQ010000117.1 GCA_021777105.1 Candidatus Anammoxibacter sp.
CACACATGTATCATTTTTCATGTTTCGGACTAATCGGGAAATTTAACATCAATTCCTAATTCCATAACTATGTATATCATAATATGTTATAAAAGCTGACCAAGTTGTAACCATGGCTGAGTTTGCTTGGTAACCATTAAAAATAATAAAAGGTAAAATTGTTAAATTTTGAAAACGCGTTTACGGTTTGTTGGGTAGTATACACAATTTGCCCTATGTCGAAAACACAAACATGAAACCGCGTAAATAAAAGTTGAAATCCGGCTTTGGAATTCAGAAAATTATAAGTTGACAAAAAAAAGATTATGTCATAACATTATTTATCACAAGCAGATACAACATTGCGTTAAGCGCGACATAGTTTTTTATAATAACCAAAACAGAGCCAATGTAAACGGCTTGCCATAGTTAACAAACACTTCTGCGTATTCTTAGAAGTGTTGAAATTATAGCCTATAATCCTCAAAAGTAAAAGTATTATACCATATTATGTTTTAAAAAGAACAAAAAAGTTTTAAAAATCAGAAATTTAAAAAAACGCTTTTGCTATGTGTAAAATGTTTAATCGCAAGTACTTTGTTTAAAGATGTTTAAGACAATTATTGATTGGCCTCTTTCTCTTCACTGATTGACGCGCCAATCAGTGAATGTTCAGTTTAAATGGGCCAAATTCCGTATATGTGTTTGGCAAAATAGTTTTATATGTAATAACGTTTACAGCATTGTCAGTGTTGTTTGAGTTCGCGTTGAGCCACTGTGAAACCGCAATATATGGTTTGAAAACAGAGCCATTTTAGATTGATACAATTAAGTAAAAAAATCTTGTTATGAACAAAAAATCGAAAAATCAAAAATTTTTAAGAAAATTAGGCGATTATATGGGTTGCGATTTGGGCGCTATTGAAAAAGCGGTAGATCTCCAAAATAAACTTGCGGTTGAAGGCGTGGCAAAACCTTTGGGCGAAATACTTGTTGATATGGACGCCATTACACGCGACGACCTGATATCGTCTATCCACATGCAAAGATTTGACAGATTGCAGGGATTTTCAGTTTTTGCAGGTATTAATAACAGGGAATTGTCCCGGATATGCAATTATGTTCATGAAAGAAACATATCTTGTGGAGAGGAGTTTATACTACAGGACGCAAAAAGTGACAGCCTGTTCTTGATTATCAAAGGCAAAGCCCTTGTTTTTCGCAGAGATGAAGACGGTGAAGAGATTCATTTAAGCACAGTAGAGCAAGGCGAATGCATCGGTGAGATGGGGTATTTTTCAGGAGCCAAAAGGGCGGCCTTTGCCCGCGCTCAGGAAAACATGCAGGTGGCGCAAATTTATTACACGGACCTTGCGGTCACATTTGACATATCTCCGACACTGGCTAGGAATTTCCTGTATATAGTAACGGATAGACTGCGCCGGGTAAATATGCGATATCAGGAGATCTACCGAAGAACGCGCGCAACAGAACGTTCACTTCAAAATATGTTTCATTTCCTTGATATGTCTGAAATAGCAAATCTTAAACTGGATATCGATGGGCTTATTGACCGCGTAGTGTGCGCCGCAAGCAATGTTATGAAAGCGGAACGCGCTTCGCTTTTCCTGGTGGACAGCATATCCGGGGAGCTGTGGTCAAAGGTTGCCCAGGGAGAAGAGAGCCATAAAATCAATGTAAAGTTAGGCAAAGGCATCGCCGGGTGGGTAGCTAAAAACAACGAAATTGTTAACATTCAAAACGCTTATGAGGATAAACGTTTTGACCCATCAATTGACTATAACACAGGATATCGCACCAAAACAATCCTTTGCGGGCCTGTTCGGAATTTTAACGGTGAAATTGTTGGGGTGATTCAGGTAATTAATAAAACTAAGGGCGTATTTACAGCTGAAGACGAATCTGTTTTACACGCTTTTTCATACCAGGCGGCCATCGCCGTTGAGAATCTCGGACTCTACCATCGCCTTTCCACAAGTCATGAGAAAATGACGGTGTTGCTGGAAATTGCCAATTCTATTAATAAATCCCTTGACCTTGACCTCCTGATTAACAAGATTATTACCGAAATATCCAAGGCGATGAACGCTGACCGCGGCTCCTTTTTTATCCTGGACAATGAAAAACGGCAGCTATGGTCAAAAGTGGCTTTGGGCGCTGAAGCCTCAGAGATTCGTTTCTCATGCTCTGAAGGCGTGGCCGGGTTTGTGGCGCGCACCGGGCAAACTGTAAATATTAAGGACGCTTATGTTGATTCGCGTTTTAATCCCAACATTGACAGGCAGAGCGGTTTTTACACAAAAACTATTCTTTGCGCGCCTGTCCGCAATAAAAATGACGAGATTATCGGCATTATTCAGGCGATAAATAAAAAAGACGGCGCGTTTGATCGGGAAGACGAAGACCTTATACATGCCATAGCGGCGCAGATTGCGATAGCTCTGGAAAACTCCCAACTCTTCCAACACACGGTAACCATGAAGGATTATCTGGAAAATATCAGGGAGTGCATATCAAGTTGCATTGTGACTCTTGATGAATCGTACGTGGTGGTGACTGCCAACCGGGCTGCGCGCAACTTTTTCAGCCAGGAGGGGCGTGAGCCTGACGGTATCCTTAAAAAAGATATCAGGGACCTTCTCGGCCCTGAAAATGCCCGCATTATTAAAAGTATGGAAATGGTATACGCGACAAAAGAGCCGGTGGTTGATTACGATGTCGGCTTAGTCCTTGGAACAAAAAAATATGTCGTCAATCTGAACTTTCAGCAGTTAAAGGATCAGGACGGCGCTCATTTAGGCCTGGTTTTGATTTTTGATGATATAAGCCTGGAAAAGAGGATGAAAAGCACCCTGGTGCGTTACATGACTAAAGACCTGGTTGAAAAAGTGTTGAGCGACCCCGGCAAGCCCACGCTTGGGGGAGTGCGCAACAAGGCGACTATTCTGTTTTCCGACATTAGGGGGTTTACCAACATTGCCGAAGCTATGAGCCCTGAAAAGACGGTTGAATTTCTTAACTATTATTTTACAAAAATGGTGGACGTTATACTGCTTAATCGCGGCGTTATTGACAAATATATCGGAGACGCCGTAATGGCGGTGTACGGTGTTCCGTATGTGCAGGAAGACGATGCCGTAAGGGCTGTAAAAACAGCGCTTGGAATGGTCGAGTCGTTAAACAGCCTAAATAAACAAAGGTCAAAAATAGGGCTGGATTTGATTGATGTGGGCATTGGTTTAAACACAGGCGAGGTGCTTTCAGGAAATATCGGATCTGAAAAACGTATGGATTTTACCGTGATTGGAGACGGGGTTAACATTTCATCCAGGCTGGAGAGCCTTAACACGCATTACGGCACTGTTATCCTGATAAGCGAGTCGACAAAAAATGAGATTGGCGACAGTTTTGTCACGCGCCCAATTGATCACGTGAGGCTGAAAGGGAAAAAAGAATCAGTGTTAATATTTGAAGTGTTGGGCGAAAAGGATTATTTAATGTCGCCGGCAGAGGAGGCGTTTTGCGATGGGCTTGAAGCTTACCGAAAGCGCGATTTTGCCGGAGCGGCGGAAATATTTAAAACAGGGGCGGAACATGACCCCGTCAGTAATTATTTTATGATGCGTTGCAACAATTTTATCAATAATCCACTGGCTTCCGACTGGAACGGCATATGGATATGGGAAGAAAAATAGTGAATACCGCCGGCGCTAAACAATTTTAAACAACTCATCAAACGGCTTTCTGGAAGAAGGCGCCGGGACCTCATTTGGGTAGCCTAAAGGTGTCATGGCTACGGGTTCAACGCCTTTTTCGTTAAAAACATCCTCAACAAAATCTTTAAGCTCGCGGGCCTTAAACGCGGCAACCCAGCACGCGCCCAAACCCTCTTTTGTAGCCGCAAGCACAAGGTGTTCCATCGCGATCGACACATCAACATCCGCATAGTTTTTACCGTCCCCTCTTTTCCACGCCTGCGACGGCCTTACGCAAGCGCAAATAATTATCGGCGCCTCTAAAAACCACTCTTTGGAATAAGCCGCGCCCAACATGCGCTTTTTATTTTTGTCCTTAACAGCAACCATGCAAAACGGCTGGCGGTTTGCCGCCGAAGGGGCAAGCCTCGCGGCTTCCAGAACTCGCGTCAACTTTTCATCGTCAACAGGATCGGTTTTGTACGACCTGCAACTTCGCCTTTTTTTAATAACCTCGTAAATATCCATTGTTTATTTCAGCTCTTTTTTGCGGATTTAAACCGCTTGCTTAAACTTTTTAGAAATCAACGACTTTCCAGCTGTTTCTTAGCGCAAACTCTTTTAGCGCGTTATCAGGGTTTACCGCAACCGGGTTTCCAACCATTTGCATAAAGTCAATATCCTTAACCTCGTTTGCAAAAGCGTACGAGTTCGCATGATCAACATCGTCTCTCTTTGCCAAATTTTCAAGTATTTCAGCTTTGCCTTTATGGTAAGGGTAAATACCGTCGACTCTGCCGGTAATTATCCCATCGACCGTTTCAAGCGTAGTTCCAATGCCTTCGTCCGCTTCGCAGTATGCCTTGAAACACTCCATAAGAGGGTCAAGAGTTCCGGTTAAAAGGGTTATTTTATATCCTTCATTCCGTAGCCGGTTCATCTCGTCCATGCCGGCTTTGGATATGCGATGCGATATTCTCTCTTCAAAACAATCATTGGCAACGGACACAATATCCTCGTATCTATTTCCCTTTATATATGATTTATTTCGCCTCGCATATATGCCCTGAAAAGTGATCAATTTTAATAAAAACATGCCTGCATACCGTGCCAGGTCCCTATACATAATTATCTTTTTTTTAACTAAATAGCTAAAAAATATCCTTTCGGACGACATGCTTCTAAGCAATGTTCCGTCTATGTCAAAATAAGCGACCTTTTTCATATTACCATACTGCAAGCTCTCCCACAATCTCCTCAACCAGGTCTTTAATAGTGACAATGCCCATGGCGCGCTTCTTAGCGTCTACCACAATGCCCATCCTTTGCTTTGATTTCTGAAGGGTAAAAAGCGCGTCGTCAACAGGCATGTTTTGATCTAAATAAATAACTTTGCCGGTAAACCGATTTATATTTAGACCCGGTTTATATGAGCTGAGAAACTCCAGCAAATTAATAATGCCAACAATATTATCTTTTTGTCCATTATATATAGGCAAGCGTGAATACGGCTTCTTGCTGATTATCACGGGCAATTTTTCAATGTCTATATTATATGGTATTGACGTTATATCTTTTAGATGAATCATTACCCGTTTGACTCTAACACGGCCAAGCCTTAATATATTTCTGGTCATCAAATTCTGGTAACCGCTTAGCGAGCCTTCTTCCGCGCCTTCTGAAAAAAAGTACATCAACCTGCGCGGGCTAAGGAAGGTGTAATCGTCGCTGGCCTGCTTTTTAAAAAACAAAAAGACCACTTTGCTTATCAACTTTAACAGGATAACAATAGGATAAAAAAGTTTTCTAGATATATCCAGCGTCGGCGCAAGGGAGTAAAGCAGACTGTCCGATTTCTGCCTAAAAAGATTTTTAGGCGTATACTCCGCGAACACTAAAAGGAAAGGCGATAGAATAATAGTTGCTATAAATTCAGGGCGCTCAAATGAAGTTTTGCGTTCAAGCACATCCGTAAACAAACCCGCCGCAATAAAGTTTACAATATTATTGCCCACCAGTATTGTGCAAATAAGCATTTGCGGATTTTTCAAATGCCGGGTCATTATTCTGGCTGTTCGCCACCCGCGGTCCGTCCGGTGTTGCAGGCGCACCTTGTTTAAACAATACACCCCCATTTCAAGCCCTGAATAATAGCCTGACATTACAATAGCCGCGCCCAGCAAAATATATTCATATTCCATGGCAAATCTTATTAGTTATTAAAGAGTCCTTTTTCAGGTGTTTAAAAACATCGTAAGCTCAAACTGATTTTAGAGAATCAGTTACCCGTTTTACTCGTTACAAGGCTCCTGCCTTGTAACGCGGTGTCCTTAGAGGCTCTGCCTCTAGTTTAAAAGCATGACAACAATCATCACCACCCTCTCCGGGGGCAATTCTCACAAGAGCGGCCAAGCTGCTCAGCGCTCATTTATCCACTGCGTCCTCAGGCGGATTAATTTCTAATGTAAGGCTAACAATCCTTCTTTTTGCAAGGCTTTCAACTGTAAACCTCATATTTTTATAATTTACAACATCCCCCTTTGTTGGGATATCGCCCAACAACGAAACCACAAACCCTCCCACCGTGTCAAAATCGTATGACTCAAGCTCCACTTCAAAATAATCCCCCCACTCTTTTATTGCCAGATCTCCGGGCAGGCTGAATTTATCCTCCTCTATCTTTTTAATAGCCCTTTCCTGATTGGTGTCGTCTT
This sequence comes from Candidatus Anammoxibacter sp., assembly GCA_021777105.1. GTDB lineage: Bacteria > Planctomycetota > Brocadiia > Brocadiales > Anammoxibacteraceae > Anammoxibacter_B. Next base: position 6,410 of record JAIQZQ010000117.1, read on the forward strand.
CATCCTCTATGTTGCCGACAATCTCTTCCAGTATATCCTCAAGGGTAACCAGACCGGCGGTTCCGCCATACTCGTCAATAACAATGGCCATCTGCTTGTGTTCCGCCCTAAACTTGCGCAACAGGCTCTCAATTGTTTTTGATTCAGGAATAAACTGGATAGGTCTTACAAAATCTCTTAAAGCCGCCCTAGGCTTTAAAAAAACGTTTTTTGCGTGAATAAGGCCGATAATTGAATCATGATTTTTATTATATACAGGAATTTTTGTAAACTTTGATTCCCGAACCAGATCAAGAAAACCCTCAACAGGCTCATTCACATCATAAATAGCCATATCCACCCTCGGAACCATCACCTCCTTTACCTGCTTATCCTGAAAATCCAGAACAGCGTTAATCATTGAATGTTCCGATTTGTCCATTAAGCCCTGTTCCGCCCCCATTTCAGCAATCATTTTTAGCTCGTCAACAGTGATGTTTTTTTCATCTTTGTTGTTTTTTGTAAACAGGTTGGATATCTTGTCGGTTATAAAGTTTAAAGGAGCGCAAAAGGGGAAGAACAATTTCTCAAAGATGATAATAGGCACGGAAAATGCTTTTGAAACATGCGTGGGGATTTTAATTGCGACATTTTTAGGTATAACCTCGCCGAATATTATAATAAGCAGCAACGAAACCCCGCTTGTGGCGCCGGCCCATAGGGAGCTGTTTTCAAGGTTTGATTGCAATATCCTTTTGGCGATTTTAAATGAAATGCAGAAAAAACCGACATTTACCAGCATATTGCCGAAAAGCAGGGTGATCAACAAACCCTTTGGACGGGAAAAAAGAGAGGTTATAGCTTTGCTGAAAATCGAACTCTGAGCTCGCAGCTCCTTTTTAATCTCTCTGGTTAGAGAAAACAGAGCGGTTTCAGCTGATGAAAAAAATCCTGAAAGAAATATAAGAATAGAGGATATGTATATTTCAGGAAGAAACTCTGAAAAGGATAATATACTGCCGTGTTCCAAAATGTTCTTTCTACATCGAATGGCGTTAATTAAAAGGTTTAAAGTAAACTTTAACCATCTTAACCTCTCAAAACCCCGGCGTTGAAACGGGATAAAAATATAATTAACGCCAAAATTTTTGCGACCGGTATAAAACGGCATATTCTTGTGGAAAATACACCTTCCGCCGCATTGAGAAAAAAGAGCAACATAAACCATTTATCCTTACGCCACAATGACTTACATCACTCCCACGTCACTCTTAGCGTAAATTATAAGAGTTGATTGAAACATTGTCAAACCTTTTTCCACTGATTTTGACACAAGAAAAATGATAAGGATTTAGCCGCCTTTTACTGCTTCAAAAAGTTTAACCATATCAAGGTAAACATTAAATTCACGGACAATATTAAACCCCGCAATCCGGGCATTGTCTGCTGTGCGCCGGTTAAGGTTGGGGCCAAAAACACGGCTTATCGGCGTCATTAAATCCATCATTGCGCCAAGCAGGAAATTAGCCGGCCTCACATGCTCAAACATCAACAAACGCCCTTCAGGTTTCAAGGTTCGATAAATCTCCCTAAACCCCTTAACAGGGTCGGGAATTGAGCAAAACGTGCAAGAAGTAACAACCGTGTCAAAAGATTCATCAGCAAATTCCATTGCCTGCGCGTCCGCAAGCCGCGCTTCAAGTTTCCCATTATAACTTTTAGCCTTAACCTTTGCCTTTTCAACCATTTTTGGGGAAAAATCAATCGCAATTATATCCAGCCCCTCGTTAAAAAACTGAAAATCCAACCCTGTTCCCGCAGCCACAAGCAGTGTCTTGCCTTTGCATTTTGAGAAAAGCTCCCGTTTAAACCCGCCATACCGCCTCTCTATTCCAAAATTAATCTTGTCAAAAGATTCCGCGGCCTTATCCCACTTTCTGATTTCCAGTGCCCTTTTATCTGTTTCGCTTAATGATTTCATGATTCAGCTCTTTCTGGAAGAATTATATATTTTAACTGATTGCTAAATAATAGCGCACGGACATATTAATTACAAAAATTCTTTAAATTTATTTTGCGTTATAAATGAACGCTGGGCAGCTTGTCTGCTATTGTGAAAATTATCCTCAGAAGGGATAAAAAATGATAGAGTAGACACAAAATACACTTCGATCGCTAATGACGCATTAATAAAATGGGATACCGGGATTATTCTTACAATAGTTGATCAAACCAGAAAGATTCAAAAGGATAATAATTCGAAGATTTGAGTGAATATAACCGTGAAAGAAACGATATTGCTTAAGGGATTGAAAAACAATTAAACAGAATAACCGTGGAAAAACCGGAACAAATACCAGAAACAAGTAAATTATTATAAAAGTCGGCGATCGTTTGCCTGTCCATAGATATCCCTTGCGACAACATGACGGATATATAGTGAAGTTTTATAAAAGAATAGATGTTTATTAAAATTCTCGCCGGCTCCTTTTCTATAGCAAGAAGAGTTGGGGCATTACATGGAGAGGGTGAGTTAATGAAGTGGTTTTATAAATGGGAAGATGATGAGGATAGATTTACAAAAAAACACACAAAGGAGACACATGTTATTTATCTTTTAACGCTCGATAAGCAACGGCATTATTTTACTTCTACAAACAACCCCCATGCGTTTCCGTTAGCATACGCGTCCTTGTCAAACTTGAATTCGCCATTTTCATCTTCCACAGCCCAGGCAACCCAGTCAACGCCTCTGGATATTCCGCGGATTGTAAGCGCAAGCTCTCCATTTTCGTCTGCAATGCCGGCGGCGGGCTTAACTTTGACTGACGTTTTTAGTTTTAAGCGGTGATTTGTTAATATTTCTATTTTTAAGTCGCATTGCGCTAAACTGTTATCCATCTTGAAAAAGCAGGATTCAAGCTCGCCTAATTTTAATGTAAGCTTTTCAATTCCATTAGGCCCCGTGTGTATCCCGTTCTCGCAAATAAGACGAAAATCCGTTAATTTTACTTCTGAACCCGATCCCGATCCCGGTTCCGGTTCTGGTTCTGGTTCCGGTATAGTTGAACCGTCATCATGCACGACGATGCAGTCCGTTTTCCAAGCGCCAATGTAAACAAGATCTGTAACTGAATTTGCAGCTATTGCCACGGGCCCGCTTTCCATATCAATTGCTCCAATAACCTGATTATTAACGCAGTCAATTATCCTGACTTTATTACATTCGGGACTGGTCACATAGATGCGGTCAATAGAAGGGATAACTTCAGAACCGGTTGAAAAACAGTCGACATCCACGTTAGCAACAATCCGGCGCAACTCCATGTCAACCACACTCACAGCTTTGCTTTGTTGGCTTGTCGCATAGAGATGATTTGCCAAAAGGTTTAAACTAACGTTAAATGGAGGATGCTCAATTTTTACTAAGTCTATAACCTGATTGGATTCGCCTGATATTACAGCAATTACCGATTCCTTTTCATCCGCTACATAAATATGATTTTTAGACTCATTAACTTCAAGCCCCTGGGCAGCTGATAGATGGGGGTCTTTTGCTTCGTTTATATCAATTTCGGCAATAACCGAATTACTTTTCCCGTCAATAACGCTAACTATGCCGCCCGGAAAATGAGAGATATAAATACGGTTTGTTATTGAATTTACAGCGACGCCTTCCGCGCTGAATACTGGAGGAAACGGCTCAAAAACAGGGCCTGACCCTTCCCACACTTTAATAGTGGCAATAACTTTGTTAGATTCCCCGTCTACCACATCAACCGTGCCTTCTGACAAATTGGCCGCATAAACAAGACCTGTTTCCGTGTTAATCCCAATCCCTCGGTCTGCTCCCCCTGTCAACCCTTCTATCGTGTCAATGATTATATTGCTTTTTCCATCTATGACATGGATTGCGCCTTCACGCGACGCATAAACACGGTTAGTCTCAGGGTTTATAGCAATTGCGCCAATATTATCTAAAGGTATCGTAGTCAATATGGTTTGCGCTATAATAACATTTACAACGATTGCTTTAATTTGAAAAAGGCAGCAAAAAAGTATAAAAAGCCCAAATGTTGATCTTGTTAATCGGCAAAGTTTCATTTTGATGTAAAATAGTTCCTGTTGGTTTGTAAAATAGTTTGCGTCGAACATAAACATATTTTAAAGAGATTTTCAATCTTAATGCATTGGTTATGGCCTGTCAAGCTTTTTTTCGGTAGTTATTGTATAAATATTCTTTAGCTGATGTGCGATTTTAATAATAAAAAATCGTAAAATTTATAGCTATTTATTGTGCCTCCATTATTATTACTTTTAAGAACCTTTTTTTTGTTAGTCTGTAAGATTCGTATATTTACAAAGTTTAAACTATTAAAAAGATATCTTTTAGATTATTTCATATTTGTTACATAAAAGGCAAATTATACCAGAAGGGAAACAGAAACTAGCCCGTTTCCCTTCCGGTAGGTAATCTTAAGACCTCACGATCTCAAGATTAAAATGATTTAAAATATATACCATTGGCGTTAAGATGCCAATGCCGTCGTCACCGCTACCAAAACCAGCAAAATGTAAACCTACAGAATAATTGTGATAGGTATTTGCAAACGCCATTGCTCCTGAATCCCCGCCTACCGACCAATCCATTCCATCTCCATCAACTTTAATTTGGTCTGTATACGTTGTTCCACTAACAGGGCCTGTCCATGCACGATCTGTAACTCTTCCAAGGGTATGACCTGATCCCATTCCATATTTTTTTAGTTGCAGACCTACGACTGCGCTTGTATAGTAAATAGATACAGGGCCATAAGAAACATGTACAGGGCTAACATAGGCAGATCCAGATGGAGTGATTTCGGCAATTGCCGCATCCCCAATTGGGGCATTTAGAACTTCACTCACTGTTGCTACATGATTATTACACCATCTAACGTCGCCTCCTATTGGATTCATTTGATGTCTTGTCGCTAGTATAAACTCTGTGTTGGTTCCTTTCCTTCTCACTTTCAATCCCATTGTAGAACCTCCCGGGCAAGCAGAGCCTCTACTTATATCAGCGCCTGGTGACGTCCCCTGATAAGTAGGATATCCCATTTCTATTACATCAACTAAAAGTCCATTATAACTTTCAGGAAGTAAATCTGATCCTTTTATTTGATTTTTAGCCTTTTTTTTCGAAACATACAGTTTTAAGCACTCAACGCCTATATCTTCACCATCTATAACTTTGTTTCCAATACCAGTAGCAACGCAATGTTTAGTCTGGACAAATTTATTAAATAATTCATTTTTTGATGCATAAATGTCTTTTTTCATTTTTTCTCCTATTATTTTCGTAAATATTAGTTATATATGTAGCTAAATTTATTTTTAGCTTCACAAATAAAAATAAAGAAATACCAAATAATTAATTAAAAAATCATATGCAAGTACACTCTTAACCATATACATCTTTAACGCGTTCTGCATTTGCTATCTTTGTTTGCATTTTAAGCGTCTCCTTTCAATATCAATAAATTGATAAAAATTAAAATAAACCCTGCGCAGGGGAAAAAGCGGTTATAGGTAATCGGTAATCCGTTATCGGTCATTTGTCATTTGTTCTGTTGGTCAATAGTCATTAGTTATTGGTTTTGTTGGTCTTCGGCCGGTTGTCATTAGTCATTCGTTCTTTGTTAATCATCAATTCCAGTCAATCGACAATCATCATTCTTCAATTGTCATTTTTAAAGTTTCATCACTATCGGGGCAACTATTGCGGCGATGGCTATTAGGGCTGAACATGCAAGGTAGATCATGGTCATCTTGGTCTGGTTTATTGCCACCTGTTTTTCGGTTTGTTCAAGCTTGTTGCGCAGATTGGTTATCTGGTTGTTTAAATTTTGCTTTTGAGTCTCAGCCATAAACATTTTGAATGTCACAAGTTCGTTGTCGTTTCTATGTGAGTCCTTGTGCGCCTCTTTGACGTCTTCTTCAAGGTTTGCAATATGGTTCATTATGTTCTGATTGGAGACCTCGGTTCTTCTTCTAAGCTCGTTGTGCATTTTCAGGATTTCAAGCATTTTCTCCTGCAGCTCTTTTATTTCAGGCCTGTTTGAAAGGCCTATTGACACCGGCCTATCTTCTTCGTTATTGCAATCTTTGCTATTGTTCATACATAAAATCTCCAACTTATAAATTTGTTACGAATATTGCCGGAACTTTTTAAATTACTATTTTATCGTTAAGCTTTATCTAAACAGCCTTTGGCAATAATAAACGCAGAGGCCGCAATGAGCGCAGAGGAATATACGAATATTTTGTTTAAATTATTAAAATTGATTTTATTAAAGAATATATAACGCTTTTGTTTTTCTCGGAGTTTGCGCTGAACAATTGTGAAGTGTTCTCTGCGCCTCTGCGTTAAATTACTAACGAAATACACATTTAACTTCTTTATCGATTTTTAGTTTTGCCATAACTTGTTTATGAGGCTATATTAAAAAACAAGTTTCCTTTGCTGTTAAATTCGTTGTTAATTACTAAACAACCTATGCTTTATTTGACTCCTTCATTCTTCTTTAAACTCTTTTTTTAATTCTTCGCGTAGCTCCTCTTTTGTCTTTTTAATATTGTTTAAAACTTTCCATTTTGAAACATCCAGGAAATTTGCAATATCTTCGTAGCTAACTATTGAACGGTTTGTTCGCTTTTTAAGACCGTCTCGTTGTTCCCTTGTCTTTGAAAGCTTAATTTCCATGGTTTTTATCTCTTCTTCATTGTGAGTGTGGTGTTGTCCTCTTCGTTTTTTTATTTTGTTTTCAATTGAACGTATTTTTGAGTTTAAATTTAAAATGGTTTCTCTGTTTTCATTTAGTTTCTCTTTTTTTGTTTCTATTTTTTGTCTAAAAATGTTTAGCCCGGCATTGATTTCATTGACGCTTTTATTTTTTAATTGAGCTATAGCCTTGATATCTCCATTTTTAAGTTCAATATCCAAATGCAACAACAGCATATAGTAGGCTTCTTTATTATTAGATAATTTGTTCCGGCCTTGTTTAAGCGCCATAAAGGATTCATTAGTGAATATATGACCGTCATTGGATTTATTATCGTAATCGCCGTAGGGCAAGAAATCATTTTCGTTATGGTTATGTAAATTAGTAAAAGATGTTTCACAATTATCAGTTGTATCATTGACTCTAATCCAATCTACAAACATGTAATTTAATACCGTATTTTGGTATGTTTTTAAGCTGGAATCTCCTTTATATGTAGAAAGTTTTTAAAATATTCTTCCATTGCAAATGCAGTAGAAATAGAAATTTGCAGCATTTTCTTCATA
>JAIQZQ010000118.1 GCA_021777105.1 Candidatus Anammoxibacter sp.
TTTATAAAGTTATTAACATTTTGGAGGATTTATCAGTCTCCACACCAAGCCCCCCCTCAATGTGAATGTTAATAATAATTTTAAATGTAACTTAAAAACTTTGTTTTTTGGTCTTGATTTTGGGTCCACTTTAATAGACGGCTTAACAAACGAAGTGATAGACTTTATTAATGTGATAGGCGGAAGCATTGCAGTTAATCCAAATACAAATCGTATATATGTTGTTAATGCCGGCGAAGAGATAATTAGTGTAATTGACGGATCAATTAGTGAAGTAATTGATACTATTTCTGTGAAATTCTTGCAAAACATTATTGGTATAAATTATGAAACCAACCTGATATATGTTATTGATCATAGTCCTAATACCAGAAGTAACAATATTTTAGTAATAGATGGCGCGACAAATGAAATAACCACAACAATTGAAGGATTTGGCTTTATAAACGGAATTGGGGTGAATTCTATTAACAATCGAATTTACATAACCAATGCTATTGCAGATCTAAACTCACACAACCATGTCAACATAATTAGCGTAGTAGACGGTTCGACTAATAAAGTCATTGATACTGTTAATGCAAACTCTACTTTTAACGAATTATTTGGACAGGTTTTATCTAAAGTTAGAGTAAATCCTATAACTAACCACATATATGTAATTGAAGAGGGTACGACAGACTCATTTATGGAACAACCTGAATCTTGTCCTAAAATAATACCTGCGGATGATTTAGAATGGGAAGTAAAGATAATAGATGGTTTGACAAATCACTTCATTGCTAATGATGGTTTAAGGTTTGATTTAAGGGCTGCATCAATAGGGATTGATATCAACTCAAACACTAATCTTGCCTATGTATCGAATGGATTTACAGGCGAAATATTTGTTATAAAAGATGAAGAAACTTTATCGCCAAAACTCATTGCCGGCATGATTGTAAATCCTATTTCCGCCGAAAGTTCATTTCGGCTAAGGGAGGCGATAGTTACGGTCATGGATCAAAATGGCCAACCACTTTCAGGTATAACCATTAATACAACTATAGAGGCATCAGCGCCTAAGTCTTTAAAGTGGCCGGGAGCTATAGTAAATCCATCATCAGCGGTAACAGGCCCAGATGGTACGGCAACTTTCAAATTCAGGTTCAGATATGCCGCAAAAAACGGAAAGATAACATTCCTTGTCGACGGAGCAAGAGCCGCTATTACGCAAGAATAATAGAGCCCACATTGATAAGATTTACATGTCATTGTTGGTCAAACCCTTATTCCTGGAAAAGCATTATTTTTTTGTTCCCTGCGCGGAATGTAATACTCCCATCTTTTGTTAATATTCCAAATCTGAATTTAAAGCCGGCTTTGCCGTCAACAGATGTCATTGCCGAGGTCGGGCTGACTGACGTTAATCGGCCATTAGCGGATGCGGTCACAGTTACGCCGCTTATCGGACGGCCAAATCTGCCGGTTACAGCAACAATTGCGTCCTGAAAACGAACTGAACTCTTAGCAAATTCAGGTTCAACCTTTAACGTTGTTATATTTGGAGAAGGTAAAGCTCCGGGCATGCCATTGACAACTATTAAGTCGCCATCCAATTTGTTTGTAAAATATATAATATTGTTTTCCTGATTAATCGCTATTCCTGATTGAGGATCTTCAAGATTAAATATGTTAACAACTTCATTGCTTAAACCATCTATTATGCTTATCTTGCCTGAAGCGGCTCCAATAACTCCATGGGGGAGTTCACCTAAAACTACACTTGAAATATATACATGATTGAGTTCTACATTTATTGCTATCCCATTTTGTTTTAATCTTTCGCCCATTGAGCGATCAATATTTTGATTGTTTATAGTAAAAGTATTAAGAGCTTTGTTGGTTAAACCGTTAATTACGCTTCCTATAACAATGCCGCGTTTATCGTCGTTACTTGCGTTTGTTACATAAACAAGATTTGTGTCTGTGTTAACCGCGATTTGCCCCGCGCGATGCCCAATCTCAACAAAATCTACAACAGTGTTGGATTTTCCGTTGATTACAGTTATATTTGCGCCGCCCGCCGCAACATAAATCCGGTTGGTATTATTATTGCCTGCAATAAATACAGGATTGCCGTTTACACCAATATTCTCAACAACTTCATCAGTATTGCCGTCAATAACGCTTATATTGCTGCTTAACGAATTTGCGGTGTATATCAGGTTGTTTACGGAATCTACCCAAATGTCGTTGGGATCAGTACCCACGTTCATGTTTTTTATTATTGTATTATTATTTCCATCAATTACTTGAACTATGTTGTCCTGTGCGAGAGCCACATATATTTTATTGGTCGTTTTGTTTATACCAAAACTGCTAGGTATCCCGTTTAAAGCTACAGTATCAATAATCCTAAGCTCTTCTTGATCCACCGCTAAAAGTTTGCTGTTAAACTTGTCAATGATGTATACGCGTTTCGTCTCATCATTAACTTTAATATCTTCCGGCAAAGCCCCTAAAGTTATAAAATTAATTATTTCACCGGAATTACCGTCAATTATAAAAACATCTGTTCCTGAGATAGCATAGAGCATGCCAGTCTGTGAATTAACTTTTATTGAAGCGGCGTTTATCTCTATCGTGCCTATTAATTTATTATCAAAACCGTTTATAATGCTAATAGTTTTTTCTGAACCGGCGTAAACTACATTAGTAGCTTGATTGATTTCAATTGAATTCGCTATTATGTCAATACTGTCAATTATTGAATTAGTTTTTACGTCAATGACTTTCAGGCTGGTGCCTGTCGCTAAATATATATTTCCGGTAATTTGGTTAACGCCAATTGCATTAGCATCTAAATCAATGGTTCCGACAACCTGATGGTTTGTATCATCTATAACCTTTACATCACCATCCGCGGCAATGTATATCTTGTGGTTTGACGAATTAATGCCGATAGCTTTTGCTTTAACATCTATAGTCTTAATAATTTCATTTGTTAAACCGTTTACAACAATGATGGTGTCAAAAGAAATCACATATAACAGATTAGTGTTGGAGTCAACGGCAATTAGATTTTCGTCTGCTTTGTCTTCCCTTTCTATTGTGTCAATAACTTTGTTAGTAAAACCGTCTATTACGCTTATAAAGTTGGCCGTTTCAGTCTGGTCGCCTTGCGCGCATATATTACTGGAGACATAAATACGATTTGTAACGGAATTAATGCTTATGCCGTCCGTCCTGCAATTTTTGCTATCCAGAATTGTGATTGTGTCAATAACTTTGTTTGTGTCTCCGTCAACAACGCTAATGTCTCCGCTTCCGAAATTTCTAATATATATTCGATTAGTTTCAGGGTTAATACCAATCGCATTCGGGCCAAAGCTATTGCCTGATTCAGGAAAGAGGTGTAGCCTGTCTAATACTGTCTGCGAGTTTGCAACTTCTATATTGAAGAGAATATTAACTATTAAAAATATTATGGCAAAAAAGTTACGGTAATTATTATTAAACATAATTGATGTTTTAACCTTACAACCTTTCCTTACAAGAAGTAACAATAGCTCTTTTTAAAATATAATTTTAAAACAAATTATGACCATCTACAAAAACTATATATTGTTGTAACACATACTCGCCCTTTGCGGGCAAGGAGACGTTTTTTCTAACGTATCCTGCCGGTTTATACTCAAAAGCATTAGGTTTTCGAAATTTGCTAATGAATAAAAGGCTAAAGCCTTAACTCAAACAAGTTGAGTTTATTGGAGTTTACCCTTTAGGGTTTTATTTCATTGCACTTGAAGAAAACATACACGAACATACTTTTTCGAAAACCTGATTTGTTTGACTATATACTTCTATAATAGAACAGTTTCGATAAAAATCTAACACTACAATCGGAGAGCACGCTTTCAGAAAAATATGGCGGCAATGTTGAGTTCTGTTAAATATACGGTCTAAACACGAGAGACAAGATGTTTCACGGCGACTAATATTTACGTGTCTCCGGCAAAGCCGCCGGTTAATTTCGCCTTGAAATATACGTAAGCACTAATGTCATTAGCGCTTATACAGACAAAACAAGGCTGTAAATTTAACAGTAAAATTTATACGTCCTAATTTCAAACGTTAACAAACAGGCTAATCATTTATTCCCTTCAGAGCCGCCCTTCAGCTCCAGAATTCCAATGTGCTGTGGTTCTGAAGGGAGGAAATGATATTCTTTTTTACGAGCCCCACCCATAAAAAAGACACATTTTGACCTGCTAAAACACTTATAGCCCCATATTTATTTACATTCTTGTATTTTGTAAAGTTGCCACAAAACAACGTAAATGAGAATGTTAATAGAAAGATTGCGCGTTCTTAACAGCCTGTACGAGAATAAATATTTTGTCATAATACTAACTGATATGCTTTTTAATATCAATAACAAATTTAGTTATTTTTAATACTCGAACAGACTGTTTAAGAACGCGACTTAGCACCAATTTGGTTTTGGTGTTTAATTTGTTATCTAAAACATTTTAAAAAGATTATGTTTTAATCCAAAAAATAATGTTATATTGAATTAAGACTATTAGTTAGTCACAAGGGCTATTATAGGTTCCAGTCCAATATCTCTTTGCGTATGCTTCTATATCATTTGGCTGCATTGTACTAACCCCTTGATTAATCATTGTTGGACTGCAGATATCATTATGGTCAAACCCTGTGCAATGCGCAAATTCATGCGCTAATGTGCTCCTGTTTATATTATTGCCCTGAGGGATCCATAAAACAGCGCCGGTGATAATATTACCACCATTATCACCTCTAATTCCGCGGCCAACAACATTACAATTTTCCAAGCCATAACCTCCATAACCATCGACTTGAGAACAATTAGGCGGGCTGCCAATATTGCCGCCACCATTACTTGTAACCGGTATAACATACAAAATAGATAAATTATTAGCCATATTTATTGCTTCTGTTGAATTTTCCGGTATACCTTGTAACGCTGTGCCTTTATATTTGAATAATGTTTTATCTTTTAATGGGCCAAAGCTATCACCTGAATAATCAGAATTATTGACATCAACTAGCAAGTCAATTAATTTTCCTTTATCTGCAAGATTTGTGAAGTTTGCAAAAACATGTTTTGATTGTGTGTTGTCCCATTTATAAGTGTATGAACTGATATAAACATCCACTTGACTTTGATTCCATCTACTAGTATCGCTAGCCATATTAATTTACCTCATGTTAATATTAAAAAAAATTGCGGCCAAAACTGTGTTGACTTCGCATATAACAAAATAATTTAATTTTGCATCTAAATATTACAAGATTGCATCAGTGATCAAACCTGCTCGCAACCTTGTATATTCTCAACCGTCAGCCATATACATCTTTTACGCGTTCCGCATTTGCTATTTTCGTTTGCATTTTAAGCGCCTCCTTTCAATATCAATAAATTGATAAAAATTAAAATAAACCCTGCGCAGGGGAAAAAATCGGTAATCGGTGATTGGTGATCGGAAATCAGTAATTAGTCATTTGCCGTTGGTCATTGGTTATTGATCAATAGTCATTACTTCTTCGTCCTTCGTAACAGGTAAATGGTCTTTTGTCATTGGTTATTGGTCAATAGTCATTGGATACTGGTCAGCTTTCTTGTTAGTCATTCGACACTAGTTAATTGTTATTGGTTTTGTTGGTCATTGGCCGGTTGTCAATAGACATTGGTCATTTGCTATTCGTCAATCGCTAATAGTCATTCGTCACTGGTCAATTGTCATTGCTAAGAGTTATTCATCAATCGTCATTGGTTCTTTGTTAATCATCAATTCCATTCAATCGACAATCGTTATTCGTCAATTGTCATTTTTTTAAAGTTTCATCACAATCGTGGCAACTATGGCGGCGATGGCTATTAGGGCTGAACATGCAAGGTAGATCATGGTCATCTTTGTTTGGTTTATTGCCACCTGTTTTTCGGTTTGTTCAAGCTTGTTGCGCAGATCAACTATTTGGTTGCTTAAATTTTGCTTTTGCGTCTCAGCCATA
>JAIQZQ010000119.1 GCA_021777105.1 Candidatus Anammoxibacter sp.
TTAGGTTTATACACATCTTTTGATTTAAAAGCTCATACAATCAACGATCCTTCCCCTTTAGAAAAGGGGGTGGGGGGATTTGAATGTTTAAATTTTCATTTATTAGTTTTTTATCGGTATACTTTATTCGAATCTCCCTTACTCCCTCTTTGCTAAATGAACACTGAGCAGCTTGTCTGCTCTAGTGAGAATTATGCCCTGGGGGCCAAAGAGGGAAATCTAAAGAACTTCTAAACTTTTTAGCAAATCTTACACTGAATAGATATAAAAGATGTGTATAAACCTTAGCTCTAAAAAGAGGGGAACGAGGGGTGTGTAAAAAGGCGTCGGCGCAAACAATTAGTTTGTCCTTATTGAATCCTCATCATTCCCAATATCAGATTAGGATATCTCTCCAACCGATGGGCATAGAGTTGTTTTTTGCCATTTCTTGGGTTAATTGATGGTGAAGTTCTTTTTGAACTGCTCGTATGTCTTCCGGTATAAACTCTCCATGAAGCAAGTTTTTAAGCTCATTCGGATCGTTTTCACGATTATATAGCTCATATTGCGCTGAATTTAGTGTAACTACCGGAAACCAATTAGCAGTGGCAATGGCAAAAGAAGGCGAATCTGTCCCCTCGCCGCCAAATGTGTTGCCCGTCTTAATGCCGGGATATGACTCTACGCCGGGTAAACCTCCTTCCGGAGCAAAGTATACCCCATACTTCCACTTTTTGGTTAAAATGCCGCAAATTACATTAGAGAATCCTACAGGCAACACTTTGAAATTATCCCCTGAATAAAACATGAAAATTAGCGAGTACTGTGTATGGGCTTTTGGGTTGATAAGGGTCTTTGCAAAACTATTGCCGGCCAGGAGAAACTCCTCTTTTGTCTCTTGGGCGTCAAGCCCGGCTAATTCAGCAATAGTGGGGAGCAGATCTATTTGCCCGACCAACTCATCGCAAGTTTGCGCTTCGGGAAAGAGAATAGGATTGCTGATAATAAGCGGAATATGAACCGCCTCATTGTAAAAAGTGTTCATTTTCTCTCGAAGCCCGCCGTGAGCGGCTCCCATCTCCCCATGATCCGCGGTTCGAATGATAATAGTTTCATTCAACTGCTCAGGCGTCATGGCGTCCAGCGCCATATCAATTAAACAATCAGGCAGAGTCTGCAGGTAGGCGTAAAACTTAAGGTAGTTTAGCGCGGTTTCTTCATCCATGCCACCGCCGTCAAACCCATTGAGAAAATTTAACTGAGCGCTGGGTTTTGTGCTCAGATCATCTTTATAATAAGATTCAGGAAGCCTAAAGCCTTCATAACCCGCAAAATCTTCCATGCTATAACCAAACAGCTCCAACTTACCGGGATACACTGAGATGTCGTGCGGGTTTACCAATGAAATAACAAGAAAGTAAGGCTCCTCGGCGCATGCGTTGGATTTAATATAGTCCAACGCGCTCTCCTGCATATCCGGAGCCAGGAACCCTTCTCCGGTAATCATCCTTAAATCATTTTTTCCAAATCCGCCGCCTAAATTAGCGATCCCGTCTTTTGTTGGATAACTCACCAGCGAGGTGCCGGCGTCAGGCGAAGTCCAACCCGATAAACCATACACACTCTCCATCATCTCATCTTCCATAATTGCAGTGGCCCGCGCATCAGGATCAGACGCCCATTCAGAGGCAAATTTATCCGACTTTCCGGTTAAGTGCCATTTCCCTTTATAAACAGTGCGGTATCCTGCCTTTTTTAAGGTTTTTGGCAAATTAGCCAAACTGGGCGGCAAAGTATTGCCCACTTCCAAAACCTGACTAACCAAAGGATAAGTTCCTGACATTAGAACCCCGCGGTTTGCCCAACAAGGCGCGGTATTAATATAGTTGTTTCGATAAGTCATCCCATTTCTCTGTAAACGCTTGAGAGACGGAAGATATTGATCCACCCATTCTTCTGGAAAATCACGGATAGCGCGTTGTTGATCAGTCATTATCAATATAATATTAGGCTTTTTATTGTTTAATTTGAAGCTCATATCTTAACCTTTCTATTCTATAAATTTCTTTTTATTAAATGACATTAAGTTTTTAAATTTACCGCTTTATTTGACTGTTGTCTATAAAAAAATAAATAAAAGTTCTAAAATGGATTTACAAGGGGGCTCAAAACAGCTATACATATTGTTTGATTTAATAAAAAATTGATTAAAGGCTTTTGTAAGTTCTTGCTAATTAACGTATTGCCGTTTAATGACAACAGTAATTGTAAGTGTTATGAGCGCGTAAAGAAAAGAGTATGCGCCTTGCGGAGTAAGGCAAACCGATGCAATGTGCGGAAAATTGTCGAAATGTTGATATTAAATATATACCTTTAATTTCCCCTTCATTGATGGGATGGGTTAGGGGAGGGTGATAAGAAGCTCTCAATGTTATTTTTGGTTGAGCCCTTAATGTGCTTTTGCTTTTTATTAGTGAAAATTAGTGAAGATATGCGGTTATTTCGCTTTTGATTTTATTGATCTTTTTCGAGGCTTTTTTTGTGCCTTTATTTATTATTTGATGATTAATGCGCTTTTGCTTTTTTATTAGTTAAAATAGGGCTTTTTATTTATTTCCGAGCCCCAATTTCGATTGTGAAAAATAACTTGACATGTAGTACTATTGTAGTACTATAAAAGGATGCCAAAGAAAATTCGTGAACTTATCAGGATACTTGAGAAAAATGGTTTTAAGAATAGAGGCGGCAAAGGAAGCCATCGTAACTATTTGCATCCTAAAGGGGCGAAAGTTACATTATCAGGCAAGTTAGGCGATGATGCGTTAATATATCAGGAAAAAGAGGTTGCGATTAAAATTAAGGAGGTAGAACAAATATGAAACCTTCAGATATGTTTATAAAATTAGTTGAATGGTCTGATGAAGATCAACTATATATAGGGTCTTCACCCGGATTAATTGGGCCCTGTTGCCATGGCAAAGACGAAGCAGCGGTCTACCGGGAACTATGTAAAATTATTGAGGAGTGGGTGATAATCCATAATGAAGATAATTTGCCTTTGCCTGAATCTTTACAAAATAAACAGTTCTCAGGCAAGTTTGTGTTGCGAGTGGGGGAAGACCTTCATAAAGCTTTAGCAATAAAAGCCTCGCAAGCAGGTGAAAGTTTAAACAATTTCTGCGCTGGTTTATTAAAAAAATCTTTTACTAATAAAGGTTTGCCGAAAGGAGGCTGAAACAGACAACAAGAAATATACATTAAAATATATATCGCATAGTGTATAGCAACTGTATAATTTTACAATTTTGCATTCTTGGACAGTCTGCAGGATTATGCCCATTTGAGTTCTCGCTCATAGAAATACAAAAGTGGAAGATTGAAGGGGCAACACCTTCATGTCTAGTTTTTTCTGTTTATTGAAAACGATATTATCACTATGCAGTCAAAAGGCGATTTGATCCTGAGAGCTTCCTAATTTATAACTTAGAGTTTAGGTAGAAAATTATGTTTTCATCTGAGGCAATACAGTTTTAGATAAGAATATATTTTTTAGTTGTACATTAAAGTCAAATAACACCAATACTTAATAATTAAGATGTGATAATCATATAGAAAGCTCCTCCATATGTCAAAAATTAAATAATACGATATAATAGGAATTATTTTAATTTTTGTATTTTTAGTAAGGAGAGAGTTTATGAGTTACTTTGTAGGAGTAGATTTACATTCAAACAATAGTAATATAGGAATATTGGACAATAAGGACAAACGCATATTTGATAAAAGAGTTCCGAATGATTTAAAACTGATATTAAAAGAATTACAGCCTTATAAGAAAAAGATAAAAGGCATAGTTGTCGAATCAACATATAACTGGTATTGGTTAATAGACGGTTTGATGGAATCAAAATACAAAGTTCATCTTGCAAATCCAACAGCAATGGAGCAATATTCAGGTTTGAAACATACAAATGACAAAAGTGATTCATTCTGGTTAGCGCACATGTTACGAGTAGGTTTACTCCCAGAGGGCTATATTTATCCAAAATCAACAAGACCGATCCGAGATTTATTACGCAAACGATTGATGCTTGTAAGACACAGGACATCACATTTGTTAAGCCTTGGCAACATGTTGACAAGAAATACCGGATTTAATTATACAGGCAATCGAACCAAGGCTCTAAATTGTAATGATATAGATGACATATTCAAAGAAGAGCATCTGCGAATGGCAGCTAAAAGTGATTTGTCGATAATAGATGCTTTATCAGAAAATTGTAGCGAAATAGAAAAAGAAGTGGTGAATCAGGTAAAATTATTGTATCCATATGAAAACCTTTTAACTGTGCATGGAATAGGCAAAATACTTGGAATAACCATAATGCTTGAAACAGGAGATATACGTAGTATCTGTTGCGGAAAAGAAAATTCGAAAAAATCCGAAATAAAATATTGAAAAAATAACGCGCAAAACTTACCATACCTGTAACGATAAATTTATAATAAAAAAAACAGGAGGGCAAGAATGCGCGTTAAAAAAGATATTCAATTATATTTAGACTATAGTGATAAATCAATTGTAAAAGTGGCAAAAACATATCGAGAGAAATACGACAAGATAAGCGAAATATTAGATGCTAATAGCCGTGCAT
>JAIQZQ010000120.1 GCA_021777105.1 Candidatus Anammoxibacter sp.
ACGCTCAAGCCTTCTTGAATTTCTCATAGGCAGCGCTTTAGACCATCCCCTTAAGAAATTCATAGGAAAGAATGCATCCCCTGATATGATGCCGGAATGGAAATTAACTGGTTAATGGAACTCATCGCTCACTAGTTATAATCATTAAAATTAAAAATAAATAAACGGGGCTTCGCTTGTGCCGGCAAAACATAAAGTAATTATCGTGTAATAAAGATGATACGTTATCTATTTACCTGTGTTTCTCTAATACCTTAATCACTTTAGCCGGCGCTTCATATTTTTTAGCAAACGCTAAAGCTGTATCGCCTCTATCATCCTTGATTTGAATATCCGCGCCATTAGCCAACAACATCTTTACTATATTTAAGTTTTCCATAAAAACCGCTCGATGCAAATTCGTGGCTCCTTCAAACCCAATTTTATTAACATCCGCTCCTCTTTTAAGCAATAGATCTACAATCTCAGTGTTTTCACGATTAATAGCATTGCCTAACGCGCTCTTTCCCATGGCGTCGGTTGCGTTAACATTTGCCCCATGCGCAATGAGCATGTTAACAATATCTTTTCTGGTTCTGTATAATGAAGCAAGCATCAAAGGGGTTTGTTTAAGGACCATTGTTTTGGCATGGATATCCACCCCTTTTGATATCATCAACTCTATAATCTTTATATTCCCTTTAATAACTGCCCGATGAAACGTTGAAAAACCCTCATCTTTATCAAAATTGTTAATATTAATTCCGTTTTCAATAAGAGCTTCCGCCATTTCCAAATGGTCCTGATTCACGGCAATATCAAGAAGCGTTTTGCCTGATGCGCTTTTTATGTTAACATTATATCCATGTTTTATAAGCTCCTTGACGGTTTTGGCGCCATTAATAAAAACTGTATGCCTCAGGCGTAAAAGATCATATAATTTGTTGTCAACAGTGGCTCCGTTATCAACAAACAGTTTTGCTATATCCCAATATTCATGCGATATAGCCAGGTCTAAAGGCGCCGCCTTGTTCATATCTGGTGCGTTAATATCTACGCCTTTTTCGATGAGTATTTTCACCGCGGCTATTTCACCGCTTAACGCCGCCATATGCATAGCTGTTTGAGAATAACAATTCTTAGCGTTAATTTCAGCCCCTTTTTTCAGCAAATAAGCCGTTATCATGACATCCCCGTCCTGCGAAGCGCGCATTAACGCCGTATCTCCGTTATACAGTTTGACATTGACATCAGCCCCTTTCTTTATTAGGTAATCGCAAGCTCCGATATTTCGATTCTGCGCGGCAAGTATTAATGCGGTTGCTCCATCCTGTTGTTGAATATGAACATCCGCCCCGTTTTCAAGAAGATATTTAGTTAATAGAGTGAAATGCCTATCTTTATTGCTGTTGACGACCGTATCAGAGAAAAAAGTGGCATTCTTATAGTAACCGTGTATTACGGAAAACATCATCGCCGTCAATCCGTTATTATTTTGGGTATTAATATCCGCTCCGTTTTCAATTAGGCATTTACTCATTTCCACATTGCCTGATATAACTGAGCGCATAAGCGGTGTATTTCCTTCTTCTCTGTTTTTAGCGTTAATATCGGCCCCATTTTTAATCAATAAGCGCGCGATGTTTACATTTCCGCTATCTACCGCCCGCATTAACAATGTCCCGTCGTTGTCCCGGATGTTTGCATTGCCGCCTTTTTCTATGAGCGTTTGAACCATTTCCGTATAACCGTTTTTCATAGCAATCATTGCGGCCGAATGCCCTTTATTATTTTTAGCATTAATATCGGCTCCTTTTTTTATAAGCAATTTCGCCATGGCAAGGTCATTAATTTCAGCGGCAAGAATTAACAATGTGGTATTGTCGCTATTCTTCGCATTTACATCCGCGCCTTGCTTAATCAGAAAGTTAGCTATATCTTTATATCCTTTGTTGACTGCTCCCATTAGCAATGTGTTATTATTGCTATCTCTTGTATTTATGTTGCCGCCGTTTTCTAAAAGTAAACGGACTATTGCCTTATTTCCTTTAAATAAAGCAATCACTATTGGCGATAGGCCGTCATTGTTTTTGACATTTATATCTACCCCATATTCTATTAGTAGACGAATGATATCAATATTTCCTGTCTGGGCCGCGCCCATTAACACATAAGTATTATTGCCGTCTCTAGTATTTACATCCGCCACATTTTCAAGTAACATACGAATCATTTCCGTATTGCCTCTAGACAAAGCGGCAATAATGGCGGAAGTTTTGCTATTGTTTTTAACGTTTACATCTGCTCCGTGTTCTATTAGCAGTCGGGCAATCTCTATGTTTCCCGCATGCGCCGCTCTCATTAACAATGTAGTATTATTAATATCTTTTGCATTCACGTTGGCGCCTTTGCCGATTAGAGCACGAGCGGTTGATAAATCGTTTTTTTGAATAGAAACAAGCAAATTATTTGTTAACTCGGCTTGTGTTTCATCGGCAAATAAACAAGCGTTGTATGCAAATATAAAAATCCAAATTAACACAAATAAGAAAGTTATATAAATTTTCATTTTAAAAAATTGGTTAAATAGATTAAGAAAAGGAGTTTGCTTTATAAATGGATTGGACAAGTTCCGCCTAAATCGACAAAAGGGGATTTGAGCTCTTTACAGATCGCTTACAAACATATTTAAACGGCTCATAAGGATGCGGGAAAATAGCTTTGCCGGATATGAATCATAAATATGCTCCAAATCATTAAACAAAAACGGATCTGTTCTAAAAAGCATGGTTTCCCCGGTGTCAAATTTATAATAAGGAATCTTATTATTAAATGCTATGCCTTGGATAGCGGAATATAACGCCTTCTGTTTTAGGTTATCTGAGTAATATCTTCCTTTTGATATCTCAGAGAACTTTGAGCGTGAATAACCATCACCGTTAAGGAAAAAACTATATTCAGGGATTTCAACAAGCGCGACAGGTATAGACAATGTTTTTAACTGTTGAACAAGTTTCTCTAAACTCAATAATTGTATTTTATTTATATTAGTGCGGTTCTTTCTAATTAAAAATTGTTCAAATTTTGCTATTGAGCGACGAGGCAAAGCATCGTCTTTTGAACTTTCTTTATTTTTAAAGATGTACTTAAGGAAGTATGACGACCTTCCCAATGAATTTAAAAAGACCTTTATTTCATTTTCGTTACCTTCCGATGCTAAAAAAAAAGGCAAAGCATCCCAGGGTTTTAAACGCAAGAACGTTTCAGCCTGATTAAATATATTTGGTCTTGCAATTGATTCCCACGACACATCAATAACAACTAATTTTGGCTTAGGATTATATTTTAGGAAAATATCGAAAATAGTTAGCATTTGGGAAGGCCTTCCGCCTGGAAAAGCAAGCTTGTGAACTTTAAGATTGTTTTCAATAAAAACAGATTCATCAATGCCATGTCCAGTATGAGACGACCCAACAAATAAAATATCAACTTGATCTTTTATCCGATATATTTCCCTGGGGGGAGTTAAAAACACCTTCGCTGTTATCCCAATATTTTCCAACTATATATGATGCGACAATATTATCAATGAGAATAAAAAAGCTTAAAAAACAGAAAATTTCAATAAACAGTTTTTTAGTTCTAATGCGTTTCAAAATGATATGACCTGTTAATTACACTGTTAAAACTGAAAGTATATAAAAGGGGCTTCGCTTGTGCTGTACAAACATAAAGTGATCATCGTGTAATAGAGAGGATATGTGATCCACCTGCGCTGTAACATTTTAGGGATTCCGGCCGGTAAATAATAACGCGTCCACTCCAGAGCCATCAATCCGCAAATCAAGGCAACTCCAACATGAATATTGGAAAAACCAAAAACCGAAGCCTCTTTGATGACATAATATTCAATAACAGGTTTTAGCGAAAAGCTGTTGAAATCTGCTAATTGTTCAACAATATAAAAAGACTCGCTCAACGAATTTGCCCTGAAGAATATCCACGCAAAACATACTACAACAAAAGTCGCAAATATTTTAAGGATATGAACCGCGAGGTTTTCATGTTTTGCTTTTTCAATTAATTTGGCGAAAATCAATGTAATCAGGAAAAACAGGCCATGAATAAATCCCCATATAACAAACGTCCAGTTTGCGCCGTGCCAAAGCCCGCTTAACAAAAAAACAGCCATTACATTGAAAAAATGTCTATATTGCGAAACCCGATTTCCGCCTAAAGAGAAATATACATAATCACGGAACCATCCGGTTAATGACATATGCCACCTTCTCCAGAATTCAACCAGATTTTTAGAGAGATAAGGAGCGTTGAAATTCAGACATAGATCAAACCCAAGCATTTTGGCTACGCCGCGCGCAATATTGGTATACCCGGCAAAGTCGCAATAAATCTGAAAAGCAAAAAAGCATGTAGCGACAAGGAAAGTCCCTGAAGTCTGTGTATATGGATTTTTGTAAGCCGCGTCCACAACTTTGGCAAGCGTGTCTGCAATTACAACTTTTTGAAACATTCCATATAGGGCTAAACGAAACCCTGATACAATTTTATCGTAATCATATGTCCGGTTGGATGTTATTTGCGGGAGCAAATGCGAGGCGCGTTCAATAGGCCCGGCAACCAGTTGAGGGAAGAAAACAACAAATAGCGAGAAATCAACATAACAGGCAACAGGCTTTAGTTTGCCTCGGTATATATCAATTGTATAACTCAACGTTTGAAATGTGTAAAACGATATGCCTATGGGCAGCGCTATTTTCCAAAAAGGCCTGGAAACATCCTCGAAACCGACAAAATGTAGGAAATCGTAAAATTCAGAAACAAAAAAACCTGAATATTTAAAGAAGAAAAGCATAACCAGCGTTGTAACAAGGCTAATACATAGAAAGAATTTCCTCTTTCGCTGATTAGGGGCTTTATGTATCATGGAACCGCAATAATAGTTGATAAAAGTGGCAAGAAATATGAGGAACAATAACTTCCAGCTCCACCATCCATAAAACACATAGCTGGCAACTAACAAAAACCTGTTTTGCCATGCGCGGGACATGTTCCAATAGGCAACAAAAACTACAATGAAAAAAATTATGAACTGATATGAGTTAAATAGCATGAATTCTCTTTTACAGGAATATATTAAATGCTTGAACTGAATTTATATTTATCTCAGCCATAATACCAAACATTCAATTTTTATACAAAAGGCTATTTTGATTACCACACAGCCTCATACCCTGGAGGCAGTGCGTTCCACTTCCTTCCGTATACGTGGGCTTTTTTAGTGGGTTCTCCATTGCTGTTTACAAAAGTGTTTCCGGCTCGTGCCCAAGCCAATATACCGCCGATGAGGTTAAAAACCGAATACCCTTTTTTGCTCAATTTTTCCGCCCACTCGCCGCTTCGACAACCAATCGTGCAATAGACAAGGATTGGCGTATTTTTAAATCTAGGCCCGACCTGCTCAAATTCTTCCAGACTTATGGCGTCCGGTATAATAGAAACGCTCCTCTCCCTATCCGGCCGCGCGTCCACAACCAACCATTTTTCGTGTTTACTTTTACGCTGAAATTCAGCGACCGAAATCTCTGCGGCATCATGATGCCGTTTCCGAAACTCATCAATAACGTGTTCAAGCTGTTTCATATCTCTTGATTCATTCGCGCATGTTTTTTTAATAAAAATACTTGTAAAAGCGACAAGGCGAATAACAAAAAAAACTACAAATAAAAAAACTGATTGCGCCTTTTTTAGACATTTAAATAGGCCTCCCCCCAATCGAAAATTATTAACACAAACGATAAGGAATGGTAGGCAATTAAAATTATACATTTTTATATTATATTTCAAAGGATCTACGTCACATATTTTTGTGATTTATATCACATTTTTTTACTCGTTACAAGGCTTCTGCCCTGATCGTTACCCATAAATAAGCTCAGAACAATATTTAAAATGAATATTCAACTAAAACGCCCTGAAAGGGCAGGAATATATTAGCCCAGGGTAAGCGAATGCGCCACCCTGGGTAATGAATCACAACCTGATTTACCCTGAAGGGGTTAAATAGCCGATTAACAATTGCAATGCATCCCGTATTTCATGGTTAACGAAATGGAAACGAAGCTATCTATCCCTTTCAGGGAAAATACTTTTGTTATATTTTAACCTAGGGTGGCGCTAACGCTTACCCTGGGCTAGTATAAGTAGCCCTTTCAGGGCATAATTGAATAAATTTTATTTTCCGGCTCTTAAATGTACAGATGACATTTATGGGTAACGATTAGGGCTCCTGCCTTATAACGCGGTGTTCCAAGAGGATCTTCCTCTTTCCCGTTATGATCAATTAATACTAAACCGATCTGCAAATGACAAATTCATTGAAAATGTTAATTTGAGGCGGAGCCTCATAGCACACTACATTACAAGGCAGGAGCCTTGTGACGAGATTGTAGAGCTTGCTGATATACACTGAACAAGTTTAAATTTACAAAATATTAGATGACAATTAGTGTGGCGGTATGTAATGAAAGCGCGTAGCGTAGCTCTTTGTATTTGGCGCACGGCTATGTAACCCCTTCAGGGTAAATGCGGTTGTGGTTCATTACCCAGGGTGGCGCATTGCTTACCCTGAGCTAATATATTTTAGCCCTTTCATGGCGTTTTACCCAGACATCCTGTTTGTTGTTGATTAACATGGCAAACAAAAAATAAAACAATATACATAAAACTAATTAATCTTTTTTTAAGCATGTTAAACGTAAATATTATATAATGTTAAGACAAAAATTGAAGAATTGTTTACAGTTCCCAAATAACATTTGAGATAATTAATTTTTTAGATAAAATGAAGAAGAAAAGTATAAGAAAGTCTATTGCAAACTATGAGATTAGGATTAAAGACCATTTAGAAAAAATAGACAAAGAGTTGTCCAGAAGTTCTCCCAATGAAAATATTATCGCATATTTTAATGCGGAGATCAGAAATTTTAAAAACCTTATTGAAAAAAATGTAAAACGCCTAAAGAAACATTAAAGGAGAAAAAATGACTATAGATTGCCTTAGCAATATTGAAACCTTAAAAAGCCTGCTGCCTGACTTCAAAGATGAGTTCAAAGTTTTTATTAAAATTGTTAATAGACTGGAAAACGACAACCTTTCAGAGGAAGAGTTAGATGATATATTAGCGGATTTATCAGGTTCTACAGCGCATTTGCATTTCCATTCAAAATCAATTCTTGATGAGGTCGAACGAATACAGGATGAATAGGGTTACATATTTGATGGGAGACTAAAGTCTCCCCTACCCGCTTTGCTCTATACGATTTGCTCGGAGTTTATGCTGAGTAATTACGAAGCTCTCTTTAAGTCTCCTTCCATAACTCTATCCTTTCCGCAGTAATAGTCAAGGCTCCGTATTGGTTCTCTACCCTGCCTTCTACAATGTACGTGCCGTAATCTTTTAGAAGGTGGCGGTACTTCCTGTAGATTGCGGGAAACAGGGTGACTTCACATATCCCTATTTCATCTTCCAGGGTGATAAACATCATTTTCTCGTTTCGTTTTGTCTCCGCGCTCCTTCCGGCGGACATTATGCCGATTACCCTGGCCCGTTTGCCGGCTCTTGCCGGCAATGAACCGCTGTCAATAAAACTGTAATTTGATAATTTTTGTTTCAACAGTTTCATTGGATGGCAATCTATAAATATCTCAAGTGATTTATACTCATCCCAATATTTCTTCTCGTATTCATAATCAATTAAGATCGGTTGCCGGGCCGGGCCGGGATTTAATAGAGGCATTGCGTTTATTGCAAATAATTTTCCTCCTGTTTTAAACGTCGTTTCCTGCTCCCACATAAGTTCCGGCCTTGTCTTGCCGGTAAAGTCAAAGGCCCCGCCGCTTATTAACGACTCCGTCTCTTTTGCGCTTATGTTAACCTTGTAAAAGAGATCGCTTAATGCTGTATAAGGCCTGTTTTTTGCTATCTGTTTCATAACCTTTATTGAAAGCCCTTTTACCTGGCCGAGACCTACCCTTATTTTGCCGTTTTCAACGCTGTATTCCATGTCCGATTTGTTTACGCATGGCCGCAATATCGCAACACCCAACCTTCTCGCTTCTTCAACATGAACCCTGCGGTCATACATGCCCTGATGATTGTTGAGCAACGCCGTAATAAATTCAACTGTGTAATGAGCCTTCATATATGTCCCATGATACGCAATAACCCCGTAACCCGCGGCGTGCGCTTTGCAAAATGTGTAGCTTGCGAAATTTGCTATATATCCGCCAACCGTTTTTGCGATTTCCGGGTCCACCCCGTTTTTGCCGGCTTTTTTTATGAATAGGTCGGCGACTTTTCTAAGATCGGCTTTTGTTTTCGCCTTTGCGATTGATCTCCTAAATTCATCCCCTTCGGCTAGAGATGTCCCCGCAATGGCGCTTGCCGACCGTATAGCGTCTTCCTCGTAAAGCATTATTCCATATGAATCTTTTAATATTGCCTGAAGTTTAGGATGCAAATGTTTGCTTTTTTCAAGTCCCCTTGCCCGCCTCACATAAAGCTCCTTAAGCCCTCCCGAAGCCGGGCCCGGTCTTATTAGGGACAGAGAAGCTATAACCTCGTTAATTGACGAGACCTTTAACATTTTCATAAGGTTTCGCATACCGGGCGACTCTATCTGAAAACATCCAAGGGTTTGTCCCTCTTTTAATAATTTAACGGCTTCCGGATCCCTGTCAGGTATATCTTCAAGCTTTAGTTCTACATTGCGCTCTTTTTTAACAAGGTTTATGGTTTCCCTAAGAGTTGAAAGAGCGCGATTGCCCAACAGGTCTATTTTAATAAGGCCTATCTCTTCTATTGCGCGCATATCGTATTGGGTAATTACGATGCCTTTTGCCGCTTTTTCCAATGGAACGTAACTATCAATCGGTTTGTCCGTGATAACAATGCCTCCGGAATGGATGCCTAAATGGCGGGGATACCCGTTTAAACGATCGGCCATTTTTAGTATCTCTTTAAAGTTTGCGCAGTTTTCCAATGCGTCTTTGAATATTGGAATTGTTTGAGGCAGTTTTGATAAACTTCCGCCGATATCGCGGGGCACAAACTTGCTGTATCTGTTAACAAGTTGGTGCGGCATCCCATAAGCTTTTGCCGTTTCCCTAAATGCCGACCTTGTTTGAAACGTGTTGTGCGAACTTATCATAGCAACATGATCATTGCCGTAGGTTTTATAAACATAATTAATCACATCGTCCCGTTTACGCCAGCAAAGGTCAATGTCAAGGTCGGGATAGTCAGCGCGCAACGTATGCATAAACCTTTCAAAACAGAGGTTGTATTTAATTGGATCCACATTTGTTATGCCAAGTGAATACGCAACTATTGAGCTTGCCCCGGACCCTCTGCCCACTACCGGAATCTCTTTGCCTCTTGCAAAACGAACAATATCGCCCACCACAAGGAAATATTCAGGAAACCCTAAACTCTTTATAACCTCAAGCTCATATTGCAAACGGTTTTTGGTTGCGCTTTCAATTGCGCCGTATCGCCATTTTAGTCCGGCAAGGCATTGCTTGTAAAGATACGTTAACGCCGTTTCTCCTTCAGGCAATGGGAATTTAGGAAAAACATATCTTCCCATGGGGATTTGCAGATTGCAATCCGCCGCGACTTCAAATGCATTTAAAAGGGCCTCAGGGTAATCTGAAAACATCTTTTCCATTTCTCGCGGGGAATGGAAATAGTTTGACGGGTCGGCTTTAGACGCAAACCGAACCTCGCCGTTTTTGTGATCCCCGGTAAAATCCGAAACCAGCGCATTTTTGTTAACAGCTGCAAGCAATCGGCAAAATGGGTAGTCCACCCTGTTAAGGAAATAGACGTCAGCGCTGCCTACAACCTTAATGCCCATCTCCTTTGCCCTTGAATAAATAGAGCGTTGCAAACTAATGCTTTGACCCGGTCTTACAATCAAAAGTTTTATATACTGTTTGTTTATGCCGGAAGAGAGTTTACGGGCGGTCTCAGGGTTTTCAGTTAGAAAATAGACGCCTTGTTGAAATTTTGCAAGCGTAGCCGGCCAGGTTTGACTCGCCGGTAATTTTGTATCAACCGCAACTTCCGGGATGTTAATGCGAAGATTAATTCTGGTTATTATCCTGCATATATTTGAATAACCCGAATAATTCCTTGCAAGCAAAAACAACCTTTCGCCCGGCATGTTTTGATGGGACTTGACGGAGTTGATTATAAGCTCTGCGCCAATAATAGGTTTAACTCCTTTTTCCAGCGCTTTTTTGTAGAATGGAATAGCCCCGTAGAGATTATTTGTGTCCGTTAAAGCGACTGATTCAATCCCATAATCCACCGCTTTTTGCAGAATATCGTCAAGAGACGCCGCTCCGGTTAGAAAGGAGTAGTTACTTCGTAAGAGAAGGGGTGCGCAAAATATACCCATAGCTATCCTGCTCCAGATTTCTTGATATGTTAATAGATTGGCCCATAATAATAGATGAAAAGCCGTATTTATTGCGTATGGAATCAACCGAGCGGTAGAGCTTAATCCTTTTTTCCTTCTCCTTATCGCTTTCAAACAGCGACAGTTGCTCATGCGCTGATTCCATCTTAAAGTTTGACAAAGTCACGCCCACAAGCCGCAAACTCACTCTGCGTTTATAAACTATTTTTAAGGCGTCCATAAGTCTTTCAAACACTTCACTGTCAATATTTGTGTGTTCAACAAACCTCCTCGTGGCCGCGTCTTCAATAAAATCTGAATATCTAATTTTCAGGTTAACCGCTTTTGTAAGCAACTT
Organism: Candidatus Anammoxibacter sp.; assembly: GCA_021777105.1. Taxonomy (GTDB): domain Bacteria; phylum Planctomycetota; class Brocadiia; order Brocadiales; family Anammoxibacteraceae; genus Anammoxibacter_B. The sequence goes on from JAIQZQ010000120.1 coordinate 10,823, forward strand.
AAGCTCTCGAAGAGTGTTCATTGCCCGCTCGGCCAGATAGTGTATCATCCCCTCAATCTCATCACGGTTGGTAGTCTCTTTGTGGAAAGTTGTTTCGCGCGATATGGATTTAGGTATTTCACGCTCATTAATAACGTGCGTGTCTCTGCCCCTGCACCTCTCATAGATTGCCGCCCCGTTTTGCCCAAACAAGGTTTTCAGGCTATCAATCGGCAACTTTCTTATCTCTTCGATTGTGTTGATATTAAATTTTTTGAATATAGCCCCTGTTTTTCGGCCAACGCCGGGCAACGATTCCACGGGAAGCGAGCTTATAAACCCCGTCTCATCTCCGGCCTTAATAGCCCTAAACCCAAAAGGTTTCGCCGACTTGCTTGCCATTTTAGCGACCATCCTGTTTACGCCCAACCCGACGGTGGCGCTAAGCCCGACTTCGTTTTTAACCCTCTCCTTAAACTCCCTGGCGGGTTTTATAATATCGTTATGGTAAACCATTTCCGTTCCTGAAAGATCGCAATAGGCCTCGTCAAGATATGTCTCTATGCTGGGCGAAAGGGAATGACATATCTCAAATATTCTGTCGGTAACGCACCTGTAGATTTGGCAATTTCCCTCAAGTACCAGAGCTTTAGGGCACAGTTTTTTTGCCTTGGCGATAGACATGCCCGCGTGAAGCCCGTATTTACGCGCCTCATACGAGCACGAAGCAATAACACCGGCCCCCACAATTACAGGCTTCCCCTTAAGCGCGGGATTCCTGAGTTGCTCTACGGACGCAAAAAAAGCGTCGATATCAAAATGTAAAACTGTCTTGTTCATTTGTTTGTTCCACATAAATTGAGGGATTTTAAATACCCCCTCCCCTAACCCCTCCCACTAAGGGGAGGGGAATTTGTCTTTTTAAGCTGGTTTTGGCTATAATTGCAAACTTAAAAAGTTTCACCTAATGTACGCGGTATTGTAATAAATATATACATTTAATTTTCCCCTCCATTGATGGGAGGGGTTAGGGGAGGGTGATAAGAATCTCTCAATTTATGTTTCAATAAATTTAGTCAAGAATGCGGTGATGCGTTTTAATTTGAAAAGGATTTTTGACGGGAGGCTAAAGCATCTCATACTCTCATTGGTTGTTGTTTATGTTTCAGCGGATTTCTTCTACGTGTGTTAATTTTGGCAATTATTAATCAGCATGGCGCGTTCATTGGACGAAACGCGCGTGAAAGATTTGTGTTTTTGGTTGCTCTACTTTTTCGAACGCGGCGCGCTCATTTTTGAGTTATTTGAGTATGTCGGCCAGTCAGGGCTATAGTCATCAACCTGGTTTCCCCATTGATCCCATTTTTTGCGTTTGCCCCTGGCAAAAAGTTCCAGATATGGGCCGGGGCTGCACGCCTCAATAATATCGTAAAGCTCGTCCGGTTTTTTTGAGTGTTCGCGTTTTTGCGTTTTAATGATGTTTACCTGTGTCCTGCCGGGCGCAAGCGTCCTGATCTTTCCCCGTATTCCAAACAGAATTATCTCTGTCGTGTTTCTGAAATAGAAACCGACGCCGCGTCCGTCGGGCCCGCCGTCTTTGCGAATCTTATGCCATATCAGGTTTGTCTTATATTTAAAACCCCACGCCTCCATCACCTGCAAGCCTTCGGCCAGCAATGCGTTTGGAACCCAAAGGTAAAGGTGGGCGGCCTCGGCGGCAACCGACGAAATAGGCAACTCTTTTATCTCCTTCAAAGTCAGAGTGGCGTACCTGCTTAACCTTTTATGCTCCGGCGCCATTTTTCCGGTTCTGTTTTGAAATTGCCATGGAGGGTCGGCTAAAACAGTTACATACCCCTTGTTTTTAACTGAACCGGCAAAGTCCTCAGTCGGCGTTATCTGTTTTGTCATCTTGGCAATCCACTCTATATAATTTATCTTTTATTCCAAACACCAAAAGCGGGCAGCCCGCGCCGCCGCCGCCTTCAATCTTCGGCAACAATTTTGACATATGCGTTGTAGATGCGCCATATGACTTGCCCCTGCCAAGGCTGTTAAATATTCCCTGCAGGCTATCGCATCGGGTTATTATCACGCCCGCGCTTATTGCGCGCAATTCAAATAACAATCTGAAATTGTTCAAATCCCGGTCAAAAAACGGGTCTTTGTTATTCCACTCAATCTCAAGCGCCACCTTGTTTTTGTAGCAATCTATTTTGTGAGTGGGCGAGTTTCTGACCGCGCCGTCAACCGTGACGGCAGTGGAAAACTCCTTCTCTTCCCACCCCTTAGCGTACAAAAACGAGTCTATATCCTCGGCCACCTTTGATTTACGCCCCCCGCCTTCGGTTATCCAGCTCTTGCGTAAACGAAACTGCGTTAACAACTCCGTCATATCCGCCCATTCAGATGGAAAATCGCAGGAAAGAATCGCGCAGGCGTGCCTCCATTCATACGTTTCATAATGATCCAGTATAAACCCGGATAATAACTCAATTCCCATGGACAAATCTTAACATATTTATTTAATATTTCAATGAACGATTGTAATTAACGTAAAATGGGCTAAGGAGGTGTCTCTAAATAACTTGCGCATTTTACACTCACCTTCAGGCTATCTTCGCTCAAACTTCAATCGCCAAATCCTCAACATAGCTTAGGCTATGCCTACGGTTTGGCTCAATCAGTTTAAACAAATCTAACCCAAATCTAAGCATAAAATGCGCAAGTTATTTAGAGGCACCTCCTTATCTTGTCATATCTTTAAAGTCTAAAATAAAATTTACAACTGTTCAGGGTGTTTTACATGTCACGTCCGCAGTCGAGTAGTCAACTCTCTTTTTAGAGGAGATTAAAATGAAATTTAAAATCAAAAGTCACCTCATTTTACTCGTTACAAGGCTCCAGCCTTGTAACGCGGTGTCCTTAGAGGCTCTGCCTCTAGTTTAAAAGCGCGAAAACAATTTTAGATCCCCGGGCATAATTCTCCCCTCAGGAGATAATTCTCACTAGAGCAGACAAGTTGCCAAGTGTTCATTTAGCGCTGCATTTTAATTGAGAAAAATAATACATCAGGCTTTATTGCCTGAGATAAGAGGCAGAGCCTCTAGGAACAGTGTGTTACAAGGCAGGTGCCTTGTAACAAGCTTGCGCTTTTGTAGATTTATGCTGAAAACAGTTTGAACTTACACTTTCATCGTTTAGAAAATGAGATTACGAGGGATCTCTATCCTTCTTATATGATTTCGATTACGATTTTACGTGGTTTGCAAACGCGGCGCGCGCAATAACCGTTTTTGATTGGCGTCCCTACTTTATACCGAAACGGATTGCTTTTTTACTTGTTTTCGCTACTTCACAATAACGGTTTCAATGCGCCATGTGGGGTCGCCTTCTCTGTAGCAGAGTTGAAAAACCTCGCCGCTTTCAACTGTCACTGAAAAACCTCGCCTGACGGGGTTTGTTTTGCGGTCGATCCAACTCATATTATTTTTGGTGATTTTGTAGTCGCGGTTAGACCAGCGGAACGAAATTGGTTTTATCGCCCCTTTTTCAAACAGGACAAAAATGCTGCTAACCGGCTCTTCCAGTCTCTCTTCATTCATGATTTGCGTCCCGTCTTTAATAAGCTTAGTATTTGTTTATGCGCAGCCCCTTAAGCCAATTTAGTCCAAAAAACAAACATTACGGTTAGGAGCGTAAATATTGCCGCGCAAAACAGCATGCCGGTGGCGCCGTTTGCGGCATTGGGGTGAATTACAGGAATGTTTGAGCCGTTGTCCTTAACGCAAACAAGCTCTGTGTTCTCTTTAATCTGAAATTTGCCGGTTAATATCTCTATAAACAGGTTAAACATTCCTTTTAACATAATTGATCCCCCTTTTTAAAATTGAAAATTAGATGAATCTGAATATAATTTTAGCTGTTAACTTTTAGCAAAACCCCTCGCCTTGCCTTACTATGCCCACAAGCTTGCCGAACACCTCAATTTGCGCTCCGTTCTCTTCTACAATCTCACGCGAAAATGAAAACGGCTTAAAGTTAGGGTTGGCCGGTTTCAGCTCAATTCTATTATCATCGGCAACTATGCGTTTTAATGTACCCTCGCCGTCTATGGTTACAGCGGCGATCTCCCCGTTTTCCACCCTTTGCTGTTTTCGTATAATAGCGTAATCCCCATCGCAGATATGCGCGTCGATCATGCTGTGGCCCACAACCTGAAGGGCAACTACATCGCCGCTTTGGGTAAACATTGTTGACGGCATCTCAAGCTCGCCAAGGTCGTCATCTTCGGATGCCAGGGGGTACCCTGCCGCTATTTTGCCGACTATTTGCAGGCCTAACCCTTTATGTACTTTGATCTTCCGAGATTTTCCGTTTAATGATACAGCTCCTTCTTTCTCAAGGATTTTAATATGTTTGTGAACTGTGGCTGATGAGCTTAATCCCACGGCCTGTCCAATCTCCCTTATTGAAGGGGAGTACCCATCTCTTGCCTGTTCAACAAGATAATCAAATATTTCACGCGTTTTATCACCCATTCAGGATCTCCAAATTTTTTTTAATGAAAACTGAGCGGCTTGTCTGCTTTAGTGAGAATTATGCCCTGGGGGCGAACTCTTCAATTAAAAAAAAGCAACCACAGAGGACACAAAGAAAACGATTTATTTTTAATCAATAAAAGAGTTTTTATTTTCTCTCCTCTGTGGTTTCGTTAGACAATTGTTTCCCATTTCAGCAGCGAACAATTGTTCGTATATAATAGCGAACAAACGTTCGCTTGTCAAGCGGGAGGTTCAAAAAATATTTTAACAAAAGTCATAAACTCTGATATTTATTAGCTTTATATAAATAAAAAAATTTGAATAAATATTTTTTTTAGTGAACTTACGCTCAGTAGAAGTTAAAATATCCGATTAATTTTAACTTAACCTTGCAAAAAACATGCCAAATACTAATTTATCATACAATGACGCCATGGATTTTCTTTTAGGCGCGATTGATTACGAAAAGATATCAAAATATAAATACGACGCAGATAGCTTTAATCTGGACAGAATGTTGAAGCTTATGGAGATTGTGGGCAATCCGCATTTGGATTTGAACACAATTCATGTGGCCGGCACAAAAGGCAAGGGGTCTACATCCAATATGATTGCGGCTCTGCTTTCAGGAATGGGGCTGAAAGTTGGGCTTTTTACATCGCCGCATTTAATAAACCTTGGAGAGCGGCTTAAAGTCAACGGCAAGGAGATATCCAGTGAAGCTCTTTGCGAAATAATAGAGGTTGTCAGACCATATGTGGAAGAGGAGCGGAAAAAAGACCTCTATTTATCGCCGACTTTTTTTGAGACGTTGACGGCGATTGCCCTGCTTTTCTTTAAACGCGAGGGGGTTGATATCGCGGTAATGGAGGTTGGTTTGGGCGGGAGGCTCGACTCCACAAATATTATAACGCCGTTTGTCTCGGTGATAACAAGCATCGGCTTTGACCATATGGATAAACTTGGCGAGACAATAGAAGAGATTGCAGCTGAAAAAGCGGGAATTATAAAGGACGGAGTTCCTGTTGTTTCAGACGCTCAAAAAGATGATGCGTTGCGCGTTATAGAGGATGTTTGCGCAAAAAAAGGATCGCGGCTTGTCCTGGCCGGCAGGGAGATAACGGCAAAAAATGGAAGGCCGGTTAAAAACGCGGCTGAATTAAGCGGCGGCAAGGCCGCTTTCGGTTCGCTCTGCGATATATCCACGCCAAACAACCAGTACAATGACCTGTTTATCCCCGCGCCCGGAGCGCACCAGATAACAAACTGCGCCTGCGCAATTGCTGCGGTTGAAATAGCCGCGTCTAATTTGCCTGAACATAAAACTACTCTTTCCGGCGCAAAAGGGGTTGATACGGTTAAACAAGCATTAAAGCAGCTAAAATGTCCCGGCAGGATTGAGCCTATTGCCCATGATCCATTAATAATAGTAGACACCGCGCACACGCTTGAATCAATACAGGCCCTGAAAGCAACGCTTAAAGATTACATGCCGCCAACCAAAATCACCCTGCTGTTCGGCATCTCGCAAGACAAGGAGATAGACGGTTTGTTAAATGAGCTTATCCCGTTTGTAGACTCTGCAATATACACCACAACAGACAACCCCAGATCCGCAGACCCGGACGACCTGGCCGCGCGGCACAAAAGATTCGGGTTCAAAGCCGAATGCCGCGCCGTCCACGACATAAAAGAGGCCCTGGAAACCGCAATACAAATCACCGACAAAACCTCCGCCGTCTGCGTAACCGGTTCAACCTACCTTGCCGGCAAAGTGAAAGAGCTGCGCATGGGAGGTGTGGGCCAAGCTTAATCCGGGCAAACAGTAATGAATAAAAATATACCCAAAATAATAAGAATTTCGAAATTTGTTAATAAACAACAGGCTAAAGCCTTAACTTCTACAAAAAGCTGAGTTTGTTGGGGCCTAAATTTGGGGATTTCTTATCAAAATTTATTAAGACTTATTTGTTAAGTTGCCGAATTTTTACATTTACGTTTTGCATGAAATTATATTGAATTATTAATGCCTTCTGCTACAATTTATAAAGCTTGCTGCGAAATCTCAAAACGAGGCTGAAAGTGTAACGCAAATTTATACTATTTTTATTTAGTTATGCGAGGATGTGTTTATGGTTAATGCAAAAGAAGATGTTAGAAAAATGCTTGATCTGATTCCCGATGACGCTTCATATGAAGATATCCAATACCATATTTATGTTCAAAATAAAGTCCAAAATGGGTTGGATGATATTGAAAAAGGGCGCGTTGTTGACCAGGAAGAAGTCGAACAAAGGATGCGCAAATGGTTAGAAAGATAAAGTGGGCGTAAGCGGCTACGCCTTAAATCCCATTTGAGCTTTTTAGTTTTAAAATGTAATTCCAGTCCAGACTTGATTCGTTAATAGCCTCTTCAAGGTAAGCCCAATCTATTGCCGCCCCGGCCCGAATCAAATTCTCTATATCCATTTGATCCTGCTTCCGAAATGCTGCCAACTTTATAATGATTAAATCTTCAATAGAGATGATTGGTATTGCCACCCCTTCATAATCTATTTCAATGCTTCGTTTAATTGCGTTTTTTAAAAAGTTGTTATCCGCTTTTAATAAATCAAGGATCAAATGGGTCTCTTTGTTTTTCAGCGACACCAACTGTCTCCATATAACAGCATTTTTCAACTCCATTTCATTTTCATGACTTTGAAGAAGATTAAATGAGTTTGCAAGAATTGTAGTTATTTTGTTCTTAACATCTCCGTCAAGAACAATAAGTATATCAATGTCGAGCGTTGTTCTTGGCACGCCAATCATTGAAACCGCCCAACCTCCGGCCAGGCAAAATTGCAGATTGTTTTTTCTAAACTCAGCGCAAACTGTCTTTAAAAGAATTTTTAAGTCTTCAGCGCATTCCATTGAGCTTCCTTATCTTTTACAATATCTAAATATATTTTCTTTGTTAACTCCGCTTCGCTCATATCAGGATGCGTTTTCCGTAAATAGGCAAGTTTCAGGTCGAGCACAGTGTTTAAAAGCTCGAATGTTTTATTCAGATTTTCAACAAGTCTCTTTTGTTGGTCTGTAGTATTTGCGTCTGTTTTCATTTTGATATCTTAACCAAGCAGAGCCGGAAAAGCAAAAGAAACTACAGTTTTCACAGATAAGTGTAAAAAACAAAAGCAATGTAGACGGGTTTACAGGATAAAAGCGGATCAGAAGCAAAAGTCAAAAGCGCGCCCACGAAAAAACACAAAAAGTCACTAAATTAAAAGCAAAAAGGCAAAAGACACCACAGATTGCACAGATTAATGGCAAAAAGTAAAAAAGTACGTTATCTGTTGTATTAAAGTTTTATATTTTTGCTAATTACTAAGTTGAGCGATTGTTCAGTTTTAAAAGTAGTGGCACAGGCATCCTTGCCTGTGTTTCAATTAACCGCGTTTAAATGTCGATCATGATTTACAAAACGCCATAGCCGCGCTGCAAACCCGCAAAATATAACCAATAATTCCGCAGTGTAAATATATTTTTTAATAAAGCCGGCAATTATTTCCTCATGTTTGAACAATGCGTTCACGCTATGTTCTAAAGCTCTTTGCATTCCGTATTTAATATTTATTGTTTGAATTAAACATGACGTATTGTTATATTAAACAACTTCTGTTTTACATAATAATATATCAACTGTTCTTTCATTGAATTTTTGCGACATGCGCATGTATAAAAAAAACTATAGAAAAACAAAAATTCTAAATTAGCCGGGTATTATAGACACAGTAAAACATGTCAATTACTTATTCGGCGTAAATTTCATAGGTCTTCTCTCTTTTAATTTGAACCGGCTTTGGATTCACTCTGCCATGCGTTGCATCAATGAATTGCTGAATTTAAAGAGAACGGATTTGGGCAGGCGAATTAGTCGATATTAGCATATTTTTTTAACATTTATTACTAACTTTCCACATGATATGGGCAAAGATAAAAAGGTAAGTTCTAAAAGATTCCAACGTCCATCCGGATCGTTTAGGGATAGAGATGTTAATTTCAATAAAGAGTCCATGGTCTATGTCCCTATGGATCATTATGCAATAGCGGGGCCTGATGTACGCGCTATTGCCACTGAAGGTTGCGGCCCTTGTGTTGCCGTTACTATTCGCAATGAAAACTGTATTTTGCTGGCTCATATTTCGGATGATGGAACTGTAGATGCTGATAAGATTTTTCTTATTATTCAGAAACTTGTTCGAAGATTTCTGGCGCATGCCGGCGGCCGGCCTGTTCGAGAAATTTGTATTGTACAAAATGGCCTGCATCGAGGTGGCCGCGTCAACCTATACAACGTTTTAGAGCCGTTAATGCGCCGATTTGGAGCTTTTAATTTAGTAACAAGCAATCAAAACGACAACGGAGCCATAGTAGGCCACAATGGGACAATAGCCTGTAATATGCAAAATTTACCGGGTGATGATGCTCTCTCATTCCATAATGAAGAAAATGCATTAGAATATGGCGCAATATAATATAGGAATTGATGAGACTCTTTGCAATAGTTGTAAGAAAACCATCTTCTCCAGATTAAATCCTTCGATAGAAAGAGGCCAAACCGATAACTAATCCGAGCCTCCAAACCCCGCGCCCGTAAGCAAAAAGAAAAAACCAAAGGCGAAACCGCCTATAATAATTTGACCGCAACACTGGTTCTATCCGTAAACTTTGAGCCAACAGATAGCTCCCTCAATCAGTTTGTCTGGATTTAACACAAACTATAAGCGTAAGGAATCCCTTATCATTTATCGGCAATGCATAATGTTTGTTGTAAATCCGGAATTATGGTTTTATAATGAATCTTTATTTTCCTGATTTACTACCCAGGCCAAAGCATAAGATACCTTATTTTTACGCGAATCTTATCACCCTCCCCTAACCCCTCCCATCAAGGGAGGGGGAGTTAAAGGAAAAGATTTAAATTCAAAATCTAAAATCTAAAATTGCGGCTATGCCGCGTTATGTGTCTGTTTTATTAAATTTGTGCAGGAAGTAGCTGAATGTTTGGTTTTTCTAAAAGCAAAAAAATGTTATCCAAATACTTTCGTGTTGAAGGAGAGGTTGTATTCTTTGAAAACACCGGTGATTTGGCAAATGACATAAACGCGATTATCTCTAAATTGCGCAAGTGCGCTAAAGACCTGCCGCATATTGGGCCGGAAGCTCATCATTTTATAAAGAGGAAGACGCCGGGGCCCAAAACTGTTAAATTGGGTGTTAGGGCCGCTTTAAGAGGCAACTCGTTTAATTACAGGACTCTTCAATTTACCGGCACGGGCAAAGGGGCTCTGGGCGGATATGTAACGGGCAAGGTTAACAAAAGGTTAAACAAAGAGGTTGCGGCCGCAAACACGGCGGTCAGGGCAAAAGCGGAAGTTGTTAAAGCGCAAGTTACCGCAAGCGCTATGTCTGCCGTCAAAACAAAAGTTGAAAACATTATTGGGGATTATGTCTCAATGTTCCTTCTCAACCAGTTAAAATCAATTTCAATTCCAAACAGTATTAAGGTTCAGATATCTAATTACATAAGCGCGGAGATTATGGCGCATCTTGTTAATTGTTTTAATGATGAATAATAGTTTTAAGAGGGGTATTTTTATACGTGTCTAAATACTTTAGAGTTGACGGTGATCTTATTCATTTTGAGAATACAAGCAGTCTGGCAAAAGAGATAAATGAAATTATCTCAAGAGTGAGAAAGGCTGCTAAAGAACTTCCCCAAATAGGGCCGGAGGCTTACCATTTTATTAAGCGTAAAACACCAGGGCCTACTATGGTAAAAATTGGAGTGAAACTCGCATTAAGAGGCAATACATTCAATTACAGGACTCTAATTTTTAAAAGCACGGGCAAAGGTATGTTGGGCGGATATGTAACGAGAAAGATTAACCGCAAACTGAACAACCTGATTAGCAATGAAATCAGGAATAAAGTAGACAGCATACTTGGAAATTATATTGCCATGTTTATTCTTAACGAGTTAAAAAATCTGAAACTTTCAGGATCGCTTAAAACAACCGCCGCGGATTTCATCAATGGCGCAATCATGACCAAGATCGCTGAACGTATGGGGTAGCTCTTCCTCCCTGCCTTTTTTCCTAATAATTTATTTTTTATATTTTATTTTTGCTCTTGACAATCAAAACGACTGGTCATATAATTTTAACATGCTTACACTTTCAGAAAAAAATATGGATAAGAAGTTGAAGATCCTTGAAAAATCCATCAAGGTTATGCACCTTAAGGGATATAACGCAACCGGGGTGCAGGAGCTTGTGGATGCGGCCGGCATACCTAAGGGTTCGTTTTATAACTATTTTAAAAGCAAAGAGGATTTTGCGATTGAAGCATTAGGATATTTTGCCCTCAGATTTCAGAAGACATTTGATAAGTATTTAAATGATAAAACTATTTCTCCAATTAAAAGGCTTGATAAACTGTTTGATGAATTAATTGGATGGTTTGCGGATGAATACAAATTTAAATCAGGTTGTTTTGCCGGCAATTTATGCCAGGAGATGGGAGATGTTAACGGGCCTATTTGCAAGGCGGTTGAAGATCTGTTTACCGGGACTGCCGGGCTTTTTAGCTCTTGCCTGAAGGATGCTCAAAAGGCGGGCGAAATTGATAGTTCGATGAATGTTGAAAAAATTGGGGAAGCGATTTGGAATAGTTGGGAAGGGGCGCTAATGAGAATGAAAACAGCCAATAGCGCAAAACCTCTTGAAGATTTTAAATATATGGTTTTTAAGGTTTTATTGAAATAATTCAGCGTGTTTATACAAGACTATACACACCCCTAAATCCCCTCTTATTAGAGGGGACTTTGTGGAAATAAGTCCGATTTAATATCCCCTCTAAAAAGAGGGGTGGCCGCTTGTCGGACGGGGTGTGTAATTTACACTGAACGGTTGTGTTTTATTGAAATAAAATCTTAAAAACCATATATTTTTTTAATTAATAAAAAGACGACTGGTCGTTTATTTAGAAAGGAGGAGGCGAACTATAAACTAGTTTTTATACGTTGAAATTTTTCAGAAACTCGTGTTTTTTTAGTGACTAAAGTGGATAAAGTGAAAAGTGATCTAAAGTTATGGTATTTTGTTTTATTTTAAAATAACCACCATCGGTGATTATTAGCTCTTAAAAATTACTTATTAACTTTTGGTAATAATCCAATTTTTAGACTGATTAATTGTTAAAAAATCGTAACTATTCAGCGTGTTTTCACCTTACGACTAAACACACCCCTAAATCCCCTCTTATTAGAGGGGACTTATATGGAAATAAATCCGATTTAATATCCCCTCTAAAAAGAGGGGTGGCCGCTTGTCGGACGGGGTGTGTAAATCACGCGGAATAGTTACAAAAAATCTTAGATTTTTACCTACACTTTAGTTCACTTTTAACTTTAGATCATTTTAGTCACTTTAATTGAACCAACAAATTTTATATTAATTTTTGTATAACAAATTAAGGGAAACCGCCCCTTAAAAGGAGGATTAAAAATGGCTTGTGTCGAAACAAAAATAAACGCAAAAGCTTCTGTTAACCGCGTATGGGAAGTTATGTCAAACTATGGAGACGTCCACCTATACCATCCAAAGGTTAAAAGCTCGCCTGTTTTAAGCAAAAATGTTAAGGGCGTTGGAGCAATACGGCGTTGCGAATTCTATGATAATTCAAGCGTTGTTGAGAAGGTTACAAACTGGAACGAAGGCAGATCAATCTCCGTGGTTTTATCTGAAATGTCGTCAATGCCCCTTAAAAAAGCTAACGCGACTATACAGGTAGAGGCAGTTGATTTAACCACATCACTGCTCTCCATAGATATGACCTTTGATGTCAAATACGGCCCACTTGGCTGGATGATGGGCAAGTTAATGATCAGGCCAATGATGAAAAAAATGTTTACCAACGTATTAAAAGGCCTTGAATACCATGCCGTAACCGGCAAGGCCGTAGAGACCCGCGTGCCCGAAATGTAGACTGGCTTATCTTTGTTGGTTCAATGTCTCCGACTTGAACCAACCGCGCGGTGATTGTTAACGGCACTGGCATCCTGCCTGTGATCAATTAAAACACAGGCAAGGATGCCTGTGCCGTTATTTATATGGATTTTTAAAATCGAACAATTAACTTTTTAATTAAAAACCAAGGAGCTATATTATGGCAAGAATTAAACCTGTAGACGTTAATAATGTTTCCGATGAAGTAAAAGCGATATTTACGGAGATTGAAGGGGCTTTCGGCATGGTTCCCAATCTGTTTAAGACCTCGGCTCACTTCCCTTTGCTGCTGAAAACAAATTGGGAAAAAGTAAAGGCGGTTATGATGGGGGGCCGCCTGTCCAGAAAAGTGAAAGAGACAATCGCCGTGCTTGTTTCAACCGATAACAGCTGTCAATACTGCGCCGGCGCGCACACCATGATGTTGAAATCTATTGGGGTAACCGACAAGGAGCTTGAAAACATTAATAACGCAAACCTTTCCGATGCGGGATTCAGCGAGAAGGAGACCGCCCTTATTCTGTTTGCTCAAAAAGCAAACAACAATCCAAACCGTATACCCGATCAGGATTTTCAAGATCTTACAAAACTCGGAGCCAACGAAGCTGAAATTGTTGAAGCCCTTGGGGCCATGGAACTCTTTACCGCATTTAACAAATTTATCGATTCACTGGCAATTGATATGGATTTTAAGTAGAGGCGGCCCGGATAAACCGGGCAAGTAATCAGTAATCAGTAATCAGTGATTGGTGATTGGTGATTGGTGTTTGGTGATCAGTTCGGGAAAATATCCACGCTCGTTACAAAGCGGGAGCCTTGTAACGCATTGTGCGGCGAGGCTCCGCCTCGAATATGTCAACTGCGCCTGTTGGTTCAAGTCTCATGACTTGAGCCAACAGGAGACAAGTAATAAGTAAAAATGCATGAATAAGATCTACTGGAATATTAACAAAACTCCTGTTTCTCGTATAGCGCTTCAAACGACACGAAACAAGAGTTTTTCAGGCAAGCGCTTTCATCCCATGTTATTTATTTCTATTTTGTTAATAGATAGAAATATTCTTCCCTTGTCATCCCGGCCGTCCTTAGATTGTTTTTAATTATAAATACCGGAACATCTTTCCAGTCAGGTATCACAACAGGCCTGGCGACTCCGGTTTTTGAATAAATAAAATGATCGCCTTCGATCCTTACACATCTAAATCCCGCTTTTTCAAATATTTTTTTTAGTTGTTTTGCGGATATTGGCGTTATTTTAGGCATTTTACATTGAACTTACTAATTCGGTAGCAACAAGTTTCGGCGGCTGCCATCTGCCGTCTAAATCTTTTTTATAACCGGACTCTTCAAGGATATCTTCAAGAGTTCCCATTTTCTCCGCCTCTTCAATAAACAGTTTAACTGCGGTTTTAAGCATCTCTTTTGCATGATCAACTGTTTTGCCGCAACTTGAAACGTCAAGTTCCGGGCAATAAGCAACATAAGCTTTGCCCTCTTCAAAAACAATAATATCATAATCAATTGGTATCATAACGAACCTCTTTCCGAATCCTTAATTTCCTTTTATATTTATTTAACAGTCAATTATTATTACTTACTTGTTTATATGCGTCAACGGCAAAATAGGAGAACTGTGAAAATTTTGATATAAAAAAATACGTAACAGTATAATTTAACAGTTCAAAATTGCCGCGATTCAGGATTGTTTGACGTGTTTATGCAGCCATCGAATCGTAATAAAACTTCGGTTTGGTTATGAAATTGGGCAAGAAACTCCGGTTTTCCGCAACCGCTCGTTACAAGGCTCCTGCCCTTATCGTTACCCATAAATGTAATCTGGACATTTAAGAGCCGGAAAATAAATTAAAATTTATTCAATTATGCCCTGAAAGGGCTACTTATACTAGCCCAGGGTAAGCGAATGCGCCACCCTGGGTTAAAATGCAACAACAATATTTTCCCTGAAAGGGATAAATAAATAGTTGACGAAACTCCTGTATCGGCAAACGTGACACATTGTAATTGATTACTGTTTAAATAACCCCTTCAGGGTTAAATATGTGGGCTCATTGTACCCAGGGTGGCGCATTCGCTTACCCTGGGCTAATATATTCTTGCCCTTTCAGGGCGTTCTAAATGTATATCTGTTATTATTTTTTACAATGTACTGCGTTTATTTATGGGTAACGATTAGGGCAGGAGCCTTGTAACGAGTAAACACGCCAAGCAGGGGCTTGGTAACCGGATCAATCGTTTGCTGGATGTTATCTGGTTGGATCGCTTTTAATAAATCAATATATAATAACGGCACAGGCATCCTGCCTGTGTTTCAATTGATCACAGGCAAGGATGCCTGTGCCACTTAAAATAGGGGGGGGTAATGGGCATTGAATTAAATTTTGTTAATAACTCCGGGGGAAGCCCGGAGATTGTGGTTTTTCAGAAAAATACAGCCACGGCGCTTAAGGTTATTAAAGATTTAGAGCCGGGCCATAGCCGTGTTTTTACATTTCCAACAGAGTTGAAGATTGATCTAAGCGACGAAGAGGATACTTTTGCGCCGGAGATGCCGATTGAAATTGGGCAGATGGTTCACGTGTCGATGAATGAGAGCGATGATGTGTTGATTCGCAAGCTTGATGCGCCGAAACCCGGAGACATTGAGGTTGTGAACGACCTCAAAAACTTCTCTATAAATGCGGCTATTTCATTGTCGGGTAAAGTCCTGGACTTAAAAGAGATTATCGCGCCCGGACAAAAAGCGGTGTTTCAATTTAAACCGGTTATGGTTGTTGGGATTGCTCAAAATGCCGAGATTGGCAATGCTTTAAGCGATGATGTTTTGCCGAAAATAAATTGCGAGTTTCCATTGTCGGGCATTGCGTCGGCTGATATTGTTATGACCGGCGGAGGAGGCGGAAGCGGGGCCGGCAAGTATGAGTTTAGGCTTGAAAAAGTGGTTGGTGTCTAAATAAATAGTGGCACAGGCATCCTTGCCTGTGTTTCAATTGATCACAGGCAGGATGCCTGTGCCATTGATAAAATCATGCCTTACTCGCGCCAAAACCTATTGGCGAATCCTTAATGCAATATCCGCCACTAACATTGCAAGGGCGAATGGGATTAAAAATTGCGCAAGGGAGTTCATCTTAGATGTTGTTTCCGTGTTTAGGGCTATTTCGTTAATGTCCGGCATATATTTGCCGCCGGTTATTTCCGCCACTTCTTTTAACATATCCACATTGGTAATCTTTGCGCCGGTGTCAAACGGCAGCTCGGGTTTTAGTTTTGGTATTACAAGGCCTTTTGTCTTTCTGCTTAACATCTTTCCATTGCGAGACAAAACAACGGTTGTAAAGTAGGCTCCCGGTTCCGTTTCATTCAAAGGGCTGATATAGCTTTTAGGGCCGATTTGACGCAACAGCAGCTCTTTGTTGCCGTCCTTGTCCATGTTTGGCGCGGCTGTATCCTGAATTTGACCTGTTTTGCGTAAAAGAATTTTTAGATCCATTGGGGCTTGTTTGCTTTTTTCGCCATTCCCGCTGTTGTCGAAAAGCTCATCTTTGTGGAATGACTCTACAAAAAGGTGGGGAACATTGTCAACCATTTCAACCTTTGCCGAGTAGTCGGACTCCGGTATCTCATTCATAGACCATCTAAGCGCCTGAGACCAGAACTTGTTAAATTTAATCCATTTGATCCATTTTGACGACCAACGCGCCTCGGCGTCGGCAGTGTATGCGATTGTCTTGCCCAGGCCGTAACGCCAATTGGAAAGTATGGGGTCTGCTTTGCCGCGGGCTTCTGAAATGAGCGAGGTTTCCGCTCCCTGTCTGGATGTGACGAGGGAATACCCTCGAAGAGGCGGGAGCTGCGCTTGTGAAATGTTTTTAAGTATCTTGCTGTCGGCTATTTTTGTGGGGTGGAATACCTCTTCGTGAATGTCCGTCTTTGAAAGGCTGTCTTCAACATCTTTAACAATCAATTTCGGCAACTGGGCAACATCGTCAACTTTGTAAAACCGGCCGCCCGTCCTTCCCGCTATATCTTTTAACAAATTGGTGTTAACAAACCACCTGCCTATGGCTATGGTTGATATTGAGATATTGTTTTGTTTGAACGATTTTATTAACGCCTCTTTATTATAGTAAAGAAACTCTGTGTTGCCGTCTGAAAGTAAGATGACGTGGTTCGTCTTTGACCCTGAATTTATAATGTTCAGGTACGCCGTCTTTAAAGCCGGAAATATGTTTGTGCCGCCTCCTGGGTAAAGTTTGCTCAACTGTCCAATAAGGGTAACCTTTACGGCGGGGACGGGCCGCAAGTCCTGAATAGTGTATGGCACGCTGTCAAAAGCTATTATGCCGAGTTTATCGTTTCCCTTAAGTTGGTCAACTAATTTTAACGCCGCCTTTTTTGCGAACGTCATCTTTTTGCCTTGCATGCTGGCGGATTTGTCGATCACCATCATTAGCGCTAAACGGTATCTCTCCTTTTTTCTTTTATGCTCGCCTCCCAGCATTTTTACAGGCAATATTCTTTCAATCGGCGTGCCGGAATAACCGCCCTGGATAAAACTGTTTTCACCGCCCAGCATTACGAAACCTCCTCCAAAATCTCTAACGTATCTTTCAATTATGTCCATTTGCTCCTCTTTTATCATTGATTTAGAGACGTTTGAAAAAATAACGCTTTTGTAGAGCTGCATGTCCATTAAGGTGTCCGGAAGTTGATCGGGAGTGGCGACTTCAACATCAATGCCTCTCTCTTTAAGGGCGTCGGGCAGAAACAGCTTGCGGCCTTCTTTGCCGTTTACATAAAGAATTTTTGATTTGCCGGTTATAATTACGGGGTTGACTATGCTTTTTTCCTCAATATCGACTTTGTCGTTTGATTCCAGTATGGTTTCAAACCTGACAAACCCTTTTTTTTTCGGCCTGAATCTGACTTTGTAAACATTCAGACCGGGCAAAAGGTTTGACGCCCACTGTTTAAACAGGGCGGGTTTGGCCGACCCTTCAAACTTGCCTAAAAAAAGTTTTAAATTGCCGTTAACAATTGAGGGGTTTTTGTTTTCAACAACTATCTTTATCTCCGCTGTTTTGCCTATTGGTATTTCATCCGGTATGACTACTTTTTGCAGAGTTATCTTGTTCTCTGAAGCTGTTTTAGGCGGGCTTGCAGTGAATATTCTTACATTTTCATTTTTTGCCAGCATTGCTGCTTTCTTGACGTCGCCAAAGTTCTCGTTGCCGTCCGTAAGCAGTACAAGCCTTTTTGCCGCTCCTTTTTTAAATCCGCCTAATGAGCTTACAATTGCGTTTTCAATGTTTGTCCTGCCCGCGCCCAGACTTGTCGTCCCGTTGCCGGCTATTGGCAATGCCGCGATATGTTCTCCGCTTTTGTCAATGTTGAGCAGGGTTGATTCGTATATGGATTGAGAACGGAGTGAAAATAGGCCCAATTGTCTATTAGTCTTTTTATCCAGTGTAGCGTCAACCTCTTTTACGTAATTGTCCATCCATTGTTTGCCGGTTTCGTCGATACTGTCGGACATGTCTACCATGTATCCGACATTTAAATCTTTTTGACTTATTTCAACCAGGCTTAGGCCGGACAAAACCATAACAACCGCGGCAAAAAGCAGGGACCTGCAAAACGCTGAAACAACTATTCTCCAGGCCGGCAGCTTTTTAACGCCTAAAATTGCGACCAGCCAAAAGACGGGTATGCAATACAGCAGTTTTAAAAATTCAGGATGTGTAAATATATAATTCATTTATTTAATAGTAAAGTGGTTTCCGTTTTAAATCGTTTGGCTCCAAGTGCTTATGTCAAAATGGCATTTTTTGGAGTTAATTAACCGTGTTAATTTTATAATATACAAATTGTATAGTTTTTAACATTAACACGGTTAATGTACTCCATATTCAGCCCTTCGAGCTTTAAATTAAAAAAATCAGCCGAAGGCGTTAATTAAATTTATCAATATGCAATTACTACTGCGCAAACCTTTGTTTCACAAATGAGTATAGCCACTCTATAAAAAGGAATATTGGAATCAGGTAAAGGATAAACCGGGACAACTCTGTTATCTCGCGCTTTGACGTAACTGCTGATTTATCAGTTAAATGGTTTGTGTTGCTTTCGTCCTGGATGCTTTTGGTTAATCTCTCTTTTTGCATGGTAAGATTTGATTCGTTATCATTAAACATGTTTGCCGTGAATATTTCATCTTTATCTTTGCGTTTAATAGTGTAGACCCCGGCGTGTTTAATTATTGTGTAGCCGGTGTTTTGAGATTCATTATCACGGTCGGTTTGGATATCATTTTCCTTTGCGCTTGCCGGGTTGGGTGTCTGAAATTCATCATCCAAAATATCGCGGACGGTTCCGTCATTTTTGACAACACTTAAACCTTTAAAGTTGTTATGATTGTTGATGTAAAACAAGGCTCCGGTTTTATGGAGCTCGTTAAACGGCAAGCCTTCGCCGCCATGAAGGCCTTGGCTTTCGCCAAGCGGACTGAGCCACTGAATCATATTAAGCGTCATAATCAGCGCCGGCAGATTGTTGGAGTCGGAGTAATCAAAATCTCCAAGATCAAGACTCATTGTAATCGATTTTTTATTGCCCAGCATATTTGCGAATGCAAGGGGCAGGTTATTGCGCGCGCTTTGCCCTCTGGCCCCTTCCTGGCCAAACAAAACATTGCCGGCCGCGTAGATTAAAATTTTTGAACCTTCGGGCGGGGTAAAAAGCATGGCGTCCCGGTTTTTAATGTTGTCTATATAATCAAGGTATTTCATTGTTGGATGCGAATTGTCCCAATCCAGGATATGCACGTTTTCAATAACGCCTTTCGGCTCCAGAAATGCTGCCCAAAAGGCAGGGGCTCCATTGTTGCCAACGCTATTTCCCGTCCCTAGTTTATTGATGTTCGCCTTTTCTGCAAACTCCGGCGCAATAAAAAACGAATTAATATCAGGCTGTTTCAAGGGGACAAATTGATGGTAAATGCATATATCAAAATCGGTTAAAACTTTTTCGTTATATGCGCCTGACGGTATGGTAGAAATCTTCAACTGTGGAAAGGCCTGTTCGAGTTTTTGAAATTCAGTTTTAAATTTAACGCTATCCGTGACCAGCAGGGCTTCTATGCGTTTTTTGCGTTTTTTTACAATGCCGTAAGCCGTATTATCTACTTTCAGATTGTCGTCGGTCTCAATACGCGCTTTTAAAATGCCTGAAGACGGCAGGCTCCTTACCGTGACTGTCTTTTGTTCATAGCTTTTGAGGTTTAAATCTTTAGCCAGCGCAGTTTTCTGTTGTAATGAAACAGTTAATTTAACCTTCTTTGGTTTGGCATCGTAATTTTTAAGCGTAACATACGCTTCATCGTTTTTGCTAAACATGTCCTGAAAGATATCAAATGATGATATAGCGACATTTGAGAATGACTCGGCAAAAGTCTTGCTCAACGCGGATTTCGGGTCAATGCCCTCTATCATATGCCGGTATTCATTAACTCCATGGTCCGTCAACACGTAGAGGCGGCTATCTTGAGCTTTTGCCATATATGACAGAGCCAGGCTTATACCGCCCTCGATGTCCGAGCCCGTGTCTGTGGGTTGAAGTTCATTTATTTTTTTTCTAAGGGCCTCTTTATCTTCCGTTAGTTCAATTATTGTTTGCGCTGATGAATACGCGGATATTATCATCATTTTGTCCGCTGAACTCATCTCGTCGACAATGTTAAGCGTATAGTTTTTTGCCTGTTCAAAACGCGCGCCGTCCTTTTCAATGGTCTGCATACTGGCGGATGAGTCGATAACGACGATGTTGTTATTGCCGCGCATTATTGAGATATCGGCAAACATGTACGGCCTTGCCAAAAACAGGGCCATAAGTATTATTAAAAGTATTTGCAGAAAAAAGAGCATGTTAAACCTGGGCGACCTGGAGCTTGCAATTTCGGAACTCAGCTCTTTCCACGGGATCATGCTGGAGACGTAAATAACGTTTGATCTCTTGTTATAAAAATATAGAAAGAGCACCGCGGAAATAACGGCTAGATAACTTAACGAGATTAAATTTAAGAGGCCCATGGTGTGTGTGACCGGCGTTTTACGTCAACCGGAGCTTATTATTTGATGAATCCTAATTTGGGAAGTTCTTTTAACATGTAGTCTTCAAACTTTACATCGGTTTTGGCAAGACTATACACAATCTTATTTGCCAGGCAAAATTGTTTTAAATCGTGAATATGGCGCTCAATCACTTCTTTATACTTCTTGCCGGCGGATGATGACGGGTTTATTGTTTTTTTCTCATTTGTTTCAACATCGACGATTTGTCCCCGTTTTATATTTTTAAACGGATCTATCTCTCTGTTTCCAATAGTCTGAATGACTTTCACATCGTAATTCTTAAACCTGAGCAGGTTAAGCCCTTTTTTATAAATTTCAGGCTCTATCATAAAATCAGAAATAATTAAGACCGTGCCGCCTTTGCCCCTGTTTTTAAACAGATATTTTTTCAGAAAGCCGTAAAAATCTATCTGGCCGTCTGGAGTCAAATCATTTAGGAAATTGCTAACGCTGAAAATGCTGCTTCGTTTCCTCAAAAACGGCGTATAGTTCATATTGTTTTGACTGAGCAAATCTGAAAACGACGCCATTGTAACGGTGTTTTGATCGGACAGGCCAATGTAGCTGAAAGCTATGGCTATCTTTTTCAAATATTCAAACTTCTTGTCTTCAGGCGGAAAGGCCATTGACTTGCTGGAGTCAAGCAATATGTGGATGGTAAGCTCAAGCTCTTCTTTAAACGTTTTGACCAGCAATTTATCTAAACGGCTATAAAGGTTCCAATCTATATACCTGATGTCGTCGCCGGGACTGTATTTTTGATAATCGGCAAATTCAATGCTTGTGCCCTTTTTGTTTGCAGAGGCGTAATGCCCTTTTCTACTTCCATAATATAGTTTGTGGCACTCTATGCGCAGAGATTCCAGCTTTTTTAAGAACGCGGGTTCAAATAAATTTTTTAGCATTAACATCGGCATAATTGATTATCTGGTTACTGGTTACTGGTTATTTTTTTAAATCTTTAATAATGTGGCTTATAATCTCGCTTGATTTAATGTTTTCAGCGTCAGCCTCAAAGTTAAGCACCAGCCGGTGATTTAAAGCAGGGATTGCTACGCTTTCAACGTCTTCAAAACTCACATTTGCCCTTCCGTCAAGAAGCGCCATAACTTTCGAGGCAAGCGCCAGCGCCTGTCCTCCCCTTGGGCTTGATCCGTAACTAATAAATTTAGAGGCAAGGCCGTTGTTATTGCCGTTGCTTCCCGCCGCTACATTTTTATTTTTTTCTTCGCCGGCGTCTTTAAGGTTGTTTATGTATTCGCCGTCAATATTTTGCTCGGGATGTGTGGATATTATAAAGTTTACAATATAGTCTTCGATCTCGGACGACATTAACACCTCCCTTGCCAGCATTTTCATCTCCTGCACCCTGCTTGCCGCAATGTTGGGATCAAAGACTTTATTAATCTCGTTCTTTTCATTGCTGGTTGTGCGCTCCAAAATTGTCTTTAAAGCTTCATGACCCGGGCTTAAAACATTTAATTTAAAAAAGAACCGGTCTAATTGCGCTTCAGGTATTGGATATGTTCCCTCCATTTCAATAGGGTTTTGGGTTGCCAGAACAAAAAACGGATCTTCCAGCTTTGATGTGTTGCCCGCGATGGTGACCTGCTTCTCTTCCATTGCTTCCAGAAGGGCTGATTGCGTCCTTGGCGTTGCCCTGTTAATTTCATCGGCCAATATTATGTTGGCAAAGATCGGGCCCGGCGCAAATTTAAACTCTTTTCCGCCGCCATCCTTTTCAATAATTAATTGTGTGCCTAAAATGTCCGCGGGCATAAGGTCGGGCGTAAATTGAATCCTTTTAAAGTCAAAACCAAGCGCATTGCTAAGGGTCTTTACCAGAAGCGTCTTGCCTAAACCCGGCACGCCTTCAAGCAGAATATGTCCGCTTGAAAAAAACGCTATCAAAATATCACGCACTACGTCTTTATGCCCTACAATAACCTTTTCCATCTCCCTGATTATTTTATAAAAATCATCTCTAAATCTATCAATTTCTTCAGACATCTAATTAATCCTTTTTATACATTGTGTTTGTTGAAAAATAATGCGACTGTTAAGCGAGTTTTCTAATCTTTCTTACTAATTCTTTTAATTCCCCCTCCATTGATGGGAGGGGTTAGGGAAGGGTGATAAGAATTTCTCAATTTCGCTTATCTATAAAATTATTCTATTTATCTTTATTAATATACATGTTTTTTATAATTTTCTCATATTCTCCGGGTATTTGAGTGTTCTTTATAGCATTGTCGTCCGCTTGAACAGGGTTTGCGTCCGCCGCGCCGTCAACCTCTGCTACTGGAACCGCCCAGCTGCCCGGCGCCAGTTTTGTGCCGAATGAATCAACCTCTCTCATGCGCCCGCCTGTTTCGTCTTTCTCGCCTTCAATCGTTAATTCAAAATCGCGGCCGGCTGTTAAATCAATTGAATCCTCTTTAGGAGAGTAGAGTTTTTCAGCCGGCTTGCTTCCCGCCGCTCCCGGCGACGCGCCTTTATTGCCGGCCTGCGGTTTTTTAGCGTTGCCGCCTGAATCCCCTTTTGTCGAGGCTGTTTTCGCCTGTTCCATTGCTCCGGTTTTGCCGGGTTTCGGTCCTGCCTTAGACCCGGGGCTATCAGCTCCATCTGTTTTGCCGGAATTTTTTTTCCCGGCGGCTGTCTTAGTTTGATTAGAAGCGTTTGGCTTGTCAAAATTTTCTATTTTATTTTCAACCTTGTTTAAAAGGTTTGCAATATCTTCCTTTATAGCGTCTGTTTTCTCCTTAGCTCCTCCTGATTGTTGCGCCTCTTTCCCGGATGCGGTTTTTTTATCTTTTCCAGATGCGGTTTTTGTGTTTTGTCCTTTACTCTCTGCCGTCTTTTTTGAGCCGTCTGTTTTATCCTTTGTTTCGTTTTCTTTGCCGGCAAGTTTGTTGTCGCCTGGTTTTTGTTGATCAGCCGGACTTGATTGTGCCTTTTGCCCGGCGCTGTTAGCCGCGTCTTTCTTGTCCCCGGCGCCTTTTGTGTTTGTTGCCGCGTCTTTTTCATTTCCTGCTATTTTATTATCCGGGGTCTTTTTTGAGCCGTTTTTTGATGTCCCGTTTTTTTCAGTTTTAGAGGCGTCATTGCCTTTTGCCGCGTTTTTATTTTCTCCTGCTTTGTTTGCGTTTGCATCGCCGCCTTTTTGATTTCCTGCTATCTTATCACTCGAAGTCTCCTTTGAACCGCTTTTTGAGGCACCCGCATTTTCAGTTTTAGAGCCTTCATCGCCTTTTGCCGCGCCTTTCTTTTCTCCCGCGTTGTTTGTGTTTGCGTCGCCGCTTTTTTGATTTCCTGCGGTCTTATCATTGGAGGCATTTTTTGCGCCGCTTTTTGAAGCTCCTGCATTTTCAGTTTTAGAGGCGTCATTGCCATTTGCCGCGCTTTTATTTTCTCCCGTGTTGTTTGTGTTTGCGTCGTCGCCTTTTTGATTCTTGGCTATTTTATTATCCTGTGGCTCTTTTGATCCGCTTTTTAAATCGCCTGCTTTTTCAGCATTAGAGCCTTCCTTTCCTTTTGCCGCTCCTGATTCTTTTCCGCCGGCGTTATTGCTATCCTGTTTTTGTTTTTGTCCGTTTTTATCGGAGCCCGCTATTTTATTGTTGTTTGCCTGCTCTTTTTTACCGCTTTTATTGCTTGACGCCGGCGTTTCAGATTTGCTTCCGTCTGCGGTGGCGCCTGATCCCTCTTTGTTTCCATTTGCGTCCTTGCCCTGCTGTTTTGCTTGTTGGCCGGCGCTGTCAGACCTTGCGTTTTGCGGCAAACCGTTTTCAGGTTTTGGCGCGGATTGTTTTTGCTTTTCAGCTCCTGATTGATTTGCTGTTAGTTTTTGCCCGGCTGCTTTATCCGCGTCGCTTTGTCCTGCTTTCTCTTTTGCAGCTTTAAAAGTTTTGTCTCCGTTTTGGCCTTTACTGCCTGTCATGTCTTTTTTGTTTTTGTCGCCAGCTCCTTTATCCGCCAAACTTTGCCCGTCTGTTGTGCCGTCTCCTTTTTGTTTGCCGTCTGCAGCCGAGTCCTCTTTTTTATCGGTTCCTTCTTGTTTTCCAGTGCCGGTTTTTTCAGGGCCGGATGATTTTGCAGACGCGGATTTGTCCGCTGACTGTTCCGGACTATCTCCACTCCTGCCGTTCTTTTCGCTATTGTCCGTTAGTTTTTGAGGATCTTTTTCTTGCTGGTTAGCGCCGGATTTGTCGTTGCCGGCGGTTTGGTCTTTGTCCTTTTCTGCATTTGTTTTCTTTTGCGTGTTATCGTTTGCGTTTCTTTTGCTTATGTTTCTCCTGCTGGGAGGTCTCTTCATTTTTCCATATCTTTGGCGTGAAGCTCTCTTTGTTGTTGATTTACCATCTCCGGTTGTGCCTTCGGTTGATTCGGCTCCTTTGCCGGCGCCGGCCTCGGATTGTTTATTGACATCGCCTTTTGACTGTTCGCCGGAGCTTTCTCCGCCCGCCAGTTTTGGCGATGTTCCCTGTGATTGTCCTTGTGATTGTCCGCTGTCTGAACCTTTGTTATCTTTTGCGCTTGACGCGCCGCTGCCGCTTTCTCCACTTTTTGAGGCTCTTTTATTGTCCGCTAAACTTTTGTTGCCGGCTTGTTGCCCGCTATTTTCATCTGTTTTGTCTGATGATTGAGAGCCGCCTGTTCCGCCTCCGGCTGTTTTACCTGCGCTGCCGGTGCCTTTGTTGTTGTTATTTCCCGCGGCTCCGCCTGATGAATCATCGCCGCCGCTTCCGCTAACTCCGGCCGGCGGCTTAAAATTCTTGTTTGTATTATTATTTGCGTTTCTGTTTTTTTGATTTTGCGAAGAGCCGTCTTTTGCGGCGCTTTTGTCCTGTTTTGCGCCGTTGCTATCCATTTTAGATTTGCCTGCGCCGGAGTCTGATTTTGACTTTGATCCTGCGTCCGCCGACTGTTGGTTGTTTTGACCTTGTTGGGAGCCGTCTTTTGTGGACGGTTGCGTGGATGAGCCGTCTTTGCCTTGGCCGGAAGCGTTTAATTTAAGATTATCTGGAGTGGAAGGGCTGCTTAACATTGAAAGCAATCGTTTTAATATGTCGTTAATATCCTTTTCAATCTTTTGTTTCTCTTTTTCTTCCGTTTCTTCCTTTTCTTCACCCGGCTTTTTGTCTTTGTCCTTTTTATCATTGGCGGCTAGTTTTTCATTTTCCGGCGGTTTTTTCTCCTCTTCCTTTTCGGTTTTTTTATTTTCCGGCGTAGGCGAGCTAACCGGTTCGGGGGGAGGCGTGGGCGTGGGTGCAAAGGTTGTGTTTAACATTGCCACATAGTTTTTTACAGGAAATTTCCGGTTAAATTCATCGCTGCCGATTAAAAACAGGGCCAGCCCAAATATGCCTGCCGCAATTATGAGGCTACGGGTTGACCACGCTGTTTTCCTTTTTAACGCTTTTGTTAGATCTTTATTGTTTAACGATACAACGACATCGTTAATTAATGATTTATAAAGTTTGCCCTTTTTGCCGGATTTTGAAAACTCAAGGCTGGTGATTAGCCTCTCCTTCAACCCCATTTTTTTGTCAACCAGCCGTATTATTTCTTCTCTGCTTAGGCCGCCGCGTATTGTTCTTATGACGGCATAAATTCCAAAAATAACAGGAGCCGCAATAAAACCCATTTTTAAATATGATGTGATCTTATATAAATGACTGCAAATAAGAGCTATCAGCGCTGAAATAGCGGCAACAGCGGCAATTTTTAGAAATGTTTCTATGTATGAAAAACGGTTATATTTGGCGTGGAGTGCGTCGCATTTAGCTAACAAATCCTTTTCAGCGGTCGCCTCATCCTGAGGCTCGGGGGCTGCTTTATTAGGTTCGCCGCTTCGAGACTGGTAATCGCGTAAAACGCTCTTAATTGTGTTGAATTTATCT
The DNA here is from genome assembly GCA_021777105.1 of Candidatus Anammoxibacter sp. Lineage (GTDB taxonomy): Bacteria > Planctomycetota > Brocadiia > Brocadiales > Anammoxibacteraceae > Anammoxibacter_B. Next base: position 37,450 of record JAIQZQ010000120.1, read on the forward strand.
TTATATTTGTAATTATTGTTGTTTTCCATAATCCGCTCTATTATAGTGAAAACCTGGCCGATATCTACCACAAAACTTGCGCAAAATTAGCGGTTTGTAATTTAACTCGGTGTATTGTAAACACTGCGATGTGTTGTTGCTGTTGAGAATGTTTTTTTATCGACTGCGCATTTGTTTGCGGCGATAATGATTGTTATCCCATTTGAGGATAACAATGGGTAGAAGCTGAAAGAATCAGGCTTTTAGCGTATCTGTTCAGCGTATATATAACACGCCCCGTCCGCCAAGCGGCCACCCCTCTTTTTAGAGGGGATATTAAATCGGATTTATTTCCACAAAGTCCCCTCTAATAAGAGGGGATTTAGGGGTGTGT
>JAIQZQ010000013.1 GCA_021777105.1 Candidatus Anammoxibacter sp.
CCAGAGGGTTTATAAAGTTATTAACATTTTGGAGGAGTTATCAGTCTCCCCCCCAAGCCCCCCCTCAATGTGACTGTTAATAATAATTTTAAATGTAACTTAAAAACTTTGTTTTTTGGTCTTGATTTTGGGTCCACTTTAATAAATTCAGGGGCAGGCATAGAAGGAGAATTAGAGTCAACATATTATATTGCTTTAAGGCTGTATGTTTTAATTTGCTCTTTAGTGTTAAAGTCTGCGGGGTTTTCCGGCTATGTGCTTAATTTTCCAAAGATTCATGAGAAAACTACAGGTGTAATTCTAGAAGGAGAGTCCTTTTATAGGGAGATACAGTCATCTGAAAATAAAGATAGCAATATAATTATTAATTGAACTAGGCTAATTGGCCTCACATTTAGGATCAAAAGAGAAGGCGTCATCCGATATATCGGATGAGAGCATGGAATTTGCCACACATCCAATGCATGTCATTCGGGATTTGAGCCGAAAGAGTGAAGATGACAACAACCGAATAGCCGGAATGCAACTGGCAAAACTTTTCGAAGAGATAGCTCCTGATAATTACAAAAGCAGACAATGGGGAGAGCTGCGCCGAACGCTGATGATCGATAATACTCACCGCTGGTTGTGCGATGATCATGCTAAAAAGATGGGGAAATAGGGTGGTGTTTTGTTCGATCAAAAAAACATTTGAAGCAGTCTACAAGACTGCTCCTGCCAAGGTATAAGAAATGAGGAGACGAATAATGACTATTGCAACTGTTGTGAAGATTAAAGTGAAACATCCTTATATCGAGACGCGTCCCGGTGTTTGCGGGGGAGAACCTGTCATTGTAAATACCAGAATTAGCGTTAGCCTGATTGTTGAAATGGAAATGGCTGGAACCTGCGTTGATGATATGGCCGCTATGTACCCTCATATTACACATGCTCAAGTTTATGATGCTTTATCGTATTATTATGATCATAAAGAAGAGATAGACCTGATTATAGACGAGAATAAAGAAGAAATTTGGATTGAGAAAACAAAAGGTAAAGATTGGAGGAAATAAGGCTCTATCTTGACGAAGATCTTTGAACATAATGGAATATTAGTTTATGTGTTGGGTTTCATCCCTCTACCCAACCTACTCAACTTGCAAGACTTTTCGAAGAGATTGCTCCTGATAATTACAAAAGCAGACAATGGGGAGAGCTGCAAAGTCGAGAGTTTTTACAAGTTTTTTAAATAGCTTAATTTCATTTCTCAGTTTATTAGATTCCGTCCGTTTACATAAATCGTTCCAATATTCGCTCATTTCCGGGACGCCTATTAATAATTCAAACTTTATTTGATTCATTCGATAATTTTAAATATTTTTCAAGATTGACCGGTTTTGATACCTTCCCGTTTTTTAGGTTTTTTATTGATTTATCCATCATGTTGAGGGTGTTTTTTGATAAGCCGTTAGGGTCAATCAGTACTCGTGGTCTTAACAAAAGTGTGCCGTCATTAAATTCTTCAACATGATAAAAATCAAATTTACTTCCGCGTATAGTCAGTCTTTTTTTATCATCTAATTTTGCGTCATATTCATTTATAAATGTTTCCATTGGTATTACTCCCGCAATTGCCGTTTAAATATTTTAAAACAAATTAAAACGTGGGAAATCCCACTTCAATTTATATTAAATCAGGCTGGATTTCAAGCTCAATATTGGAATTAAAGTATTTGTAACAATTTAGAAGCTTGAGAAATTAAGCATTTATTGCCGGAAGAGAGCCGGCGTGATGTTTTTTTTAAGGTCTACGGTCTGGTTTTTTGCGACTTTGCCTTTTTTACACACCCATCGTTCCCCTCTTTTTAGAGCTTCGGTTTATACACATCTTTACGTGTTGGATCTGATCGTTCCGGCATAAAGCCTTGCGTTAAAAAAGTATATGTCTCAAGGTCCACCATTTGAAGGTGGTTGCAAAACATTCGTATTTGCCGTTGTAGTGTAGGCGCGTCCTCGCGCCGTCTGCGTTTGAGGATGATATTTTCAATTTTTCGGGATGCCATTTACACGCGATTTCAACGCATGATTACTTAATGTTCAACGTATAGACTTTACTTGCCTGTCACGGCGCGAGGACACGCCTACACTACATTATTGGGAAGTTGTGTTGTTCAACAGTTCAGACAATCCCGTTCACATTCAAAGAGCTGGTATTGAGGTAAAACATCGTTAATTTTATATAGAGCGAGGCACAACCTCGCTCCAACATAAGAGATGTGTATAAACCTAAGCTTTTTAGAGGGGAGGGCGATTGTTAGGGCTTTTCGGAATGCTTTTGATTATTAGCGCCGATTAAAGCGCAGGCCTAAAATAAACAGTGAATTTATGCAAATCGGTTGGAAACAACTAAATTGTCACAACTATTGTATGTTACTTGCTGAACATGCGGATTAGCCACATGATTACTGTTAATATTACACTGGCTATGACGCAGGTTGCTATGGGGAAATAGAATCTGAAATTTTCTTTTTCAATAGCGATATCGCCGGGGAGTTTGCCTAATGGCAGGAATTTCATGCCGAATTGCCAGAAGAGGCCAATAATTATCATGGCGGCACCGCCAATGATCATAAATTTCGCAAAAGGATTCATATCTTGTTTTAAAAAAGCTTTAAACTTGGATTAAGCGATTTTAAATACCCCCTCCCCTGACCCCTCCCACTAAGTGGAGGGGAATGAGTCTTTTAAGCTCGGTTTGGTTATATTTGCAAACTTAAAACGCTTCTCCTTATGGGAGATGTATTGCAATAAATATATACTTTTTATTCCCCCTTCCGCCCGCATTTCATTGCATAATTATATATCAGTGATGATTATGCTGCTTTTCTTCTCCTCTTGCGGGGCGTCATTTCCTATGTTGTTTGCAGGCGTGGAACCGGGATAGATGACTTTGTTTTTCTCTTTTGCGTCTTCAGCGGCGCCTTCTCTTACGCGTTGGCAAACCGGGGCGTTTTTTGTCTCCATAAGGTAGAGGAACTGTTTTATCCATTTGCCGGATAATGTGTCGTCGTCTTCAATGTAATCGTTAATGCGTTTGATGTAACTGTCAATTATATCTATTGCGGTTTCGTTGTTTACGCTGATATATTTAAGGAACTCGTCCATGCCTTCCCATGCCAACTGCGCTATTGGGGAGTCTTGTTGAGAAACAAGCTCAAGGGGGCTTAGTTTTGATCTGAGGGAATTAAACAGGGATATTACTTCTGCGTCTTTGTTGTTGTCTTTGTTATAAAAACATTCATACAGCTTTACATCAATGTAGCCCAAGAGGTGTTTGCCCTTGTCACCGTGCTTTTTCATGACTTCGGTAAAAAACGCGGTTGAGTGGGCGTAAAAGGCGGGTTCTTCTTTATGGGTGTAGTAGGTTTGTTTATCGGTTTTGTAGTTGCATGTTGAGGCGCAACGTATCTCCTTATCCCTATGCTCGCCGCAACACAGCGTGCAGATTGATCCGTCTAGAGAGGGGCAGGGCCTCTTCCCTTTTTTTTGATTACAATAAACGCATTTTGCCATGGTTGATTAAATTGGTAAATTGTTAAACTGCTCAGTGTTCATTGATGCGAGTCAGAGCCTCTTAGTACAGTACATTACAAGGCGGAGCCTTGTAACGAGCATGTGTAGAGTATTAAATTGTTTAAAGGGAAACTGTTATATTGTTAAAAGCTAAATTGTTAAACTATTAAATCTTATATGCTATGATGCGCGTGTATATGATACAAAAAGATTTATATCTGTCAATTAGAAATGGGGGCCATATTAAATTCGCAACGGAGTTGCTTTAATGTCAGCGTGGTTCAAGTCAGGAGACATTTAGCCAACGGCGGTAAATACGCTGAGGAACTAAATCGATTAGGGGGGGTAAACATGAAGGAAAACTGTTTGGGGATATTTTTGAAGCATCCTGAACCGGGCAAGGTTAAGACCCGGTTAAGCAGGGATATTGGGGCTTCAAAAGCTGTTGAGTTGTATCGTTGTTTTGTTGAGGCTACGCTTAAACGGGCGGGGAGTTGCGGCGAATATGATACTAAGCTGTTTTTTAGCCCAGTGGATAAGAAAAATGAGATTTGTGAGTGGCTTGGAAACGGGTATGAGCTTTGCGCTCAGGTTGGGGGCGATCTTGGGGAGAGGTTGTTTAACGCGTTTAGGTCGCTTTATGATACGGGGGCAAAGGGGGCGGTGATTATTGGGAGCGATTCGCCGACATTGGACGATGCGTCGATTGCCGGGGCGTTTGACGCGCTAAACCGGAACGATATGGTTGTTGGGCCTACAACGGACGGTGGGTATTATCTTGTGGGGTTGTCGTTTAATTCAGGCTCTTTTGCGAAATTTGAGAACATGGCGCTTTTTTCAGGCATTGAGTGGAGCACGGAAAATGTTTATGAGCAGACTGTTAAGAGGGCAAAGGAGAACAATATATCGCTCGGATTGTTGCCGCCGCATTATGATGTTGATTGTGTGGACGACCTGAGCCGGCTTAAGCGTGAGATTGATGAGATGGGGGATGTGGCTGATGAATGTTTGGGCAGGATTAGGGGGTTGATTTGACCGGCCATGGATAAACCGGAAGAGTGGCTAAAGTGAACTAAAGTTAAAAGTGAACTAAAGTTTTGGTAAAAATTTCCAATTTTTGAATAAATTAACTGGATGTACAAAGAGGCTTTGCCTCTTTTCGTTATGGCTAATTAATACATCGCTGATATGTAAATGATAAATTAATTAAAAACGTCTAAAATGAGGCAAAGCCTCATAGGGCACTGCATTACAAGGCGGAGCCTTGTAACGAGTTACTTGAAATTAGTCAATGAATAAAAGGCTAAAGCCTTAACTCCAAAATGCGAAGTTTGTTGGAATTTACCCTTTATGGTTTTATTTCATTGCGCTTGAATATAAAAAAAAGTCCGCGCTGGATTTTTTTAAAATATTTTTGCGCTAAGCATTTGTTAAGGCGAATAGGGGACTTATACATAGGCTGATTAAAAAAAAACTTGAAATTTTATTGAGTTATTGTTTAAGTATCACTTTGATTTTTTGGAAAGATTGTTTTTTTAACTTCGCCGATTAACCGGCAAATGCGGTTATTTTATGGTTGCTGAAAAAGAAAAATACGATGAAAGCAAGGTAAAGACGCTAAGCTCTCTTGAGCATATCAGGCTTAGGACGGGTATGTACATTGGGCGGCTTGGGGACGGTAATAATTCCGACGACGGCATTTACGTGCTGCTCAAGGAGGTGATCGACAACTCGATAGACGAGTACATCATGGGCCACGGCAAGAAGGTGGATATAACTTTAGAGGGCAAGACGGTCAATATCCGCGATTACGGCAGGGGTATACCGCTCGGCAAGGTGGTTGAGTGCGTTTCGGTAATCAATACCGGGGCGAAATACAATGATGATGTGTTTCAGTTTAGCGTGGGGCTTAACGGCGTGGGAACCAAGGCTGTTAACGCGCTGTCTTCATCGTTTAAGGTTGTGGCATACAGGGACGGGGAGTATTCGGAGGCTACTTTTTCGCGCGGCGACCTTAAAAGCAAGGATCGGGGCAAAATCGATGGCAAGGAGAACGGGACAGAGATAACTTTTACTCCGGACGAGGAGATATTTGCGGAATACGCGTTTAACAATGAATATATTGAGCAGAGGCTCTGGAATTACGCTTATTTGAACAGGGGGCTTAAGCTCTATTTTAATAAAAATAAATTTGAGTCTAAAAACGGCCTGCTTGACCTGCTGGTATCCGAGGTTGGGGACGGCGCGTCTTATGACATGGCTTATTACAAGGGCCAACATCTTGAATTTGCGTTTACTCACACGCAGGCTTACGGGGAGACGTACCTTTCGTTTGTAAACGGGCAGTTTACAAATGACGGGGGCACGCATCAAAGCGCGTACCGCGAGGGGATTTTAAAAGGTGTTAATGAATATTTTAAGGCTAATTACTCCGGGGTTGACGTTCGGGAAGGGATTGTGGGGGTTGTTTCGGTAAAGCTTCAAAACCCCGTGTTTGAATCGCAAACCAAGAACAAACTCGGCAACACTGAGATACGGGGCTGGATTGTATCCGACGTTAGATCGGCGGTGGTTGATTTTCTGCACAAGAACAACGTTGCGTCGAGCAAACTCAAGGATAGGATTGTTCAAAACGAAAAACTGCGCAAAGACCTTAACGCCGTTAAGAAAGAGGCAAAGGCGGCGGCAAAGCGCATAGCGTTTAAGATACCTCATTTGAAGGATTGTAAATACCATTTCTCAGACGGCAAAAAGGGCGCTGGGAGCTCCGTCTTTTTGACCGAAGGGCAGTCTGCCGGCGGGTCGATAATCGCGTCAAGGGACGTCATGAATCAGGCGATATTTACTCTAAAGGGCAAGCCTCAAAACATGTATGGGAAGAAGCGGCCGGACATTTATAAAAACGAGGAGCTTTACAATATGATGAGCGCGCTTGGGATAGAGGACGATATTGAAAACCTGCGTTACAACCGCATTATAATCGCCACGGACGCGGATGTTGACGGTTTCCACATCAGGAACCTGCTGCTTACGTTCTTTCTCAATTTCTTTGAGGAGTTGATTGTGGCCGGGCATGTTTACATACTTGAGACTCCGCTGTTCAGGGTAAGGAACAAGAAGGAGACTATGTATTGTTACTCTAACAAGGAGAGGGACGTGGCTTTGAAGGCTTTGTCAAATCCCGAGGTGACGCGCTTTAAGGGGTTGGGCGAGATATCTCCAAAAGAGTTTGGTCAATTTATAGGGGAAGATATGCGGTTGGTTAACGTTGATGTTAAATCTGTGCAGATCATTTCCAAAGTGCTTCAATTTTACATGGGCAAAAACACGCCTGAACGCCGCGAATACATCATGGAAAACCTGATATAATGGCTTACATACAAGATCTGTTTGATAAAAATTTTCTGGAATACGCTTCGTATGTGATTAAGGATCGCGCTATTCCGTATCTTGAGGATGGGTTTAAGCCCGTGCAGCGCCGCATTCTGCATTCGCTTTACGAGATGGATGACGGCAAATTCCACAAAGTGGCCAATGTGGTGGGCAACACCATGAAGTACCACCCGCACGGGGACGCGTCTATCTTTGCCGCGCTTGTGACAATAGCAAACAAAGACTTGTTTATAGACAAACAGGGCAACTTCGGCAACATTTTCACAGGCGATCCGGCTTCGGCTGCAAGGTATATTGAATGTAGGCTTACTCCGTTGGCAAAGGAGGCCCTGTTTAACCCTGAGATTACGGAATATATTGATTCGTATGACGGCAGAAACCGCGAGCCGGTGGCCTTTCCCGCAAAAATTCCGGTATTGCTGCTGATGGGGGTTGAGGGTATTGCGGTGGGCATGGCCACTAAGATATTGCCGCACAATTTTGTGGAGGCGCTTGAGGCTGAGATTGCTTACCTGAAAAATGAACATTGCGTTATTTACCCTGATTTTGCGACCGGGGCGCTTGCGGACGTTGGGGAATATGATGACGGCAACGGCAAGGTAACTATTCGCGCCCGGCTTGAAACTAAAGATTCAAAACGGATAGTTATTCGTGAAATACCTTACGGCGCCACAACTGAAAGCATTATAAACTCAATTGAAGACGCTGTGCGCAAAAACAAGATTAAGGTGTCAGGCATTAATGATTACACGGCAGAGGATGTGGAGATAGAGTTGCAGCTTGCGCGGGGCGTGCATACGGACGATGTTGTTGACGCGCTTTACGCGTTTACGGATTGTGAAATGTCTGTGTCGGCCAACTCAATGGTAATAAGGGATAATAAGCCGGTAATTGTGTCTATAACCGACGCGATTAAATATAGCGCGGAAAATCTTATTGAAATTCTGATTGCGGAGCTTAAATTTGAGCAGGCTCAATTAAATGATAAATTGCACGCGAAAACGCTTGAGCAGATATTTATTGAGAATCGTATTTACAAAAATATCGAGACAATGAAGACGATGAAGTCCGTGCGGGAAGCTGTCTTTATCGGCCTGGAGCCGTTTGCGGACCAAATCAGGCGCGAGGTTACGGAAGAGGATGTTGACAGGTTGTTGAAAATACCTATTCGCCGTATTTCGCTTTTTGATATTAACAAGGCCAAAGAGGAGATGGCTGAGATTAATGCCCGGTTGAGAGAGATCACAAAACTGCTCGCAAACATCAGGGAATATGCGATTTCCGTGTTAAATGGATTTATTGAGAAATACCGCGATCAGTTTCCGCGAAAAACAGAGCTTGCTTCGTTCCATAAAATAGACGTGAGGGAGGCTGCGCAACGCAATATGAAACTTCGGTATGATAGAGATACCGGATACCTGGGCTATGATGTTAGCGGCGGAAGCGCTCTTTTTGACGTTTCGTCTTATGATAAGACGCTTGTTATTAGAAAAAACGGGTCGTTTTCAGTAATAAGCGCGCCTGAAAAGATATTTGTGGATAAGGGTATGCTGCTCTGCGGGATTTTTGACAAGGAGACCGCCGCCGACATTGTGTATACCATTGTTTTTAAACAGAAAGATACCGGGTATCCATGCATTAAACGTTGCTTGATTGATAAGTATATATTAAACAAAGGGTATGAGCTTGCGCCGGAAGGGGCAAAAGTTATTTGTTTTACAACAGAGGCAGCCGGCGAGTTGACTCTTGAATACAAGCCAAAACCGCGCTCGCGCGTGACAATAGAGTCGTTTAAAATTGAGGATTACCTTGTTAAAGGCGTTAAATCAGGCGGTGTAAGATTAGCTTTACGCGAGGTAAAGAGCGTGAAATTTACCGGCAGGAAGGCCGGTGAATAAACGGCTGCTGATATTAAAAACTTCTATTTTGTGTTTTTATTTGCCTGCCCTATATGCGTTTAATTCAGACATAAAATTGTTCAGGAACTCTTTTGAATAGAGTTTGTCTACCAGCAATTCGCATGTTTTTACGCCGGCGTCCTTGAATTTGGTTGTGTCGGCTTCATTTAAAGTTGTAATTTTTATGCCTGAACTCTTTATTATCTTCATTGCCTCTTCATTATCTTTTCTAATTAATTGAGTGAGGCGTTGGGATTGTTCCCTGAATGATTTTTTCAATATTGCCTGCAAATCAGGGGGCAATTTATCAAAGTTTTTCTTTTTGATCAAAATAGCCGCCACTGCGTTTGTTATTGGCATGTCCAGCATGTATTTTGCTTTTGCATACCATTGCAACGCAACCGAGCCTAACGGCGAGGCGTAAACGCCGTCAATCAATCCGCTTTGCAGCGAACTCATAACGCTAACGATAGAAAGTGGAATTGGGGCTATATTGATAGTGTTAAACAGGGTATTGGCAAGCCTGTCGCCTTCCCACATCCACATTCTAACTGATTGCAGGTCTGAGATTGTGTTAATTGGGGAGTTTGTAAAGAAGTAAACATTGCCGACTTCCGTCATCCCAAGCAAAACGTACCCTTTTTTCTCAAATCTTTTTTCAAACTCGCCGTAAAATTTATCTCTGACAAAGTCAAGCTCTTCGTAACCGGTGAAAATGAACGGCAAATCAAATATGCGCGCTTCAGACAGTATCTCTCCCAGACCAGACGTTGTAAAACTTGAGCTATGAATCTGGCCTATGCGCATTTTTCGTATAACATCCTTGTCGTCGCCTGAGACGCCTCCTGCGTAGACCTTTAGCCTGATGCGTCCGTTGCTTTTTTCGCCGATCTCTTTGTCTACATCATTAAGCACATTTGCCCATGTTGAGCCTTGAGGAGCTACAGTTGCAAATTTTACTATTTTGGGCGCCGCGGCAAATGAGCTGTTTAGTCCTGTAATAGAACCAAATTGAACTACGCCGGCAACAAACAATGCTGTTAAACTAAACAAAATAGTTTTTCTCATTGAGTATAATCCTCCAATTATGTTAAATATTAATGTGATTATCGGGTTTAATTTAAATTTGATATTAACTGTTTTTGCCGGGATAAACCTCTTGTTCCGCCTTCCACATTGGGCAGTTTTCAGAATGCAGTTTATGGCCCAATATTTTGCCGAAAAATGAATCCGGTTTGTTCCTGGCGCTTATACACATAGGGCAATGGTGGCAAATTGACGCCCTGGCTTTTTTAAGAAACCCAATTTTTGTGTCAACAGTCGAATTCGAAAGCGGTTTTTCCATAAAAGGCCTTTTAAACATAAAATGAATGCGCTGTAGTGTTTAACCAGGCCGTATTTTGCCTGAATCTACACAGAATATACGAATGCAATGAATATAATCGAAGGTAAGATTATACAGGAACCTTTGTTTACGAAACAAGCCAAAAAAAAGCGAAATTGTGTAGTATTTGTCAGATTGGGTTACTGTTTATTGCGGCAATGGCGGACATTATTATTTACGACGCTCGGCGCATCGTTTAAGATAATACGCATATTTTTGTCGCAACATTAGGCTGAGGAGATTGTTGCCGCCCGAGTAACGGTTGGTTTAAATAGTTTTAGAAGCAAGCTTGCCATAAATATGCTTGACAACAAATATTAATAAAATTTAATATGATTTTACACATTAGGGTCTCGGATCAAAAAAACAAAGTTATTTTTTTCGAATCCTTAGCATAAATTCATTTGCCGGCGCTGTCTTGCAGGTTGCTCCGCTGGTTTCGCGGTCTCGCAAAACGCATAAGGCAAGCGCGTATAGATAGGTTTTAAAATCTGTCTATACTATTTAATAGTTATGATAATTCAGGTATTGAGCTGGATTGAGGGAGGGTAAGTTGTCAAATCAAACGCCGGTTTTTGAGGTTCATAAGCAGATGGGCGCTACCATGGTTAATTTCGGCGGATGGGAAATGCCGATACGGTACACGAGTATTATTGACGAGCATAACGCCACAAGGAACAACGCCGGGTTGTTTGATATATCTCATATGGGAGAGATTGCTGTTGCCGGAGCGGGTTCTGAAAAATTTATACAATATCTGGTTACTAACGATATTTCCGCGTTAAAGGCCGGGCAGGCTATCTATTCGCCGATTTGTTACGAAAACGGGACGATTGTTGACGATGTTATTATTTACAAGTTCGACGCAGAGTGCTTCCTTTTAGTTGTAAACGCTTCAAACGCGGAAAAAGACCTTAACTGGATTAATAAAACCGCGGCTGATTTTGACGTGGAGATTAGAGATGTCGGCCCTGAAACTGCTGAGTTTTCAATACAAGGGCCAAAAGCTGAACTTGTTTTGCAAAAATTGACGGAAACTGATTTAAGCAAGATTGGCTACTTTGGATTTGCCGAGGGCGATTTGAAAGGGCGCAGGGCGTTAATTTCGCGCACAGGGTACACCGGCGAGGATGGATTTGAGTTGTTTTTTCATCCGGACGGCGCGGTTGAGTTGTGGAACGCGATTTTGGACGCCGGCAAAGACGAGGGGGTAAAGCCTGTGGGGCTTGGAGCGCGCGATACACTCAGGCTGGAGGCCTGTTTGAGATTGTATGGAAATGAGATTAGCGACGCGATTACGCCGCTTGAGGCCGGGCTTGGCTGGACGGTCAAGTTCGACAAGGGCGATTTTGCCGGAAAAGCGGCGTTGCAGGAGAAATCTTCCAATATTGAGAGCCGTCTTGTTGGTTTTGAAATGGCCGGAAGGGCTATTGCAAGACATAGTTATGAAGTTTATAGAGACGGAGCAAAAGCCGGTTACGTTACAAGCGGCACATTTTCGCCTACTTTGCAAAAACCTGTCGGTATGGCGTATCTGGATAAAAAATACGCGTTTGCCGGCGAGGAGTTTGTTGTTTTAATAAGAGATAAACGATTTGCCGCACGGGTAGTGTCAATGCCTCTTGTTGAAAGACGGACGAAAAACTTAAAAATATAATAAACTTGAAAGTCATAACCGACTACTATATAATGATTAACATTCATGGCGGGCTATTTGCGGTAAATCAATAAAATCGTAAATGCCCGTTTTTTTTTAAGAGCTGTTTTGAGTTTGTTGTGTATTAAAAGCGCTTATATTTTACAAAAGGTCAAAGGGATATGGATGATAAAAAAAGTGTTATAAAATTAATCATTTCCATTGTTTTAGTTGGGGTTTCTTTATTTGCTTTGGCGAGCATGTTCACGCATTCGCCAAACGATCCGCCTTTCGGGGACTTTCCCGTTAACGAGCCTGTTAAAAATTATTGCGGGAAGACCGGGGCTGAACTTGCGGGGTACATGTTATTGGGCCTTGGCGTAACGTCGTATATCCCGTTTTTTTTAATTGGCACATTGGGCACATCTTTTATGATAAGGGACGGCATAAAAGACATATGGGTAAAAGCCATAGGCGTTGTGTTGCTGATAGCGTGTCTTTCACCTGTTATTTATCTTATAAGCGGCTTTAGTTTCAAGATTATAAAGCCTGAGTTCGGTGGAGTGTTTGGGTTGATATCGGCGGCAAGGCTTGTTGAGTTCTTCGGCATTATCGGAACGTGTATTTTGTTGGGAACCGGCCTTTTTATCTCGCTCATTTTGATTACCGACTCAAAGATAATTTCAATCCTTAGGCGCTCTTCTTCAGCGGATGAACCAAAATCCAAACCAAAACCAAAATCAGAGCCGAGAATCGAACCAAAAATCGAACCAAAAGCCTCGCGCGGGCCGGAGAAAAAGCAAGCCGCCGCAACGTTTGGGGCTTTAAATTTAAAGGAGTTCTTTAATTTTACTTCAGTTTTAAAACGCATCCGAATTCCAAAGTTTGATTTTAAAGGTTTAATACCACAAAATGTTTTTAAAGGCGGCGGTGACCGCGCGAGCGACAACAATGTTTTTGAGCCTGATTTCCAGGATAGAAACGCCCCGGCGCCCGAGAATGAAGTTGTTGAGGAAAGCGAGCCGGTTGTTGAAGCTGAAGTGGTTGAGGCTGTTGAACCTGTTGAACCTGTTGTTGAACGGGAAAAACCTGTCGCCGGCGGGGCTAAAACAAGAGAGGCCGGAAGTGATAGCATATTTCAAAGCGATCCTGTGAGGTTAAAAACATCAAAAGGCGATAATCTAAAGCCCAGCAATGAATATAAAACTTATGCGCTTCCCACAATTGATCTTTTGGAAGATGCGGCGCCTGTTATTAAATCCGATGACAAGGAACAGTTGATGGAGAGGGCCAGCGTTTTGCAATTGACATTAAAGCAGTTTAATGTTGATGTGAGAGTTGTTGAAATAGAGCAGGGGCCGGTGATAACAATGTTTGAGCTTGAGCTTGCGCCCGGTGTAAAGGTCGCAAAAATAGTGGCTCTTTCCGATGATCTTGCAATCGCGCTTAAAGCGCCCAGCGTTAGAGTTGTGGCTCCATTGCCGAAGAAATCGGCTGTGGGCCTTGAAGTGCCGAACACAAACAGGCGCGTTGTCAGGTTGAAAGAGGTTATGGAAACCGGCGGGCCGCTGTTAAAAAAACAGAAGATACCATTGGTTATAGGCAAGGATGTGGCCGGCAATCCATTGATAGCCGATATGACAACAATGCCTCACCTCTTAATCGCCGGCACAACAGGCTCGGGCAAATCAGTGTGCTTGAACACAATCATTTTAAGCGTGTTATGTTTTCAAAGACCTGATCAGGTTAAATTGCTGCTTGTTGACCCGAAGATGGTAGAGTTCTCGCCTTACAACGACATACCTCATCTTCTGGCGCCGATTGTCACTGATATGAAAAAGGCCGCCGCCATATTGGAATGGGCTGTAAACAAGATGGAGGAGCGTTACTCCTTGCTGTCGCGAGTAGGTGTTAGAAATATCGACAGCTATAACTCACTGGGCGAAAAAGAGATCAGGCACAGATTGGACCCTCACGGAGAAGCCGACCTTGATGATGTGCCGTTTAAGCTGCCGTTTATAATATTAATAGTGGACGAATTGGCCGACCTTATGATGGTGGCGGCTAAAGAAGTCGAAGCGTCGGTAATAAGGCTTTCTCAAAAATCGCGCGCGGTCGGTATACATCTGATACTTGCCACTCAACGTCCATCGGTTAATGTTGTTACTGGATTGATAAAATCAAACATGCCGTCAAGGATATCGTTTTATGTCGCCTCAAAAGTTGATTCGCGAACTATATTAGATCAAAACGGCGCTGAAAAACTGCTGGGTTCCGGCGATATGCTGTTCTTGCCGCCGGGCACTTCAAAGCTTGTAAGGTCGCAAGGCGCGTTTGTCGGCGATGAAGAAGTTCACAAGATTGTCAATTACTTAAAAGAGAGGGCCGCGCCGGAATATAGCCCTGATTTAAAGGGGTGGAACGGGGCGTTGAAAAAGAACAATCAGGAAGAGGACGAGCTGTATGATGAAGCGGTAAGGGTTACATTGGAGACTCAACGCGGTTCAGTGTCGTTGATTCAAAGGCGGTTGGGCGTGGGGTATTCAAGGGCCGCTAAACTGATTGATTTAATGGCTGACGACGGTTTTGTGGGAGAGTATAAAGGCAGCCAGGCGCGTGAAGTGCTGATAACGTTGGAGGATTGGGAAAAAATGTGCTTTGAGCGAGATGAGTGTGACTAAACCTAAAGTAAATCTAATAAGCCTGGGGTGCTCTAAAAATTTGGTTGATTCTGAAAAGATTCTTGCAATCGTCGCCACAAATGGGGGGGCGATTTGTGATCACCCCGAAGATGCGGAAGTTGTCATTGTAAACACTTGCGGGTTTATAAATTCGGCTAAAGAGGAATCTATTGACGCTATTTTGCAAACCGCGCTGTTAAAGGAAAATGCTAATTGCAAAAAACTTATCGTTACCGGATGTTTGGCGCAACGATATAAGGATATGCTGCAAACGGAAATACCTGAAATTGACTATATTGTAGGCCTTAATAGTTTTGACAAAATTGCAAACAACATATTTGCGACCGGCAAAGGAAAAGACAAAACAAAAACCGGAGCAAAAAAAATGCTGGATGCCAATTGCCGTGAAGACCTGAAAAACCTGAAACTTGCAAGACTTACGCCTCCGCATTACGCCTATCTAAAGATATCCGATGGTTGCGACAACCGCTGTTCATATTGCTCAATACCATCCATTCGAGGCGGTTACAAAAGCAGAAAGATTGAGGACATTGTTCAGGAAGCTGAAACTCTTGTCAAAACGGGCGTTAAAGAGTTAAACATTATAGCGCAGGACACTACCTTGTACGGGCGCGATATTTACAAAAAGCAGAAACTGGGTGAGCTTCTTAACAGGCTTTCCGATTTGTCCGGAGTGAAGTGGATAAGGCTTTTGTACACGCATCCCGCCCATTTTTATGATGAATTGATAAATGAAATTGCGCAAAACAGCAAAATATGCAACTATATAGATTTGCCGATCCAGCATATTAACGACGAAATCTTAAAACGCATGGGAAGAGGCGTTACAACTCTGGAAATCTCAACCCTGATTGATAAATTACGCGACAGGCTGCCAAACCTTGTGTTACGCACATCTATAATAACCGGATTTCCCGGCGAAACTTCTAAACGATTTGACGAGCTTGTTAATTTTGTTGAAAGCGTCAGGTTTGAGCGTTTGGGCGTGTTTACCTATTCGCGTGAGGACGATACCAGGGCCGCTTCATTTAAAGGCCAGATAAGCGAAAAAGCAAAAAATGAGCGGTTTGAGCTGCTGATGGCCTTGCAACAGAGAATTGCGTTTGAAAATAACGAGAAAATGATAGGCCGCAAATTAAAAGCGCTTGTGGATGAGCTCGCGATTATTGAAGACGACTCAGGCGGTGATGATTTTAGCGTAAAGAAAGGGGACGACGTCTGGATGTGCAGGTCATACGGCGACGCGCCTGAAGTTGACGGCAACATTGTGGTTGTGACATCAAAGAAAATACGGCAGGGATCGTTTAAGGATGTTACAATTACCGGCATGGATGGTTACAACCTGCTTGGCGATATAAACTAAAAATAGATAAGGGCTCTTTCCGTGCCCTAAACACAAAAAACAATCAAAAAGACATGGGCAAATAGCACGAAATCTTGCCTTTTTGATTGTTTTTTTTTGATTATTTGGCTAGGATGTTTTTTTTTATAATGAGCAATGCAATTACATTCGCTCTTCCAGGCAAGGTTATAAAAGCGCTGTTAAAACCTGTATAAGATTTAAGGACTCACGTTATGAAGAAGACAATTATTACACCAAATGCATTAACTGTATTTCGTATTATTATGACGATAGTAGTTATCCGTCTTGTTTTTGCCACCTCTTTAGCAAGCCACCTTTTAGTTGTGGCTCTATTTACTATTGCGGCTTTAACCGACTATTATGATGGGGAGCTTGCCAGAAAGACGGGACAGATAACAACGTTTGGCAAGATAGTCGATCCTATAGCAGATAAACTTTTAATGCTGGGAATGTACATTGCATTTTCAATGTTAGGGATTTATTCGTTTTGGTGGCTTGTGCCTATAATTATAAGAGAGGTTCTCATTACAATTCTTCGGTTTGTTATGCTTTATCACGGAGTAGTAGTGGCCGCCGAGAAAGCCGGCAAGGCAAAGGTCTATTTCCAGATACTATCTATTGCGTTTGCCTGGTTCTATTTTCTCGTTAAAGAGTATGGCGCGGGCTCTTTTATATACGAAACATGTTTCCCGTTGAAGATATTTATGTATATGACTTTGGCGGGCGCGGTAGGCGCGACAGTGTATTCAGGGCTTTTCTTTTTTATTAGAAACAGTGATAAATTATCCGATGTTGGAATGTCGAGATTAGTAGGCTCTTTTTTCTTCTTTGGCCGTTCCCCATACGCTCCGGGCACTGTAGGCAGTCTTGCGGCTCTATTGCTCTATTATCCAATCCGAAACAGCGCGTCGCTTTACGTAATTACAATATTGATTGTTTTCATTATAGGGACATGGAGCGCGCGTAAAATGTGCGTAAAACTTTCAGATGACGACCCTCAGGAAGTTGTTATTGATGAAGTTGTAGGCATGCTAATAGCCCTTTTTCTAATACCGTGCAATGTCATTACCGTTATTAGCGGTTTTGCGCTCTTTAGACTGTTTGACATCATTAAACCCTGGCCTATTAAACGGTTGGAAAGCATAAAAAACGGTTACGGCGTTATGCTTGATGACGTCCTGGCAGGCGTGTTTGCAAATATTGTTTTACAAATCGTTTATTATAAGTTTCTTGCGTAATGATAAATCGCGTATTGTTTGAATTCTAAAATCGTGTCAATCCTCAATAATCTCAATCAAAACGCCATCCGGCCCTTCAATAAAGAACGCCCGTCCACCGGTGGTGGTCTTAAACATTGGCTCAACTACCTTTACTCTATTATCCTTTAGTTGACTCATCAGCTTTTCAATATCGTCAGAAGCCAACGCAAAGTGATCGATGCCTGCAAGTTTGCCCTCTTCGCGCGTTGTGAGTTTTTCTCCAGACCACAGCCCGCGAATATTTAGCAGAGCTTCGCCGATGCGGATGCGAAAAAGAACGGAACCCCGAACATCTGCCTCGCCCTCAATTCGCGCGTCGAAGTTCCGGACGTACCATTGGACGGCATCTTGTGGATTTTCACTCAAGAGATGAATGTGATGAAACGCTACTTTAATCTTCATGTTTTTCCTATTTGGTATTTTACTGGTTTAAGCTCCAATTGCTTTTGCTTCCGCTCTTGTTTTTCTGAAGCTATTTTACGCTTTGTCCTTACAAAATGATTATAGCTACATATTATAGCTTTGGGAAGATAATATGCAATATGCTTTGCTTTTTCCGGTTTTTCATTCGTTCTAAAACAACTTGACAAAGGCGCATTACAGGCGCATAATAGGAACATTAAATAGTGGAAGAAAGGTAGGGGCGCAAAATGAATAAAACGCGGTTAAACGTTAGCCTTGATTGTGACTTGGCTGATTTTATTAAAAATTATGTTAAGGAAAATAGAACTACAGTGTCGGAGTTTATAACTCAGTTTCTTTTTACTCTCAAAAGAAGATCGGAAGGAGATAGTATGGAAACTATTTATTCCGACCCTGATTTTTACAAATCAATTTAGGGCCGCATGACAAAGCTTATAATGTTAAATTGTAAGAGCCTGTAAATCCCGTTGCCTAAAGTTTAAATTGCAGGGTCTTTAGTTGCTTCACGTAATAATCATAGAAACCTTTGACGTTGATGTCTGTTGCAATTTCAACTGAACTCTCCAACGGCTCATCTTTCGAAATAAAATCGACCGTCATTGTGCCTTGCTTTGTTGGATCAGGAGATGTATCAACGTTAACACGCGCCGCCGCATTGAAAGAGTAAAGATCGGCGTTGCCCAAATAAGCTGTTGCGGCGGTATCCCAAAAGCTGAAACCATACTGAAATGCCACAAGGCTGTACATCTGCGCCGCAAGTGATAACGGTGGAAAATCTCCGCTGTCAGGTAAAAAGTAACGTCGAATGATGTCTGTGGTCAGTGTGACGTTGTTGGTAACGTTAAGAGGAAACATTTTCACCTTTATTCCTGAAGTTAAAACGTCTTTGGTTGACTGAGGATCCCAGTAAACATTCCACTCTGCGTAAGGGTTGGCTCCGGGCGCTATCCCGGTGTCGATATTTCCATTCGGAGTCTCTTTTGTGATATAAACGCCGCCCATCCAAACAATTTCCGAGATTTTTTCCTTAAAATCATGGTCAGTCTTAAGAGCATACGCAATATCGGTGACCGGTGATAGGCAGAGTAGCGTTACCGGCGTATTATTGGTTTCCCGATAAACGTTATCAACCATCTTGGCAAGAGAAAAGTCCATAAGTGGTTTCTGAACTTTAACGTCAGCCTTGTATTGGTTAACTATTGGAAGAAGATCAACCATTAAAGAGTACTGACGGTAGGTCCAAGGGAAGGCGTTCCAAGCCCTTGCCCCAGATACCGCTACCGGAATGTCTTGCAAATTAATTAAATCAAATAGTTTACTGCTGACCCTTGCCGTTGGATAGGCCTGGCAATCAGCGTTAAGTACCATAACGCCCTTAATGCTCACATTGGGCATTGAAGCTGCAAAAAGGAGGGACATTAATTCGTCCGTAGCCCCGTCGTGAATGATGATAGTATTTTTCGTTTCAGACATTTTCCCTCCTTATGTATGATGAAAAGAAATTGCTTCTAAAAATGAAGTAATTGCCGAAGATGATAAGATCAATCATGATATATTTGCCCTCTCTTTTTTCTATATTCTGTTGTTCCGAGGCTGCCCTTAAAGCGTTTTCTTATGGAAAATCATAATTTGTTTTACATGAAATATAAAAATATGTGAAATAAATCTTTAAAATATGTTTGGTATTATATGTTATATTGTTTATGGAAAACAATATAATATTTTGACCGGATTCCAATTTGAAAATAATGGGTCAAATCCGACAAGCTCTACGATATTATCTTTATGTATATCTAACTAAGGGGCCTGCGCAAAAAGAACTTAGTCTTTTCACTCTAATCTTCAGGCTAAACGTGAGTTAAGCAGGAGGTTCAGGGCTCACAACCTGTTTTTTTTCTGCATCTGCTTATTGTTATCCTCGAAGGGGTAGCTTTGGGCAATAGCGCCGGCCGGCTTTCCAATTTTTTTTTCTCAAAATTATAATATTAAGATGCAAAAAATATTACGCAATGTAAGTTTGGAGAAACATCTGCTTTTTTTTGCGAAATACCATGAATTTGATAACTTTTAACGCTATTTAAATTCTAAAAAAAAATGCTTTAAAATCTTTGCCATTTGTCGTTAATGTGATACAATATTAATGTTACTTGAGCATCGTATTGTGTTTATGGATGATTTTTGAGCGCTTTTTTAACCGTGCATTAGGTGATTAAAAATGAAAATAGTGAAGAGGGGTTTCGTTACAACAGAGAAAAGTTCAACGCCGGTTAGCGGTTTTAAGATAAATAATTCGTTGTTGTTAAAAGAAGGCGTTGAATTTAATATAAATTTTTACGAAGGGGTTTTAAAGCGAAACCCTTACTTAATTGATTGTCTTAAATATCTGGGCAACGCTTATACCGCCACAGGGCATTATGATAAAGGGCTTGCAATAGACAAGCGGCTGGCGGGCTTGTTGCCTTATAATTCAGAAGTTATATACAATCTTGCGTGCAGCTATTCATTGACGCATGACGTTGACAAAGCTATATCCACTTTAAAGGTTGCTATTGAATTGGGCTATAATGATTTAGCGCAAATTGAAAGGGACAAGGATATTGACAATATCAGGGGCGACGCAAGATATAAGGAGATTATTAACAACCTGAAAAAGATGGTTGTTTCCATCAGGTTGGATTAGAAATTATCATCTGTTCTCTCTGTTTTCTTCATAAATCAACCTTATTCCGTCCAATGTAAGTCCGGGCGTTACTTTGTCCAAATACTCGGTTGCGCCGGCAAGCAGCTCGGCGTCTCCACCGGTGGCTATTACAACGGGTTTGCAATCCAGCGCGGTGAATATCTTTTTAAGGATAAGGTCTATCGCGCCCGCGCATCCCCAATAAACTCCCGCATTCATTGCTTCTTCCGTGTTATTGCAGATAATTTTCTTCGAATATTGCGGGACTATTGCAGGCAGCCGGCTGGTTTGCGCGTGTAGGGCGTTGGCGCACATCATTAAGCCCGGCGATATTGCGCCGCCAATATATTCGCCCGTTTTAGAAACCACGTCAAATGTAATCGCGGTTCCCATATCAACAGTAATTACGCAATCTTTCACTACTTCATAAGCCGCCGTGGAATTTGCTATGCGATCCGCGCCGACCTTTTCGGGATTCTGGGTTTTTATCGGCATTCGGGGGCTGATATCTTTGCCGATTTTGATTGTGGCTCGTCCATGTTCGGCTTTTAACCATTTGGAGAAAGCGTTTTCCGCTTCAGGGTTAACGGACGCTAAAACGAAGTTTTCAATCTTGCTTTCCGTTAAATAGTTAGCAAGTTTATCGCTAAAAACGGCGTTTTGCGGAAAATCGTTTACTTTAACACGAAAATTATCCACAAGGCGGGCGCTATCGAAAACACCTATATTAATATTTGTGTTGCCTATGTTTACGGTAGCTAAAGTCATTTCTTGTCGCCGTTAAAAACTGTTTAATTGCCGTTGTGAGTCAAAGGCTTTTGCGCTAATAGGGGGATGTAAATGTTATTCGTTTTTAACCTTTACCTGAGCGTTTATAACGTTAATTAGTTGAGGGATGTTTTTGCCTGTTACGGCGGAAATAGGGTGCACTTTCCTTGATAATTTATCCTCTAGCTCTTTTACTTTTTCATTGCCTGTATCATCATCCAGGGTGTCAAGTTTGTTGGCCACTATTATTTCCGGCTTTTCGCAAAGCTTTTCGTTAAAGAGCTTTAATTCATTTCTGATTGTAAAATACGAGTCAACAGGGTCAATGCCGTCTATTGGCGCGATGTCCAGCATATGCACCAGTATTTTTGTCCTTTCAATATGCCTGAGGAATTCGTCGCCAAGGCCGGTCCCGTTATGGGCGCCTTCAATAAGGCCGGGGATATCTGCCACCACAAATCGAGTGTAATCATCCATATCAACAACGCCTAATTGCGGGTAGCGTGTTGTGAACGGGTAGTCGGCGATTTTAGGGCGCATTGCTGATATCCTTGAGAGAAGGGTGGATTTGCCGGCGTTTGGCAGGCCTATTAAGCCTGCGTCGGCTATTAGCTTAAGTTCAAGTTTAAGCCAGCGTTCAGTTCCGCGCCGCCCATCCTGCGCAATGCGCGGGGCGCGGTTGATCGCCGTGGCAAAATGCCTGTTGCCTTTGCCGCCTCTGCCGCCTCTTGCTATTACCAGTGATTCGTCGTCGTTTGTGAAGTCTTTTAGCGTGTGGCCGGTCTCCTTATCTTTAACTATAGTGCCTTTTGGTATATTAATAATTAAATCAGCGCCTTTTTTACCTGTTTTGTCAGAGCCTTCGCCCGGTCGGCCGTCTTGCGCGTTGTATTTAACAATCGACGCTAAATCCATAAGCGTGTCTATCTTGTCGGATACTTTAAAGATTACGCTGCCTCCATGGCCGCCTTCGCCACCGTTAGGGCCTCCGCGCGGGACGTACTTTTCCCTGCGGAAACTGATGCATCCGTCGCCGCCTTTGCCGCCTTTTACATAAATTACAGCTTCATCTAAAAACATATAAAAATACCTTGTGGTAAACGGATGATTATTTTAAATATAACAATTATTAGCGGCGGAATTGCCGCCTGGATAGGGATAGTTTTATGAATAACAAATACAAATACATAAACAAAAAGCCTGATAAATCTTTTAACAATAAAAAGTCGAAGATTTTATCAGGCTTTTTGAGATGTTTCGTATGAAAACGGCTTTGCGTCTTTCTGAAATGATTTCCGTAACCGGATTGATATTTTGCGCGGTTGAATCAAACGCAAAAGTTAACGCAGGCGCTTAGTCGCCTGCGTCTTATTCATTATTAATTGTTTTGCGCGATCACGTTAACGCGTTTTCTTGTGCCGAAATTAACAACTCCGTCCGCCAAAGCAAAAAGGGTGTAGTCTTTGCCGCATCCTACATTAAAACCAGGTCTAAATTTTGTTCCGCACTGTCTTACGATTATTGTGCCTGTCGTAACTACTTGCCCGGCGTATCTTTTAACGCCTCTGTTTTGGGCGTTGCTGTCGCGTCCATTACGGCTTGAGCCTTGTCCTTTTTTATGGGCCATTTGTTTATATCCTTTCTTGTTTAATAATCAGGTTATCCTAATTGTATGATAACAATGAGTAAAAGCAGGAAGAACATGCTGCTTAACTCCAGTTTATCCCCACTGAGGATAATTCTCACTAGAGCAGACAAGCCACTCCAGTGTTCATCTATATTACTCGGTTTCAGTTGTAGCCGTTGCAGAAGCTCCGCCTGCGCATGCTATTTCCTTAATTTTAACCTCGGTGTAATGCTGGCGATGCCCTTTTTTTGTTCTGGAATCTTTTCTTCTGCGGAATTTCATTACCACCATTTTTTTTCCCTTTTTTTCGCCCTTAATTTCGCCCAGAACTTTAATATCGGGGACTAAAGGTTTTCCTATCTCCACAGTGTCGTCATTTGAGTATAACAATACATTGTCGAACTCTATTGTGTCGCCGGAATTGGTGTCTTTTTTTAGATCAACCCAAATGTTGTCGCCCGGCTTGACTTTGTACTGTTTACCATTGTCTTTTATTACAGCGTACATAATTTGTCTCCTTAATGCCTTTTTCGTCAGTAAAACGGGTTATTATAACTTAACGGGCTGGCCATTACTAGAAAAATATTTTATCTTTATCTTGTTAACATCCACGCCGTTGTATTTATTTAACGTTACACTCTTTTTAAGATTGTACTCCAATTTGGCGATTTCTATTCTTTTTTTATTCTGGAGGAACGATACTACCTCCTCGTTTGCGGATATTTCCACAGCTTGCACATCTTTATTGTTAAAACCGGACTTTAACGAGCGTATAATATCTAGACCCATGCTTTCGACCGTCTTAACAAATCCCGTGGCTCCGCAGTGCGGACAGCTTGAGTATATAACATCTCTGATGCTTGACCTCATGCGTTGGCGCGTCATTTCCACTATGCAAAATTTTGACATTTTCAGCACGGTAATGCGCGCTCTGTCCCTTTTCAAGGTTTCAGCCAGCTTTTTTTCAACCAGGCGTATGTGTTTGGCCTCTTTCATGTCAATAAAATCTATGACAATTTCGCCGCCCACATCCCTTAGCCTAAGTTGCCGGCCTATTTCGCATGAGGCTTCAAGGTTTGTTTTAACGGCTGTTTCTTCAGGATCATTTTCTTCCTTAAATTTCTTGCTGTTTACATCAATTGTAACCAAGGCCTCCGTCTGTTCAATCACAAGTGAGCCGCCGTTGGCCAATATGACCTCTTTGACAACGATCTCTTTTAATTTATCCTCCAGGTTATACTTGTGAAATAGCGGCTCGGGCTCCTTATATAACGTTACGCATTTCTCATATTTCGGCATTACCTGCCTTAGAAATTCTTTAGCTCTTTTATAAACATCCTCCGAATCAACAATTATTTCATCAACGTCGGTGGAAAATATATCCCTTATAGCCCTGATGACCAGATCGCTTTCAAGATATATAACGGCCGGTGATTTTTCGCTTTTTGTTTTCTTTGAGATTACTTTCCACAGGTTGTGCAGGTATTTCAGGTCTCTGTTAAGCTCCCTCTTTGTCTGGTTAAGCCCTGCTGTTCGTATAATTGCGCCCATGTTGTCCGGTATGTCAAGGCCTTCAACGAGTTTTTTTAGTCTTTTCCGCTCTTTTTCATCAGTGATCTTTCTGGATACCCCGTTTCGTTTAGCGTTTGGCATTAACACCAGATATCTGCCCGGCAAGCTGATATATGTGGTTAAACTTGGCCCTTTTTCGCCAATGCCTTCCTTTGTTATTTGCGCTATAACATTTTGGCCTTTACGCAAAAGCGACTTTATTTTTTGTCCGGATTTTTTTTTATCAGCCGCAGAGCCTTCGGCTTTCTTGCTTTTTGCGGTTTTCTCGCCTTTTTCGCTTTTCTCTTTCGGCATTATATCCGAGACATATAGAAAACCGTTTTTCTTCAGCCCCAAATCCACAAATGCCGCCTGGATGCTGGATTCAATATTTGAGACCGAGCCTTTATATATGTTTCCTACTGTTTGAGACCTTGAATGGCGCTCAATGTAAAACTCTTCAAGAACGTCATCTTCAATAAGAGCTATCCTGCTCTCCTCGGGTTCGATAGCGTTAATCAACATTGTTTTTTTCATAGCATTATAATTTTTTGTAATTAAGAAAAATTGTGAGCATAGTTAGCCCTGTTCGCATTCTTCTTGTATCTGCACGTTTGTTCTAACTATTTTAATAAATTCAGGATGTTTTCCAGTGTCGATGTCCAGTTTGTCCAGGATCTCCTTAGGTTTGGCTGTGCCTTCATTTAAAACTTTAATATGTAAAATCAGCCCGTTTTCAGACCTTTCAATGCCGTTTATTGAAGGCCTTATATCAAGCTTCTTTTCAATGCGTTTTTTTGTCCTTTTAACAAAGACTTCATTGCTATTTAACAGTTCGCGTATTTTGTTATCATCCGGCGGCTCTATATTATTTAAAGTTACGTTATAAACAGCTCCGGTTATTTTGCTTTTGGCGTTAAGGGGAATTAGTTCAGGTTGGCTTATAGAGATCCCATCCGGCAGTTGGCCGGACAATTTATTATAAAAGTCGGAAGGTTTCGTCCACTCCTCAAGCTCTAATTCCAGCGTCTCGTTTAAACCTTCTATTCCAAGTTGCAAGGCCAGGGGAAATGACAGTTTTGGGCGAGGGTTAAAACCCATTGTCATACTGACAGGGATTTGCGCTCGTCTAAGCGCCCTTTCAAAAAGCCTCATGAAATCGAGGTGTGATATAAATTTCTTGTCGCTGAATTTTTTAAATCTTAATCTTATTCTCGTTTTTGTCAATGGAAAACCGCCAAAATGTTTTTAAGATCGCAGCCGTAATTGACTGTTGTTTATCTGACAGGGCTATTTTAATTTCCCAAAAGCATTGCCGGCAACACCTCTTTTGTGGCTTCTAAGAGGAATTGGTCGGTCTTTTTAGGGTCATTAAATTTATAAGCGGTCTCTGCTATCTCTTTTGCCTTTTCATGAGTAATTGAGCGTATGATCTTTTTTACTTCAGGCAGTATGTTTGCCGGCGCCACGCTGAAAACCTTTAACCCAAGACCGAGAAGAAGGATCGTGTATGGCAATTCGCCGCCCATTTCGCCGCAAAGCCCTACGCTGATATTGTTGTCGTCCGCCGCGTCTATCACTGTTTTTATTAATCGCAATATGGCCGGGTGGGTAGGCGAATAGAGGTGCGCGACCTTTTCGTTATTCCTGTCAACAGCCAGGGCGTATTGTATCAGATCATTTGTTCCAATATTAAAAAAATCGACTTCTTTAGCCAGCACATCCGCTAAAATTGCCGCGGATGGAACTTCAATCATAATACCGACTTCTATATTCTTGTCAAAAGGCACGTTTTTTTTATCAAGCTCGTCCATTACATCGCGCAATATTGACTTAGCCGTTGCAAGCTCTTCCACGGCGGATATCATCGGAAACAAAACTTTTACATTACCCAGCGCCGAGGCCCTTAAAATAGCCCTGATCTGGGACTTGAAGCTGTCAATATGCTCCAGGCTATACCGGATTGAGCGCAATCCTAAAAACGGGTTCATTTCCCTCCGGTTTTTGCTAAAAGAGAATTTGTCGCCGCCAAGGTCGCATGTTCTTATAATTATAGGTCTATCTCCAAGTTCTTTCACGGATTTTGAGTAGGCCTCAAAATGCTCCTCTTCGGTCGGCGGGCAGGTTTTGCCCATATACAGGAACTCTGTCCTGTATAGGCCTATACCGGCAGCCCCGTTGCTAATGCTGCTTTTTATCTCTTTAGGGAATTTAATATTTCCCAGCAACTCGATTTCTCGCCCGTCAAGAGTTTCCGCAGGCAGGTCTTTGAGTTGGGCTGAAAGCTCTTTTTCAAAGATGTGTATCTTGCGGCCTCTTTCCTTATACTCTTTCGCTGTTTTTTTGTCGGGGCGTATTATAACAACACCCTTGTTGCCGTCTATAATTATCGTGTCGCCGCCAAACAGGTCTTCCGTGACGTCGCCAAGTCCAACAACCGCCGGAATGCCCAATGCCTTGGCCACAATCGCCGTGTGGGAAGTCTTGCCGCCTACATCCGTCACAAAACCTTTTACTTTTTTTACGTCAAGCGACGCCGTTTGCGAAGGGCTTAAATCGTGCGCGGCCAGAATGACGCCTTTTGTTAAATGGTTTAAATCCTCGCGTTTCTCTCCCATTAAGTTCTTTAACAAACGTTTTTCAATATCATAAATATCTCTTACCCGTTCCGCCAGATACGGGTCTGATATGCCTTTAAAACGTTTAATATAATCGCGCAACGTTATTGTAACGGCGTATTCAACGCAAAAACTATGTTTTTGAATTTTTTCTATAAACTGGTCTTTAAGATGCTGGTCGTTTAGCATCGCCTGGTGAGTGCCGAAAATCTGCCCGATTTCCTTCCCCAATTTATCCGTTACTGTGTTTTTTAGTTGATTAATCTCTTCCTGCGCGTCTCTAATGCCGTTGTCTAATCGGGATATCTCTTTTGTCAGCTCACCGGGTTCAACAAAATGTTTGGGTATAAAATATCCATCCATCGGCAAAACAAACGCCTCGCCTATGACAATGCCCGGATTAACGGAAATGCCCCTCTTTTTTATCATAAAATCTTCATTAAAATTATCATTTACAAGTTTTTCCAGCGCGTTTAGCGCGCTTTCATTATCTTCGCCGGACGCTTCTATTACAAGTTTGGTGCCTTTTGCCGCGCCTAAAGTCAGCAAATCTATAATGCTTTTGCCGTCTACGCGTTTATCTTTTGCGCAAACAGTTATTTCAGACGTAAAGCCGGATGCTTTTTCAACAAACACGGTTGCCGGCCTGGCGTGGAGCCCCTCTTCGTTTAAAAGGTAGACTTCGCGTTGTAAAATATGAGATTTCTTTTTTTGAGATTTGGACATTTTGGAATTATTTGCGTGTGCTTAATGAGTTGACGATTGGTATTTCTTATGAATTGCGAGCGGTTTTACATAGGTTGGAAAAATTTTAAAATGATATTTTTCTAATTCGATGCGAATTGCGCAATTACAGCGTTATGTATTTGCCCGCCTTTAGAACCTTGTTTTGTCAGACAAGACATTAAATTGTCTCTTTTAGGCTAATAGGCTAAGATTAACGCCGGGCAACTTGAAATGTTACTCTTCGTCCACCTCTTTTAACAGGTCTATAATTTCTGCCTTGGTGGAAGCCTCTTTCATAAACTTTCTGAAATCTTCATCTCTAATTACATTAGAAATTCTTTCTAAAGCGGATAAATGCGTTCCTGCGGAATCGTTTGGTGAAAGCAATAAGAACAGGATGTAGACCGGCTCCCCATCCAGAGCGTCAAACTCAACCCCGTCAGCGGACCTGGCCACAATGCCGATTATTTCTTTAATGCATGGATGTTTAGTATGAGGGACCGCCACACCTTTTCCAATGCCCGTGCTTCCCAGCTCTTCCCTTTTGATCAGGGCTTTCATTATATCTTTTATATCTTTTTCCTCTATGCTGTTAGCATCCTTCAATGCGTCAACCATTTCTTGTATCACTGCAACTTTGTCGGTTGATTTCAAATCAGGAATTATTGCGTCTTCAACAATAAATTCCATTAGTTTCATATGGGTTCCTCCATGTGTTTTATTAAGATGAAAAAAGTTATCCGGCCCCAATAGTAACGCTTGAAAAGGCTGAAAAGGCCGCTAAAGATTGCTTAAAACTGTCCTGAGTATGTTTAAAAGCTCTTTGTATCTTTGGCAACGGCCCGTTCTTCCGCATTTGGCGGCTATGCCGTCCCTCCAGAGCTTTCAAATACTGTTTGGCGTGTTTTTGCTGGAATGCCGGATGCGCTCGTTATTCCTCATATTCGTCGTATTCGTTTTCTTCTACTTCTTCATCCGTTTCAATATGTTCAGTGATAACGCCTCTCCCTTTCTTCCGGGAATAGAGCTTTTCCTTATACTTTGTTAATTGTCTTTCTAATTTGTCAACAACCAGATCAATCGACGCGTACATGTCTCGATGCGCAACAACGCCTATGAGTGTAGGGCCTTTAGATACATTAACAATCATTTCAACCACATGGTTGTCGCCCTCGACGTCTAAAATCATCTGGACATTTCGTATCTTCTCAAAAAACTTTTCAACTTTCGAAGCCTTTTTTTGAGCGTAATCCTTTATAGCCTTGGTTATCTCCAAATGTCTGCCATGAACCCTAATATCCAATACTATTTCCTTTCTATAAAATTAATTTAAATATTAATTGGTAGCATTTTAAAGTTAAAGATTTTCATTCTACTTTTTTGCGTAAACGCCGTCAAGCAAATATCCTGCGACACAAGTCGCATTTGCCTGCCAAATAAATTGAGATTCAGGCGGGCGATATACTTTTTTATTTATTTTAGCGCGCCTGCATAGCGGCCTTTATAAAAAACTTTTATATTGTTTGCTGTTTTTATGTATAATTGTGAGCCTTTTGGCGCTTTTCAGACAATTTTCAGCATCCTACATAACATTATTATACATCAACTTTTTATTTATTATGGCAAATAACGATAGTTTTATTTCAATTAGCGGGGCTAAGGAGCATAACCTCAAAGGATTTGACGTCAAAATCCCTCGCGATAAGCTTGTTGTTGTCACGGGTGTAAGCGGCTCCGGCAAGTCGTCCCTGGCGTTTGACACTATTTACGCCGAGGGGCAACGCAGGTATATAGAGAGTCTTTCTTCTTACGCGCGTCAATTTCTTGACCAGATGCAAAAGCCTGATGTGGAACATATAGACGGCCTGCCGCCAACCATATCCATTGAGCAAAATCGCGGCTCCCTGAATCCGAGGTCAACGGTTGGCACGGTAACGGAGGTGTACGACTATTTGAGGCTTTTATTTGCCAAAGCCGGCTCGCCGCACTGCTATGTTTGCGGCCTTGAAATCGCCAAACAGAGCCCTGAAGAGATTATGCAAAAGGTGATGGACGCCGAGGACGGGTCTAAAATAATGGTTTTGGCCCCTGTAATCAAAGGCCGCAAGG
The DNA here is from genome assembly GCA_021777105.1 of Candidatus Anammoxibacter sp. GTDB lineage: Bacteria > Planctomycetota > Brocadiia > Brocadiales > Anammoxibacteraceae > Anammoxibacter_B. Next base: position 29,690 of record JAIQZQ010000013.1, read on the forward strand.
GCGAACATCTTGAGGTTATTGATACCATTAAACGCAAAGGGTTTGTAAAAGCCAGAATTGACGGCGAACTGGTTGACGTTGACAATCATAAGAAGCTCGGCAGGTATAAAGTTCACGATATCGAAGTGGTTATAGACAGGCTGATAATTAAGCCTGATATAAAGCTAAGGTTGCTGAATTCAATTAAAACAGGACTTGATATGGGGCAGGGGGCCTTGATTATTGCCGGCGAAATCGGCGGCAAATGGAGCGACAAGGTTTATAGCAAATACTTTGCCTGCCCTGATTGCGGCATCGGCTTTAAGGAGCTGTCGCCGCGTCTGTTTTCATTTAACAGTCCATATGGCGTATGCCCTGATTGCAAAGGGCTTGGGAGGCAATACAGCGAAGATGATGAAGACTTTTCGCTGGAATCGTCCACTCTTTGCAAAACTTGCTCAGGAGCCAGGTTAAACAAGGAAGCGTTGTCGGTTGAGATTGGCGGCAAAAAGATTAGCGAAGTAACCTCTAAAACTATTGAAGAGTTGATTGAATTTGTTAATAATCTGGACTTTAAGGGTAAATATAAACAGATCTCAAAACAGATACTAAAAGAAATTTCGAGCCGGCTCTCATTTATGAATGAAGTGGGCCTGCGCTATTTGACGTTAGACAGGGCTTATTGCACGCTTTCAGGGGGCGAGGCGCAGCGCGTTCGCCTTGCCACTCAGGTGGGCTCCGGCATTGTAGGTGTATGTTATGTGCTGGACGAACCCACAATCGGCCTGCATCAGCGTGACAATGATCAGTTGATTAGCGTGCTTAAACGGCTAAAAGATAAAGGGAACACTGTGATAATTATTGAGCACGACGAGGCTGTGATCAGAAAGGCTGATTATATTCTGGATCTGGGGCCGGGAGCGGGAGCCCACGGGGGCGAGTTGATAGCTGAGGGCTCATTAAAGCAATTACTTTCTGATAAAAACTCTATTACTGCTAAATACCTCAAACACAATGCGGAGAAAAAAGAGTCAAATTACAAACGAACCCCTGATCCCGCCAAAATAATAAGGATAAAAGGGGCAAGCGAGAATAATTTGAAATCGGTAAACGCAGAGTTTCCGCTTGGTGTTTTCTGTTGCGTCACCGGCGTATCAGGTTCAGGCAAAAGCACGCTTGTTTGCGATATTCTGCGCAAGGTTCTTGCGCGCGAACTTTACAAAAGCAAAGCAAATCCGGGGAAACACTCAAAAATAACAGGCATTGAACTTATAGACAAAATTATCGAAATCGACCAGGCTCCCATTGGAAGAACGTCCCGGTCAAATCTCGCCACTTACACCAAACTGTTCAGTTTCATAAGGGCGATATTCGCAATGACAAAAGACTCCAAAATGCGGGGATACATCCAGGGCAGGTTTAGTTTTAACGTCGCCGGCGGCAGGTGCGAAAACTGTCTGGGCCAGGGCCTGAAAAAGATAGAGATGAACTTTCTGCCGAATATGCGCGTGCTTTGCGATGTGTGCAAAGGCAAGAGGTACACAAAAGAGACTTTGCAAATAATGTATAAGAATAAGAATATTTCCGATGTGCTTGAGATGTGCGTTGATGAAGCTTATGAGTTTTTCAGGAATTTTCCGCATGTTGAGCGTATCTTAAAGACGCTTAAGGATGTTGGCCTGGGCTATATAACCCTTGGTCAATCCGGCACAACGCTTTCAGGCGGCGAGGCGCAACGAATGAAACTGGCGTCGGAACTGGCCAAGCGCGACACCGGCAAGACGTTTTACATACTGGACGAACCAACCACCGGTCTCCATTTTGCCGATATCCGGAAACTTCTAAACATACTTAACAAACTTGTGTCGCTAGGAAACACGGTTGTCATTATTGAGCATAATCTGGACATTATAAAATATGCTGACCACATAATCGACCTCGGCCCGGAAGGAGGCGACAAAGGCGGCGAAATCATAGCCACAGGCTCGCCCGCCGAGGTTGCAAAGAACCCTAACTCATACACCGGGCAATATCTACGCGAGGTTTTGTCGGCGTGATTCCAGGCTGGAGCAATCTTGTAGATTGCTCCAAAACGTTTTAAAACCTTTTGCGCCCTAAGGCTCATAATAAATTGGTTCTCCAAGGTCTTTGAGGGAAAAATTGTAGAAAGCGTGATGCCCATCATAATCAAGCACGCGCAAATCGTCCGTTTGATGCAGGTCGCCCAGCACTACATCATAATGATTGCCATATTTCTCCTTAACTTTATCTTCAGGAACTTCATAGGCTATAAATTTCTTAATGCCTTTTGTGGCGAATTTACTGATTAATTTTGGATTGTTTAGAGAATCATACGAAGTTAACACTAAAAGAGTCCCCGAACCTGTAAAAAACATGCCCGCTTTCATAATATTATCCCCCTTTCATTTGCTTGCGAAACGTCTCAAATCCGCAAAAAATAGCAGAAATAAATTAAGATTATCAACCTATTATTAATTCTATTCCGCTTTTCCGGGAAAAACAAATTTGCTTGTCAATTTTAAATATTTAAGCAAAAACAGGCATTAAAAAAGGCCGCCTGAATCATGCTAATATTGCTGATTCAAGGCGGCCTTCTGTTTCTGCCTGATGCTCGCTTTGCGCCTTATTAGATTGAGGTTGTTATTACTTCTGAGTAATAACAACCGGCTCGGCGTCTTTTGTTTTAAATATAATCTCACCGTTCTTTGTCCTGAATCCAAACTTGAACTGGAATTCAGCCGTGCCCGTAGGCCCTGTCTTTTTCTTTTTAGGGCTTACCTTTGCGCCTTTTCCTTTGACTGACGATTGTATTTGAACGCCGGAGACTGGGTCTCCATTCTTATCCAGAGCCGTCACAACAGCTATGTTCTTTCTTAAAGACCTTTTGGCTGATTTAGGCTCTACTTTCAGCGATATGCCGGAGCCTTCCGTTGGCGTGGGTGTCGGCGTTCCCACAATGCCGTCTTTCATTTCTATATTCAAAATTACAGTCTCTGAAACTTTAACTTTAACCTTTTTAAGCGCATCCTCAAACCCTTCCTTTGAGGCAAGCAGTGTATAGTCTCCCTCTGGAACCTGAAGGGTATATGTCCCGTCATTTAATGTAGACGTTTCGGCGACTTTGGTATCGTCGCTGTTAAGGACTATTTTTGCATCCGGTATTGCGGTTTTGCTCTTTTGGCCGGTCACCTTGCCTCTGACAAATCCAAAATCTTCTCCGCTCGGCATGGCCACAAACGCAGGTTTCGTCACAGTGTCAAATCCTTTGGCGTTCTGAACCGTCAGGCTTACGGTAAACGCCTGATCAGGAGAGCCTAAATATGTATGCTTAGGGCTCTTTTCCGAGCTCTTTTCGCTGCCGTCTCCAAAGTCCCATTCTAATGCCGTTATTTTGTTGTCTGGAGAAGATGATATATTGATAAATTTAACAGTCAAAGAATTCGTTTCTTTTTCTGCCGTTACACCCACTATCGAAGCTCTCTCTTTTTCTTTGCCCTTGCCTTTTTTATCATCATCGCTATTGTCGTCTTTGCTTTTATCGTCATCATCGCCATTGTCATCTTCACTGTCGTCATCCTGGTCGGGATCGTCGTCTTGCGTCCTATTGTTAACGGCAAACGCGGCTGTAGGCGCGTCGCCTTCCGTCACGGTCACAAGACTTGTTTTGGTTGCGATTGATGTTCCGTTTTTGCCGCTAACCGTGAGTTTAACAGTAAATTGACCCGGCGTTTTAAATGTGTGAACAGGATTTTGGTCAAGGCTCACATTGTTGTCGCCGAATTCCCAGGCATAGTTTGATATCTCGCCGCTTGAAAGGTCAAAAAAGTGCGTTGTAAACGGCGCGTTGCCTGTTAACGGCTCCGCCGTAAACGCGGCTGTCGGCTCTTCGCCTTCATTCACGGTTATCAAATTAATTTTCTCTTCAACCCCTGTTCCGTTTGCTCCGCTTACCAGTAGTTTCGGGTTGTAAAATCCAGGGGAAAGGTAACTATGCGTTGGGTTCCGAAGGCTGCTTACGGCTCCGTCTCCAAAGCTCCATGTCCAGTTTGACACATTGCCTGTTGACAAATCGTTAAATTGCACATTAAGCGGCCCAAATCCGGTTAGCGGACTTGCCTCAAATTCCGCTTTAGGCGGCCCTTCGCTCTCGATATTAATCAGGTTTGTTTTGGTCTCCACATCCGTTCCCGATTGGTTGCTAACCATTAAAGTCACTGTGTAGATGCCGGGTATATTATATCTATATTTAGGGCTCTCTTTAGAGCTTGATCCTCCGTCTCCGAACAACCATGCAAAGCTTGACGGTTTGCCCGCGGATAAATTGTTAAACTGGACATCAATCGGCGCAAACCCGGATGTTGGGTTTGCGTTAAACTCAGCCGTGGGCTTGGGCAACTCCTCAACCGTTATAAGGTTAGTCTGTTTAAGTGCGTCAGTGCCGCATTTGGCTGTAATTTTAAGCTCTACGCTGAACACTCCGGCTACCTTGTACTCATGACTAGGGTTCTGCTTGTCGCTTACGTCTCCGTCTCCAAAGTCCCATTGCCACCCCGTGGGGTCGCCGGTTGAAAGATCGGTAAACTTTACATTTAACGGCGCAAAACCCGATGTCTTGTCCACATTAAAGGCAGGGTTGCACTTGCCAATGCTCGCCACATCAATAAGGTTTACCTGTTCGTCTGTGTCGCACCCATTGCTATTGCAAACTTTTAGTTTTACATTGAAATTTCCAGATACCTTATAAGTGTGGGTTGGATTTTGCGTGGAGCTAATTCCGCCATCTCCAAACTCCCATGCCCAGCTTGTTGGCTTGCCTTCTGATAAGTCTATAAAAGTCACTGTTAATGGCTCAAATCCGCCTGTTGGGTCCGCCTCAAATTTAGAGGTAGGTTTAATTGTTGGTGTAGGGGTAACCGTTTCAGTTTCAGTTGGCGAAGGAGCAGGGCTAGGCGTCGGAGTCACGCTCGGACTCGGCGTTGGTGTCGCGGCTACAGCGAACCAGTTTATGTTGTTGCCCCCATCGGTTGAGCTTGTTGGGTTTATTGTCTCTGAATTCTGATTGTTTGAATCTTTTACATCAACGAACGATATATTTTTTATTTCCAAAGGATTGACATTCCATTGCGTTCCGGCAATTGTGCTTCTTAGTTTCATCAGATTGCCGGAAGCCCCGGCTAAAGTCCAGGCGCCGGTTATGATCTGCGTTTTGCCCGCTTCAAAATTTAATTGTTTGCCTGCTTGTGTAGCTGTAAAGTTAACAAATGTGTTTGCGCCGGTTATTGTTGATGCCGCCGCCCCCATAAACTCCACAGCCCCGCCTGAGCCTCCACTGAATGACCCGGTGTTGGCCCAATCGCCGCCTATCTTAATCGTCCCCGTGGTTTGCGTAAGCGAACCGGCGTTGCTCATTCCCTCTTCAGGCAGGTTTAGCGTGCCGTCGTTTACATTTAGAGTCGAACCGGTTTCTGTTACAATTCCTGCTGCGTTGGTATATGTTAAATTGAGAAAATTTATTATCAAAAACGCAAACATAGCTGCTAAAATAAGTCTAAATCTTGTTTTTTGCATCATTTTTGTCTCCTTTTATAAATTAAAATGGCGAACATGCAATTTTAAATAATTTCTGGTTGGAGCAATCTTGTAGGATGCTCCGAAACGTTTGTAACGCCATTTGCGATTTCCCGGCATCATTATCTTGATCGTGATTAATAATCCTGTGGCTATGTCTATAGGGCTACGCATACAAGAAGATCTACAGCCCTTTTACGCCATAATTCCTGCCTGATTTCAGCATGTTAATTTCTTGTTTCATTTCAGCCATGGCTTCCTGTTGCGCCTGCAACATCTTTTGCTGCTCTTGTATTACCTTTGCGAATACAGCTGTTAAGTCCATAGTATTTATGTGCTTACGGTCATTCATGGCTACCAGTTCAGGCACGTCTTCGGCTATAAATCCAAGGTATTCTTCTCCTGTGTTGTCTGCTTTATATTTAAATTTAACAGGTTTAAGGCCCATTACCGCATTCATAGCATCATTAGTGGATACATCAAATATATCTTTTTTAATTTCCCTTGAAGAGCCAGGAGTAATAGCTCCTGTGGCCATAATGTTGCCGTTAACCTCAAGCTTTTCTGTTGAGGATGGGGCGCCGATGCCGACGTTGCCGTTGGATGAAATTATTATCCCGTTTGTATTAGTTTCAAATCCGCTGCCGTGCACTAGTTTAATTAATCCTTTGCTCTTCCCCACAAATCCTTCTTCAGATGAAGTTGATTCTATAAATTGACAATATGCGTCATCGTTCACTGTTGATTCAAATCTCACACTCGCAGTATGAGATTTAATATGCACGCTATTTGTAGGATCCGTAGTGCCGATGCCGACGTGCGCCTTTCCAATAGGATCGTTTGTTTTAAAAACTAAAACATTATCTCCAGATGAAATCTGAAATGGTTGAGTAGGCGCTGTAGTGCCGATGCCGACATTGCCGTTGCTGTCTACGAACAGGGCGTCCGCCGGGGCTCCATCTGATGCGTCCAGCGAATGGCCGTCTCCCGAACCGCCATCGCCGGATAGATTTGTCAATCCTGAACCGTCTCCTATAAATTTAGTAGCCTTTACATTTCCGACAACATCCAGCTTCTCTGTTGGCGCCGTGGTGCCGATGCCGACATTGCCGTTTCCACCTACGTTAAAATCCTTTGCGGCGGCCCCCATAAATATTAAATCTTTGCTTGTATCGCCCGGAGAGCCACTGTCGGTAGTGGCGCCTATAAGAAATTCCTGGTCTACACGATTGTTTGACACAGATGAAATGGCATCGAAACTTAAGATTGTCGCGCCGGTGTCTTTTGCGCCTTTTAGAGTCAGCAAGAACGTCGGGTTTTTTGTGCCAATTCCAACGTTGCCGTTGTCGTCAACGAACAGGGCGTCCGCCGGAGCCCCGTCTTTCGCGTCCAGCGAATTCCCGTCTACCGAGCCTCCACTGCTTGGAAGATTCGTCAATCCCGAGCCGTCGCCCACAAACGCGGAAGCCTTTACCGTGCCTGTAACGTCAAGCTTTTCAGAGGGCGAGGTATTGCCAATTCCGACATTGCCGTCTCCTCTGAAACGCGCTATTGTGCTTCCGGTAGTCTCCTCCTTTACTGAAAACCCGCTGCTCGTTGTGTTATCCTTAACAATAGCCTCCATTTCACCCGCATAAACAGCTCCGCTAAAACTAACACAACCCGCTAATACGCTTGCCAACAAATATTTCTTATACATATTTACACCTCCATAAAAGATAAAAAATAGATAATGCAATTTAATAAATCATTTTAAATGATTATAGTTTATCACGGTCAAGAATTAGTTTAGGGCGTTTCACAAAAAATAAATCCTATTAATTCATATTTGCAATCCTCTATACAGCGTACCCGATATATAACATTTATTATCACAACTTGCTGCGCGCCAAAATGGCTTACGACTCATTAAACTACCTGAATAGATACGCAAATAGATATCTATTTTCTATAAAGCGCGAGCATTATACATTTTTTTTTAACAAATGTCTGTGACGCAGGTCACAAATATGAGAATTATTTTACATGCGGGATTCATTAGGGGTTTCTGTAAAACAAAGGAAGAAAGAATACATGCGGCTTAGTGGATAAAAATAGCTACAAACTGTCTGGATAAATTGCGAAGAGATGCGGCTGATTGCGAAATTTGAGCACAAAAGAGGGTGTGATGTAAGTGTAAGTGTAAATGCAAATTTAAAACATTTAGAAGTGGTCTATAAGACAGCTCACGTTTTTAAATGCATTAGAGGTTTATCATGTTTATCCGCCCAATCAGGGGTGTTGCCGTGAATTGACGCTAGGGTATTGCAAGCATAAGTTTGCCGTGTTATTGAGAAATGTCGAGGTTCTAGGCTGGAGCAGTATGAAACGTTTTAAAGACTATTTGCGTTTTACCGCCGTTGCGTTTTCCGGGATTAAGAAACATGTGGAGCTTTCTACAAGACTGCGCCGGCAAGAGTTGCCTGTTATTTCAATGAAATTGCCGGCAATCTTTTCAGTGAATTTGTCTTTGGATCAACAATAATACCTGTATTTTCTAATGCAACAACTCCAAGAATCGGCTCAGCTTTTTCTGGGCCGAAGATCACCTGGGAAACAGTTTCTGATCCCATATACGACACTCTGGCGAAACCGTACTCACATTCAAGAGGTTCTCCGTTTGCTAATTCATAGGTGTCTTTTCCTTCTACTTCAATACCTGCTTTTTGTAGTTCACTTGCCGGCGCAAGGCAGTGAATAGCTCCTGTGTCAACAAGAAATATAGCCTCATACCCCTCTTTTGATTTTGCTAAATTTGTTAATTTAACTGTAATATGCGTTAAGCCCATAACTATCCTCCTAAAATATACTGATTTTGTAGCGCTTTCATAGCGCCGATGGTATAGGCCCAGAGCGCATAAACATCCGCGCCCTTGCCTGCGCAATCGTGAAATTGTCACAAAATGTTTCAAAAACCACTTTGCGTCTTGTTAGGTTCGCCGTGTTGTACGTGATCTTTGCTGCGCGCCCTGTCATTAAAATCCATTAAGTTTTTAGAAGACGCGCAAAACCTGCTTGTTCGAAGTGATGATCAGTTGTCAGGGCTTCAAAAATGTCCAGTTGCTTCATTAGCGAAAAACTAGCGCAATCTACAATGCTCCATTCCTTATCATGATAATTTTTAAGTAATTGCCATGCTTTATTGTCAAGTTTGGAATCAACATGCGCAATTTTTATGTATGGAGAAGTTTTTATGCCATCAATGAGTTTAATCGCTTTTGATCGGGGAATACGTAAGGGCCTGGAAAAAAGGGCCAACAATTCCGCTATAATATAGTTGGTAGTAATAATTTCCCGTCCTTGTTCACGGGCTTTGCGATAAATTGTGGCGGCAAGTGAATGAAAAGGCTGTGAATCATCAAATATGTGCCCCCACCCGGCAGTGTCCACAAAAATTCCCGGCATTTCAATCACCCTCTTCCTTCTCTGGGCGCATTTTTTTTAATATACTCTCTCCAAGATGTTTATCATGCTTATCTGCCCAGTCAGAAGTATTGCCGTGAATTGATCCTATAAAGTTCTCCAATGGATCATGTATTGTGTTTAGTATGGCCGTTTGCAACCAGTCTACACAGAGCTTTTCCGGTGTTGATCCCGTCTGTTTAGCCTTTTTTGCCAAAGGTTCATATATATCATCAGCTAATTCGAGTTTCAAGGTGTGCGGCATACATTTTTCCTCCAATTTATATTTTTAAGTTGAAGCGAAGGTTTATTTAATCGTAACAGGTTATTGGGGGTAGCGTCAATTACAAATGGAGAAATTTAAGGTTAGGCGCAAACCTGAGCCTGCCGTGCAATGGAAAATTATGCGGAGTTAATGGCACGCCCGGTCCGACTCGAACGGACAACCTACGGTTTCGAAGACCGGCACTCTATCCAATTGAGCTACGGGCGCGTATGATTTTTTGGGATTGGGGCTTTAATTTCAGGGTTTAAAATTGCAGTGGTTTCTATAAATCACGCGGAAATTGCTGAAAACAACAATTTTAAGGGTTCAGAAAGATATATCTTTCTGAACCCTTAAGCGCGAATTTAAAGAAAAAATACCAGAGGTGGGACTTGAACCCACACGCCCGCAATTAGGCACTGGATTTTGAATCCAGCGTGTCTGCCGATTCCACCACTCTGGCTAATAAGGCAATTTGTGAATTAATGCTTTGGTTTATAAAAAACAAGATTGGAACTATATCAAAAAAAATGCAAAATCTCAAATGAAAAAAATAAGGGCAACTTTTACGCCTCGGCGTTTTCGTTGCGCAATTTCATGTCCAGTTGCGGCTTTCGTCTCTTTTTAGAAGCTGGGGGGCCTATTATCTCCGCAAATATAACTGCCTCTTTTAGGCCGCCTTCGCGCAAAAAGTTTTGAAGATAACGCTTTTTGCTTTTTCGTTTTATGGCATAAGTCGCATCCGGCTCCTCTACCCCAAATGTGTCAATGGACGTCTCAAGATGATGAGATTCAACAAAAGACTCCATCTCTCTGCCCTCTATTGACGTTTCAAGTTTGTTTGCGAGCCGGCCTGAGCCGATGTCATGCGAGTTGTAATCAAGGGGTTTTACCTCTTTTTCAGCCTCTATACGCTCAGCTTCAGGTAGGGGGGCCTGTTTTGCCGGTTTTGGTTTAGCTTTTACAACACGTCTAACGGGCCGCTCCGGCTGCTCAAATCCAAGAATGCCGGTCACAAAACTGTCCCACTCCATCTTTTTTTCAGGCTTCCTGCGGGCTGTGATCGGCTTTTGACCGGCGCGGCGTTTTAACTCCCGGCTTTGGTTATCGTCCGGTTTCTGTTTCTTTATAAACTTTATTATATTAAATATAATTACTATAAGAATTACCGCGAACCAGAATAGTTGTGAAAGTTTTGAATCCATGGTTTTATTTTTGCCTCCTTAACGCAAAGGCTTATTAATTATTTTTGCGCCGAGACTCTAGTCCCGGCGCAACAGGTTATTGTTAACTCTTTTTCGTCTCGTCGTCGGTTTTTGAGATTGTGTTTCTCATCTCAGTGTCTGATTGAATGTTTCTCATGTTGTAATAGTCCATTACTCCAAAATGGCCGTCTCTAAATGCCTGTGAGATGGCTTTAGGTATCTCCGCTTCGGCCAGGACGACCTTAGCCCTGTTTTCCTCAACCATTGCCGTCATCTCCTGTTCGCGGGCAACGGCCATGGCCCTTCGTTTTTCAGCCTCGGCCTGGAACACGCGTTTGTCCGCCTCGGCCTGGTCGGCCTGGAGTTTCGCGCCTATATTATTGCCTACATCAATATCGGCTATGTCTATTGAGAGTATTTCAAACGCGGTGCCTGAATCCAGCCCTTTGTCGAGCACGGTTTTGGAGATCTCATCAGGGTTTTCCAAAACCTCTTTATGGCTTTTGGCCGATCCGATGGTGCTTACAATGCCTTCTCCTACGCGGGCGATGATAGTTTCTTCCATAGCGCCGCCCACAAGCCTTTCAATATTCGCCCTGACGGTAACCCTAGCCTTTGCCCTGAGCTGGATGCCGTCTTTGGCGACCGCGTCGATGCTGGCCTTGCCTTTGGAAGGATCAGGCACGTCTATGACTTTTGGGTTTACACTTGTTCTTACGGCTTCAAGCACATCGCGGCCCGCAAGGTCAATTGCGCAGGCTCTGTTAAAATTCAACTCAATATTTGCCTTGTTTGCGGCGATAAGAGCGCGGACAACATCAAGCACATTGCCTCTGGCAAGATAGTGCGCTTCAAGTTGAGGAGTTGAGAGGTCAAGTCCGGCCTTTTTGGCCATGATCCTGCCGTCAACAATCGTTTTAGCGCTGACGCGTCTAAACGTCATGCCGATAAGCTGAACAAGCGGCACATGCGCTCCGGACGCTAGGGCCTGGATATATATCCATCCATATTTAAAGATGAATATCATGAATATAAACGCAATTATGGCGCCTACTATTATACCTATCGTCGTCAACTGCGACGCAACCTGCAGCAATGGCAAATATTCCATTGTTTAACCTCCAAAAAATTTTACGAAATAAAATCGGTGATTATATATGTTGGGTTTCGCTTTGCTCTACCCAACCTACTTATTGTTTTCATTCATTTGTTTCACCGCCACCCTGTTGCCTTCAACTTCAACCACTTTTATCTTTGCGTCCTTTTCCACCATGCGCCCGGTAGTGACAACATCAACTCTTTTACCTGCGATAAGCGCAATGCCTGAAGGGTGAAGGGGGGTGACGGCCACTCCTTCACATGACACCAGCTCATTTAGCTCATCATTTGTAGCGGAAAACCCCTCTTCGGATTCGCTGATTGAGAACTTTTTTGAAAAGATTTTATACCAGATAACCACCAGGATTGGTACTGAAAAAATACCAGTCCCCAGTAAAACATGGCCCAGCGTTTTATGGTCGTCATTGTATGCCATTACAACGCTTGCAATCATGCACGCCGCCCCGCATATGCCGACTATAACACCCGGCACAAACATCTCTGCTATGACTGCGGCAATGCCGACAATAAATAGTAGTATTAAACTAATTGGTCCCATATTTTTTTCAGAAAACAGATAAAAAATCTCAGGTCAAAAGGTAAACCGCAAATTTGCAATCAGGTTTCAGACCGCCTTTACAACTATGTGATTCCCTTTTGCTTCAACGATTTCGACAGTTTGGCCTTTATTAATAAAATCGCCTTGCGTCACGACATCAAGGGTTGTTTCTCCTATTTCAACTTTGCCTGCCGGATGCAACGGGGTGATTGCGTTGCCCTGTTTGCCTATTAAATTCGGTTTGAGCGTCTCTTTTGTGTCTTTAAATCCAAAATCAGGCGTCTCCTCCGTTGTCAGCACGATTCTATTGAAAATAGGAATGCCGGGCACAAACTTCATGAGGAGTGTAATCACAATTGAGGCGGCCAGGAAGCTGCCGATTATCATTAACAAACTGTGTCGCAACACTTCAGAATCATACGGCGTGCGCGGTATTGTAAAATCCTGAAAAGAGAGTATCAACCCCATTGCCATCAGAGCTACGCCCACGATTCCGGCTACTCCGAAACCGGGGATTAGAAAGATTTCTACCGCTAGCAGCGCGACACCCACAAAAAAAATAATGATTTCAGGGGTTTCCGCCAGTCCGACTAAATTCTTGCTTAAAAAGATCGCGGCAAAGCACAAGATGCCAAGTATGCCGGGCAGTCCAAATCCAGGCGTTTTAAACTCAATATATATTGCGATAATGCCGAGCGTCATTAATATCGGGGCTATCTTTTCTAAAAAACGCACCATCTCCTCCGACCAGTTTGTCGCCAGTTCAGTAACTGACGCCTGATTTATATTATATAAGCGCAATAAGGCGTCGCGGTCATCAACCAGATGGCCGGCAAATCCATATTCATGCGCCTCCCTGCCGTGCATTGTCAAAAGTTTGCCCTCTTCGACTATTAATTTTTTGCTTTTAATCTTTCTTCTGTCCTCTCCGCTCATCTCCTTTAGCTCTCTGGAGCTTATAAACACTCCTTCAGGATGTTTGTCTGTATAAATCTTGTAAATTTCAATTTCGCTTGTGACCATAGCCTCCGCCAAAAGCACGGGATAGCCGTTTCGTTCGGCAAATTTTCTGAATTTTGTCCTTAAAACCGTCTGTATTTTTTCGCCGGCAGTCTTGTATCCCCCTTCCGAAGATGGAATAATTGGTTCGCAATCCCCAAGTTCGGCGTCCGGCTCCATTACAATATTGTTGCAGGATACGGCAATCAACGCTCCGGCGGATATGGCCTTGTTTGAGATAAACGCAACGGTTTTTATATTTTTCAGGTCTGATAAATATTCAGATATTTCCATTCCCGAATCAAGCCTGCCGCCAAATGTGTCGATATCGAAGATAATTAAGTCGGCTCCGTTCTCTTTTGCGGCATCAACACGCCGTTTAACCGAGCTGGTTAGACCGCCGTCAATCATTTGATGCATGGTAATTAAATATACGTTGTTGTATGAGGCTGCGTTCGGGTGATCATTTGGCTCCTGAAGGCCGGATTCGGCTTTTTCACCCGGGATTAAAGCCGCGTCGCTTTTGGCATGGTTTTCCGCCTGTATATCTTCAGAAACGGGGTTGGTGTCATCCTGCGCAGGCAATGCCTGAACTGCAATGAATAAAAAAGCGGCGATAAAAATGAATGTGCGGTAATGTGAGATGTTTTTCATTTTTTTTAACAATAGTATCCGGTTTTAGCGCTTTCCCTAAAAAAATAGTATATTCTTTGTTTTGGGAACGATATAATGTAACATCTTTAAAGAATTTATAATACATTATTTAAATTTTAAACCTGTAAAAGAGAAAATTCAACATATAAGGGGAAATAAAATGACACCTGAAAAACGCGTGGGAAAAACTGCTAATTTGCTAATCTTTCTCGGCATACTTTACTCCAGTTTAAGCATTTTGGCGTTTACCGGCTGCGGTTTTTTCGGAGGGCAGGGGTACGGCGTTCTTACCTTGTTAATAGGCCTGTCCGTGGTCGGCCTTGGGTACGCTATTCGATATGGGCAGATGAAGTGTCTGGTTATTGCCACCGGCATATTCGGCGCCGCGGCAATATATTTCATAATTTGCGTTATGGGCAATTTCAAGCCTTACTGGATAATCAGACTCTCGCTCTGCGTTTGGGTTCTCAGTTCGCTTGCAAGGTCTATACCGGCTATGATAACGCTGAAAGAGACTGGGTCAAGGCCTGATAGAAGCAGCAAGTACAAGACCTTCTTTCTACGGCGCAAGGCGCGGGATTAGTGAAATGCCGTAAAAAACATGATATTTATAAATTTAATCTAAATCTTTTAAAATTAGTTTTAGTTGTTGTATTTCAACGCCTTTTGCAATAAAATTAAAGCCACAAAATGAAGCCTTGCCGTTCTTCCTGATTAATTTCCCGAAATTTCCCAAAAAGATAACCGGCTCAAAACTGTTGTGTCTTTGCGCCGTAATTGATTATATATAGTTGTGTTTGATGATTTTTTGTTTCCAGGTCGTTTAAATTATGTTTCAATCCGCGCGAAATGTTTATAACGCGTTTGCATAATTAGCTTTGTGTTTGTAAAAAAGCTTACGGTCGGTATTTGCTTTGTTATATAAATCATGGGAAAGGGGGGGATTAAATTGCGGCTTATGAGTCTACGGTTTAAGACCGCTTTATTTGCCGGCGCGTCTGTATTATCCGTTTTTGCGTGCATTAATGCGGCGTTTGGGTATTCAGGCGGCACGCCGAACTATGTTACCGATGCCGCGCCGTATTGCGCAAGATGCCACTGTTCATGCTCTGCAGTCTCGTTGAGCAACATGCCTGACACCATTCAAAAAATTCAGCTATTCCCAAATAAGCACTATCATAAGATTGAAACCGGCCAAAACGAGTACAAAAAAATGAGTCTTGAAGATAGAAAGACTCTTTTGGCGGACGTTAAAAAGGCTGACGAAAACGCGTCTATACAAATCATAGCTCCATTAGACGTGTTGGCGGGCGATGATATAACCGTGACGGTAAATGTTAATGGCGGCGCGGGCCCGGTGGTGGGCGTTATGCTTCTGGATAACGACCTAAGGTGGCAATCAAGATCAATTGCGGCTGACGGGTGGACGATAATTGGGCCTCCGGTAATTATAGGGCCTGACGGCAAACCGCAAAACACATGGATATCAAGGCGCGCCGAAGGTTTGAAAAAAAATATAAATTACGCTGTAATTTATGGGGTAACCGCGGATATTGCAAATAACAAATGGCAAAGCTCAAGCGTGTCGTACACGCTTGAAGCCCCAAGTGTAAAGGGCGTGTATTCAATGGCTGCGGCATTTTTGTACGGCACTGAAAAATCCTCAAGCGCCGGGTACACTCAAACAATTCGCGGCAAATTGCCGCAGGGTGGATTTGAAAGCCCGTCCGGGCGAATAATGTTCTCGGAGCTTGTGAAAGTTACGGTGAAATGACAGGGTTGCCCTGTTTTTTAGTATTCATGAATAGCGCTTCATTATTTAGAGACATCCTCTTTGCGCTATGCGTTCTGCTCTAAGTAAATCCTCGGCACATCACTGCCTATGGCGCATGTTATTTCGTATGGGATTGTGTTTGCCGTTTCGGCTATTGATTCGATTGATATAAATTCATCGCCTTGCTTGCCGAAAATTACGGCTTCGTCTCCAATTTTTGCGTCGGGAACGTCGGTAATATCGATATATGTGAAGTCCATGCGTATTACGCCGGCGATTGGAGCCGTTTTACCGTTTATCAAGACCTTTCCTCTATTTGAGAGTTCTCTTCGATATCCGTCGCTATAGCCTATTGGGAGCGTGGCTATTAGTGAATCTCTTTTTGCCTTAAACGTCCTGCCGTAACTTACGGTTTTGCCTTTTTCGAGCTGCTGGATGTTGACTATCCTTGTTTTCAGGCTCATAACCTGGCGCAAATTGTATGATTTAGGCACTTTTCCTGAACTGTAGAGTCCATAGATGGATATGCCGGGACGCACCGTGTTGAACGTTTTTGGTTTTTGCAAAGCAATACTGCTGTTTGAGGTGTGTTTTAAAGGTATTTTAATGTTTTGCGCTTCAAGTTGGGCTACAATGTCTGTAAACAAGTCGATTTGTTCATTAACGCTATGCCTATTGCTGCCGTCGGATGACGTGAGGTGGGTAAAAACACCCTCAATATTTATGCGCGGCAGCGTGTTTATTTTTGCTATTGTGTTTACGGCGTTTTGATGCGCAATGCCGAATCCGCCCATGCCGGTGTCGATTTTGACGTGGACATTTAATTTGTCCGCAACGTTTGACATGCTCTTTTCCGCAAGATTTGACAGCTCTTCGGCAATGGAAGGTTCCGCGATTGTGGGCGTTATTGAGTATTCCAGAATATGTCCGGCCTGCTCGGGCAGGATGCAAGCCAATAGCAGAATAGGTCTGTCAATGTTGTTTTTGCGCAGTTTTACCGCGTCTTCCACCGTTGCCACGCCAAGCATATCCACGTTTTCGCGAATTAGCCGTTTGCTGACTTCTATAATGCCGTGTCCATAAGCGTTGGCCTTGACAATGGCTATGATTGTTGTGTTGTCTCCCACTTTGCCTCTAACGCTGTTTATATTGTTTGCTACCGCGTCAAGATCAATTTCGGCCCACGTTGGTCTGCTCATAACTGTAATTAAAAGATAAGGTGAAAAATTGCGGAATTTCGATAAATTGTAACATGGAAGTTGCGCGTTGTCGAATGATCTTTTAGTACTATGTTAAAAATATCGGGTTGTTTTTGACGAGTGAATATTTCTTAAAGATAATGCGAAAGCGCATCGAAAAAAAATATGTTATTGTTGAGCTAACCATTAGCCGTTAACGTATTTATCTTTGACAAATAACAGATTTTCTGTTAATTTCAGATGATTGATTAATTTCTGAAAATTTTTTTATTCTGGAGAGTGTGGAATGCCGATTTATGAATATGATTGCGACAAATGCGGCGAGCGTTTTGAGCATTTGCAGCGTTCTAATGAGAAGGCGGAGTGTCCTAAGTGCGGCGGTGTGTCAAACACCAAGGTGTTTTCCGTCTTTGCGAAAGGCGCGTCGGCTGATTTGCCTTCATGCGAGGGCAGCGTGCCGAGTTGTTCGCCAAGCAAATGCGGATCCGGCGCATGCGGTATGATGTAATTTTAATTCATTTTTTTACAAAAGATAACTTTATAGGAGGTTTATTGATATGACGGATTCAAATGAAACATACACTTGCAAAACTTGTGGAAAAGTATCAGGTTCAAAGGGCCATTTGTGCTCGCCTATTCCGCAGGAAAAAACAGTTGTTTGCGATTATTGCGGGCAAACCGAGGAAGACCCAAAACATGTGTGCGCGCCAAAGGTTGAGCAATTTAAATTTTCGTGCGATTCTTGCGGCAGGGTGGCTGTTGAGGATAACAATTTGTGCTCTCCAAAGCCTATTGCTCCAAAAAAAGCAGGCGGGTGCGGAAGCGAGGGGTGTTGCTCGGCGTAAACGGGTTTTGATTAATATTTTTGGTTGTGTAAAAAAGCCGTAATCCTTTAAAGTTTTAATGGATTGCGGCTTTTTTTTTCGTAAATTATGTGTTATTAGTTGCCGGAGAATCGCAATTCATAATTTAAACGGTAAATTGTCCCGGTTTTCTACGATAATTTCTAGAATTAAATATGCGCTACATATATCTAAAAAAGTTTAAATATAAGCGCCTGCTTTTTATGGCGCTGGCAATGCCTATGTTGATTGTAGGATGCGGAGGTTTTGACCGGTTAAGCAAAATTAATATGGAGTATCCCAGGGCGGAGTTCTGTTCGGAATGTCATATAGATATCTATAAAGAGTGGAAAGAATCGCCACATGCCGTCTCATTCGCAAGCAGTTCATACCGCCAAGCAACTAATGATTACCAGTTTGCGGGTTGCATATCATGTCATGCCCCGGAGCCGGCTGTTTCAGATGGCGAGGTAAAGAGCCGCAACATTTTTCGTAAAGAGGGGGTTACCTGCTCTTCATGTCATTTGGAAGAGAGTAAAATGATTGGGCCAATTGAGCCCACAGGAAAAGTCGCGCCGCATCCTATTGACGTTGATGAAGATCGGTATCGAAATAGCAGGTTTTGTGGTCGTTGTCATGTAGGCACATTTAATGAGTGGGATAAGGTGGCGCAGGATGATAAACGCTCCTGCCAGGATTGCCACATGCTCCCAATTAAACGGAAGATCACACAAGCAGAACATATGTTGTCAAAGATAATTGTGGCCATGGAAAAGGAGGTTTTGCAGAAACAGCATACATTTAGCGTACATGCAAAACTGCCCGATTTTAAACCATTTGATATTGATGTAAAAAAACAAAACAGCCAAATTAAATTAAGACTTGCAAATAATCTTCCGCACTCTCTACCCACTGGAGATTTTGGTTTCAGGGCGGTGATTGTTGATATCCTTGCCATACATAAAGATAAAAGCGTAGAGCCTATAAAAAGAGTGGAACTTTTAAAAGAGATAAAAACAGCAATTCCTCCAAAATCCGCGGCAAGTTGGGGCTTTAGTGTTTCTGATAATGTCACTGCTGTTCGCTGTGTCATAACACGGCGCGGTATGGATCCCGAGAAGGTGGACAAACTTTTTGAAACCGAGGTGATATTGGAATGAAGACTGCTCTGACGCGTAGATTCACTCCGGTTGAAGTGGTTTACCATGCCGTCCAGCTAATACTTTACCTTGTTTTGTTTATTAGCGGCGGCGCGCTTATAGTATCCAGAATCTTTGAGCTTGAAGGATTCAGGGGGGCTACCGTATCAAATATACATAGAATAAGCGGGCTGGCATTGGTTGGGTTTCTTTTACAGACAATTATTATCAGCGCGTTTTCAAAAAATTTCAGACCTCTCTGGAGCACGCTTCTGGAATCATTTAAATGGCATATGGATGATCTAGTCTGGCTCGCGCGCATGCCTGTCAATATATTAAACCCAAAAGTAAGGCTTCCTCTTTCAGGGCGATTTAATTCCGGGCAGAAGCTACACATTCTGGTCGTATTTTGCGAGCTGGCAACATTTTCTATTTCCGGCCTTGTTATTATATTCCTTCCCGGTGTAATAGGCGCATGGACAGTTCATGCCGTATGTTTCATACCGGCAATGCTTTTCTTAGGGATTCATATGTTCCTCTCCCTTTTAAATCCTGCTACAAGGAAAGCTCTGGGAGGTATGGTGACGGGATATGTAACGCAGGCGTATATACAGGAGCACCATCCGCTCATGAATGGCAAGTGTGATTCCGGCTCTTCACACAATAAGCATATATCCCTGTTGGCCGTCATCTCAACTACCGGCGGAATGATTCTTGTTATTATCAGCGCGCTTTGGTTCGTGGGTTTTGGGCGAGTGACGTCGCAGGTTGTCAAAGTTGTGAAAAATAGCGGACGGGAAGCTATTATGCCTGGGGCTTTGGTCTCTGCCCATGCTGAAGAACCTAAAACAAAAGAGTGCTCGTCATGTCATGACTATTTGAATAAACCCTCAGACGCGAAATGTTTGGAATGTCATAAAAATATCCGCGCTGTAATTGATAATAACACTGGATACCATGGAACATTTAGGAAGGGCTGTAACTCGTGCCATGGCGAACATAATGGTTTGGAAGCGGATATAAGGCCGCTTAACGTCAAATCGTTTAATCACGCAATTTCACGCTATCCACTGCATGGTAAACACCAGGAGCTTGATTGTGTTAAGTGTCATGAAAGAGTGAATGAAAAAACAGGCCGTATAAGGTTGAAATATACAGGTTTGGAATTTAAGGCCTGCGCGGATTGCCACAATAATCCGCATCCCAATTTTAGGGATAGAGATAGTTGCCTTGCTTGCCATACTATGCAGGGGTGGTCAAAGAAAGAGTTAATCTTTAACCATAATCGTGATAGTAAATATAAGCTCAAGGGCGCGCATTCAGCAATAGAGTGCGGGAAATGCCATGAATTATCAAAAGATGAGCAGGGAGCCACGCAGGTTCTATTGATTAATATGGGCGTAAACTGCGTCGATTGCCATAAGGATCCTCACAACAAACAGTTTGAAAATGGGTGTAAAGATTGCCACATTGAAAACGGATGGAAAGCCCCCTGGCTTGCAGAGTTTCATGGGCCGGGATCCTCATATCCGCTAAAAGGCGCGCATAAAGATGTTAAATGCGCGGAATGTCACAAAGCCCCTGATAAGAGCCCCAAATCAAACACGGTTCAGTTTGCGGGAATCTCCAGTGAATGCGCTAACTGTCATGAAGATCGTCACAAAGGGCAAATTGAAAAAAAATGCAATGTTTGCCACACAGAAAACGGGTGGAAAGCCGGGGATTTATTGTTCGTTCATAATGAACACTCCTCATACAAACTTGACGGTCTGCATACAACCGTTTCCTGCTCGCTCTGTCATCGTTCCAATATCGACAACGTTGTTCAATACAGACCGTTGTCTGGTAAATGCGCGCAATGCCATAATGATATTGCCGATAACATAAACGGCAAATCAACAATAGGCGCTTATAAAGCCGACCCGCATGCAAACCGTGTAACTTGCGAGGATTGTCATGCCGTTAACAAAACAAAGCAGTTATCATATGATTACGCCAAAAAATGCGCCTCATGCCATAACCATCATTATTACGACCTATATTTTGACTGGGAAAAATCAATGGCAATAGGGATAAAAAACTATTTAAAGAGGATAGATTCCCTGGATGATACTTCTAAAAAAGAAGAGCTTAATAAAAAACTAAAGCTAATAAAAACAATAGGATTTCACAATATACAGATGACCCGTGAATTGTTTGATAATTTAAAATAGCAAAACATGAGCCATTATGCGCTATTATTAGAGCGCATAATGGGGGGGCTTAGCCTTTGTCATCAGCTTTATCTTTTTCAGGTTTGTCTTCTTTCTTATCTTTTGCGGCTTTATCCTCTTTTTTATCTTTTTCTTTTTCTTTGGCTTTGTTTTTGTCGTCATCCTTTGTTGCGGATTTGGGCTTTACCAGGCCCGGGGCCACTTTTTCCAGTATGAGGCGCTCAAGTTCGTCGGATAGTTCTTCGTTTTCAGAAATCACCATTTTTGCGTTCTCTCTGCCCTGGCCTAATCGCAGGTCGCCGTATGAAAACCATGTGCCGCTCTTGGTTATAAGATCATTTTCAACGCCAAGGTCGAGGATGTCGCTGCTTCTGGATATGCCCTGGTTGTACATTAGGTCGAACTCGGCTTTTTTAAACGGCGGCGCCACTTTGTTTTTCGCTATTTTTGTCCTCACCCTGTTTCCCACAATGTCCTCGCCGTCCTTAATGTTGCCGATCCTGCGAATGTCAATTCGCACGGAAGCGTAAAATTTTAACGCCTTTCCGCCTGTGGTCACCTCGGGGCTGCCGAACATGACGCCGATTTTGTCACGAATCTGGTTTATAAATATTACGCAGGTCATTGATCTTGAAATAAGTCCGGTAAGTTTGCGCAACGCCTGCGACATCAGTCTTGCCTGAAGGCCCATGTGTGAGTCGCCCATTTCGCCTTCAATTTCCGCGCGGGGCACCATTGCCGCCACCGAATCTACAACTATTATGTCAACCGCGTTGCTGCGCACAAGCATTTCAGTAATGTTTAAAGCCTGCTCGCCGTTGTCCGGCTGGTTGACCATCAGATTGTTTAAATCCACTCCTAATTTTTTTGCGTATTCAGGATCCAGCGCGTGCTCCGCGTCTATAAACGCGGCTATGCCGCCGTTTTTTTGGCAATTAGCTATAAGATGAAGCGCTAAAGTTGTCTTGCCGGATGATTCAGGGCCGTATATTTCCGTAACACGGCCCATTGGAACTCCGCCGATTCCCAACGCAATATCAAGCGTTAGCGAACTGGTTGAAATTACAGGCACATCAACTTTCGTATCAGCTCCCAACCTCATTATCGCGCCTTTTCCAAACTGTTTTTCAATCTGCGAAATTGCCCGATCCAAAGCTACCTCGCGTTTTTCATTTTCGGAAGCTTCCTGTTTTGCCATATTAAATCCTTATAATTAAAATACAAAAAAAATAATGTTGTTGTTTAGCTTAATTTTAATCGCCGCGGTTTTAAGCCGTCGTCACAGTTTTATTCTATCCATTACTGAGTATAGCGGGCCTTTCGGCTGCAGCTCGCTCATCATCAGGACGATTGAATCCGCTTTTATCGCGCCGAAATATTCGGCCCTGCTTTTTTCAATCAACTCCGAAAGCGCTTCGCTGTTTTTGCGCGATCTCACGCGACCGATTGTAAGGTGCGGCGAGAATTTACGGTTCTCTTTTTTAACGTTAAAATCCGCCAGGTTCTCATCAAGTTTGCCGTTTAACGAGGCAAGGTTTGCCGTCTCCCCGGTTAAACAGGCAAAAACTACTCTGGGCCGCTTCAGGTCAGGGAAAGCTCCGGCCCCCTCAACTGTTAAATCAAAGGGTTTAACGCCGGCTGCGGACTCTTTAATAACATTGCGGATATTTGCGATATCTTCTTCTCTTATATCTCCGAGAAACTTTAGAGTAATGTGCAGATTCAAAGCTGAAACCCATTTTACATCAGCTCTGCTTTGACCAAGTTTCGCGGTTAACGCCGCTATGTTATTTTTGACCTCTTTGCTAACTTCTATTGCAATAAACGATCTTATCATTTTCTAAATAACGCCCGAAATTTACACACCCCTCGTTCCCCTCTTATTAGAGGGGAGGCAGTTAATTGTTGTCCGTTCCATAGCGCAAGGTTTAGGTTAACGACTCGCCGTTTCCCTTTTGGCTGGTTACAAGGCTCTGCCTATATTAACGAGCGTTTTACTATCCGCGTTTTTTAATTGCCAACTTCCAACTGCAAATTGCCAATTCCCGCCTTGTCCGGACTACGGAGTTATTAGTTTTTCAAAACTCTTAAGCCTTGATTCAATCTCATCCGCAGTTGTCTCTTTAATCCGGTTTACACCGAAACCTTCAATGTTAAAAGAGGCCATAATTGTGCCCGACATCAGGGCTTTTCTAAGGCTTTCCTGATTGGCTCCGCCGTTTTTAGCAATATAGCCCATCACGCCTCCCGCAAAACTGTCGCCGGCGCCGGTGGGATCTTTTACCTCTTCGGTTGGGTATGCCGGCAGCAGAAAAATATCATCCGGGCTGAAAAGTATGGAGCCGTGTTCGCC
This sequence comes from Candidatus Anammoxibacter sp., assembly GCA_021777105.1. Classification (GTDB taxonomy): domain Bacteria; phylum Planctomycetota; class Brocadiia; order Brocadiales; family Anammoxibacteraceae; genus Anammoxibacter_B. The sequence continues at coordinate 52,999 of JAIQZQ010000013.1, forward strand.
TTTTTTGATAATAACATATTTAGGGCCCATCTCCTGTATAAGCCGTCCGGCCCTGATTGTGTTTGTTTCGCCTGTTAGCAGGCTTGATTCGCCGTCGTTAAGGATTAAGCCGTCAATTTTTTTCAGCAGCTGCAAAAGTCCGTCCTTGGCGATATCAATCCATAGATTCATGGTATCGGCAATCACAAATTTTGGGTTCTTCATCTTGTCGAGCACAGCCATCTGCCTTTCAGGGCTGTAATTTGCGAGGAAAACATATTCACTGTCCAGAAAACTATCAGGAACTTCAGGCTCAAAGTCTTGCAAAACATTGAGTTGAACGTCAAGCGTCTCAGCCTCGCCCATCTTGCCCTGGTAACGGCCGTCCCATTTAAAAGTATTGCCGTCTACTTCCTGAAGGCCGGCGGTGTCTATATCCTTTTCCGCGATTAGTTTCCGGTATTCATCAGGGAAATCCTTGCCTATCAATCCAACCAGCCTTACCTTGCAAAATGAGCTTGCAGAGAAAGCAAAATGAGTCGCCGAACCGCCTAAAATATCCTTTTCCGCGCCGAACGGCGTTTGCACTGAATCCAGCGCGATTGATCCCACCACTAATAATGACATTTTTAATCCTGTAACCTTTCATTTTTAAATTTACAATACTAATAACCAAATATAAAACTTTACCCATGAGGGTAAGGGGAGGCTTTAGCCTCCCTCGAATCGCGTTTGACATCTGCAACTGAATGGCTTCAATTATAATAACCAAATTTTAGAGCGGTATTTATACACCAAATCAATCTGTTTTACAAAATTTTTTCACAGCGTTGTCGATCCTGGCAACGCTTTTCTCTTTCCCCAACAATTCAAGCGTCTCCAGAATGCCCGCGCTTACGCTATTGCCTGTTAGCGCTACGCGAATAGGTTGCGCTATCTTTCCAAAACCTATATCGTTTCGTTTAATTAGCGCTTCCATAGCGGGCTCCATCTCCTTGGCATTGAAATTGTCAAGCGCGGCCAGCACGTCGCGTGTTTCGCTTAACAATTCACCCGCTGATTTTTTGCCGGGTTGAGGCTCTTTCTGGAGAAATTTCTTAACAGCCTTTTCGTTAAACTCAATTTCATCAGAGAAGAAGAAAGATGTTTGCTCCGGGAACTCAGCCACAGTTTTGCATCTTTCCCTGTAAAGATCTATCAGTTTATATAGCCACTCCTGATCAAGCGAGTCGCTATCTATGCCCTTTTCATTTAGAAAAGGCTTAAACGTCGGCGCAAGGTCGGCTGCCGGAGTGTTTATTATATATTGCCCGTTCATCCAGTCAAGTTTAGTGTTGTCAAATCTGGCGCTGGTTTTATTGACGCGGTCAAGAGTAAACTTTTCAACCATTTCGTCCCTGCTCATTAATTCAAGGTCGTTGCCCGGCGACCAGCCAAGCAGGGCCAGGAAGTTTAACAATGTTTCCGGCAGATATCCCCGTTTCCTATAGTCCGCGACTGAAGTTGCCCCGTGCCTTTTGCTCAATCGCGTCCCATCCTCGCCCAAGATCATTGGAATGTGCGCAAATACAGGAGGTTTAGCCCCAAGCGCATTATATGCCAATATTTGCCTCGGCGTGTTTGACGTATGGTCGTCGCCTCTGATCACGTGAGTAATGCCCATATCCATATCGTCAACAACGCACGCAAAATTGTATGTTGGGAAGCCGTCCGCTTTTCTTATAATGAAATCTTCAAGCAACGTTGGGTCAAAGCTTATATCCTTGTGCACCGCATCGTTAAATATAATAGCCTCTTTTTGTTGAATCTTGAATGTAACCGCGCCCCCGTCAACCTCATACGCCATACCCACGCTCAACAATTTTTCCGTGTGCTCATCGTAAATTTTAAGGCGTTGGCTCTGGTATTTAGGCTCGTCGTCCCAATCAAAATCAAGCCATTTCATGTTTTCAAAGATAACGTCCGTAGACTCCTGCGTTGATCTAACTCTATCCGTATCCTCTATTCTCAGGAAGAACTTGCCGCCGTTATGTCTGGCAAAAAGCCAATTGTAAAGAGCCGTCCTTACCCCGCCTATATGCAAGTGCCCGGTAGGGCTTGGGGCAAATCTGACCCGCACTGATGAATCCGTCATTTTTCCTCTCTCTCTTGTTCAATAATGTTTTTTACTATTTGTTGAGTTTGTTTATCTGTTTAAATTGAGATACTCAAAATTGATATGAATTTGACGGCTTTTATACCGTTATTTAATTTTTTTTGTTGCCCATTGTATAGTTTTCTTTGCAAATTTAATAGCCTCTTGCGTATCGTCGTCAGATATATCTTCCCAAAAACCGGGGTATCTTGTTTCCACAGCGTAAGGCGTTAGCATGCCAATATCATTAAACTCAGCAGGTATATCAATCCCTGCTGAGTCTAAAATATCGTTAAGTTCCTGTAAATCATGTGTTAGTGGGAAATCGACTTTGTTAAAAAGTAAAACAGCTTTGCAAGCTTTCTCAACGGCTTGCTGTGCGTGAAAACATACTTGTTCATTAAGTACTCCCTTGTTTTTAACTCCAATTTGCGCAAGCTTTAAATCACTATGGGCGTGCGTTATCCATTCATTTGGTGAAACAGGAAATCGATTTTTATTTGTTGGATTCATATACGATTTTTCCATGTTCCAATGCTTGTTTATAAATTAGCCCTGGTTGGTCTGCTAACTCCAGCAACTTGTTTTCAGAGACAACAAGGATGTCCATTGACATAATTATCCCTTTTAGGGCATGGCGAATCCTGACACTTTCCTTCCGGGGGCTGATAAGTTCTTTTTCTGTTATTACAAGAATGTCCAGATCGCTATTTTTATGTAAATTGTTTTTTATATAAGAGCCGAATATAATAAGCTTTTTTGGGCGCGATATATCCACAATTTTATTGATAACCGTCTGGACTTTTTCATGCGTTATTTCCCATAGCAATTCCATGCTCAACCTCTTAATCTTTAAATAAGCTAATTAAAACTCTTAATGATCCAAGCGTTTATTAAAATCACAACAACCCCATAGTCTCATCCAACCCAAGCATAATGTTCATGTTTTGAACCGCCTGGCCGGCGGCCCCTTTTATGAGGTTGTCAATGCACGACACTATTATTACCCGGTTGTCAACTATGTTGAATGAAATATCGCAATAATTTGAGTTTGCCACATCCAATACCCTTGGTAGTTTCCCTTTAGTTTTCACCCGGGCAAACGTTTTGTCTTGATAAGCCTCATCATAAACGTTTTGTATATCATTATGGCTTACGCCGTCCTTTATCTTTGCGTAAGTTGTGTTTAAAATGCCCCGGCTCATTGGCGTTAAGTGCGGCGTGAAAAATATGGAAATATCCGTTCCCGCGACTCTTGAAAGAATGTGGTTTATTTCCGGAGTGTGCCTGTGGCAACCAACCTTGTAAGCCTCAATATTTTCGTTTCGCTCGCAGTAATGCGTTGTATCGGTCGGCTCTCTTCCGGCGCCTGAAATGCCTGATTTTGCGTCAACAATTATATCGTCACTGTAAATAAGCCCGTTTTTTAACAAAGGAGCAAGTCCAAGTATTGTTCCCGTAGGGTAGCAGCCGGGGTTGCCTATAATCTGCGCATTTTTTATCTCATTATTAAATAGCTCCGGCAAGCCGTAAACAGCCGTTTTAATTCCGTCCGGGTCAACATGCTCGGCCTTATACCATTTCTCATAAACATCCTTTTCCTTAAAACGATAGTCGGCGCTTAAATCCACAACCCTAACGCCCAGTTTTACAATACCCGGAATGTAGCGCATAGCGATTGTTGGCGGCAAAGTCGCAAATATCAGCTTCACATCGCCGGGCACATCTTCCGGCTCAATGCCTTTGCATTTAAGATCAATCCTGCCTTCCAGCGCGGGAAATATCTCTGAAATAGCCGGTTTTTCATCCCTGCGTATCCCTAAATAAGCGATCTCAACCCCAGTGTGCCTCAACAATATCTTTATCAACTCAAGGCTTGTATACGCAGTAGCCCCAAGAATGCCGACTTTAATCAATTTTTAAACTCCCCATTTTTTCCCCTAACATTATCCACTCTTCCAGAACTTCTACCAACTCGTCTCTACACGCTTCCAGCGTGTCCGCATTTGCCCAAACACCTTGAAATCCCTCTATTTTGCCGAAATATCCCTCTCCATCGGGCAATATTTCATAATGCGCTTTACTCATAGCGGTCTTTATATAGTCAGTTAGCATTGCGATCCCACTTACTTAATAAATTATCAATTGTTTATCTAACACAATATTCAAAACAGGGAGGTATTATAATGATTTTCCCATTCTCATGAAAGAAGTTTTTACAGGCGAAGTACAATATATGGCGATTGTTGAATGAGAACCAACCGGGGCCGGCATGATAAGTTAAAAAGGTAAAAGCAAAAATCTAGTGGCTAAAGTGAGCTAAAGTTTATGTTGAAATTTGAAATTATTGATATGTTCAATTTCATTGAAGCAGAAGCTAGGTAATGCGTATGACGCGGATAAAAGCGGGAACAAAAACAAAAAAATTTATACAAAAATCAAAGGCTTTAGTTTAATTTGGCGACAATGGCTCCTTTATGTTGTTCTTCTATACGAGCCAGTTCAAACAGACTGTTCGCGGCATTTGCCACCTTGTCCGCGCCTCCCGGCTTAAAATATGTTTCTCCGCACCCTTTGCAGACCCATGCTTTCAGTCCGGAAAGTTGTATTTTAACACCTTCGCGCTCAAATTCCTGCGTTATCATCTTTTTTTCTAAACTCTTGCCGCAATCCGAGCAAGGCTTATCCATCAAATCATCCATTTTTTTCATTATAGATTTCCTCTTTTTGTTGGGCTTGCCCACCATGGTTTTTTAGGCATATAAGCAGTGACTATATCAATTAAATCATTCCTCGAATATTCACAAACAACATGCAAATGCATTCTTTTTGTCCCCGAAAAATAAAAATAGCCAACAATTAAACACCGGCAATCATTTATGTAGTTTTCCAAAATTTTGCTATTGCCTGTAACGGCTTCAATAATATCCGATTCGCAAAAACCTTCCTCTATCATATGACGAACAGCATGAATCCTTATTCTGTATTTACCTGAATTTACAAGAGCCTTGATATTTTTAAGCATAACAGATTAACGATGACATATTTATACGAATGTGTAAAGACTTCATTAAATATACACTCTAGGTAAGTACCCACACATACTGGAGCTTGTCCCTGCAATATCTTTCTCTGTATTGTTAAGCTCTTAAATTATACACAATATTCAAAACAGGGAGGTATTATAATGATTTTCCCATTCTCATGAAAGAAGTTTTTACAGGCGAAGTACAATATATGGCGATTGTTGAATAAGGGCCAACTGGGGCCGGCATGATAAGGGATAAAGGCAAAAGAGTAAAAAGCGGTAATTTAAATCAAAAAGCAAAAGCAATTTAGCCACAAACGCGCAAAGAAACAAAAAAAGCAGAAGAATAGAACGCAGATGACGAGGATAACACAGATTAGCGCGGATAAAAGCGGGCAAAAGTCCTTCTTTGGCAATGTGGCGTTTTTTTATACATTGGTAGATTTTTTTGTAGCTAAAGTGGGTATACTCATAAAAACTTGTTGTTTTTATATTATTAAATGCAGCATAATAATTCGGTATTTGTGGGTTTAATACTTTAGGCTTAAACCTACGTTGATCAATTTGTGTCAATTTATAGCAAGTTCCAAATGAAATCAAATTAGAGGCAACATGAAAAAAGACAAAACTGAATTTAGACAGCTTACAACTAAGGAGCTATTAACGGAATTCCTGCTATACACAACCCCAAACGGCAATGTTAAAGTAGAGATATTTTTTCATGATGAAAATATATGGCTTACTCAAAAACGAATGGCGGCGCTTTTTGGTGTAAATGTGCCCGCTATTAGCAAACATCTGAAAAATATCTTTGAAGGTTGTGAATTAGATGTGAATTCAGTTTTTTCCATTTTGGAAACAACCGCCGATGGTGGTAAAAATTATAAAACTATAGTCTAAAAAATAACAAAATAGAATTTACGGAAGAAAAAGGTGTTTACCTCTCCGCGTAAATGCGGGCTGTCCTCCAAATAAATACCAAACCAAACTGTGCGTATCCGTCACAACATTAGTCATTAAATATCCTCTCTTGGGAAGTTGTTCCATATCTCCGTTCTTGCCTCTGCAATAGTTTTATCAGTAATGTTAAGCTTTTTCCTCTTTTAAAACGATTTTTCTATGGTCAAATTATAAAATAAAAATTATACTTGTCACAACAATAAGTTGTTTGTCTTGAGATTGCCCGCTGCAATTAAAAAGGAATAATAAATTGGACGTAACAATTTAGTTGTTTGAAAAATGTGCCGGCTAAAATTTGTTGCTATGGCGCTAATAGGCGCGTAATGCCTTTTGATACTGGATGCTAGATGCTTGATACTAGATTGTTGGTTTCATTTCTTAGAAATGAGCAAATTTAAAATCATACCGACATCCGGCATCTAGAAACCAGCATCCAGTATCCATGCCATAAGGTATTTA